>DASQGK010000020.1:0-4487 GCA_035632655.1 Steroidobacteraceae bacterium | reverse complement strand
CCCGCGAACCGGTCTTCAGCCGGCAGGCGGGTTAGTCGAGGACGATGGGTCTAGGTGGGAACGGGTCAGGTGCCGGGTCGGCGCCGGCCAATCGCGCGTCGGGCGGCCAAACATGGTCGGCCCGGACGGCGATGCGCTCCTGCAGGAGCGCTGGTATCGGAAGCACCGCGGGAGCGGTTATGCAGGCAAGCGCGGGACAGCCCGGCATCTTGTCCGGAGCAGTGTTGCCGTGCTGTTGTTCAGGGCAATTCTGGCAGGGCTGATCGCCCGCCATTCCCGCCATGTTGCTGCCTGACATGGTCATCGGCATAGCGCGCACGCTGACTGGCATCGCGACCGCAAGGGCGACGATGAGGGCAAGCAGCATCCGGGCGACAGACTGCGCCATAGGCGGGAAGGTAACGCCTGCCTAGGGTCTTTTCAAGCAGCAGTGGGCCCGTCCTGATGGACTGGCGGCGTGGAGCGCTGCACGGGTTTAGCTCAGTGCGCGTGATGCGCGTGACCGGTTTCGGCTCGGCTGTTCATCATGCTCAGCATCGCGGGGCCACCCGTCCGAAGGAAGCGCCATACCGGCAACGCCCCCCAATGCGAGAAATGCGATGTTGAGCCATGTCGTGTACGCCCTTAACCCGTCCTACGCCGACGATGACGCGGCGCTGATCTTCGGCGAGCGGCGTGCGCTTGGCGTAAAACACGCACAGCGATCCCTCCGGCTCGAGCGCGCCGAAGAAGGTGTCCAGCATGACGAGTTGATTGCGCTTGTCCTGGACCCAACTCGTGTCGAAAGGCAGATCGGGCTCGCGCGCTGCATCATAGCCGAGCCGAAGCGCGTCGGCCTTGCCGACAAGGCCAAGCCGCTCGTCACCTTCCACCTGCCGTCGCAGCATCCAGCCAAAGGGGATACATGCGGCCGAGTAGGCTTCGAACCGCAGCGTCGTCTCTCCGAAGTGACCATGCGTTTCCGGGCTACGCGTCTTGTACGGATGCTCCTTCTTCAGGATGAGATCGTGCCCTGAGAGGAAGCCGGCCCGCTCCTCAACACACGGCGGGAGATCGGCCGCGGCCATGGTTTCGAAGGCCTCGCCGGCGTGCTTGTCCTCATCCGGTCGCTTGCCTTTAGCGATGCGGGCAAGCGCGAGGCAGGACGTGTTGGCGCAGGGTGCCGCGCAGACATGGCCGGTCCAGCCGGTGTCGTGCCATGGCACGCGCACAGTAATGTGCTGTCGCGACAGGCGTCTTGCTCCCTCGATCATGCGTTTCCCTCCTGCGTCGTGTCCGCGAGCAATTGGCCTTTTCGGCGACCACTCATCGGAACAGCCGCGCCAGTTCGTCTGCTTGCTCGGCGAACTTTTGGGGATCGGCCTTCCGCAGCCGCTCCAGATTTTGCAGCTTCCACCGCACGCCCGGGAGCTGCTCCAGATGGGGCACGCCGAGCAGCGCCCATTCGGGTTCGGCGGCGACCAGCGACAACAGGAACTGCCGCTCATCTTTCGTCAGCCCCTGCTGGAGCTCGCATACCATCTGCTTGCGCGCGGCCAGAAGCGTTTCGAGCTCCACGGGCTCGACGGTCATGCCTGCGAAATTGTTCTCGAACTCCTGGCGGATATCGCGCAGCGTCGGAAACAGCACCTCATGCACCGGCCGGTTATGGCTCGCGAGATAGACGACGAAGGCCCGGCGAACGCCGGGGGTGATCCCCTCGTGCGCGAAGAGCTGCATGACATCGAACAGGTCGCGGGGATGCTGCCGGTCCATCGCCGCCACCAGCTTGCCGCCATACACATCCTCGAACGAGACGACCGGGATTTCGAGATCCGCCTGCAGCGTGTCGCGTGCGGTCTGCGTCAGCGATGCCATGCGCACCGGATTGACCGTCCCGCGCATGACGAAGTTGACCTCGATCTTCACTTGGATGGCGCCCTGGCGCACCAGCAGCTTGGTCTCGCCGGCATCCGCCGAAGCCGGTGCGTGGGTTTGAAAACCTTGCTTGTTCAGGCGTGCGACGGATTGCCGGACGGCTTCGTTGATGCGCTTCAGCGCCTCCGCGCGCGGCACCATGTGGTCGGGAAACACCAGATCGAGATCGACCGAGAGCCGCGGCATATCGCGCACAAAGAGATTGATCGCCGTGCCTCCCTTCAGCGCGAACGTGTCATCGACGAGCACCAGCGGCGCCACGCGCGTCAGAACTCGTGCGCTGTCGAGATAGACCTGGTTCACGGTTTCAGCACCAGAAGCCCGTCGGCCGAGCGGGACACCCAGGGCCGGTCGCTGCCCTTGGGCAACTGCGATTGATCGAGCTTGCCAAACCAAGGCTGCGAGAGCTCGCGACCGAGCTGCAGGCAGAGGCGCACGGTCTTGACGCTGGCGCATCGCTTGAGCAGATCGCGCAGCACGTTGGCGCGCAGGCTGTAGCTGCTCTCGACCAGTTCTCGCGCTTCCTGCAGCGGCTGGCGGACGCCGACCTCGCTCAAAACTTCGAGCAGCGCGCGTTCGGGCGCCGAGACCAGCGGCGCGCCTTTGCGATCCTCGAAAGATCGGACATGCAGCGGCACATCGGGGCGCTCGTCGAACAGGCGCTTGCGGTGGTACTCAGCCGGGAAGCGTTGGGTGAACCATTCCGGGAGGCGCCCGGCCTTCCAGCCGTAGAGATGAAGGACGGGGCGTTGGGCCACGTATTGGCGGATGCCGTGCCAGTCGAGCGCCGACTTGCCGCCGACGTGCAGCCCCTCGAATTGTCGCTGCAATAGCGCGATACTCGGGTGCAAGGCGGGCGGATCGTTGGGACGGCAATAAACGCCGCGCGCCAGCCGCTCGAGCCATCCCGCCCGGACATAGTGGACGGCCAGGTCGGCCGATATTCCGAGGGCGGTAAGGTCCTCGGACGTGAGCGGGGTCCCAGGCGCCAGATGGGTGTAGAGCTTATTTAGCTTGTCTCGTTGGGTCGTAGCCATACTACGATTATATGGACGATTCCAAATTCCGGCAAGCTTGGAATAGGCGCCTGAATCGTAGCCAGACTACGATAATTGGCACCACTTCAAATGCCTTCGGGGAAGGCCTTCCCCTGCGGCCGAGCCTGTGGTCTCGGCCGACCCCTTCTGCGGGGACACCCCGCAACGCCCCGAGAGTGAGAGTGCGGACGGGTTTCCATGACGGGTTTGAGGCTGCGAGAGAGGCTCGCGGCGCCCGTCGCGGAGATCCGCGATGTCCAAAGACGCCGCTCGCGCTCGGTCCGGTGCCAGCCGGACCAGCCTCTACGATGAAATCACCACCAAGATCATTGCCGAACTCGAGGCCGGCCGCGTGCCATGGGTCCAGCCTTGGGGAACGGCGGCGGCCAAGGCGCCGCTCGCCATGCCGAAGAACGCCAGCACCGGCCGGTTCTATTCCGGGATCAACGTCCTGATCCTCTGGGGTTCGGTGATCGAGCACGGCTTCCCGGTCCAGGGCTGGCTGACGTTTCGCCAGGCCCTCGGCCTCGGCGGCAACGTCCGCAAAGGCGAGCACGGCACCACCGTCGTCTATGCCGACCGCTTCATTTCGGACGACGAGAAGAAACGGGCGCAAGAGACCGGCGAGGAAGCGCAAGCGATCCCGTTCCTCAAGCGCTTCACCGTCTTCAACCTGGCGCAATGCGAAGGCCTGCCGGAAGATCTCGTGGTCGCCGCGCCGCCGCCGGAGCCTGGGCTGATCGAGCCCAAGGTCGAGGCGCTAATCAAGGCGAGCGGCATCGACTTCCGCATCGGCGGCAGCCGGGCCTTCTACATGCCCGCGCACGACTATGTGCAAGTCCCGCCGCCGCAAGCTTACTTCGAGCCGATCAACTGGCACCGCACGGCGCTTCATGAGCTCGGTCACGCCAGCGGCGCCCCGCACCGTCTCAATCGCGATCTCTCGGGCTCGTTCGGCTCCAAGAAGTATGCGTTTGAAGAGCTGGTCGCCGAGATGAATGCCGCGTTTTGTTGCGCTTCGCTCGGCATCGTGCCGACCGTACGCCATGCCGACTACATCGGGTCCTGGCTCGACGTGCTGCGCGAGGACAACCGCGCCATCGTCCGCGCCGCCTCGCAGGCGAGCAAAGCCGCAGACTTCCTCCTCGCCTTTCTTCCTGGGGACGACGCGCGGGCCTCCACCGCAAACGGGCGGGCGGCCGCGTGATGCGTGTAAGTTGCGGCAGTGAGCAGGCCGTCACGCAAAACCGGATTTGCGTGAATGCACATCTCCGGCTCGGCGGGTCTGCGGCGTTCCAGAGGAAGAGGGCTGCGCCGGTCTTCGTGACGGGTTGGAAGCCGAGAGAGAGTCTTTCGGCGCCCGTCGCGGAGACCATTCCGATGGCACCTGCGGTTCAGAAGATCACCCTGTCGTCGTCGCGCGACATCCCCTTCAACAAGCTTGTTCTGTCCCAGTCGAACGTCCGGCGCGTGAAGGCCGGCGTCTCGATCGAGGAGCTGGCCGAGGACATCGCCCGGCGCACGCTCCTGCAA
>DASQGK010000019.1:0-88505 GCA_035632655.1 Steroidobacteraceae bacterium | reverse complement strand
TGCTGGATGCACACCGCGAGGATATCGTCGTAATCGCCCTCGATCGTGGCGCCCGTGCGGTCCTGGTAACGCAGGCGCACCTTCGCCGCACGTTTCACATCGTCGAAGATGCCGGGTACCGAGAGGCATCCTTCCTCGGTGCTCGCCTCTCCCTCGCGCGAGAGGATCTCCGGGTTGACCAGCGCCAACTGCCCGGTCTGGTCCTTGGAGACATCGACCACGATCACCCGCTTGTGGACATCGACCTGGGTCGCGGCCAGCCCGATTCCCGGGGCGGCGTACATGGTCTCGAACAGGTCGTCGATGAGGATCCCGAGTGCGGAGTCGAATTCGGTCACCGGCTGGGCGCGGGTGCGCAGCCGGGGGTCGGGAAACTCCAGGATGGTTCGTAAGGCCATGATCTCGCGGTATATGGGGGCGGCGGCCCCCGTGATCCAGCGCACAAGTTTGACATTAATTCATATGCCAAACGGGCGGCGTGTCAGTATAACAATTAGAATCTTGGGCGCTGCTTGTGTGCCCCACCTCGTCGGAAGAGGAGCGGAGGATGGTCTCTAATCAAGTACTTGCAGCTCGCTTCGCAGCGGGCCTCGCCACCGTGTCGCTCACGCTCACGGGGTGCTCGATGTTCCGTCACCATGCGGCCGCTGCGGCCCCGCCGGCACCCCCTGCGGCGATGAGCAGCGCACCGGCAGCGGAGACGGCTGCGGCGCCGCAGATGACCGCCACCGAGGCCGCGATCCAGGCTGCCGGCAGCGAGCCATCTGCGCAGCCGGCCAGCACTCCGGTACCTGCGAGTGCCGTGAGCCCCACCGCGCCTAAGAGCTACGTGGTGAAGAAGGGCGACACGCTCTGGGGCATTGCCAACATGTTCCTCAAGGACCCGTGGCTGTGGCCCGAGGTCTGGATCATCAATCCGAAGATTCCCAACCCGCACCTGATCTATCCCGGTGACACGCTGGCGCTGGCCTACGGCAGCGACGGCAGTCCGCAGGTGTCGGTCGCGCAGTACGGGGCCGCGCGCGCCGATGCGCGCCTCGAGCCGAGCCTGCGCAGCGCGCCCCTCGTCAACGCCATCCCGACGCTGCCCTACTCCTCGATCCAGGGATTCCTCTCGCATCCGACGCTGCTCAGCAAGGACCAGATCAAGGCCGCGCCCTACGTGCTCGCCTTCCGCGACATGCACCAGGTGGCAGGCTCCAACAACGAGGTCTACGTCAGCAATCTCAACGCCGGGCAGAACGCGCGCTATTCCGTCGTTCACGTCGGCGATGAGTTGCGCGATCCCGACGACAATTCACTGCTCGGCTACGAGGGCATCTACACCGCCACCGCGCTGGTCGAGCGCGCCGGCAACCCTGCCAAGGCAGTGCTCATCGAGCCTGCGCAGGAGACCGTGGCGGGCGATCGTCTGGTGATGGCGACGGATGAGCCGAATCCGGTCAACATCACGCTGCGCGCGCCTGCGAGCGAGGTTCGCGGCCGCATCATCGCCATCGTCAACGGCACCGACCTCGTCGGACAGTTCGCGGTCGTGGCGATCAACCGCGGCAAGAGCCATGGCCTCGAGCCCGGCAACGTGCTCGCGGTGGATTCGGCCGGCGACGTCGTCAGCGACCTCTATCATGGCGGCAGCACCCGCGGCTCCTCGATCAACAGCCGCTCGTCGTTTGCTCCGAAAGTCAGGCTCCCGGACGAGCGCAGCGGCACGGTGCTCGTCTTCCGGGTCTTCGACCGGATGAGCTACGGGCTGATCGTCGGCGCCTCGAACGCGATCCATCGACTCGACGTCGTGCACAACCCCTGACCTCGAGCCGGCAGGCCGCACAAAATCAGGCATTTTGAAGCGTAAGGCGCGCACCCCCCCCGGGGGCTGCGCGCGCCTTGCTATGCTCGCGCGTCATGGACGACCTGGCCGCACGGATCCTCATCGCACGCACTCCGGGACTCACGGCCGACTCGCTGGCAGCGCTCCTCGCGCAGGCCGGCGGCGACCTGACCGAAGCGCCGCGCGGCGCGCGCAGCGGCGGCGTCGAGTTGCCGCCAGGCACACGCTCCTTTCTTATTGCGCCCGACGAGCGTTCCCTCGCCAGAGATCGCGCCTGGCTCGAGGACTCCGGCGCCACGATCGTGCTCGCGACCGATCCGGCATACCCACCGCTGCTCAGGCAGGCTGCGGCGGCGCCGGCGGCGCTCTATGTGCTCGGCTCGCTGTCGATCCTCTCCTCGCCGCAGCTGGCGATGGTCGGCTCGCGCAGCCCCACGCCCGCGGGAGCTGCGACGGCGCGCGAGTTCGCCGCGTGGTTCTCACGCGCGGGACTGACCGTGACGAGCGGGCTGGCGCTGGGAATCGATGCGGCGAGCCACGAGGGAGCCCTGCGCGGCGCAGGTGCGAGCATCGCCGTGTTCGGCACCGGGCTCGATCGTGTTTACCCGGCGGCGCACCGCGAGCTCGCCGCGCGTATCCGCGCCTGCGGCGCACTCGTGTCCGAATTCCCGCCGGGTACCGCGCCGCGCCGCGAGAACTTTCCGCTGCGCAATCGCATCATCGCCGGCCTCACGCTCGGTACGCTGGTCGTCGAAGCCGCACGCCAGAGCGGCTCCCTGATCACCGCGCGCCTCGCGGGCGAGGCGGGCCGCGAGGTGTTTGCCATCCCGGGCTCCATTCACAGTCCGCTCTCGCGCGGCTGCCACCAACTCATCCGCCAGGGCGCCAAGCTCGTGGAGGAAGCCGCCGACGTGCTGACCGAGCTCAATTTTTTGTTTTCGAAAGAACCACTTACGAAGGCGCAGGCAGAGCGCGCGCACGGGAGCGAGACGGCGGCCGTGTTGGACAAGGAGTATGAAATGCTGTTAGATGCCCTCGGCTTTGAGCCGGCGACGATCGATAGTCTCGTCGCGCGCACCGAACTGCCGAACGAATCGATCGCCTCCATGCTGTTGATTCTGGAGCTCGAAGGGCGCGTGGCGTCTCTCCCGGGCGGCCGCTTTGGCCGTATACCTTGAATCAATGACTGGCAGCATTCTCGACATCCTGATCTACGTGTTCGACCGGTACATGCTCGCCGATGCACCGGAAGTGCCGCAGCGCGAGCACCTGGCGCGCGATCTCGAGCGCGCGGGTTTTACGCCGGCCAAGGTCGAGCGTGCGCTCGACTGGCTCACCGAGCTCGCCTTCGGACACGAGCGTCCGCCGCTGCCCGCGCAGGCGGGCGATGCCGCGATCGCCGGCGTGCGGGTGTTCACCGACAGCGAGCTCCACAGGCTCTCGACCGACTGCCGCGGCTTCCTCCTCACCCTCGAGCGCCTCGGCGTGCTTAACGCACAGCAGCGCGAGATCGTGATCGAGCGCATGCTGGCGCTCGATGCCGACGAGCCCGACACCGAGCAGCTGAAGTGGGTGGTGCTGATGGTGCTCTCGAGTCAGCCCGGCCAGGAGCTCGCCTTCGAGCGTCTCGATGGGCTCGTGTCCGAAAACCCCACGAGCTGGCCGCATTGACGCGCCTCGCCGCCTCCTGCCCAGTCAGCTCCGCGGCTCGTCCGCGGTTTTTCGTTTCAGGCTGAGGCGTTTTTCACTACATGGCAGAGAACCTCGTCATAGTCGAGTCGCCGGCCAAGGCCAAGACCATCAAGAAGTATCTGGGCCGCGACTTCGACGTGCTCGCATCCTACGGACACGTTCGCGACCTCGTGCCCAAGGAGGGTGCGGTCGACCCCGACAACGGCTACGCGATGAAGTACCAGGTGCTGGAGAAGAACCTGCGGCACGTGGATGCGATCGCGCGCAGCCTGAAGAAATCCCGCGCGCTGTATCTTGCGACCGACCCCGACCGCGAGGGCGAGGCGATCGCCTGGCATCTGAAGGAGATCCTGCGCGAGCGCGGCGACCTGAACGGCAAGGACGTGCGTCGCGTGGTGTTCTACGAGATCACCAGGAATGCGATCCGCGCCGCCGTCGAGCAGCCCCGCGATCTGTCGCTCGAGCTGGTGAATGCCCAGCAGGCGCGCCGCGCACTCGACTATCTCGTCGGCTTCAACCTCTCGCCGCTGCTGTGGAAGAAGGTGCGCCGCGGCCTCTCCGCCGGCCGGGTACAGAGTCCGGCGCTGCGCATGATCTGCGAGCGCGAGGCGGAGATCGAAGCCTTCAAGGCCCAGGAATACTGGACCATCGACGGCGAAGGCACGCATTCAGGCCAGGCTTTCCCCCTGAAGCTGCTCGAGTATCGTGGCGCCAGGGTCGAGCAGTTTTCCTTCACCAACGAGAAGGCGGCGCGCGAGGTGGAGCGCGGCGTCGCCGCCGCGGCCCGCGGCGCCGGTGCCGAGCCGGTCTTGAGCGTGCTCGCCATCGACCGCAAGCAGCGCCGCCGCAATCCCGCGCCGCCCTTCACCACCTCGACGCTGCAGCAGGAGGCGGCGCGCAAGCTCGGCTTCAACGCCCGCCGCACCATGCGTCTCGCGCAGCAGCTCTACGAAGGACTCGACATCGGCGAGGGCAGCGTCGGACTGATCACCTACATGCGCACCGATTCGGTGTCGCTCGCGGCCGAAGCGGTAACCGAGATCCGCGCAGTCGCCGCGCGGCTCTACGGCCAGGCCGAGGTCGCCGACGAGCCGCGCATCTACAAGACCAAGTCGAAGAACGCCCAGGAGGCGCACGAAGCGATCCGCCCGACATCTGCCGCGATCACGCCCGCAGACGTCGAAGGCAAGATCGAGGACGATCACTATCGGCTCTACTCACTCATCTGGAAGCGCGCGATGGCGTCGCAGATGAGTCATGCGCTGTTCGACACGGTGGCGGTCGACCTGCTGGCAGGCGCCGACGGGCCGCAGCGGCACCTGTTGCGCGCCAACGGCTCGACCCTGGTCAAGCCCGGATACATGGCGGTCTACCAGGAAGGCAGCGACGATCAGAAGACCGAGGAGGGCGATCACGTGCTGCCGCCCATGAATGAGGGCGAGCGGGTGGCGCTCACCGCGCTCAGGGCCGAGCAGCACTTCACCGAGCCGCCGCCGCGCTACAGCGAAGCCTCCCTCGTCAAGGCGCTCGAGGAGCACGGCATCGGCCGCCCCTCGACCTACGCCTCGATCATCTCCACGCTCCAGGACCGGGAATACGTCGAGATGGACAGCCGGCGCTTCGTGCCGACCGACATCGGCAAGATCGTCAATCGTTTCCTCACGCATCATTTCCATCGCTACGTCGAATACGGCTTTACCGCCGCGATGGAAGACGAGCTCGACGCGGTGTCGCGCGGCGAGGAGCTCTGGACCACGCCGCTCTCGAAGTTCTGGAAGCCTTTCATCCAGCAGGTCGAGAAGATCGACAAGACGGTCACGCGCGAGCAGGTGGCGCAGGCGCGTGAGCTCGGCAGGGAGGCCTCTACCGGCAAGCCGATCACGGTGCGCATGGGCCGCTTCGGGCCGTTCGTGCAGATCGGCACCAAGGACGACGAGGAGAAGCCGCGCTTCGCGGGGCTGCGGCCCGGACAGAAGATGGATGCCATCACGCTTGCCGATGCGATGGAGCTCTTCAAGCTCCCGCGCACGCTCGGCAATACCGCACAGGGCGAGACCATCGTCTCCAACGTCGGCCGCTTCGGCCCCTATCTGAAGTACGGAGCGAAGTACGTATCGCTCAAGGAAGACGATCCCTACACCGTGACGCACGAGCGCGCGCTCGAGGTGATCCGTCTCAAGCAGGAGGCGGACGCGGCCCGGCTGATCCTCGATTTCCCCGACGCCGGGATTCAGGTGCTGAACGGCCGCTACGGCCCTTACGTCACGGACAAGAAGAAGAATGCCAAGGTGCCGAAGGAGCGCGATCCGAAGAGCCTGACGCTCGAGGAGTGCAAGGCCCTGATTGCGGCCGCACCCGAGCGCGGCGGGCGTTTCGGGCGCTTCCGGCGCGGCAAGCAGCCCGCGGCGGCTGCGGCCGTGACCCCCGGCGACGCGGCTGCATCATCCGCACCTGCCGGCAAGGCTGCATCGGCCAGGAAGACGCCGGCAAAGCGCTCCCCGCCTCCGCCGGAGCCGGCGAAGGCCGGCGCGCGCCATGCGCGACCGGCGGCGCGCATGGCACGCAAGACCCAGGCGGTCGCCAAGAGCGCGGCGGCGCGCGCCGTCGGAGCACGCAAGCCGCGTGTATTGCCCAAGGCGGGTGCGCGACGGGCGCGCGGGGTGAAGTAGTCGAACGGGGCGGACGGCGGCGCCAGGCTCAGCTCTTCAACGACGCGCCAGAAACTCATCGATCGCTTGCACACACTCCGGCTCATCGAGGAGTGGCACGTGGCCGCGATTGGCGACCGTCACGGTGGCGAGATCGGGCTTTTCCCGCTTCATCCGCTCGAACGTGGCCGCGCTCAGGATGTCCGAGTGCGCGCCGCGGAGCGCGAGCATCGGCAGCTTCGCGAGCGCCCCCCACAGCGGCCACAGGTCCGGCGCCGCCCGGGAGGCGTCCTTGAGCGGCTCGGCGATGAGCGGGTCGCTGTCGGGCTGGGGCACGCCCCGCGCATCGGCACGGTAGCTCGCCCGCGCGATCTTCTCCCAGCGCGCATCATCCAGCCCCGGCCAGGCCGAGCCGTAAACCATCCGCACCGCGGCGACCGCCCCGGCCCAATCGCGCACCGCCGGCGCCTTGCCGACGTACCCGCGGATGCGCTCGAGCCCGGCGGGATCCAACTCCGGGCCCACGTCGTTCAGCACGATGCCGGCTACCAGGGCAGGCTGCCTGGCCGCGAGCACCATCGCCATGAGACCCCCCATCGAGGTGCCGACGATGCTCACCCGCGCGGCTCCGAGCCCCGCCAGCAGGCGCTGCACGTCCGCGAGGTACACCGGGATCTGGTAGTTGTTGAAGTTGGGATCGCGCGCCGATAGCCCGCGTCCGCGCACGTCGGGAACGATCACCCGGTAGAGCCGCGCGAGATGCCCGGCGAGATCCTCGAAGTCGCGGCTGTTGCGCGTCAGGCCGTGCAGGCACAGCACCGTGGGCGCCGCGGCGCCGGGCCCGGGATAGACCCGGCTGAAGAGCCTCAGGCCCTCCTCACTGTCGAACCAGTATTCCGCTGCCGCCATGCACTCCCCCGCAGCTGTCATTCAACAAGTGTTGAGAATATATTCAACATCTGTCCCCGATGCACAAAGCCTCCCGCAGGACCGCCGGCCGCCCCGGCAACGAGCGCATCCTCGATGCCGCCGAGCAGCTCTTCGCACGGCGCGGCTTCTACGGCGTCTCGCTGCGCGACATCACCCGCGAGGCGGGGGTGGACGTGGCGCTGGTCGGCTACCACTTCGGCGGCAAGCGCGAGCTCTTCACGGCGGTCTTCGAGCGGCGCGCCGCGGTGCTCAACCGCGAGCGCCTCGAGCTGCTCGAGCAGGTGCGCCGCCGGGCGCTCCCGGGTCGACCCACGCTCGAGGCGGTGGTCGCAGCTTTCACCCAGCCGCTGTTCGACCGCTCCACCCGCGGCGGCCCCGGATGGAAGAGCTACTTCGCGCTGGTCGCCTATGTGAACAACTCTCCCGAGTTCGGGCCGCTGATGATGACGCGGCACTTCGACCCGCTGGTCGGGAAGTTCATCGCGGGGCTGCGCGCAGCGCTGCCGGATTGCCCGCCGCGCGAGATCTACTGGGGTTATCAGTTCCTCACCGGCGCCCTGACTCTGACCTTCGCCGAGACGGGACGGATCGATGCGCTCTCGGGAGGACTGTGCCGCGCCACCGATCTCGAAAGCGTCCACGAGCGGCTCTCGCCCTACGTGGCGGCGGGCTTTCGCGCGTTGTGCGGGCGCTCGCTCGCCCGGGCGCCGCAGCCGCGTGCGCGGCCGGCGCTGCCCCGGCGTCGCCGGCCGTGAAGTACCGGCACAGCTTTCACGCCGGCAACTTTGCCGACGTGCACAAGCACGTGACGCTGCTCGCGCTCCTCGCGGCGCTCGGGCGCAAGGCCAAGGGCTTCCTCTATTTCGACGGCCACGCGGGCCGCGGCAGCTACGACCTCCCCGGAGGAGCTGCCGAGGCCGCCGCCGGAGTCGGGCGCTTCGTCGCAGCCGAGCACCGCGCGCCGGAGCTGCGCCACTACGCAGCGGTGCTCGCTGCGCTGCGCGCAGCGCGCGCCAGCGCGCACTTCTATCCCGGATCCCCGCTGCTTGCCCTGAGCGAGCTGCGGCCGCAGGACCGGGCGGTGTTCGTCGAGTGGCAGGGAGCCGAGGCGCATGCCCTGGCGCAGGCGGTCGCGCAGGCCGCGGCCCGAGCCAAGGTGCGCATCGAGCGCGGCGACGGCCTCGCCCTCCTCAGGGCGGCACTGCCGCCGCCCGAACGCCGCGCGCTCGTGCTGCTCGATCCGCCCTACGAGGAGACGCGCGAGGAATTCGCGCGCCTGGTGACCGCGGTGGCGGACGGCCTGCGGCGTTTCGCCACCGGGGTGTACGTCCTCTGGTATCCCATCAAGGAGCAGCGGGTCGCCGAGAGCTGGCACGCACACTGGCGCCGCTCGATCGCAGCGCCGACCCTCGCGAGTGAGCTGTGGCTCTACCCGCGCGACTCGCGTGTGGCCTTGAACGGCTCGGGTATTCTCATCGCGAATCCGCCGTACCGGATCGAAGAGCGCATGCGCGACTGGCTGCCCGAGCTCGGCGCCGCGCTCGGGGCCGGGAACTCGGGAGGCACGCAGATAAAGATGCTGTCACAATAGATTGAATGAGCTCAGCACCCGATCCGTACGGCGTCGTCGGGCACCCGGTCGGCCACAGCCTCTCGCCCTTCATTCACGCGATGTTCGCCCGCCAGACCGGCCAGGCGATGAGCTACCGCCTCTACGACGTGAGCCCGGACGATTTCGCGGGCTTCGTCGCGGGCTTCTTCGATCGCGGCGGCCGCGGCCTCAATGTCACCTTGCCCCACAAGATCGTCGCGGTGGAGGCGGCCAACGAGCTCACCTCCCGCGCCGCGCACGCCGCCGCCGTCAATACGCTGGCACTGCGCGATGACGGCACGATCCTGGGCGATAACACCGACGGCGCCGGCCTGGTGCGCGATCTGTGCGACAACTTAGGTCTGGTCATCACCAATCGGCGCATCCTCATCATCGGCGCCGGCGGCGCCACCCGCGGGATCCTCGCGCCGCTCCTCGGCCTCTCGCCCACGGCGATGGTCATCTCCAACCGCACGCCCGAGCGCGCGCAGGCGCTCGCCGCGGCCTTCGCGGACCTGGGTGCCACCCAGGGAGTGGGCTTCGAGGACGTCGGCGATCAGCCCTTCGACCTCGTGATCAACGCCACCTCGGCGAGCCTCTCGGGCGAGATCCCGACGCTGCCGGAAGCGGCGATCGGCCGGGGCACGGTGTGCTACGACCTGGCCTACGGGCGCTCCGCCACCGCCTTCGTGGACTGGGCGCGCTCGCGCGGCTGCGCACGGGCGCTGCAGGGATGGGGCATGCTGGTCGAGCAGGCGGCGGAATCCTTCCGCCTGTGGCGCGGCATACGTCCCGCGACGAATACCGTGCTCGCGGCGCTCAAGGAACGCGCGGTTTAGAGTCATTTCTGCCATTTGCGTCCGCAAATAGGGCCTTGACATACAAAAGACATACACTGACCATGAGAGCATGGCCATCCTGACCGTACGCCTGACCGAGGAGGAAGCGCGCCTGCTTGCACGCCGCTCGCGCCGCGCCGGTATGAAGAAGGCGAGCTTCGTGCGCCGGCTGATCCGTGAGCAGCCGTTCGAGACCGCCGCCGACGTGCTCGCCGACGCCGCCCAGCGCCTGGGCGACACGCGCCTGCGCGTTGCGCGTCGATGAGCCGTTATCTCCTCGATTCGTCCTTCGTCATCGACCTGCTGAACGAGGTCGCGGACGGCGACACGCAGGGTGCAGCCCTTGGATGGCTCAAGCGCAACCGGCGGGCGCAGCTGTGGATCAGTCCGGTGACACTCGCGGAGGTTCTCGAGGGAGCCGAGGACGTGGATGCCGTCAGGGCGTATCTCTGTCGCTACGCCTGGCAAGGCATCCATCGCGATCAGGCGGAAACTGCGGCACGGCGACAGCGGCGCGCGGCAGATCGGCTGGGCGAGAATGACGCCTGGCAGGCCGCCGTGGCGGAATGCATGAAAGGCAAGGTACTGGGACACGACCAGGCATTCCTGCGCCTTGGCACGGCCTACGAGGACCATCGCCCCACCTAACGCATCGTCACCAGTTCCTCGGCGCTCGTCGGGTGGATCGCGACCGTATCGTCGAAGTCGCGCTTGGTCGCGCCCATGCGCACCGCAACCGCGAAGCCCTGCAGCATCTCGTCCGCCCCCGGCCCCACCACGTGCAGACCGACGATCCGCTCCTCCGGGCCCGCGGTGACCAGCTTCATCTCGGTGCGCGGTTTCGAGTCGGTGACCGCGTGATAGAGCGGCACGAAACTCGAGCGATAGACCTTCACCGCATCGTGGCCGAAGCGCGCGCGCGCCGCAGGCTCCGCCAGCCCGACGGTGCCGATGGTCGGTCGCCCGAAGATCACCGTCGGAATGTTCTCGTAGTCCAGATGCCGGTCCGCCTTGCCGCCGAACAGCCGGTCTGCCAGGCGCCGCCCGGCCGCGATCGCCACCGGTGTGAGCTGGGCGCGCCCCGTGACATCGCCGACCGCATAGACCCCCGCGGCGCTCGTCGCCTGGTAGAGATCGGTGGCGATGAAGCCGGCGTCATCGAGCCTGACCGCAGCCTGTTCCAGCCCCAGACCCTCGACCAGCGCCTGTCGGCCCGCCGCCCACAGCACGCAATCGCGGGGCCCGATCGTGCGGGCGTCGGCGAGCTCGATGATGCGCGTGCCGCCGGCGCCTTGCCTCAACGCCTGCGGCGACGCTCCTGTCAACACCGTGACCCCGGCCTCGCCCAGCATCGCGAGCGTCGTCTCCCCGATCATGGGATCGAAGCCGCGCAGCACCGAGGCCCGGCGGACGATGAGGGTCGTTTGCGCGCCCAGGGCTGCGAAGATGCCGCTCAGCTCGACCCCGATGTAGCCGCCACCCACCACCGCGACGCGCGGCGGGAGCTTCTCGAGCTCGAAGAAGCCGTCCGAGGTGATGGCGAGCTCGGCCCCGGGGATGTCGGGCAGCTGCGGCCGCCCGCCGGTCGCGATGATGATGCTGGGCGCGTGCAGGGTGCGCCCGGCGGCGCTCACACTGTGCGCGTCGATGAAGCGCGCGCGGCCATGGATGAGCTCGACGTGCCGCTTGGCGAGATTGGCCGCGTAGATGTGGTTGAGGCGTGCGACATAGGCATCGCGCCGGGTCTTGAGGCGCTGCCAGTCGTGGCCCGGCTCTGCCAGGCGAAATCCGTAGTCGTCCGCATCGTGGAGCGCGGCGCCCAGGTCCGCTGCATTCCACATGATCTTCTTCGGCACACAGCCGACGTTGACGCAGGTGCCGCCGAGGCGCCCGGACTCGATGAGCACGGCACGGGCACCATACTCGGCCGCGCGCTGCGCCGCCGCGAGCCCGCCACTGCCTCCGCCGATCACCACCAGGTCCCACTGCTCGGCCATGGACTCATGTTAATACGAAGCGCCCGCAATGCCCGCTAGAATGGCCGCCCATGGACAACCCGCTGCTGGGCCAGGCTGCGCTGCCGCCGTTCGTCGAGATCCGGCCCGAGCACGTCGAGCCTGCGGTGCGCGAGATCCTGGCGCGCAACCGCGCCCGGCTCGATGAGCTCGCGGCGCTCCACCATCCGACGTTTCGCAGCTTCGTCGAGCCGCTCGAGGAGCTGCATCACGGTGTCTCGCGCGCCTGGTCCCCGGTGAGTCACCTGAACGCGGTGCTCAACTCCGAGGCGCTGCGTGCCGGCTACAACGCCTGCCTGCCGCTGCTGTCCGCGTACCGCACCGAGCTCGCGCAGAGCGAGCCCCTGTTTCGCGCCTACCGCACCATCGCCGAGCGCGATGCCGGGCAGCTCGCCCCGGAACAACGGCGCCTGATCGAGCACGCCGTGCGCGACTTTCGCCTCGCCGGGGTGGACCTGACGCCGGCGCGCAAGCAGCAGTTCAAGACGGTGATGCAGCAGTTGACGCAGCTGCAGGCGAAGTTCGAGGAGAACGTGCTCGATGCGACCAACGCCTGGAGCCTGCACCTCAGGGATGCGCAGGAGCTGCGCGGCTTGAACGAGATGCTGATCGAGCAAGCCGCGCGCCGCGCGCACGAGCGCGGGACGGACGGCTGGATCCTGACGCTCGATCAGCCCACCTATGTCGCGGTGGTGACGGATGCGGAATCTCAGCAGCTGCGACGCACCTTCTATGAGGCCTGGACCACGCGCGCCTCCGACCAGGGTCCCGACGCGGGACGTTGGGACAATTCCCAGGTCATGGAGGACATCCTCGCCCGCCGCCACGAGGCGGCCGGGCTCCTGGGGTTCGGCAACTTCGCCGAGTACGCGCTCGCGACTCGCATGGCGGGCAGCGTCACGGAGGTGCTCGAGTTCCTGCACCAGCTCGCGCGCGCGGCGCGCCCGGCGGCCCGCAGCGAATTCGGCGAGCTCGAGGAGTTCGCACAGCGGCCGCTGGCCGCCTGGGACGTGGGCTTCTACGCCGAGCGGCTGCAGCGCTCGCGCTTCGCCGTATCGCAGGAGGAGCTGCGCCCCTACTTCCCGCTGCCACGGGTGCTCGCCGGGCTGTTCGGCGTCGCCGAGCGGCTGTTCGGCGTGCGCATCCGCGAGCGGGCCGGGGTCCCGTCCTGGCATGCGGACGTACGCTTCTTCGATATCGAGACGGCTGCGGGGCAGCCGGTCGGCAGCTTCTACCTCGACGCCTATGCCCGCCCCCACAAGAGGAGCGGGGCCTGGATGGACGAGTGCGTCGGACGCAAGCGCCTCGCTTCGGGTGACGCGCTCCCCGTCGCCTATCTCGTCTGCAACTTCCTGCCGCCGCACCCCGGGCGGCCGGCGCTCCTCACCCACGACGATGTGGTGACGCTGTTCCACGAGTTCGGCCATGGGCTGCATCACCTGCTCACGCGCGTCGACTACCCGAGCCTCGCGGGCATCAACGGCGTCGCCTGGGATGCGGTGGAGCTGCCGAGCCAGTTTCTCGAGAACTACGCCTGGCATCCCGAAGTGCTGCAGCAGATCTCGGCCCACGTGCAAAGCGCGGCGCCGCTCCCCGCGCAGATGCAGTCGCGGCTGATCGCGACGCGCTCCTTCCATGCGGGACTCTCGATGATGCGGCAGCTGGAATTCGCGCTGTTCGATTTCCGCATGCACACCGAGTACACCCCGGAGCGCGGCGGCCGCGTGCTGGAGATCCTCGCCGAGGTGCGCCGCGAGGTTGCGGTGGTGCCGGTGCCGCAGTGGAACCGCTTCCCCCACAGCTTCGGGCACATCTTCGCCGGCGGCTACGCCGCCGGCTACTACAGCTACAAGTGGGCCGAGGTGCTCGCCGCGGATGCCTTCGCCGCCTTCGAAGAGAGCGGTGTGTTCGATTCCCGCACGGCGCAGCGCTTTCTCGATGCGATCCTCTCGCGCGGCGGCAGTCGCGATGCGCTCGAGGCCTTCGTCGAGTTTCGCGGCCGCCGGCCCGACGTGCGGCCGCTCCTGAAGCAGCACGGAATCCTTCCCGGCGACGGGCTCGCCGCTTGAGGCTCGCCATTGCAGCGCTCGTCCTCGCGAGCGCATTCGCCGCGCACGCGCAGACTCCGCCCGATTCGCCTCCCGACTCTCCGGCCGCCGCCACGCAGGCGGCGCCGGCGCCGGCTGAGACACCGGGCACTGAAGCCGCACCGGCCGCTGCGACCGGGGAGCCGCCCGCACGGCCCACCCCGCATCCCCCGCCCGCGGCGCGCGCACCCGCAGCACGAGCCGCAGCGCCGCCCGCGACAGCGGCCCCGGCGGCGGCTGCGCCCCATCCCGCCTCCGAATACGACCAGCAGCTTCGGGAGCTGCGCGCGCAGGTCAGCCGGCTCCAGTCCGCGCTCGACGCCGAGCGCGCCGCAGCGCTGCAGTCCGCGGAGGAGCAGAGTGGCGCGCAGGCTCCGCGCGGCGCGTGGGGGTGGCTCGCGGTGGCGGCGGTGCTCGCCCTCTCCCTGGGCTTCGTGCTCGGATGGCGCGTGCTCGACCGGCGCATCCGGCGCAAGTACGGCGGCCTTAGAATCTACTAAGACTTTGAAATAGCTGAATTTTTGTCGCATTACGCCCGAGCGGGCGAAATGTGCGCCGCGTCGCGCCGGCAAAACCAACAACTAACTAGACTGTGCGCCAGTTCTCTGCCTGTGGCCTTGGCGGGAGGGCCCATTCCTAACTCGCGTCAGCTGAATCTGACCATGACTAACACGCGGCGCAGCGATTTCGACGTCACCAACACGGTGCAGGTCAGCTCGCCGCATGCGGTTCTCGAGGCCGTCACCGCCCTCTACCGGCCCACCTGGCCCGGGCTGTCGCTCGAGCCGGTGGAGCGTGCCTTCGAGCACTTCGAGCGGCTGTTCGCCGGCGAGGTCCCCGGCTTCCACGGCGTCGACACCGTCTATCACGACCGGCAGCACACCCTCGACATCACACTCGCCCTGGCGCGGCTGCTGGTCGGCTACGAGCGGCAGCAGCCCGAGGAAAACCGCCTCGGCGGCGCACGCGCCATCGTCGGGCTGATCACGGGCCTGTTCCACGACGTCGGCTATCTGCGTCGCACGGACGAGGCCGAGTCACGCAACGGCGCGGAGTTCACCCGCGTGCACGTCTCGCGCGGCGCGCGCTTCCTCAGCGAATACCTGCCGACCGTCGGCCTCGAGTCGTGGGTGTCGATGGCGGCGCAGATCATTCACTACACCGGCTACGAGGTCCCATTCCCGCAGATCGAGGCGCAGCTCGCCGATCGGCGCGATGTCATCGTCGGCCATCTGCTCGGCACCGCCGACATGATTGCGCAGATCGCCGACCGCTGTTACCTCGAGAAGTGCCGCGACCGCCTCTACGCCGAATTCGTGCTCGGCGGCGTGGCGCTGCCCTTCTCCGGCGGCTATCGCCAGGTGAAGTACGCCTCGGGGCTCGACCTCCTGCGCCAGACGCCGGATTTCATCGAGGAGACGCGCCGCAACCGCCTCGACCGCGACTTCGGCGCCGCCTATCGCTGGCTGGAGGAGCTCTACGGCGGCCGCAACCCCTATATCGAGGCGATCGACCGCAACGTCGAGTTCCTCAGGCAGGTGCTGCGGAGCGAGAACTGGCAGCTGCTGCGGCGGCGACCGCCGATTTTCGCCTCGGTGGAGGACCCCATGGGCACCATGCGCGGGCTGATGCTCGGGTATATAAAGAGAGTCTGGGCGAACTACTGAGCCGGGCTGTAAGATGAATCCCCGATAGATTTAATGGGGATTCGCCCGAGGGAGCCAGCAGAGCTGCCCGGGGATCGGTAAGAGCCCTCCAGTGACCGCCGCCAGCTTCAAGGTCCGCTACGCGGGCGCCGCATTCCTCATTGCGCTGCTGGGGGCGGCTTCGGTCGCCGCGCTCTTCATCTACCGCCAGGCGTCCGAGACGGCCGCCCTCGGCGCCCTCGCCGAGCAGGCCAATCACGACCGCCTCCAGCCCGAGCTCACGGCGCGGGCGCTGAGCGTCGCCTCCCACGCCGCCGAATCCATCGCAGGGGCCGTGCGCGCCGGGGATACGGCCGGCATCGCCCGCCGGCTGCAGCCCTACACCGCCGATCCCACGCTGGTCGCGGTCGCGGTGATCGCCGCGTCGGGCGGCACCGTCTATTCCTGGCAGCGCAGCACGCCCGGTCCGGCGAACGCGCAGCACGCCACCGTCAGCGCACCGGTCCACCTGCTGGTCGAGACCTTCCCCGGCGCACCGACGCCGGCGACGCTGGCGATGCTGCGCCTGACTCTCGAGCAGGAGGCGACCCCGCCCCAGTTGCCGCTCGCCGGCCGCCTCGCTGCGCTCGACAGCCAGCACCTGCGCTTCACCTGGTGGATGGCGATCGTCTTCGCCGCGGGCGGCGCGCTGCTGGCCGCCGCGCTCGCCTGGCGCGCGGTGCGCGAGCTCGAACGCCCCGTCGGCTCTCTCATCCGCAGCGCCGAGCGCATCGGCCTGGGCGACTACACCCGTCCGGTCGAGGTGCGCGTCCAGGACGTGCTCGCCGGTCTCGAGCAGGCCTTCGAGCGCATGCGCGGGCGGCTGCGCCAGACGACCATCAACAAGACCTATCACCATAGCGTCCTCAACAGCATGACGGACGCGGTGTTCGTCACTTCACCCGACGGGGTCATCAAGCTGGCGAATTCCGCCGCCTGCAAGCTCCTCGGCTTCGCCGAGGAGGAGCTGCTCGGCAAGAACATCCCGGCGATCCTCGATGAGCGCGAGCGTGCCGCCTTCGAGCTGGTGCAGGCGGCGCAGGAGACGCGCGAGACCGTGGTGCGCACCCGCGTCGGCCAGACGATCCCGGTGTCGCTCACCGGCTCGAGGATCGACAGCGACGACCCGCAGTTCCAGGGCAACATCTTCGTCGCGCGCAACATCACCGAGCGCAAACGCGCCGAGCGGCGCATCCGCTATCTCGCCCGCTACGACGCGCTCACCAAGATCCCGAACCGCATGCAGTTCTACCACGTGCTGCAGCAGACCATCGCGCGGGCGCTGCGTGCCGGGCAGGTGGTGGCGGTGCTCTACCTCGACATGGACCGCTTCAAGGAGGTGAACGACACCTTCGGCCACCACGCGGGCGATCGCGTGCTCGAGGTGCTGGCCGAGCGCCTGGCGCGCTCGGTGCCGAAAGAGACCGTGGTGGGGCGGCTCGCGGGCGATGAGTTCGCGCTGTTCGTCGACGGACTCTCGGCCGATGCCGACAACCGCGGGCCGATCGCGACTCTGGCGCGCGCCATCCTCACCGAGGTGAGCCGGCCATTCCAGCTCAACCAGCAGGAAGTGTTCCTGACGGCGAGCGTCGGCATCGCCTTCTGCCCGCGCGATGCCGAGAACGTCATCGACCTGATCCGCAATGCGGATGCGGCGATGTACTACTCCAAGCAGAACGCCGGCAACACCTTCGCCTTCTACTCCCCGGAGATGAATGCCGCGGCGGTCGAGCGGCTGATGCTCAAGAGCAAGCTGCGCCGCGCCCTCGAGCGCGATGAGCTCGAGATCCGTTACCAGCCGAAAGTCGACCTGCGCAACGGGCGCATCATCGGCGCCGAGGCGCTGCTGCGCTGGCGGCTGCCGGGGCACGGCGACATCCCGCCGTCGCAGTTCATCCCGCTCGCGGAGGAGACCAATCTGATCCTCGATATCGGCGAGTGGGTGCTGAACCGCGTGTGCATGGACTACCGCCACATGCAGAGTCAGGGCGGAGATCCGGGCCGCATCTCTCTCAACCTTTCCCTGAAGCAGCTGCGCCAGGCGAGCTTCATCCTGCGCTGCCGCTCGGTGTTCCGCCGGCACGGCGTCTCGCCGACGGCTTTCGAGCTCGAGATCACCGAGACCACGCTCATGGCGGACGCGCAGCGCACCGTGCGCCTGCTCGATGAGCTCTATGCGATGGGGCTGCACCTCTCGATCGACGACTTCGGCACCGGCTACTCCTCGCTCTCGGCGCTGCAACAGTTCCCGATCGGCACCCTCAAGATCGACCAGTCATTCGTGCGCGATGCCAGCGAAGACGCCGGGGACGCCACCATCGTGCGCACCATCATCGAGATGGGACGCAGCCTCGGGATGGAAGTGATCGCCGAGGGCGTCGAGGCGCAGGCGCAGCTCGAGTTCCTGCGCAGCAACCACTGCATCTACGGCCAGGGGCGGATCTTCGGAGAGCCGTGCACGGCGGCGGAGCTGCTCGCGCTCATCACGCGCCAGGCCGGAGGCAGTCTGCCCTTCGCGCACCTGCTGCGGCCCGGCAAGGAAGCTGCGGCCGCGGCGCCGCGTCTGGCCTGAGCCCTCAGCGCTTGCCGGCGCCCGCGGCGAAGGCGCGGGCGCTCGCGCCAGCCTGCTGCGCCAGCGATGCGAACGCCGCATCGCTCGCGCGCGCGAACGCATCCACCACTTCGCTCATGCGGTCGCCGCGAGCGCTCGCGCTCCCCTCGGCGACGAAGCTCGCCACCAGCTCCCGTCCGGTGCGGGCGCCCAGGGTGCAGTCGAGAACGACTTCGACCGTTGGCGTACCGCCCCCGCGCGTGTAGTCGGCATCGAAGCGCCGCACCGAGATCTGCAGCAGGTACTGCGCCGGAAACGGGCTCCCCGAATCCTCGATCGACTGCCAGTCGCCGGTACCGCGCAGCGTGTCGGTCGCGAGCGCCTCGACCAGGTCGGGGAGCGGCGCCGGCCAGCGGCTGCCGAGGTAGAAATTCATCCGGTGGTCGGCCTGCACCAGCATGATGTGCGGGCCCTCGAGCCCGGGCGCCGACAGCGGGTGCGCCACCTGCAGCACGGCGAGGGGCGCCGCGGCAGGCGCGGCGGGTGCGGCGCTGCCGTCGGTGCCGGCGGGGGCCGGCGCCGCCTGGACCTTCGCGGGCGGCGCCCGCAGCACGTAGGTCTGCTCGGGCTTGGCGTCGCTGCGGAACAGTCCCGTGCAGCCGGCCAGCGCCGCGAGCGCGGCCAGGCCGGGCGCAGTGAGCTTCGGCATCCCGGTCACCGTGGAATCTCCACGCCGCGCTGCGGCGGCTGGTAAATGAGCTGGGCCGGATTCTCGCGCAGGCTGTTGGAGAGCTCGCGGATGTCGTGCGCGGCCGCGCGGCCCTCGCGCACGAAGCGCTCGATCTCGGGCAGCCCGTCGCGGGTGAAAGTGCGGACGTCCTGGCGGTTCTCGCTGATCGCAGCATCGAGCTCCGCCGTGGCCCGCACCAGGTTGTCGGCGACCGTGTGCAGCCGCCCGGTCGCGGCGCGCACGTCCGGATCCACCGCATCGAGCATGCCGTGTGCCGTGTGCGAGGCGGCGGCCAGCTCGCCGCTGGCGCTGCGCAGCTCCCCGATCATCGCCTGCAGGTCGTGCACGGTGCGCGGCAGTCCCGCGCTCGCCTGATCGAGATGCGCGACGGCCGAGGACACCGCCTTCATGTTCTCATCGCTCAGCAGGCGGCTCGCGCGGTTCACCAGGTCCCCGGCCGCCGCGACCAGCTCCGGCAGTCCCGCGAGAAACACGTCGAAGCGCGAGGGCGCCGAGCGGATCACGGGATACCGGATGCTCGCCACCTGCGCAGGGAGCCTGGCGCTGCGGTCCTCGCTCAGGTCGATGTACAGCAGGCCCGTCACTCCCTGCAGCCCCAGCGTCGCGATCGTGTGCTCCGAGATCGGGGTGTGAGTGTCGATGTCGACGATCACCTCGACGCGGCTCGAGTCGCGCGGATCGATGCTCATGTCCTGCACGCGCCCGACGCCGACGCCGAGGTAGCGCACCGCCGCGCCCCGCTCCAGTCCGCTGACGCTGCCCTGGAAGTAGATCTCGTAGCGGTTGTAATCGCGGTGCTCGCGGGTGTCGGAATACCAGTAGACGAAGAGCGTCCCGACCAGCGTAACCAGCAGCACGAAGGCGCCGACGGCGGCGTAATTGGCCTCACGTTCCATGTGCGGCTCCTGCCCTCGCCCGGGCGCGCTCGCCGTGGAAATAGGCCTGGATCCACGGATTCGGGTGCTCGACTATCGCCGCGAGCGTGTCGGTCTCCATGCGCTTGTCCACGATCACCCCGACACGATTGCAGGTACGGAAGATACTGTCCAGATCGTGGGTGATCATGACGATGGTGAGCCTGAGGTGCTGCTGGAGATACAGCACCAGGTCGTCGAAGGCCGCGGCCGAGACCGGATCGAGCCCCGAGGTCGGCTCATCGAGAAACAGCAGGCGCGGGTCGAGCGCCAGGGCGCGGGCCACGGCCGCGCGCTTCACCATCCCGCCGGAGAGTTGCGCCGGGTACTTGCCGGCCGCATCCGCCGACAGCCCCACCAGGCGGATCTTGAGCAGGGCCAGGCCCTCGAGCGCATCCGCCGGGAGCGACAGGTGCTCGATCATCGGCAGCTGCACGTTCTGCAGCACCGTGAGGCCCGAGTAGAGCGCGCCCTGCTGGAAGGCAACGCCGTAGCCCGCCTTGATGGGGCGCAGCTCCGCCTCGCTCATGCGCGTGATGTCGTGCCCCTCGATGCACACGCTCCCGGCGGCCGGGCGCTGCAGGCCGAGGATGGTTCGCAGCAGCACCGACTTGCCCGAGCCCGAGCCGCCGACGATGCCGAACACCTCGTCCCGCTGCGCCTGCATGTCGAGCCCGTCGTGCACCACCTGCGTGCCGAAGCGGTTGACCAGCCCGCGGACCTCCACCATCGGTGCCATCAGATGTTCATCTTCATGAAGAGCACCGCGAACAGGGCATCGGCGAGGATCACGAGGAAGATGGCCTGCACCACCGCGACCGTCACCATGTGTCCGAGGGCGCGCGCCGAGCCGCGCACCTGCATGCCGCGGTAGCAGCCGGCAAAGGCGATGAGCACCGCAAACACCGGCGCCTTGATGATCCCGACCCAGAACGTGGTGGCGGAGATCGACTCATTGACGCGGTTCACGTACTGGGTGAGCGGCATGTCGAGGAGAAAACGGCACAGCAGTCCCCCGCCGGCAATGCCGATGAGGTCGGCGACCACGGTGAGCAGCGGCAGCGCGATCGCCAGCCCGAGAATGCGCGGCACGATCAGCAGCTCGATCGGGTCGGCCGCCGAAGCGGTGAGCGCTGCGACCTCCTCGTTCAGCTCCATGGAGCCGATCTCGGCCGCGAACGCGCTGCCGGTGCGGCCCGCGACGATGATGGCGGTCAGGAGCACGGCGAGCTCGCGCAGGACCCCGATGGTGACCAGGTCCACGACGTAGATGTCCGCGCCGAGCCCGAGCAGCTGCTGCGCGGAGAGATAGGCGAGGATGACGCTGATGAGGAAGGCGATCAGCGCCACGATCGGCATCGCGGTGATGCCGGTGTCGTAGACATGGCGGGCGATGGATACGGGACGCAGGCGCCGCGGCCGCGCCAGGCTCGCGGCGAAGGTGGTGCAGACCCGCCCGACGAAGGCCAGCGCCTGCAGCATGTCGCGGCCGCTGCGCACCGCGTAGCGGCCGATCGCCACCAGTGCGCGCTCGCCGGGCTCTGCGGCGGCAGGCGGCGGGGAGGCGAGCTCGGCGGCCCCGGCAGGCGGCTCGCTCAGCGTCTGCTCCACCAGGCGCAGCTGGTCGGGGGGCGCGCCGCGGAAGGAAACCTGTGCGCCGGCACGGCGGGCCCGCTGCACGAAGCGGCGCAGCACCCAGGCGCCCGAGAGCTCGAGCCGGCCGATGCCGGAGGCATCGATCGAGATCGCCCGCGCGGAGGCGACGTCCACCGCCGCGAGAGCCGCTTCCGTCTCGGCGACCTCGGTGACGCTCCACTCGCCTTTGAGGTCGAGCTCAAGTCCCTCGGTGGTATGCCGCACCGCGACCGACTGCGCTGAGGAATCCGTTGTCAGGTTAGGGTCCTGCCTCCTGACGGACAATCGCCCGCCGGACCCCGATCATAACCCGTGTGCTAGGTATCGTCCCGGTAGCGACGGACGCGGATGGCGGCGTAGCTGAGTGCGATGGCCGCGATCACTCCGAGCCACAGGTCGGCGTCGCCGAAGGCGCCACGGATATTGAAGTGCTCGAGGACGATACCGATCGGGGGCATGTCGTGCATGTTGCTCCAGAGGTTCGGCCCGAGCGCGAGCTTGTGCCAGATGCCGTTGATTCGATAGATCTCGAACCGGTAAATGTAGGCGGTGCCGAGCGCCACGCGCTCGATGATCGGCGCCACGACCGGTACGAGCGAAGCCCAGACGATGGGGTTGCGCCGTATCCAGGCGGAGAACAGCAGCAGCGCAGCGGCGATCGGCGAGTACCAGAGGATGCCGAGACTCACCTCGAGCAGGAGCACCAGCTCGGTGCGCAGCCACTCGAATGTGCTCCAGCGCAGCGATCCGGGGATGCGCAGCGCGAGAATTCCCGCGAACAGCAGATCGAAAACGCTGGCGACCAGCAGCGCTCCGAGCGGCACCACCACCACGGCAACCAGGAACTTCGAGGCGACGGTCATCGCATCGGAGAGCGGCAGAGACTTCCAGAAGAGGATGCTGCGGTCCTTGCGCTCGGCATACAGGCAGTCGAGCAGATAGAACCCGACCACGATCGAGGTGACGATGAACAGCGGCTGGGCGAGCGCCCACTGCAGGATCGTGAAGATCGCGACCCGCTGCTGCGACGTCAGCACCTCCTCCGGCAGATCCATGTTGATGCGACCGACGAGCAGCGAGACGGCGAGCAGCCCCTCCACCACCAGCGGTGCGATCCACAGCGAGCGGTGCTCCCAGAGCTCCCGTCGGGCGAGGGTCACCACGGTATCGAGCGGGCCGGCGCGGCGCATGAGCGCCGGGGCGGGGGCGACGGTTGCAGCCTTGGCATTCATATGACGGAGCCCCCGCGGGCGGCAAAGAACATGAGCAGCGTGCAGGCGCCGAGCAGCCCGGCGGTCAGGAGCGGCGCCAGCCAGTGGGCGCAGCGCTCCCAGCGACCGAGGCGCTCGAGCGTGCCGGTGGAATTGCGGCGCAGGGCGCTGAATCCCTCAGGGCCGGCCAGTCTCGTGCCATGCGTGATCATTTGCCTGCTCCCTGCATCTTGGCGACGAAGAGATCCGCGATGGACGGGGTGCGCAGCTCGCCGAACGGGGCGAGCTCGCCCGGCGTGCGCCCTTCGAAGTACATCGCGACCCGGCCGAACACCTCGCGC
Organism: Steroidobacteraceae bacterium; assembly: GCA_035632655.1. GTDB lineage: Bacteria > Pseudomonadota > Gammaproteobacteria > Steroidobacterales > Steroidobacteraceae > 13-2-20CM-66-19. Next base: position 65,787 of record DASQGK010000019.1, on the reverse strand, counting down.
TCGTAGAAGGGCTTGAGGTCGCGGGCGCGCGCCGCCTGCTCGGAGCTCACCACGAGCTGCGCGTAGCGGTTGCCGAGCTCCTCCACCGAGGAATTGAGCGTGAAGTGTCCGTGATTGATGAAGATGACGTCGGTAAAGAGCTGCTCCACCTCTTCCACCTGGTGGGTGGTGATGAGGATGGTGCGCTCCTTGTCGAAATAGTCGTTCAGCAGCGTGTCGTAGAACTGCCGCCGGTAGAGAAGATCGAGGCCGAGCGTCGGCTCATCGAGCACCAGCAGCCTGGCGTCGATTGCCAGGATCAGCGCCAGGTGCAGCTGCGTCACCATGCCCTTGGAGAGCTGTCCGACGCGGCTGCGCCGCTTGATGTCGGTCTTGCCGAGAAAGTTCTCGGCCACGCTGCGGTCGAAGCGCGGGTGCACGTGCTCGACGAAATCCACCGCCTGCCAGACTCGCATCCAGCGCGGCAGCACCGCGACGTCGGCGATGAAGCACACGTCGCGCATCAGCTCATCGCGCTGCGAGCGCGGATCGAGCCCGAGCACGCGCAGCTCGCCGTCGAAGGGGGTGAGCCCGAGGATCGCCTTGAGCGCGGTGGTCTTGCCGGCGCCGTTCGGGCCGATGAGACCGACGATGCGGCCCGGCTCGACCGTGAAGCTGACGCCGTCCAGGGCACGCGTCCCGCCGTAGGATTTCGCGAGACTGCGCGCTTCAATTACCGCTGTCATCTGACTCACCTTGTGTCTTCGTCGGCGGGAAAGGCGCGGCGGGTGCCGCGGCCCCTGCGCGCAGCAGCTCCTCGCTCGAGAGACCCAGCCGCTGGATGGTCTGGTAGACCTTCGGCCAGTCGTCTTCGAGGAAGCGCTGGCGCTCGTCTTTCATCAGCGCCTTGCGGGCGCCGGTGCTCACGAACATGCCGCGGCCCCGGCGCTTCTCGACCAGCTGCTCGTCCACCAGCTGCTGATAGCCCTTGAGGACCGTCAGTGGGTTGAGGCGAAAGTCGGCCGCCACGTTGCGTACCGAGGGCAGCGGGTCGCCTTCCTTGAGGACCCCCTCGAGGATCATGGCCACCACGCGGTCACGCAGTTGCCGGTAGATCGGCAGGCTGTTATCCCACTGAGGATCCATGATTGCCTTCGCTCGAGGCGTCGGTAACGGGTAAGCCGATTAATCTACCAAAACCGCAGGTTCCGGCCGTCCGAACCACGAGGGCGAGGCCGCGTGTGCCAGCGTGGTCGCCTCGACCTGCGCGCCGCGAACGGTTGCGGTCGACTCGACGAAGGCATTGCCGCAGATGGCGCAGATCACCAGGGCGGCGGCGAAGCAGGTCACGTTGCGGGACAGTGTGTTGAGGGCGTTCATCGTCGTCTCCTTCAGCTTTCTCTCTCTCCGGCGTCCTGCCCCATGCAGGTCGCCTTCCTTGGTGATGTACTCTAGTACAACACTACCTAAGTGTCAAACTATTTCAGCAAACCAGTTATGGCCCTGAAATCGGGGGTCAGAGACAAAGCCTTGCTGCGGCCGGCGCGGACGCACACGCTAGAATTTCGGGCCCTTTCATTCGCCCCCCGAAAAGAACCCACCCATGAAAAAGCCCGTGAATGTCGCGATCACCGGCGCCGCCGGGCAGATCGGCTATGCGCTCGCCTTTCGTGTCGCCTCTGGCGCGCTCTCAGGTCCCGACACTCGCGTCAGGCTCCACCTGCTCGAGATCAGCGCAGCGCTGCCCTCGCTCCAGGGCGTGCTCATGGAGCTCAACGACTGCGCCTTCACGACGCTCGAGAGCGCCATCGCAACCGACGATGCCAAGGTCGCCTTCCGCGACTGCCAGGTTGCGATGCTGGTGGGCGCGCGGCCGCGCGGGCCGGGCATGGAGCGCAAGGATCTGCTGCTCGCCAACGCGCAGATCTTCTCGGCCCAGGGCAAGGCACTGAACGCGGTCGCCGATCGCAACGTGCGCGTGCTGGTGGTGGGCAATCCGGCCAACACCAACGCGCTCATCGCCCAGGCCAACGCGCGCGATCTCAATCCGCGCAACTTCACCGCCATGACGCGGCTCGATCACAACCGTGCGCTCTCGCAGCTCGCCGCAAAGACCGGCGCGCACGTCGCCGACATCCGCCGCATGACCATCTGGGGGAATCATTCGGCCACGCAGTATCCCGACCTCGGCAACGCCACGGTGCGCGGCAAGCCGGCGAGCTCGCTCGTCGAGCGGCAGTGGATCGAGAGCACCTTCATTCCAACCGTGCAGCAGCGCGGCGCCGCGGTCATCAAGGCGCGCGGCGCATCCTCGGCCGCCTCGGCCGCTTCCGCCGCGATCGATCACGTGCACACCTGGCTCCACGGCACGCCGCCGGGCGACTGGGTGAGCATGGCGGTGCCCGCCGACGGCAGCTACGGCATCCCGGCCGGCGTCATCTACTCCTATCCCGTCACGATCGAGAACGGCGACTATCGCATCGTGCCGGGCCTGGCGGTCGATGAGTTCAGCCGCCAGCGCATGGACGCAACGCACGCGGAATTGCGCGAGGAACGCGCGGGAGTGCAGGACCTGCTTGGATAGTCGGGAGACATCATGCTAGGCGCGATCGTTACGCTGATTCTGGTGCTGTCCGCCGCATACGCAGTCACGCAGGTCGGCGGCCTGATCACGCTGGTCTTCATCGCCGCGGTACTGTTCCTCGCCTACCGGCGCCTGTCGCTCCTCGCCTTCACCATCACTTTCACGGTGCTGCTCGCGCTCTACACCACGGCGGGCGCGCCGGCCGGCATCTGGAAGGGATTGCTGTGGGTGCTGCTCGCGGGCCTGTGGCTCCTGAACCTGCGGCCGCTGCGCAAGTCGCTCATCACGCGCCCCTTCATGGCCGCGTACCTGAGGCTGCTGCCGGCGATGTCGCAGACCGAGCGCGAGGCGCTCGAGGCCGGCACGGTGTGGTGGGACGGGGAGCTGTTCACCGGCGCGCCGCAGTGGTCGAAGCTGCTCGCGGCGAAGCCCCCCGCGCTCTCGGACGAGGAGCGCGCCTTCCTCGACGGTCCGTGCGAGGAGCTCTGCCGCATGCTCGATGAGTGGCACATCACGCACGAGCTCGGCGACCTGCCGCCCGAGGCGTGGGATCTCCTCAAGAGCCGCGGCTTCTTCGCGATGATCATTCCGAAGAAATACGGCGGGCTCGAGTTCTCCGCGTACGCGCATTCCTGCGTGCTCGCCAAGATCTCGAGCAGGAGTCCCACCGCCGCCTCCAACGCCGCGGTCCCCAACTCGCTCGGTCCCGCGGAGCTGCTCAACCACTACGGCACCGAGGAGCAGAAGAACTACTACCTGCCGCGCCTCGCCCGGGGCGAGGAAGTGCCGTGCTTCGCGCTCACCGGTCCGCGCGCCGGCTCGGATGCAGCTTCCATCCCCGACACCGGCGTGGTGTGCCGCGGCATGTGGCAGGGCGCGGAGATCGTCGGCCTGCGGCTCAATTTCTCCAAGCGCTACATCACGCTCGCTCCGATCGCGACCGTCATCGGTCTCGCCTTCCGCATGTTCGATCCGGACCGGCTCCTCGGCGGCAAGACCGACATCGGCATCACCTGCGCGCTCATTCCGCGCAACACCCCGGGAGTCACCATCGGCCGGCGGCACTTTCCGCTCAACATCCCGTTCCAGAACGGCCCCATTCAGGGACGCGAGGTGTTCGTGCCGCTCGACTTCATCATCGGCGGCCCTGCCATGGCCGGCAGCGGCTGGCGCATGCTGGTCGAGCAGCTCTCGGTGGGCCGCTGCATCTCGCTGCCCTCGAACACCACCGGTGCCGCCAAGGCGGGCGTCTGGGCCACCGGCGCCTACGCGCGCATCCGCACGCAGTTCAACATGCCGGTCGGGAGGTTCGAGGGAGTCGAGGCGGTCATCGCCCGCATGGTCGGCCTCACCTACACCATGGATGCCGGGCGCTCGGTGACCGCCGGTGCGATCGATGGCGGCGAGAAGCCTTCCGTTCCCTCCGCCATGCTCAAGTCGCACCTCACCGAGATGGGACGCCAGGTTGGCAACGACGCCATGGACGTGCACGGCGGCAAGGGCATCATGCTCGGGCCCCGCAACTACCTGGGGCGCGGCTACCAGATCATCCCGGTCGCGATCACCGTCGAGGGCGCGAACCTCCTCACGCGCAACCTCATCATCTTCGGACAGGGCGCGATCCGCTGTCACCCTTTCGTGCTGCGCGAGATGACCGCCGCGCGCAACCCCGACCGCAAGGCGGGGGTCGAGGAGTTCGATCGCGCACTCTTCGGGCACATCGGCTTCACGATCTCGAACGCGGTGCGCTCCTTCGTCATGGCGCTCACCCACGCGCGCTTCACGCGCGTGCCGGTGAGCGGAGAGACCGCGCGCTACTACCAGCACATCGTGCGCTACTCGGCTTCCTTCGCCTTCGCCGTGGATGTCGCGATGCTGACGCTCGGCGGCTACCTCAAGAAGAAGGAGGGCCTGTCGGCGCGCTTAGGGGACGTGCTCTCCTCGATGTACCTCGCGTCCATGGTGCTCAAGCATCACCAGAACCAGGGGGCGCCGCCCGAAGATCTGCCCATCGTCGAGTGGGCGTGCCGCAACCTTCTCTACCAGGCACAGGAGCAGCTGCACGGGTTCCTGCGCAACTTCCCGAATCGCGCGCTCGCCGCCGTCATGCGCCTGCTCATCTTCCCGCGCGGTCTGGTGTACTCGGCCCCGGGCGATGCTCTCGCGCATCGCGTCGCCGGGCTGGTCACCGCCTCCACCGCCTCCCGCGCCCGCCTGTGCGCCGGCATCTACCTCACCCTCGAGCCCCACAATCCCCTCGGCCTCCTCGATGAGGCCATGGTGCTGGCCGAGCAGCTCGAGCCGCTCCTCAAGCGCATCCGCGTCGAAGGGGTGAAGACCGGCAGGGTGAGCGCGCTCGACCTCCCGGGTCAGATCCAGCAGGCCCTGACCGCCGGCATCGTGTCCGAGACCGAGGCCGCGGCGCTCAGGGAATACGACCGCAAGACCATGGATCTCATCAACGTCGATGACTTTGCCTCCGAGGAGCTCGCCGCGCAGGCACAGCCGCCCTCCGCCCGGTCGCGGCCGCACGTGGCATGAGCAGTCCCGAGGACGCCGCCGTGGTCGAGGCCGCGGCCGCAGCGTTGACTGCCTCTGCGCCGCCGGCGGCGGCGGCGCCGGGCGCGGCGGGCGCTCGCTGCGACAACTGCGGCGCGAGCGTTCCCGGGCGCTACTGCGGCAACTGCGGCCAGCGCCTCGAGCCCCCGGTGCACTCGCTGTGGCACTTCCTCACGGTTGCATTCGAGGACGTCACGCATGCGGACTCGCGGCTCTGGCGTACCTTGTGGGCCTTGCTGTTCAAGCCGGGGTTTCTCACGCGCGAGTTCCTCTGCGGCCGCCGGGCGCGCTACCTGCCGCCGGTGAGGCTGTACCTGGTGTTGTCGGTGGTGTTCTTCCTGTGGGCCGCCGGCGCGCACTCCCGGCCCGGGGTGGTCGCCATTTCCGCCGACGCCGGCGTTCCCAAAGCCACGCGCGTCGTGCCGCTCACGGCGGCAACGGCCATTCCAGGCAGCGTTGCGCGCCCCGGGGAGTCCATCGAGCAGCGCAACGCACGCGAGTGCGGCGAGGACCTCAGGTACAACGGGCCGTGGGCGACACAACTGCGGCCCGCGTTGCAGCGGGCATGCCTCAGGATCCGTGCGGACAATGCGCGCTCGCTCATGGAAGGGCTGTGGCACAACATGCCGCGGGCGATGTTCCTGTTCCTGCCTCTCATCGCGGCGATCATGAGGCTCCTATACTGGCGCCCGCCCCACTACTACGTGGAGCACCTGCTGCTGCTCGTGCACAACCATGCGTTCGTGTTCCTGGTCCTGCCGCTCGGCTGGGTCGTGAAGCTGCCGCTGCCTTTTGCCGCCGGCGTGATCGACCTGGCGCTGTTTGTCTATGTCGTCTGGTACGTCTATCGGTCCATGCGGGCCGTGTATCGGCAAGGGCACGCCCTCACGCTCGCCAAGTTCGCGGTGCTCGCCTTCTTCTACTTTGTTTTCGGCATGGCCCTGTTCGTCATCAGCTTCGTCTACAGCGCAGTCTCACTCGCCTAAGCCAAAGGAGTCGTCATGCGTACTCTGCCGCTTTCCGTGTTGGCCCTGATGGTCCTGTTCGCCTCGCCGCTCGCCCTCGCCCAGGAACGCACGCCCTCGCCGCCCGGCGCCGAGGTCTACATCATCGGCCCGAAGGACGGAGCCAGGGTGAGCAACCCCGTGCTGGTGCAGTTCGGCCTCAAAGGCATGGGCATCGCGCCCGCCGGGATGAAGGCCGAGAACACCGGCCATCATCACCTGCTCATCGATACCAATGCGCCCACCAACATGGCGGTCCCGCTTCCTGCGACCGATAACGTGAAACACTTCGGCAAGGGTCAGACCGAGACCTCGCTCACCCTGACGCCGGGCAAGCACACGCTGCAGCTGCTGCTCGCCGACCAGAGCCATGTCCCTCACGATCCGCCGGTGATCTCGAAGAGGATTACGATCACCGTCCTCAAGTGAGCCGCGCGGTTCTGCACGTCGACATGGACGCCTTCTATGCGTCCGTCGAGCAGCACGACAACCCGGAGCTCGCCGGAGCGCCGGTGATCGTCGGCTGGGCCGGTGGCCGCGGCGTCGTCACGGCGGCCAGCTACGAGGTGCGACCCTACGGGGTGCGCTCGGCCATGCCGATGAGCACCGCGCTGAGGTTGTGCCCGCATGCGATCTGCGTGCGCCCGCGCATGGCGCGCTACCAGGAAGCCTCACGCGCGGTCTTCGGTGTCTTCCGCGAAATGACGCCGCTCGTCGAGGGCCTGTCGCTCGATGAGGCCTTCCTCGACGTGACCGCCAGCCAGGAGCTCCTGGGCGGAGCGGTCGAGATCGCGCGCCGCATCAAGACGCGCATCCGCGAGGTCACGGGTCTCTCCGCCTCGGTCGGCGTTGCTCCCAACAAGCTGGTCGCCAAGATCGCCTCGGATCTCGAGAAGCCCGACGGCCTCACGGTGGTGACCCCGGAGCGGGTGCGCGCCGTGCTCGATCCGCTCTCGGTGCGCCGTCTCCCCGGCCTCGGACGCAAGACCGGCGCGCGCGTCGAGGCCGCGGGCATCCGCACTTTCGCCCAGCTGCGCAGCGCCCCCGATGCGGTGCTGTGGCCGCTCTTCGGCCGTTATACGGCCTGGATGCGCGAGCGGGCGTCGGGGATCGACGACCGGCCCGTGGTCCCGGATGCCGAGGAGAAGTCGCTCTCCGCCGAGGACACTTTCGAGCAGGACGTTGCCGACCCGCGCGTGCTCCAGGCGCAACTCGCGCACCTGGCGGACCTCGCCTGCGCCCGGCTGCGCAGCCGGGAGCTGGTCGCCGCCTGCGTCGGCGTCAAGATCCGCCGCCACGACTTCACGACCTTCACCCGGCAGCGGGCGATTCAACCCGCTACCCATGCGGGGCGCGTCGTCAGCGGAGTGGCGGCGGAGCTCCTGGCGCGCTGGCTCGGCAGCCACCCGGGTGCGAAACTTCGGCTGCTGGGCGTGGTCCTCACGGAGCTGAAGCCCGCGGCACAACTGGGCCTGTTCGAGGACCTGCGGCGCAATGGCCGCCTCGACGCGGCCTTTGACGAGGCGCGCGCGCGCTTCGGCGAGCGCGCGCTGCGCCGCGGAAACAGCATCGAGTAGCATCGGGACATGTACCTCAGTTTCTTCGGGCTGAACGAGAAGCCGTTCGCGATCACCCCCGATCCGCGCTACCTCTTCCTGAGTGAGCGCCATGCGGAGGCGCTCGCGCACCTGCTGTACGGCATCAACGAAGCCGGCGGCTTCGTGCAGCTCACCGGGGAAGTCGGCACCGGCAAGACCACGATCGTGCGGTCGCTGCTCGCGCAGGCGCCGCCGAATGCCGAGATCGCCCTGATCCTCAACCCGCGGATGACCGCGCCCGAATTCCTGCTGACCATCTGCCAGGAGCTCGGCATCGAGGTGCCGCCGACCTCGCAGCAGAGCCTGAAGGAGCTGGTGGACACGCTGTCGGCCTACCTGCTGCGCGCTCATGCCGCCGGCAAGCGCGTGGTGCTGGTGGTCGATGAGGCGCAGAACCTCTCGACCGAGGTGCTGGAGCAGGTGCGTCTGCTCACCAACCTCGAGACCAACACGCAGAAGCTCCTGCAAATCATCCTCATCGGCCAGCCGGAGCTGCGCGAGCTGCTCGCGCGCAACGAGCTGCGCCAGCTCGCGCAACGCATCACCGGCCGCTATCACCTCAATCCGCTCTCGCGCGAAGAATCGGGCGCCTACGTGCTGCATCGTCTGCGCGTCGCGGGCGCGACCACCGATATCCTGAGCGCCCGCGCGCTTGCCGAGGTCTTCCGCCTCTCCGACGGGGTGCCGCGCGTGATCAACGTCGTCTGCGACCGCGCGCTCCTCGGCGCCTACTCGCTCGATCGGCACCGGGTGACGGGCACGCTGGTGCGACACGCCGCCAACGAGGTCTTCGGCCGGCGCTTCGCGCCGCACTGGCTGCCATGGGCGGCCGCGGCCGGCATCGCCGCGGCGCTGGCTGTGGCCATGGCGGCGCTCGCAACGCTCGGGCCATGGAATGCGCGGGCCCACACGGCCGACCGCCTCGGTACCGCTGCGGCGGCTGCGGCCGGTGCACCGGGTGCCGGGGCCCCCGCGCCCCCCGCACCCCCCTCGCCCACGCTGGCGCAGCTCCTCACCACGCATGCCGCCGAGACCGACACCGACAGCGCCTTCGGCAAGCTCTTCAGTCTCTGGGGTGCGAAGTACCAGATCGACGGCACCGACCCCTGCACGCAGGCGCTGCGGCAGCACCTGGAGTGCGTCGCGGAGCGCGGCTCCTACGGGCAGCTGCGGCTCTTCAACCACCCGGCGATCCTCATGCTGAGCGATGGCGCCGGCGGCAGCCCGCAGGTTGTCCTCACCGGTCTCGACGACGAGCATGCACGGCTCGACCTGGGCGGCGCGCACGCGATCGGCCTCGGCGAGCTGTCGCATTTCTGGCTCGGTGATTTCGTGATGCTGTGGCGCCCGGCGAGCTCGCCGGTCAAGGCGCTCTCGGCCGGCATGCGCGGCGCGCAGGTGCGCTGGCTGCGCCAGAGCCTCCAGCACCTCGCGCACGTCGACAGCAATGCGCCGGTGAGCGATGTATTCGATGCCGAGCTGACCGGCCTGGTGCGCGAGTTCCAGCGGCGGCATCAGCTCTCGGTCGACGGCATCGCGGGTCTGCAGACGCAGATCGCGCTCGCCAGCGCCGTCGCGGGGCCCGACGTCCCCATCCTGGCAGCAAATCACGGCGGCTGACCGATGTCGTTCATCCTCGACGCGTTGAAGAAATCCGAGAGCGACCGCCAGCGTCAGGGCGGACCGGCGCTCTTCGAGGTCAAGGTCGCGCCTCCACGCTCGGCGCTCCCGCCCTGGGCCATCGCCATCGCCGTCCTGTTCGCGGCGAATCTCGGCGTCGTCATGTGGCTGCTGCTGCGGCACTCCGCTGCCGGGCCCACACCCGCCACCGCGTCCGCAGCCGCCGCCCCCGCAGCCGCCGCCGCCGCGCCCGCGGGCGCACCCGCCGCCGGGCCGGCTGCGCTCGCAAAAACCCCGGCTCCGCCGCCGGCGACCCCGCCGGTGGCGGAGGAGCCCGCGGCCGACAACGAGGACGTGCCCGCCGCAATCGGGGCGGCGGACGCGGCGGGAGTCGCGGCCGCCCCGCACCGTAACGGTGCCGGCCCGAGCCTCAACCCCGATGACTACGCGCCGGCCGCCGAAGCGCCGGCCGAAACGGGTTCCATTTCCGGACGAGTCAGGCGCGGCACCGAAGACGGCGTGCCGCTGTACCAGCAGCTGGCCACCGCCCCGGGCAAGCAGCTGCCGCAGCTGCGCCTCGATCTGCATGCCTATGCCGACCAGCCCGCAGACCGCTGGGTGCTCATCAACATGCACAAGCTGCGTGAGGGCGACTCCCTTCCCGAGGGTGTGCACGTCGATCGCATCACCCCGAGCGGCGCCGTCCTTTCCTACCAGGGGTCGCAGTTCCTGCTCACACAGTGAGGGAAGACGCTCCTGCGGCGGTGGAGGCACGCGCATAACTGTCCCTCGGGTGACACTGAACCAGATGCTTCACTCTTCGTTGTAGAGGCCTCCCACGGGCCCTCAAGAGTTCATGGTGAACCGAACGGTTCACTAGCTCCGTTAAGGCCCTCTGGAGGGCCGCTATCCGTCGCGCGGAGCCCACACTGAAGCAAATGGTTCACTAACCAGCTGCAGGAACCGCCTCGCGCGTGCCCAAAAAGGGGGCACGCTGCGGCAGCGTCCCGGGAGGAGGGAACCGCTTCACACCTTGAACCCGGTCACAGAATCGGCTTCACAGAATCCGTAGCCCGACGGCGACATCGGCCCGTGCCTGCGTCATCTTGCCCAAATGAACGCGCGTCGCGACATGGCCCCCGCGCGCATGCTGCTCGTCGAGGACGACGTGCGCTATGCGGAGTGGCTGCGCCATCACCTCGATGTGTTCTGCCCACGCGCCAGCGTGAGCCTGCTCAACCTCGCGGAATTCGAGCGCTGGTGCAACACCTTCTCCGGTCGCGACTGCGACCTGCTGGTGCTCTGCTGTGCCTTCGGCACCAGCCCCGAGGACCCGAATTCGCCCGGCTTGTCGCTCCTGCGCCGCCTGCGCGACCAGCCCGCCGCGCCCGCAGTGGTTGCGATCGCCGACGACGGCAACGAGCTCACCGCCGTGCGCGCGCTGCAGCTCGGGGCGCTCGACTATCTCCCCAAGAAGCTGCTGACGCCGGAGCGTCTCAGCACCGCGGTGCGGGTGGCGCTGCGACGCGTGGAGCGGCGCGTGCAGCGCCGTCTCGCGAGTCTCGCCAACATCGAGGCCGACCGGGCCAAGAGCGCCGCAAGGGATGCCGCAGCGGCTGAAGGCAAGTCCGGGCGCGTCGGCGATACCGTGGCCGGCATGGTGCCGCCGCCGGTGGACGCAGCCCCGACCGCGAGCGCCGAGGCCCTGGGTCCCCCGGGCGTGGTGGCGTTGCTCACCACACCGCCGAGCGAGGACTTCATTCCCGGCTACACCCTGCGCCTCAAGGTCGGTGAGTCCGAGAAGGCCGTGGTCTATCTCGCCGGCAGCGCCTCGCGCGGCCACAACGTGGCCCTGAAAGTCTCCAAGACGCTGCGCGATGAGGCCGCCGGACGGCAGTTCCTCGAGCGCGAATACACGGCGGTGCTCGCCATCCGCAGTCCGCTGGTCGTCGAGATCTATGACTACGGCATCCACGCCGGTTTCGAGTACCTGGCGATGGAGTACCTGCCGCGCGGAGACCTCAAGGCGCGCCTGCAGCGCGGCGTCAGCGAGCGCGAAGCGCTCGAGTACCTCAGGCACATCGCCGAGGCGCTGCAGGTCGTGCACGAGGCGGGCCTCGTGCACCGCGATCTCAAGCCGCCGAACGTGATGCTGCGCGAGAACGGCGCGGTGGCGCTCATCGACTTCGGCCTGGCACGGCAGATCGAGGGCGGCACCACCACCAGTCTCAAGACCGGCCAGACCGGCGTGCTGCGCGGCTCGCCCTACTACATGAGCCCGGAGCAGGCGCTCGGCGATCAGCTGGATGCGCGCTCGGACTTCTATTCCCTCGGAATCATCCTTTACGAGATGCTCACCGGGCAGAAGCCTTACACCGGCTCCACCGCGCTCGACGTGCTGCAGCAGCATGTCAGCGCGCCGGTGCCACAGCTTCCGCAGACCCTGGAGCGCTATCAGCCGCTGCTCGGGAAGCTCCTCGCGAAGCAGCGCAACGAGCGTCTCGCGAGCGCCACCGAGATCATCGCCGCGGCCAACGAGCTGCTGGCGGGAGTTGCGGCCGAGCCCGCGCCGCAACCGGCCGCCGAGGCGCAGTCGAGCGCAGCCTGAGAGGCTTCAGCGGCCGGCGTCCCCGACGGCGACGCCCGGGGCGTGCGCCGGTGCCTCGGCCGTCCGATCATGCGCCCGCTCCTGCGCGCGACCGAGGGCCAGCGCCAGCACCGTCCACACCGCCGCGATCCCGGCACCGACCCAGCCCACGGCCGAGTGACCGGCGCCCAGGCCGTCGACCAGCAGCTTGTGGAGCGATCCGCTGGTCGCATCCCCGCCGCGATAGGCGAACGTGTCGATGAGGCTCTTCGCCTGGTACTTCTCCTCGCGGGATACCACCGTGAAGAGAGAGTCCCGGCACGGGCGCGTGATGGCGTAATCGGCGACGCGGCGCACCGCGTACACGACCACCAGCAGCATGAACGCGGGTGCGAGCGCATAGATCGCATAGCCCGCCGTCATCATCAGCGGCACGCAGGCGAGCAGCGCCCGCATGCCGAACCAGCGGTACAGCCGGCTGAACAGCAGGAACTGCATCGCCAGCGATGCAATCTGCACGTACAGATCGATGCTGGCGAAGAAGTGAGTGCGCTCATTGGCGCTGCTGAATGCCTTGGCCACGAACGCCTGCTGCTCGAGGTACAGGAAGGTGTTCACCCAGGTCATGAGCAGCACGAAGGCCGCGATGCCGAGCAGATAGGGCGAGCGCGCAACCTGCGAGAATGCCGCCAGCACGCCGCCGCCTACGCCGCGCATTCCCGCGGCCGCAGCCGTGCCGCTCGCAGGCGCCGCGGCCGGCGTGCGCGGCGGCGCGCCGTGCTGCTGATGCCAGCGGATGACCAGTCGCATGAATATGAGCGCGATCAGCAGCAGCCCGGCCGAGAGCAGCAGCAGGTTGACGGTGCCGAGCGGCACCGCCAGCGTCCTGTCGATGTACGGGCCGATCACGCCGCCGGAGCTCGCCCCGGCCCAGATGAAGCCGAACAGCCGCCCGGCCTGCTCGCGGGTGAAAACATCCGCCATCAGGCCCCAGAAGGCCGCCAGGATGAACAGGTTGAATACGCTCACCCACACGAAGTAGCTGCGGGCGATCCAGGTGTGATCCGTCTGCAGGTGAAACCACAGCCAGAAGCCGACGAGATTGGCGGCGAAGAAGATGTACACCCACGGCAGGAACACCGAGCGCGGCAGGCGCGAGGTGAGCCAGCCGTACAGCGGCTGCAGCAGCAGCATGGCGACGAACACGGCCCAGAAGAGCGCCGGAATCGTCTCCAGCCCCGAAGTAACACCGAGCGCATCGCGCACCGGGCGCAGAATCGCGTAGCTCGAGAACGTGCACAGCAGCGTCGCGAACGATGCGAGCAGAACCGGCCCTTCACCGGGCTGCAGGACGACCAGTCGGCGCAACAGCTGCTTCATGGCGCTAGTGTGCCACATGCGGCGCTGCATCCTTGACGGTCGAACGGCCGCGGGAGCAGGCTCAACGGCCTCGCTCGGGGATATCCACATGAGAAGAAGAGTTTTCTGCACGACGGGCCTCGCCGCGCTCACCGCAGCCGCACTGCCGCTGCGCCGGCTCTCGGCCGCCACCACGGCCGATCTCTCCGCCACCGGCCTCGACGGCAAATCGCTCACCCTGAAGGGCAGCGACGTCGATGATCTGCGGGCAGGTCTTCGCGGCGAGCTGCTCAGCCCCGGACAGGCCGGCTACGACGAGGCGCGGCGGCTGTGGAACCCGGCCTTCGAGCGCCACCCCGCGCTCATTGCGCGCTGTCTCGGTGCGGCTGACGTGAAGCGCGCGGTCGGCTTCGCGGCGGCGCATGGCCTGCTCACCGCGGTGCGCGGCGGCGGCCACAGCTTCAGCGGCCAGTCCGGCTGCGACGGCGGCGTCGTGATCGATCTCTCGCCCATGCGCACGGTCGAAGTCGATCCGACCACCCGGCGGGCGCGCGTCGGCGGCGGCGCCCTGCTCGCTCATCTCGACCGCGAGGCGCAGGGCTTCGGCCTCGCCACCCCCGCGGGTGTGGTGGCGGACACCGGCGTTGCCGGGCTCACCCTCGGCGGCGGCATCGGCCGGCTCGGCCGCAGCTTCGGCCTGAGCTGCGACAACCTCGTCGGCGCCGAGGTGGTGACCGCCGACGGCCGCTGGCTGAAAGTGAGCGAGCAGGATCACCCGGAGCTGCTGTGGGGACTTAAGGGCGGTGGCGGCAACTTCGGCGTGGTTACCGAGTTCGTCTTCGGCCTGCACGAGGTCGGTGCGCTCTACGGCGGGACGCTGAGCTTTCCCTTCGACGCCGGGGCCCGTGCGCTCCTCAGGAACTACGCGGACTTTCTGGCGGGCGCACCCGATGGGCTGTACGCCGGCATGGACATCGACAGCGACGAGCACGGCCAGCGGCTCATCGAGCTGGACGTCTCCTACCATGGATCCGCGCAGGACGCCGAGCGCGTGATCGCCCCGCTGCGCAAGCTCGGCAAGCCGCACGAGGATTCGCTCGCGGTGGCTTCGTACGTGAAGCTGCAGGGAAGTGACAGCGCGCCGGGCTTCGCGCACCACGGCATTTATCTGCGCGGCGGCTTCGTCAACGGCATGACCGCCGAGGTCATCGATACTGCGGTCGGCTGCCTCGAGAGCACGCAGCTCGCAACGGTCGATCTCGGCTTCCAGCCGACCGGCGGTGCGATCTCCCGCGTCAGGCCCCGGGACACCGCGTTCTGGAATCGCGCCGCCGCCTGCTCCATGCACGTGCTCGGCTCCTGGAAGCCGGACGCCGACCACGACACGATCGAGCGCAACCGGGAGTGGGTGCGCAGTACCTGGGCGAAGCTCGAGCCGCTCACCCACGGCCGCTACGTCAATTACGCGAGCGGTGAGGATCGCGACGGCCGCATGGCGGCGGCTTATGGCGACAACTTCCCGCAGCTGGTCGCGCTCAAGAGACAGTACGACCCCAACAATCTCTTCCGTCTCAACGCCAACATCAAACCGGCGTGAGCGTGTAAGACTCGGCTGTCACACTGGCAGCGTCGGCGCCGCCAGCGCTGCGCGGCGCGTGCCGGGAGGCTTGACACCCCATTTCTCTGCAGGTGCAATGCGGCTGCAATGAAGCCGCTGCACCTGGTCGACACGACTCTGTTCTATTCGCCGACCAGCGGCGGCGTGAAGCGCTACCTCAACGCCAAGCACGCCTGGCTCACTGCCAATACCTCCTGGCAGCACACCATCGTGGTTCCGGGCAGCAGCGCTCGTACCGAGCGTGGCGGGCTGTGCACGCTCCCCGGATATCCGGTGCCGGGAACCTTCAACTACCGCCTGCCGCTGAATGCGCGGCGCTGGACACGTTTGCTTGCCGAGCTCGAGCCGAGCGTGATCGAGGCCGGCGACGCTTTCCATCCGGGCTGGTGCGCCTGGCGGGTGGCGCAGCGCCGCGGCATTCCGCTCGCGGGGTTCTATCACTCCAACCTGCCGCAGATCATGGGGCGGCGTTTCCTCGGTTGCATCACCGAGCCGGCGCTGCGCCGCTACCTGCGCTCGCTGTACGCGCGCTTCGATGTCGTGTTCGCGCCGAGCCGCGTGATGTGCGACTACCTCGGCGCACTCGGCGTGCACCATACGCTGCATCAGCCGCTCGGCGTCGATGCCGGGATGTTTCATCCGCGTCTGCGTACGCAGACGCTGCGCCAGCGGCTGGGACTGCCGCGGGAGACGCGTCTGCTGGTGTATGCCGGGCGCTTCGCCGAGGAGAAGAATCTGCCGCTGCTGCTGCAGGCGTTCGCGCGGCTCGGCTGGCCTTACCATCTGCTGCTCATCGGCGGCGACCGCGAGGCGCGCCCGGCGCGCAATGTCACCATGCTGCCCTACCGCGGAGACAGCCTGGAGCTCGGCGCCTGGATCGCATCGAGCGATGCCCTGGTGCACGCCGGGACCCGGGAGACCTTCGGGCTCGTGACGCTCGAAGCCATGGCCTGTGGGCGCCCGGTCGTGGTCGCGCGCGCCGGCGCCTTTCCGGAGCTGGTCGACGAGAGCGTGGGCTTGCTCGCCGAGCCCGAGAGCGCCGCCGGCATGGCGGACGCCATTGCCGCACTCTACGAGCGGGATATCGAGGCGCTCGGTGTCGCGGCACGCGCGCACGTGCTGCGGCACTTCACCTGGGACCGCGCCTTCCAGTCGCAGACGGCCGCCTACACCGCGCTGATCGGCGCCCACCGTACTTTGTTCGAGGAAGAGGCCGGGCTCTCCCTCCATTCGCTGTGAGACTCAGCGCCGCAAAGCGCGTATCAGCCTGAGTCCCGCGCGCGAGCCGGCCATGACCAGCGCCGCGGAAAGCAACAGCCGCCGCACGAGCGGAACGGCCCGGCCCGGGATCGCGCGGTAGAACTCGCGGCCCACATCCAGGTGCACGTGGACGCTGTGCGCGGCGATGCGCAAGCGCTCAGACCCGCTCACGATGTCGAATGTCCCTGGGCCGCGGCGCTCGACGCGCGCATCCTCGAGGAACGCGGGCAGCTCGGCGGGCGCGCTCCCGGCGAAGGTCAGCTGGATTTCGTCGCCGGGGGGCGCGGCGCTCGCCCCGGTGAGCGTGACTGCGAGCGGCGCCTGGCTCGTGCGTACGACCCGCACCCTGCCGCGAAACTCCGCCACGGGACCCGGCGCCTCAGGCATGGATGCGCGCCTGATATTCGTGTTCGGCCATGCGGCGATTGTACGATAGCGCCGTGAACCGCCCAGCACTCGAGCCCCGCCGCGATTTGGGGCTCACCCACGCCACCTCCCTCGTGGTGGGCGTCATCATCGGCACGGGCATCTTCCTCAAGGCGGCGAGCATGGCGCAGGCGGTCGGCACGCCGTTGCTGGTGCTCGCCGCGTGGGTAGCCGCCGGAGGCGTCGCCATGCTCGGCGCCCTGTGCTTCGCCGAGCTCGGGGCACTGCTGCCGCATGCCGGCGGGGAATACGTCTACCTGCGTACCGCCTACGGCGAGGTGCCGGGGTTCCTGTTCGCCTGCAACGCGTTCGTGCTCAACGGCGCGGCGGTCGCCGCCTATGGCGCCGCGGTTGCGATTTTCCTCTCCGACATCCACCCCTTCGGGGCGCGCTGGTACGCGCACACACTGCACCTCGGCGGCGCCACTTACGTGTTCGAGTTCGGCATGCGCGAGGCTGTCGCCGTGGCGGCGATCGCTTTCTTCACGCTCGTCAATTCCCTCGGGGTCATGGTCGGCGGGCGCGTGCAGACCGTGCTCACGGTCACCAAGGTCGCCGCGGTACTCGGCGTGGCGATCGGCGTGTTCGTCTTCGGCGCAGGGCACGACCTCGGGAACTTCCGCGCGACACCCGGCGGCGTCAGCGGGGGACTCACGGGATTCGGGGGCGCGATGTTCGCCGCGCTCTGGGCCTACAGCGGCTGGCAGTTCCTGCCCATGGCGGCGGGCGAGGTGCGCGAGCCGCAGCGCAATCTCCCTCGGGCGATCGTGGGCGGCGCGCTGCTGGTGCTGGCCCTCTATCTCCTGATCAACGCCGCTTACCTCTACGCGCTGCCCTTCTGGCAGGTGGCGAGCTCCAACTCCACCGCCTATCCGGACGCACCCTCGGTAGCGGCGCGCGCCGTGCAGACCTTCCTCGGCGCACGCGCCGCGCCCATCGCCGCTCTGATCTTTCTCATCTCGACCATCGGCTCGCTCAACGGGATGATTCTGGGAGCCGCGCGCGTTCCCTACGCTGCGGCGCGCGACGGCTTGTTCTTCCCGGTCTTCGGGCGGCTGCATCCGGGCAGCCGCGTGCCGGCTACCTCGCTCGTTCTGCTGGGACTGTGGGGGGCGCTGCTCGCCGCCTCCGGCACCTTCGACCAGCTCACCAACATGGCGGTGATGTCGTATGCGCTCTTCTGGATCCCGGTGGCGCTCGCCGTCATCGTGCTCCGGCGCAGGCTCCCGGATGCGCCGCGGCCCTTCCGCGTGCCCGGCTATCCCTTCGTGCCGCTCGCCTTCGTGCTCGTCATGGTCTGGATCGTCATCAGCGGCTTTGCCACCGCCCCGCGCGAGTCGATCGCGGCGCTGGCACTGATTCTCCTCGGACTTCCCCTCTATCCGCTGTTCCGGCGCCGCGCAGCGGCGGCGCGCGCCGCGGTTCTCAGTGCGCCTCGAGCTCCCATAGCGTGAGCGGCGCGCCGCGCCGCAGCCACAAGCCTAAGCCCGCCTCGCGGAAATGCCGCTTCAGGCGCGCGCGATACCAGGCGGCGCTGCGCAGGTGGACGTCGGGGTCGGTGCGCTTGCGGTCGCAGTTGCGCTGGAAATCACCGCGGGTGAGCGCGCTGAAGTAGAGCACCCCGCGTGCCAGCCGCGCGAAATTGGCCAGCGCGCGCGTTGCCTCGCGGTCGCCCAGGTACTGCAGTACGTCGTAGCAGACCACCAGATCGAAGGGCGCCCGTGCGCGGTACTCCTCGATCCGTGCGCGCGTCCAGCCGTAGCGGCGGCACAGGTACTCGCTCGACTCGAGGGCCACGTAGTGGGCGCGCGGCATGAGTCTCTTCAGCTCGCGGCGCAGCAGTCCCGTGCCGCAGCCGGCGTCCAGGATGCGGCTCACCGGCAGGTCGAGGTGCGCGACCAGGGCGCCGATGAGGCGCGCACGGGCGCGCGTCTCGGCGCGCGTCGCCACCGCGGTGCGCGCGTCGTAATAGAAGCGCCGATAGTATTCCGGGCCGAAGCGCATGTGCCCTGAATGGTGGCTGAATACCGCGGATTTTGCAGTTCTGCGTTGGCGCGCTGCCGGCTGCGGAATCGGGCTGTATGCTTTGCGATGACGCGCGCGTTGTACCGGGCAAGGAGGCATCATGAGACTCAAGTCACTGCGAATCGTGGCCGTGGCCGCACTGCTTGCGGCGGGGCTGTCGGCCTGTATCGTCGCCCCCGCGCCGGGCTACTACGGTGAGACCGTCTACCAGGAGCCGCCGGCCGTGCAGTACGAGACCGTGGGCATCGCTCCCTACCCCGGGTACTTCTGGATCGGCGGCAGCTGGTTCTGGGAAGGCGGGCGTTATGCCTGGCACCCGGGTCGCTGGGAGGCGCCGCGGGCGGGCTACCGCTGGGCGCCGCGCCGCTGGGAGCGTACCCGCGGGGGCTGGCACGCCCGCGACGGTCACTGGGAGCGCCGCTAAGAGCCCCATTTGCCTCGAGCCTTGAGGCGCTGCACACTCGGCCGCCGGGAGGATCGACGCATGAGCATGGCCTGGATTGCGGGCGCTGCGGTCGCGGCCACCATGGTGCTGGCCGCCATTCCTGCCGCGCGCGCCGGCGGCGGTAAGTTCACCCTGACGAGCCCGGACATCGCCGCCGGCAAGACCATCGCCGCGGCACAGGTGTTCGACCAGTTCGGCTGTACCGGCGGCAACATTTCCCCGGCGCTCTCCTGGAGCAACGCACCGGCGGGCACGCAGAGCTTCGCGCTTCTCATGCACGATCCGGATGCGCCGACCGGCAGCGGCTGGTGGCACTGGGTGGTCTATGACATTCCGGCGAGCGTGAGCTCGCTGCCGGCGGGGGCCGGCGACCCCCGCAAGAAGCTCATGCCCGCGGGCGCCGTGCAGGGGCGCACCGACTACGGCTCGGTGGGCTACGGCGGCCCCTGCCCGCCCCCGGGTAAGCCGCACCGCTATTACCTGCGGCTCTATGCCCTCAAGGTGCCAAGGCTCGACGTGCCGGCCGATGCGAGTCCCGCGATGATCGGTTTCAACGTGCATGCGGCGGCGATCGATAAGGCCGAGCTCATGGGGCTCTATGGCCGCTGACCCGCCGCGCGACCGGCGCCCCGCGATCTGGCCGTACGTGGTCTTGCCGCTGGTCGTGCTGGCCGTGTTCTGCGCGCTCGAGCGCATGCATCACCGTCCCGGCGCTCCGTGGACGCATGCCTGGGATGCGAACCAGGCGCCAGCCGGCGACGGCTCGCCGGCCGCGCCGCAGCGCTAGCGCCGTGTCAGCTCGCCAGCCCCAAGCGCGCCGCACGGCGCGCAGGAAAGTCCCGCGCGTCGGCTTCGTGAGCCTCGGCTGCCCCAAGGCGCTGGTCGACTCCGAGCGCATCCTCACGCAGCTGCGCTCCGAGGGGTACGAGGTATCGCCGAGCTACGAGGCGGCAGATCTGGTGGTGGTCAATACCTGCGGCTTCATCGACGCCGCGGTCGATGAGTCGCTGGGGGCGATCGGGGAGGCCCTCGACCAGAACGGCCGCGTCATCGTCACCGGCTGTCTCGGCGCCAGACCCGAGCGCATTCTCGAGCGCCACCCCGGTGTGCTCGCCGTAACGGGGCCGGCGCGCTACGAGGAAGTGGTGGCGGCAGTGCATGCGCATCTGCCCCCGGCACACGATCCCTTCGTCGATCTCCTGCCGCCGCAGGGCGTGCGGCTCACCCCGCGCCACTACGCGTATCTGAAGATCTCCGAGGGCTGCAACAACCGCTGCAGCTTCTGCGTCATTCCTTCGATGCGCGGGCTGCTGGCGAGCCGCCCCATCGATGAGGTGCTGCGCGAGGCGGAGCGGCTGGTCGCGGCCGGGGTGCGCGAGCTCCTCGTCATCTCGCAGGACACCAGCGCCTACGGCGCGGACCTGCGTTACACGCCGCGCGCGTGGCGCGCGCGCGACTGGCAGACGCGCTTCATCGATCTCGCTCGCGCCCTCGGTGAGCTCGGAGTGTGGGTGCGGCTGCATTACGTCTACCCCTACCCGCACGTCGATGAGGTGCTGCCGCTCATGGCGGAGCGCCGCGTACTGCCCTATCTCGACGTGCCGTTTCAGCACGGCAGCCCGACGGTCCTCAAGCGCATGCGTCGCCCTGCGCACGCCGAGAACACCTTGAAGCGCATTGCGGCCTGGCGGGCGCTGTGCCCCGACCTGACGCTGCGCAGCACCTTCATCGTGGGTTTCCCCGGTGAGACCGAGGCGGAGTTCGAGGAGCTCCTCGCCTGGCTCAGAGAGGCGCAGCTCGACCGCGTCGGCTGCTTCAGGTATTCGCCGGTCGAAGGCGCCACCGCCAACGCTCTGGACGGGCACGTCCCGCCCGCGGTGCAGGAGGAACGCTACGGGCGCTTCATGGAGCTGGCTGCCTCGATCAGCGCGCAGCGGCTGGCCAGACGCATCGGCCGCCGGATGCGGGTGCTGGTGGATGCGGTGGCGAACGGCGAGGCCGTCGCGCGCAGCGAGGGCGATGCGCCGGAGATCGACGGCGTGGTGAGAATCGCCGCCGCCGGCAAGACCCGCGTCGGGGAGTTCGCCGAGGTCGAGATCGTGGGCGCCGCAGCCTACGATCTCGCCGGCCGTCTCGTGTGAGACGGCCGGCGCGAGCCGTCCCTCAACCCTAGGGCTTCATGCCGAGCGACTTCATCATCTCCTGGGTCTTGGACTTCACCGTTTCCGCCTTGCTCATGGCGGTGGCGAAATCGCCCGAAGAGGCGGCGGCCGTCGCATCCGCCCACATCGACTTGACCTGATCCAGTCCGCTCTTCGCGGAGGCGACGCTTTCCTTGGTGACGCCCTTGGGCAGATGCCGCTCTTTCGCGAGCTTCTCGACCCGCTTGGCGACCTCGTCGACCATCTTCGGCACCTCGGTGCTCGCCGGGCCCCACTCATCCTTGGCCTTGGCCGCAGCCGCATCGGCGGCCGTTTTCTTCTCAGCGGCCGCTTCCTTCAGACCGTTGATGGCTTTCATCATGGCTGGCTGCGCCGCGAGCGTGCCGGCGTAGTCGCCTCTCTGGAAGCTGTCCTTCATCTGTCCGAGCTGCGCCTCGACCCCGCCGAGCTGCTCCGGAGCATACTTCTGGGCCTCGTCGCGGGTTGCGTTGAGCCCCTGTGCCGCGGCCGCCACGGCCTGCTCGGCCGGGCCTTTCTGCATGTTGCACGCCGCGACAGCCAAGGCCGTGAATGCGGCCGCCAGCCAGACGGAATGTTTCTTCATTGCGTTGACCCTCGTGCGGTTGATGACGCGCTGCGGCAAACCACAGCGCGCAGAATAACGATTAACACTAACACGATCCGCGCCGGCACGCAGTCAGCCGCCGGCGCCGGGACTGACGCACTCGCCGCGCACGGCATCGTCGACGCTCGAGTAGTCGAGTGTCGACGTTGGCAGCAGCGACAGCTGCGCCCGCAGCAGCGCGTCGCGCACCGTACGCCGCAGCCGCGCGACGCGCAGCTCGATGCCGCGCGCGCTCAGCCAGCCGCAGAACTCGGCGAGCGTCTCGAGCGCGGTGCTGTCCAGATCGGGTGACTCCTCGAGATTCAGCACCACCAGACGCGTGTCCGGCTGACGCAGCACCAGGGTGCGTGCCCGGGTGAGCAGCGGCTCGGCATTGGCGAAGAACAGCGGCTCCTCGGGCCGCAGCACCAGCAGTCCCGGCACCCTCACCGCCTGCGGAAAGCGCGCGACGTCCACATAGTCGTGCCGGCCCGCCCGCCCCAGCACCGAGAGGCGCGGACTCGCGAGCGACTTCAGCAGCCACGCGATGCTGAAGGCGATGGCCGCCAGCAGGCCGTTCAGCACCCCGAATACCATCACCGCCAGCACCGCCGCGAGCGCCACCTGCCAGTCGCGCTGCCAGCGGAAGTAGTTGGCGAATACCGTGAGCCGCAGCGACTTGCTCACCGCGTGAATCACGATCGCCGCCAGCACCGGATGCGGGATGCGCTCGATCCAGGGCAGGAACACCAGCACGGCGAGCAGTACCACGCCGGCCGCTGCGAGCCCGGCGTAGCGCGAGCGCGCCCCCGCCGCCTCGTTGGCGGAAGTTGCCGAGTAGCCGGCGCCGACCGGCGTCCCCTGCAGCAGGCCCGCCACCGCGTTGGCCACGCCGAGCGCAATGAGGTCGCGGTTCGGCTCGACGGCTTCGTCGTGCTTCAGCGCATAGGTGCGGATCGAACCGTATGACTCGGCGTAGAGAATGAACATGAGGGCGAACGAGAATTCCGCGAGCTGCAGCCAGTGCCCGCCGTCGGGCGGCACGAAGTGCGGCATCGCGGGCCGTAAGTTCACCGGCCCGGTGAGTGTCACCCCGTGGGCGGCGAGCCAGGGAGCCGCGAGGATGCCGCCGACGATCACCACCAGGGCGCCGGGCACGCGCGGCACCCGCTCGAGCACCAAGAGTCCCGCGAGCGCGCCGAGTCCGCAGCCGAGGCTGGCCCTCTGCCATGACGGAACATCGCGCGCCAGCTCGAGGAGCAGGGGGAAGAGACCGCTGTGCGTCACGTGCACCCCGGCGATCAGCGGCCACTGTTTCACCGCGATCACGAGCGCGAGCCCGAAGGCATAACCGCGCAGCACCGGGCGGGCGATGAGATTCGACATGGCTCCGAGCCGCAGCGCCCCGGAGAGCACGAATGCCGTTCCGGCCCCGACCACCAGGATCGAGGCCACCGCGGCCCGGTGAGCCGGGCCGTCCGGACCGATGGCGAGCATCGCCGAGGCCAGCACCGCGGCCGAGGAGGAAGTGGCGGAGACGATGGCGAAGCGGCTGCGGCCGATCAGCCCGTACACGATGAGTCCCGCAAGGAGGCCGATCACGCCTGCCTGCGGCGGCAGGCTTGCAAGCCCCGAGTAGGCGACGGCCTCGGGCAGGAGCAGTCCGGCGATGGAGACCCCGGCGAGCAGGTCCGCGATGGACGCGACGCGCGTGGCGGAGGTCATCGTTGGATCGTACTCATCAGCGCGCGGGAAATTCCAGCCGCAGCGTCCGCATGACCTGCTCGCGCTGCCGGTCGGCGACGCCGGCCTCGCGCGCGTAGCGCGGCCAGCCGGCCACGACGCCGCTCACCTCATCGAGGATCTCTGCGTCGCGGCCGCCCTTCAGGCCCGCGACGCGCGCGCAGGCGCGGAAGTCCTCGCGGGTGAAGTCGTCCGTCTTGCCGTTGATGCTCATCTGATGACGCGCGGTCCAGGCGCCGTGCGGGTTGAAGGCGTAGGTCACGTCGAAGGCGGGCGAGAGCGCCCAGTGGCCGCTCTTGTCCATGAGGAAGGCGATATTCTTCACGTGGTCGTCCTGGTTGCGCGCCACCACGTTGAACAGCATGCGGCGAAACTGCTGCTCGAGGGCGCGCATCGGCAGCCCGAGCCGTCGCATCACATCGAAGGCCTGCTCATAGCCGTGGGCGCCGGCGGCGTTGAAGTCGAAGTGTGCCAGCGCGGCGAGCGACTGCATGTGGAGCTTGCCCCCATCGCTCTCGCGGTCGAAGCGTTGCGTCATGAAGTGACGCCGGCCGCCCTCCTCGAGCAGCCGGCATTCGGTCATGTCGATGCCCGCGGCGCGCGCCATGCAGGAGTAGGCGTACTCGATGGAGGTGTAGCCTCTGGGGTCCTCGAGCTCTTTGTCGCGGTTTGCGCTCACCCCGTCGAACTTGAGCAGCCAGTAGGAGAAACCCGGCGGTGCCTTCACCTGGCCCGAGCGCACTTCGCTGGTTTGCGGGTTCCAGGCGATCACCGCCTTGGCCCGGGCGCCGCCTGCCGACGTGCCGACCCGCAGGATTTCCTCGAGTCCTTCATGGCGCTCTGCGGGCGCAAACGACACCTGCAGCGAGTCGCGATGCGTCAGCACTTCCGAGGCGAGCGCGACCAGCGCATCGACGCTGACCCGCGCCGAGCGGCGCAGCGGCGGCCCCGCCGCCGGGGCGTATTCGAGCGCCCCCATGCCGCGCACGCCGATGTAGCAGAGACGCTCGACGGCGTTGAAGCTCTCGGGCCGGCGTCCCTGGGTGGCGAGCCACGCATCGATCAGGGCGTGGCCGAATCGATCGGGGAGCGAGTCCGCGAGCAGCCCCGGGAGGCCGTGGAAGGATACGGTGGCAAGCCCTGGAAACCGGTAGATGCGCTCCGCGAGCGGCATGACCAGCGGGGAGAGCTGGATGCCACTCGCGGCGAAGTCCGGGAGATACTGGAACGCCGTGATACGCGCTTCGTCCTCGAGCGAGGCCGCGCCGATGGTCCTCCCCCAGAGCCGCACCTCCGCGACAGTCGCCATCGGCTACTCGCGCCACTTCCAGGGCCCCGCGGACGTGCCCGCCATGGCAGCTTCGCTGCGCCGGTGACCGACGCGTTTGCGTTCCGCGCCCTTGTGCCGCAGCAGGGCAAGGGGACTCTGCGGCGTATCGGGGATCACTCCGTCCAGTCCCTCGATCAGCTTCAGCGCGCGCAGCACCCGCACCAGCATGGTGAAGTCCGTGCTGCGTCCGGCTTCGAGCCGCTCGAGCGTCCGCTTGGAGACACCGGCCTCCTCGGCAAGACCCGCCTGGGTGAGGTTGGCGTCGATCCGGCGGCGCGCGAGGCGTGCGCCAAGCTCCTCGAGCATCGCGGCGTCGGTCAACCCGGGTGTCAGCTTCATGATTCGTCCTTTGGGGACAATACTCGCCCTGTAAGGCGAATTATATATATTTATATACGATCATTCAAATCGTCTGAAAAGACGATTAAAAGCCATATTTAGGTGATAACTCGTCTTAAAAGGCGAGTTTTAAATTCAAATGAGTATTTTAGATTCACCCATGGCTGCCTGCATCAGCGGCATCCCGGGTGACGCCATGCGCACGGGGCATGCGCATGACCCATGCGCATGAAGCCAGCCGGCTCGAAGCGCGTGCGCTGCATCAAGCAGATTCCTTGAAGCACGCCCGCATGGATATCACGGACAGCCAGGGCGCAGAGGTCGCATTCTCTTAACAGATCCTGCTTTGAATCGTCCCAAGGAGGGAGACGTCCATGGCCAAGCGCGCTGCAATGTCCCGCGACACTCGACCGACCCGGTCAGCGGCGGCGCTATGAAGATACTCAGGCGTCTCGGCTCCTCGCGCGAGCTGCTCCTCCTGATCCTGTTTGCCGGGGCGAATCTCGCCGGGGTGGTCTGGGACGGCAATCACGCCACCGAGTGCACCTCCGCCAATGCGCCCCAGATCGTAGGCTGCCAGGCGCTCCGTGACGCCGCCGGAGCCGACGAGGCGGGAGCGGCTCGTGCCGGCAACCTGCCCATGGCGGGCAGCGCTCGCCACCGCACGCGGCCTCATGCAGGCACGGACCCGAATCCCTTCCTGCTCGAGTCCCGTTAGGGTCGGCGACTACTCGACCGTGACGCTCTTGGCGAGATTGCGCGGCTGATCCACGTCGGTGCCGCGCAGAATCGCCGTGTGATAGGCGAGCAGCTGCAGCGGAATCGTGTAGACCGCCGGCGCCTGGAAGTAGGTCACGTGCCTCGGCATCTCGATCACCGTTACGCCGTCGCTCGCGCTGATCCCGGCCTCGGGGTCGGCGAACACGATGAGCTCCCCGCCGCGCGCGCGCACCTCCATCAGATTCGACTTGGTCTTCTCCAGCAGGTCGTTGTTGGGGGCCAGGGTGATCACCGGCATGTCGGCATCGACCAGAGCGAGCGGTCCGTGCTTGAGCTCGCCGGCCGGATAGGCCTCCGCGTGAATGTAGGAGATCTCCTTTAGCTTCAGCGCTCCTTCCATGGCGATCGGATAGAGCGCGCCGCGGCCGAGGAACAGCGCGTGGTGCTTGCGGGCGATACGCTCCTCGGCCAGCCGCTGAATCGTCGCATCGAGCTGCAGCGTCTTCTCGATGATCGCGGGCAGCTCGATCAGCCGTGTCACGAGGCCGCGCTCGCGCTCGGCGTCCGCGCCCTGATGGCGCGCCAGCGCCACCACCAGCATGCCGAGCGCAGTCAGCTGAGTGGTGAAGGCCTTGGTCGAGGCGACCCCGATCTCAGGCCCCGCGCGCGTCAGCATCACGAGCTCCGACTCACGCACCAGCGAGCTCTCGGGGACGTTGCAGATCGCCAGCTGCGAGAGATAGCCCGACTCTTTGGCCAGCCTGAGCGCCGCGAGAGTGTCCGCGGTCTCGCCCGACTGGGAGATGGTGACGAACAGCGAATCCGGCGGCACCAGCGGACTTCGGTAGCGATATTCGCTGGCGATGTCGACCGCGCAGGGGATCTTGGCGATCTGCTCGATGAAGTAGCGTGCCACGCAGGCGGCGTGGTAGCTCGTGCCGCAGGCGATGATGTGCACGTTGCGGGTGCGCTTGAGCACCGCGGTGGCGGCCGGACCGAAAGCCGCCTCGAGCAGCCGCCCGTTGGCGACCCGCTCCTGCAGTGTGTTGGCGACCGCACGCGGCTGCTCGTGGATCTCCTTGAGCATGTAGTGCTGGTACGGTCCCTTCTCGGCGGCATCGGCCGAGAGCTCGCTCTCGCGCACCGCACGCTCGACCGCGGCACCGTTGCGGTCGACGACCCGCACGGCGCTGCGACGCACCTCGGCCACGTCGCCTTCCTCGAGGAATATGAAGCGGCGTGTCACCGGCAGCAGCGCCGCGACGTCGGAGGCGACGAAATTCTCGTCCTTGCCGAGGCCCACGACGACCGGACAACCCTCGCGCGCGAGGATCAGCCGCCCGGGATCGTGCTCGCTCACCACCACCAGCGCATAGGCGCCCTCGAGCTCCGCCACCGTGGCGCGCACCGCCTCGAACAGGTCGGGCTTGCTCTGCAGGTGATAATGCACGCGGTGGGCGATGACCTCGGTGTCGGTCTCGGAGCTGAACTGATAGCCGCGCCGCTCGAGGTCCGCGCGCAGCGCCTCGTGATTCTCGATGATGCCGTTGTGGACGATGGCCAGCCCGTCGCGCGAGATGTGCGGATGGGCGTTACGCTCGCTCGGTACGCCGTGGGTCGCCCAGCGCGTGTGGGCAATGCCGATCTTTCCGGAGGTGGGATTGCGGGCCAGTGCCTCATCGAGCATGCGCACCTTGCCGACGGTGCGCAGTCGCGTCAGGTGCTGCGAGCCGTTCAGGATAGCGATGCCCGCGGAGTCGTAGCCGCGATACTCGAGCCTGCGCAGGCCCTCCATCAGCACGGGGACGATGTCGCGCTCGGCTACTGCTCCGACGATTCCGCACATGGCCCTAATTCTGCCTGAAAACCCGCGGCGGCGACGATTCTGCCCGCCAAAGACGTGACCTTCTTCGCGCTCGGGCGTGAGCCGATCGGCGGGGCGACTTAACCGCTGCCCTTCCGGGTCGGCCGGCGCCAGCCTTCGACCGTCGTCTGCGAGGCGCGTGCGACGGTGAGCTTGCCCGCCGGCACGGCGCGCGTGACCGTCGATCCGGCGGCGATGGTGGCGCCGGCGCCCACCACGATCGGCGCGACCAGCACCGAGTTGCTGCCGGTGTGCACCTCGTCCTCGATGACGGTGCGGTGTTTGTTGGCGCCATCGTAGTTGGCGATGATGGTGCCGGCGCCGATGTTCACGCGCGCGCCGAGCTCGGCATCGCCGACGTAGGCCAGATGGTTGGCCTTGGAGCCGTCGCCGAGCCTGGAGTTCTTCACCTCGACGAAGTTGCCGATGTGTACGCCCTTGCTGAGCGTCGAGCTCGGACGCAGACGCGCGAACGGGCCGATGCTGCACTCCGCACCGATCAGCGCCTGGTCGATGACGCAGTGCGCGAACACCTCGGTCCCGGCGCCGATCTCGCTGTTGCGGATCAGGCAGCCCGGGCCGACACGTACGCCGTCGCCGAGCACCACCCGTCCCTCGAGCACCACGTTGACGTCGAGGAACACGTCCGCGCCGTGCGTGAGCGTGCCGCGCACGTCGAGCCTGGCCGGATCGGCGAGCCTCACCCCCGCGAGCATCAGCTGGTGCGAGACGCGGGCGCGCCAGGCGGACTCGAGCTGTGCCAGCTGCGCCTTGTCGTTGACGCCCAGCACTTCGATCGGGTCGCGCACCTCCACCGCCCGCACGCGCAGGCGGTCTTTGCCCGCGAGCGCGATCACGTCCGTGAGGTAGTACTCGCGCTGCGAGTTGTCGGCCTTCAGCCGCTCGAGCCAGCCGCGCAGCCGCCGCGCCGGCGCCGCGAGAACTCCGCTGTTGCACTCGCGGATGGCGAGCTGCGCCGGTGTCGCATCCTTCTCTTCGACGATGCGGCGCACATCCCCCCGACGCGTGCGCACGATGCGGCCATAGCCCTTCGGGTCGTCGGTCCTCATGGTGAGCAGCGCAGGCTCGCCGCCCGCAGTACCCTGAAGCAGTGCCAGCAGCGTGGCGCGCGAGATGAGCGGCACGTCGCCGTAGAGCACCAGTACCTCGTGCTCGTCGGGAATCTCCGGCATCGCCTGGCGGAGCGCGTGTCCGGTGCCGAGCCGCTCAGCCTGCAGGACCCACCCGACCGGCTCGGCGGCGAGCGCCTCGCGCACCCGCTCCCCGCCGTGCCCGTAGACCACGTGAATGGCCGCGGGGGCGAGCGATCGTGCCGTGTCGATGACGTGCTTGAGGAGCGGCCGGCCCGCCAGCGGCTGCAGAACCTTCGGCAGCGCCGACTTCATGCGCTTGCCTTCGCCTGCCGCGAGAATCACTACCGTGAGAGGCGCCCGGCCCGCCTGGGCGGCGCGAGTGCGCGCGGCGCGCGCGCTCGCCGCGTTGCTCTTTGCGGCGCTGCGGTGCTGCCGGGCGGTTTTGGGCATCGCTCGATTGTACCTTCAGCGCCTGACGATGACCGCGTTGCGTGCGCCCGTCGGGTGGCCGGCCTCGAGCTCGTGAAGCTTGCGGCGCATGTCGGAGCCGATCTCGAGCTGCGGGTTGGAATGTATCTCGTGCTCGGCGCCCTCGCGCTGATCGATGAGCCTGGCGGCCTTGGCGAACGCCTCCTCGATCGAGGCGCTTCCCGGCAGCGCGTCCTTGAGGAACGCCTCCCCGAACCAGGTGAGCCGGCGGTTCTCCTGACAGCCGAAGGAGCTGTGTTCGGCATCGGAAGCCGTCACGATGGCGGTGCTGTCGCTCTTCAAGGCGTCGATGAACACGCCGGCGTAGCACGCCGAAACGATCACCAGCCGCCAGCGAATCCCCGACTCATCGAGCGCCTGGCGCAGGTCGTCGGGCTCGATCGGCCCGAGTGGCAGCGTGCCGTTGCGCACTTCGAGGCCATCCTCCGAGCCATGCGAGGTGAGGAACAGGATCAGCACGTCCTCCTGGGGGTCCATGCGGGTCGCCAGCAGCCGCAGCGTGAGGCGCAGGCCCGAGAGGCTCGCGAGCGGCCAGCTGTCGCGGTCGCCGGCATCGTTGATGAGGAGCACCGAGCGGTCCGCCGTGCCGAAGCGCGCCGCGAACTGCTCGCTGGCGAACTGCGTCTCGCGGCTGAATACCTCCGGATCCGCGTCCCCCGCGAAGCCGACGAAATAGGCCCGTGCCCGGCTCGGGGGCTGCGAGGGCACGAGGCGTGCAACGGCGGCGGCGATGCGCTCCGGCTGGTCGTAGAGCAGCGCCTCGACCGCCCCGGGATCCGCCGGGTCAGAGGTCTCATCGGTGTCCGGTGGTACCCAGAGGCGCGTGTCGAGATTGAGCCAGGCGAGCGCATACGGGGAAGCGAGGACCAGCGCGACGGCGAGGATCGCGGGAGCCCGGCGCACCGGGCCGAACGCGGCACCGAGCACCCGCACGCTCAGGACGGCGAGATACACGATGGCGAGCACCGTCGTGAGCAGGGGCCACGCCGCGACCCAGGGGAGGTCCGAGGCGAACCACAGCAGGGCCAGCACGAAGGGCGACACCGCGAGCACCGTCACGATGAGCGCGCGTGTGGGCGCGGCGCGGCTTTCGATGCGGGCAATGAGCGCGCAGCACAGATGCCCGAGCAGCAGATAACACGCCCAGCCGAAGAGTCCGTCGGCCACGAACTCGGCATGACGGTCGGCATGCAGCCGGTCGAGCAGTGCCCAGACGGCGAGATTGACGGCGAGCAGCGCCGCCACCTGGTCGAATCCCACCGCGAAGCGCGGCGGCCAGCGACGTCTGAGGGCGAGCAGCGCGAGGCCGCCGCTCAGGTTTCGTGCGAGCCCGGTGAGCAACCCCGGCGGTGGCACATCGTGCGGTTCCAGGGGATCAGCCCCTCTGGTCGCGCAGCCGTTTGAGCATCTTCATCATGGCAGCGACGCGCGCCAACTCCGCCAGCGCCTCGGCTTCCGTCATGTGCCCACCCTTCTGCTGCAGGGCTTCTTCCGCGCGCTGCTTGGCGGCTAGCGCCGCCGCCTCGTCGATGTCCTTGGCCCGCAGCGCCGTATCGGCGAGCACCGTCACGCGGTTGGGCTGCACCTCGAGTGCGCCGCCGCCCACGAAGAAATGGTGCTCCGCGCCATCCGGAGTCTGCACCCGCACCTCGCCCGCCTTGAGGAGCGTCAGCAGCGGGGCGTGCCGCGGCTTGATGCCGAGGTCGCCCTGGGACGCCGGTGCGAACACCATGGCCGCGGCCCCGGAGAACAGCTCGCCCTCGGCGCTCACGATGTCGACGTGGATGGTGGGTGATTCGGCCATGCTCCGACCTTACTGCAGCGTCTTCGCCTTGGCGACCGCCTCGTCGATCGAGCCGACCATGTAGAAGGCCTGCTCAGGCAAAGCGTCGAACTCGCCGCTGATGATGCCCTTGAAGCCCCGGATCGTGTCCTTGAGCGAAACGATCTTGCCATCCTGGCCGGTGAATACCTTGGCGACGTTGAAGGGCTGGGAGAGGAAGCGCTGCACCTTGCGCGCACGAAACACCGTGAGCTTGTCCTCCTCCGAGAGCTCGTCCATCCCCAAGATCGCGATGATGTCCTGCAGCTCCTTGTAGCGCTGCAGCACCGCCTGCACGCCGCGCGCGGTGTTGTAGTGCTCCTCGCCCACCACCAGCGGGTCGAGCTGACGGCTGGTGGAATCGAGCGGGTCGACCGCCGGATAGATGCCGAGCGAGGCGATCTGGCGGGAGAGCACGACGGTCGCATCGAGGTGCGCGAAGGTGGTCGCCGGGGACGGGTCGGTGAGATCGTCGGCCGGCACGTATACCGCCTGGATCGAGGTGATCGAGCCCGTCTTGGTGGACGTGATGCGCTCCTGCAGCACGCCCATCTCCTCGGCGAGCGTCGGCTGGTAGCCCACCGCGGACGGCATGCGTCCGAGCAGCGCCGACACCTCGGTCCCGGCCAGGGTGTAGCGGTAGATGTTGTCGACGAAGAACAGTACGTCGCGGCCCTTGCCGCCGTCCTCGCGCTGCTCGTCGCGGAAGTACTCGGCCATGGTGAGGCCGGTGAGGCCCACGCGCAGGCGGTTGCCCGGGGGCTCGTTCATCTGGCCGTAGACCATCGCCACCTTGGAGTTCGACAGGTTGTCCTTGTCGATGACGCCCGACTCGATCATCTCGTGATAGAAATCGTTGCCCTCGCGGGTGCGCTCGCCGACGCCGGCGAACACCGAGAGTCCCGAGTACTGCTTGGCGATGTTGTTGATGAGCTCGAGCATGTTGACGGTCTTGCCGACGCCCGCGCCGCCGAACAGGCCGACCTTGCCGCCCTTGGCGAAGGGCACCAGCAGGTCGATGACCTTGATGCCGGTGACCAGCAGGTCGCGGCCGCCGGCCTGCTCCTCGAACGAGGGCGGTGGCCGGTGGATCGGCAGGTACTCGTCGGCCTTGACCGGACCGCGGTTGTCCTGCGGATGTCCGAGCACGTCCATGATGCGCCCGAGCGTCCCCTTGCCGACCGGCACCGCGATCGGAGCTCCCGTGGCCTGAACGCTGAGCCCGCGCTTCAGGCCCTCGGAGGCCCCCATGGCGATGGTACGCACCACGCCATCGCCGAGCTGCTGCTGCACCTCGAGCGTCAGGTCGACGTCCTTGAGCTTCAGGGCCTCGTAGATGCGCGGGATGGACTCGCGCGGAAACTCGACGTCGATGACGGCGCCGATGATCTGGGTGATCTTTCCCTCGCCGGGAGTGGCCATGGTGTCGTTCCTCAAACCGCTGCCGCGCCGCCCACGATCTCCGAAAGCTCCTTCGTGATCGCAGCCTGACGCGCCTTGTTGTAGATGAGTTGCAATTCGTTGATGAGCTTGCCGGCGTTGTCGGTAGCCGCCTTCATGGCGACCATGCGCGCCGCCATCTCGGACGCGACGTTCTCGACCGCGGCACGATAGACCTGCGACTCGATGTAGCGCATGAGGAGCCCATCGAGAATGCCGGCCGCATCCGGCTCGTAAATATAGTCCCAGTGCTCCTGCAGCCCCTCGATGTCGATGGCGCGGATCGGCAGCAGCTGCTCCACCGTGGGCCGTTGCGTCATGGTGTTGACGAACTGCGCGTTGATGAGGAACAGCCGGTCGAGCTGACCCGCGCGGTAGCCATCGAGCGTCACCTTGACGGTGCCGATGAGGTCCTTGACGTGCGGCCGGTCGCCGAGATGCGCGACGCTGGCGAGGATCGGCAGATTCAGGCGCCGGAAGAAATTGATCCCCTTGGTGCCGATCAGGCACAGGCTCACCGTCGCCCCCTTCCCCTGCCACTCGCGGATCAGCCTCAGAGTCTCGCGGAACACGTTGGCGTTGAGGGCGCCGGCGAGCCCGCGGTCGCTCGAAATGACGATGATGCCGATGGCCTGCGGCTCGCGGGTGAGGAGGAACGGATGGCGATAGTCGGGGTTGGCCTCGGTGAGGTGGCCGATGACTTCCAGCATACGCGTCGCGTAGGGGCGTGCCAGGCGCATGCGCTCCTGAGCGCGGCGCATCTTGCTGGTCGCCACCATCTGCATCGCCTTGGTGATCTTCTGAGTGTTCTTGACACTCGCGATCTTGGCGCGGATTTCCTTGGTGCCGGGCACTGCGCTTACTTCTCAGTATGTACCGGTAGACACGAAGTCCTCGATCACCTTCTTCATCGCCGCCTCGTTCTCCTTGGTGAGCTTCGGGTTGGCGTTGATGGCGTCGAGAGTCGGCTTGTGATTGCTCTGCGCGAAGGCCTGCAGCGCCGCCTCGAAGTCGACCACCTTCTTCAGCTCCACCTTGTCCATGTAGCCGTTGTTGACCGCGTAGATGGACAGCGCCATCTCCGCGACCGACATCGGCGCGTACTGCTTCTGCTTCATGACCTCGGTGACGCGCTGGCCGCGCTCGAGCTGCCTGCGGGTCGCCTCGTCGAGATCGGAGGCGAACTGCGAGAACGCCGCCAGCTCGCGAAACTGCGCCAGCGCCAGGCGGATGCCGCCGCCGAGCTTCTTGATGATGTCGGTCTGCGCGGCGCCGCCGACGCGCGATACCGAGATGCCGGCGTTCATCGCCGGGCGGATGCCGGCGTTGAAGAGGTCGGTCTCGAGGAAGATCTGCCCGTCGGTGATCGAGATGACGTTGGTGGGTACGAAGGCCGTCACGTCGCCCGCCTGCGTCTCGATGATCGGGAGCCCGGTGAGCGAGCCGGTCTTGCCCTTGACCTTGCCGTTGGATGCCTTCTCGACGTACTCCTCGTTGACGCGCGCCGAGCGCTCCAGCAGCCGCGAGTGCAGATAGAACACGTCGCCCGGGAACGCCTCGCGTCCCGGCGGACGGCGCAGCAGGAGCGAGATCTGCCGGTAGGCGACCGCCTGCTTGGAGAGATCGTCGTAGATGATGAGCGCGTCCTCGCCGTTGTCCATGAAGTACTCGCCCATGGTGACGCCCGAATAGGCGGCGATGTACTGCATGGCGGCGGGCTGGGAGGCCGAAGCCGCGACCACCACCGTGTGGGCGAGCGCGCCGTGCTCCTCGAGCTTGCGCACCACGTTGGCGATGGTCGACTGCTTCTGGCCGATCGCCACGTAGATGCACTTAATGCCGGAGGCTTTCTGATTGATGATGGTGTCGACCGCGAGCGCGGTCTTGCCGGTCTGACGGTCGCCGATGATGAGCTCGCGCTGGCCGCGGCCGATCGGCACCATCGAGTCGATCGCCTTGTAGCCGGTCTGCACCGGCTGGCTCACGGACTTGCGGTAGATGACGCCCGGCGCCACGCGCTCGATCGGTGCGGTGCGCTCGGCCTTTACCGGACCCTTGCCATCGAGCGGGCCCCCGAGCGCATCGACCACGCGGCCGAGGAGCCCCCGTCCCACCGGCACCTCGAGGATGCGTCCGGTGGTCTTGACGGTGTCGCCTTCCTTGAGGTGCTTGTACTCGCCCAGCACCACCGCACCCACCGAGTCCTGCTCGAGGTTTAGCGCCAGGCCGAAGGTGTTGGCGGGGAATTCCAGCATCTCGCCGTAACGCGCATCGGCCAGGCCATGAATGCGCGTGATGCCGTCGGTCACCGAGATGATGGTGCCGACGTTGCGCGCCTCGGTGACGGACTTGAAGTTCTCGATGCGTTGCTTGATGAGATCGGAGATCTCGGATGCCTTGATGGCCATGTCGGTTCCTTAAGCAGTCAATTCGTAGGCGATGCGCTCGAGACGCGTGCGCAGCGAGCCGTCGATCACCAGGTCGCCGCTCTGCACCACCGCCCCGCCGATGAGCGCGGGATCGGTCGCGCACTGCAGGCGCACCGAGCGCCTGAGGCGCTTCTCCAGCGCCGCCGCCAGCGCCTTGCGCTGCGCGGCATCGAGCGCGGTGGCTGCGGTCACCGTGACATCCGCCACGCCCTCGGCGGAGTCCTTCAGCTCATCGAACAGGGCGGCGATCTCGGGCAGATACGCGAGGCGGCGGTTGGCGGCGAGCGTACGCACGAAGTTCTCGCCCTCGGCGCCGAGCTTGCGGTCGGCGATCCCGCTCACCAGCGCGGCGAGCTCGTCCGGCGTCACGTGCGGGTTGCCGAGCAGCGCGACGACGCGCGCGTCGGCGACCACGGCGGCGCCGGCGTGCAGGGCCTCGGACCAGGGCTCGAGGCGCCCGGCTTTGCGCGCCTCCTCGAAGGCGGCGCGGGCATAGGGCCTGGCGATGGTGAACTTGTCGGCCATGCGGCGCCTCAGACCTCCGCGGCGAGCTTGTCGAGCAGGTCGGCGTGCTTCCTGGCGTCGATCTCGCGTCCCAGGAGCTTGCCGGCCGCGGCCACGGCGATGCCGGCCACCTCGCGGCGCAGAGCCTCGCGCGCACGCGTGGTGTCGAGCTCGATCTGCTGCTGCGCGGCGGCGACCAGCCGCGCGCCTTCGCTCGTGGCCGTGCCCTTGGCCTGCTCCACCAGCTCGTTGGCGCGATGCTGCGCATGATCGATGATCTGGTTGGCGCGCTCGCGCGCCTCGCGCACGATCGCCTCGGCCTTGCCGCGCGCCTCGGCGAGCGCCTGCTCGCCCTGCTCCGCGGCCGCCAGCCCGTGTGCGATGCGCTGCTCGCGCTCGTTCATCGGGCCGAGAATCATCGGCCACACGAACTTCATCGTGAACCAGATGAGCAGTATGAACACGATCATCTGCACGATGAGCGTGAGGTTGATGTTCACCGGCTAGTCTCCTGCCTGGACGAGCGCGCGAGTGCTCAGTGATGCAGCGCGCCGAGGAACGGATTCGCGAAGGTGAAGAACAGCGCGAAGCCGATGCCGATCATGGCCACCGCGTCCAGCAGGCCCGCGACCACGAACATCTGGATGCGCAGCACCGGCAGCAGCTCGGGCTGGCGCGCCGAGCCTTCGATGAAGCGGCCGCCGAGAATGCCGAAGCCGATGGCGGTACCGGCCGCGCCCAAACCGAAGATGATGCCGACCGCGAGTACGGTCATGGCCTGAACTTGTGCAATATCCATTCAACTCTCCCGTCAGTGATGCTCGCTGGCGAGCGCGAGATACACGATCGTCAGCACCATGAAAATGAAAGCCTGCAGCACGATGATCAGCACGTGGAAGATCGACCAGACCAGGCCGAGGATGATCTGCGCCACGATCCACACCCAGCCGCTGAAGGTCGCGAGCGACTGCAGCCCGTGCGACAGCGTCAGCACGGCGATCAGCAGAAAAATCATCTCGCCCGCATACAGGTTCCCGTAGAGACGCAGCGACAGCGACACCGGGCGCGCCAGCAGCGTCACCGACTCGAGCAGGAAATTGACCGGCACCAGCAGCGCCTGCAGGAACACGTTCTTGGCGCTGAAGGGATGCAGGGTGAGCTCGCTGACGAAGCCGAGGAAGCCCTTCATCCGTATGCTGTAGTAGATGATCAGCACGAAGACGGTGAGCGACATCGCGAAGGTCGCGTTGAGGTCGGTGCTGGGCACGACCTTCAGGTGCTGAAATCCCGCCTCGTGCGCCGCGGCCGGGAGCAGGTCGACCGGCACCAGGTCCATGATGTTGAAGAGCAGGATCCAGCTGAAGATGGTGAGCGCCAGAGGCGCGATGAGCTTGCTGGTGCCGTGGAAGGTGTCGCGCACCTGGGTGTCGACGAAGCTGACCAGCACCTCGACGAACAGCTGGAACTTGCCCGGCACCCCGGTCGTGGCGCGGCGCGCGGCGATGTAGAACGCCCCGCCGAAGAGCACCGCGAGCAGCACCGAGAAGAACACGGTGTCGAGGTTGAGGGTGGACATGTCGACGATGCCGTGCGGCACCTTGCTCGAGAGGAAAGTCTCGTGGTGCACGATGTACTCGGTCGCACCGCCCGCTTCCTCCGCGACCCTTGTTGTCAGTCGACCCAGCACCGCTTCTCCCACCCTCACGCGACTCGCGGCAGCGCCGCGAGGAGTGCGATCCAATACACCAGGTACGTGACGGCGAAGCCCGCGAGCATCGCCAGCGGCACCACCCTCACCGTCGCCAGCACCGCGGCGAAGGCCGCCGCGATCAGCGCGATCTTCACCGCCTCGCCGACGTAGAACGACGCCACGACGCGTTGAGCATCGGCGGCGGTCCTGGCAAACACCAGCACGGCCATCGCCAGGCTCCCCATCGTGGCGATGCCGCCGCCGAGGAGCGCCGAGAGGGCCGCACCCTCACCCCCGAGGCCCCACGCGGCGAGCGCCGCGACGCCCGTGACGGCCGCCTGACCCAGCACGACACCGAAGGCCAGCCGCCGCGCCCGGGGCAGATCGATCGCCAGCACCTTATATAAGTCCCGCTCGAGGGGCCCAAAAGAGCCGTTCATCCGGTGCCTGAGCGACGGCGCCGGGGCTTAACTTACCTCGGCCGTTCAGTCACTTACGAGGACGGCCAAAAAAGCCGCGGGATTATAGAGACCGCCTGCGGTCGAGTCCACAGAAGTACTACCTACAGCCGACAAGATCGCGGCACAGGCGGCAAAAGCCGCGACTTTTGCCCAATTAACTAGCGGATATGCGCCAGGATCCCGTCGAGCTCATCCAGGCTGTGGTAACTCACCACCAGCTTCCCCCCGCCGCGGGCGGAGTGCTGGATGGCGACCCGGGCGCCGAGCTTCTCGGCCAGCTCCTGCTCGAGCCGCTCGACGTTTGGATCGCGGGGGCCGGCGCCATCGCCATCGCGGCCGTGTACGGTCGGGGCGGTGAGCCGCCTGACCAGAGCCTCGGTCTCGCGGACCGAGAGACCCTTCCTGGCGACCAGCAGCGCGACCTCGCTCTGCTGGCGCTTGCCGTTCAGCCCGAGCAGCGCCCGTGCATGGCCCATCTCGAGCGAGCGCTTCTCGAGGAGCTCGGCGACCTCCGCCGGGACCTCGAGCAGGCGCAGGAGGTTGCTCACCCCGGCGCGCGAGCGTCCGACGGCTTCGGCCGCCTCCTGGTGGGTGAGCCCGAACTCGGTAATCAGCCGGGTGAGAGCGCGCGCCTCCTCGAGGGGATTCAGGTTCTCGCGCTGGATGTTCTCGATGAGCGCCACGGCGATCGCCGCCGAGTCCGGAATCTGGCGGATGACCGCCGGGATCTCGGTGAGGCCCGCCATCTGCGCGGCCCGCCAGCGGCGCTCGCCCGCGATGATCTCGTAGCGTTGCGGCGCCCCTCCCGCCGGCGGCTCGAGCGCGCGCACCACGATCGGCTGCACGACGCCCTGAGCCTTGATGGAGTCGGCGAGCTCGGCGAGCGTGTCGGCGCGCATGTCGGCGCGCGGCTGGTACTTGCCGCGCTGGAGCAGATCGAGAGGGAGCCGGGTGAGCTCCTCTCCCGGGCTCGCGGTCACCGTCGGACGCGCCACCGTCTGGCCGAGCAGATCCGCGAGCCCCCTGCCGAGCGAGGGTTTTCTCATGCCTGTTTCTCCTGGGGCGCCGGCTCGGCGCCGCCCGGGCCGCCGCCGTTGGCGGCTGCGGCGCTGCGGGTGATCACGGCGGCAGGCCGCTCCTCGGTCAGGGCTTCCTCTTCGCGCCGGATCATCTCGCCGGCGAGCGCGAGATAAGCGAGCGCGCCGCGCGATTCCTTGTCGTGAAACAGCGCCGGCTTGCCGAAGGACGGCGCCTCCGCGAGGCGGATGTTGCGCGGAATGACGGTGCGGAACACCTTGTCGCCGAAGTGCGTGATCAGCTGGCTGCTGACCTCGTTGGCGAGGTTATTGCGCGGGTCGAACATGGTGCGCAGCACCCCCTCGACTCCGAGCGGCGGATTCGCGGCGTCGCGGATCTGCTCGATGGTGGCGAGCAGCGCCGAGAGGCCCTCGAGCGCGTAGTACTCGCACTGCATCGGGATCAGAACGCTGTCGGCCGCCACCAGCGCGTTCACCGTGAGCATGTTCAGGGCCGGCGGGCAGTCGATCAGGATGACGTCGAAGTCGTCGCGCTTCGGCTGCAGCGCGTGGCGGAGCTTGGTTTCGCGCCCGATGGGCAAGGTCAGCAGGCGCACTTCGGCTGCGGTGAGGTCCTGGTTTGCTGGCAGCACCATGTAGCCGCCGTCCGCCACGGTGACCAGCGCCGCCGCGAGGTCGCATTCCCCGAGCAGCACCTCGCAGGCGCCGCGGGAGAGCTGGCCTTTGTCGACGCCGCTGCCCATGGTGGCGTTGCCCTGCGGATCGAGATCGATCAGCAGCACCCGCCGGCGGGTGGCGGCGAGGGAGGCAGCGAGGTTCACCGCGGTGGTGGTCTTGCCGACGCCGCCCTTCTGGTTCGCGATGGCGATGACCCGCTTCATGGCGGACAGTGTACGACACTGCCGCCCGCGCGCCCTCAGGCCCGGACTTCAGGCCACCAGGCGCTGCGTATCGAGGCGCAGCCGCTCGCGGGCCATGCGATCGGCGACCTCGCTCGTCGGGCGGTTCTCGCGCCGCGCACGCTCGAAGATCTCGGTGAGGCGCGCAGGGATTCCCTGGATGTCCTCGATCACCTGGCCCTCGGTGCCGCCGTAATATTCGCGCGCGACGCTGATGATGCCGCCCGCATTGATCACGTAGTCTGGCGCGTAGAGGATCCCGGCCGCCCGCAGCGCCTCGCCGTCCTCGGTCCGGGCGAGCTGGTTATTGGCTGAGCCCGCGATGACCGGCACGCGCAGTCTCGCGATCGAGCGGGCATTGAGGATGGCCCCGAGGGCACAGGGGGCCAGCACGTCCGCCTCCTCCTCGAGCACCTGGATGGGGGCGATGGCGGTCGCCCCGAACTCGTCGCACGCCCGCTCGACGGCGGTGGCCACGACGTCGGCGACCTTGAGCCGCGCACCCGCCTTGGCCAGCATCTCGCACAGGTGGTAGCCGACGCCGCCGACACCCTGCACGGCGACCGTCAGGCCCTCGAGGTCGCTGCGGCCGAGGCGGAACTTCACCGCGGCCTTGAGCCCGAGGAACACGCCCAGGGCGGTCTTCGGCGCAGGATCCCCGCCGGCCTGGCCCGTGGAGCGTCCAAGTCCGGATACGTAGCGGGTGACCCGCGAGACGTGCGCCATGTCGGCGGTAGTCGTGCCGACGTCCTCGGCGGTCACATAGCGTCCGCGGAGCGTGTCGACCATCCGGCCGAACGCGGCGAAGAGCTCCGGGGTTTTGGCGGCACGCGCGTCGCCGATGATCACGGCCTTGCCCCCGCCGAAAGGCAGCCCGGCCATCGCGTTCTTGTAGCTCATGCCGCGCGAGAGGCGCAGCACGTCGGTCAGCGCGTCCGCGGTGGTTGCGTACGGCCACATGCGGCAGCCGCCTGCGGCGGGGCCGAGGGCGGTCGAGTGCAGCGCGATGATGGCCTTGAGGCCGGTAGCGGCGTCGTGTCCGAAGATCACCAGCTCGTGGCCGTCGAATTCACGGTTGTCGTAGATGTCCATTTCCTTCTCAGATTACGCCTAAGGCGTGCACGATTTGTCACAAAGATTGCTCTTACAGGCATATTGGTGAAATATATATCTCATCTATTGGTGTATAAGTGAGATGATCAATGCATGAAGAGCTGAGCCGCGGCGATCTCAGGATTCTCGACCTGGTGCAGCAGCATGGAGATCTCTCCGCCGCGCAGGTCGCCGAGCGGCTCGGAACGAGCGCCTCGACCTGCTGGCGCCGCATCGGACGGCTCACCGAGCTCGGCATCATCAAACGGCACGTGGCGCTGCTCGACCGCGAGAAGCTCGGCCTCTCGGTCATGGTGTTCTCGCACGTGAAGCTCGCGGGGCATGGGCGCGATGCCCTGATCCGCTTCGAGCACGCGGTGCGCGCGCACCCGGAGATCCTCGAGTGCTACACCCTCATGGGCGAGACGGACTTCCTGCTGCGCATCGTGTGCCGCGACATCAAGGCCTACGAGGCATTCTTCCTCGACCACCTGTCGCGCTTTCCCGGCGTGCAGTCGGTCAACTCCTCCATTGCGCTGGCGGTCATCAAGGAGACGACGGCGCTGCCGCTGCAACTTTCATGACCAACACGCAGCGCTCGGCCTCGAGCCCGGGAACGGTGATCCACCGCGAGCTCTCGAGCTTCCAGCGCGGCGGCAGTTTCCGTAGCTCCTTCTCAGGCCAGCGTCCCTTCATGGCGAGGACGCGCGTTGCAGGTCCGCACAGCGGCGCCACCCGCTCGAGGAGCTGATCGAGCGGGGCGACCGCGCGCGCCGTGACGGTATCGAACGGTCTCTCGGGCCGAAGCTTCTCGGCGCGCGAGTGCGCCACGGTCACGTTGGGAAGCTCGAGAACGCGCGCCGCGTGCTCGACGAAGCGGGTCTTCTTGCCGTTGGAGTCGATGAGGGTGAAGTGCTTCGCGGCGTTCACTACGGCGAGCGGCAGGCCCGGGAAGCCCGCGCCGGTCCCGACGTCGGCGATGCGCGTGCCGGCGAGGTCCGGGCTCACCGCCAGGCTGTCGAGCAGGTGATGGGTGATGAGGGCCTCGCGGCCTTCCACCGCTGTCAGGTTGTAGGTGCGGTTCCAGTGCTCGAGCTCATCGAGAAGCTTGAGCAGCCGCGCCGTGTCCGCGCCCCGGAGTGCAACCCCGAGCAGCGCGGCATCGCGTACCAGCCGCTCGATCGGGTTCACCCGGGGGGCTCCTTGAACGATTTCCGGCCGGGTCGATCATACTCGCGGGCCTGGATCACCTGAGTTTGCGATGCGGCTGCTGCTCGTCGAAGACGACCCGATGATCGGGGACGCCATCCGCGCAGGACTCAAGCGCGAGGGCTTCACCCTCGACTGGGTGCGAAGCGCCGAGGCTGGGACCGAGGCTCTCGGGACGGAGCCCTACGAGCTGGCGTTGCTCGACCTGGGGCTCCCGGGCGGGGATGGCCTCACACTGCTGAAGTCCCTGCGGGGCAAAGGCTCGAGCCTCCCGGTGCTGATCATCACGGCGCGCGATGCGGTGGCCGACCGGGTGGCGGGCCTCGATGCCGGCGCCGACGACTATCTGGTCAAGCCCTTCGATCTCGATGAGCTGGCGGCGCGTATTCGCGCCCTGCTGCGGCGCAAATCCGGGCGCCCGGCCCCCCAGCTCGAGCATCTGGGCCTGGTGCTCGACCCGGCCGCGCACCGCGTTACCCGCGACGGCGTCGAGGTGGCGCTCTCGCCGCGCGAGTTCGCCGTGCTGCAGCTGCTGCTCGAGCGCCCCGGGGCGATCCTCTCGCGCGCCCAGCTCGAGGAGCGTCTCTATGGCTGGGGGGAGGAGGTCGAGAGCAACGCGGTCGAGGTGCACATCCACGGGCTGCGCCGCAAACTCGGTGCGCAGTTCATCCTCACCGTGCGCGGCGTGGGCTACCGGCTGAGGCCGAAAGCTTGAGCTCCCTGCGCGCGCGGCTCCTGGTCTGGCTCCTCGGCGGCGTGTTGCTGGTCGGCGTGGTGGGCGGTTGGATCGTCTACCGCAATGCCCTCGCGGAAGCGGACGCTTTC
Organism: Steroidobacteraceae bacterium; assembly: GCA_035632655.1. Classification (GTDB taxonomy): domain Bacteria; phylum Pseudomonadota; class Gammaproteobacteria; order Steroidobacterales; family Steroidobacteraceae; genus 13-2-20CM-66-19. Next base: position 22,970 of record DASQGK010000019.1, on the reverse strand, counting down.
TTCGACTATCACCTGCGGCAGACGGCCCTCATCCTGCGCGATCAGCCGGTCCAATACCTCTTGTCGCAGCAGATCGCGCCGAGCGATGCGGCCTACGACTTCGTGGTGCAGGTCTGGTCTCTGGACGGGGTGCGGGTCTATCTCTCGCGGCCGCACACGGTGCTGCCCGACGTCACGACCCTGGGCTACGCCACGGTCAGGACGCAGGAAGGGCGCTGGCGAGTCTACGGAGTACAGGCGGTGAGCCGCGTGATCCAGGTAGCGCAGCCGATGAGTGTGCGCGAGCACCAGGCCGTGCAGCTGGCGCTGCGCACACTCGCGCCTTTCGCGCTGCTGCTGCCGCTGCTGGCCGCCCTCATCTGGCTCGCCGTGGGCCAGGCGCTCAAGCCTCTGGAACGACTGACGGGGCTGGTGAAGGTCCGCCGCGTCGGCGCACTCGAGCCCTTGCCCGATGCGGCGCTTCCGGATGAGGTGCAGCCCCTCGTCGGTGCGCTCAATGACCTCCTGGCACGGCTCAATGCGGCGCTCGAGCGCGAGCGCGCCTTCATGGCGGATGCCGCGCACGAGCTGCGCACGCCCCTCACCGCTTTGCACCTGCAGGTGGATATGCTGGCGCGGGCCAGCGGCGAGACCGAGCGCAGCGCCGCCATGGAGCAGCTGTCGGCGGGCGTGCAGCGCGCCATCCGCCTGGTGGAGCAGATGCTGGCGCTGGCGCGCGAGGAGCCACGGACTCCCGCCAGGCACGTGCCGGTGGACCTCGAGAGTCTGGCGCGCGAGGTGGTGGCGGAGCTGGTCCCGCTGGCGGATGCGCGCCGCATCGACCTCGGGTTGAGCCAGGCGCGGCCACTCACCGTGTCGGGCGATCGTGAGGCGCTGCGCACCCTCCTGCGCAATCTCATCGACAACGCGGTGCGCTACACCGGGGAGGGCGGGCGTGTCGATGTCACCGTCGAGGACGGCGGCAGCCCCGCCGCAGCACGCGCACAGCTGACCGTCACCGATTCGGGACCGGGAATACCGCCGGAGGAGCGCACGCGGGTGTTCGACCGGTTCTATCGGCGCGCCGGCACCGCTCTGCCGGGAAGCGGCCTCGGGCTCGCGATCGTCAAGGCCATCGCGGATGCGCACGGCGCCGGCCTCACCCTCACCTCGGGGCCGGAGGGCCGGGGCTTGCGGGTCGTCGTCACGTTTCCCGCCGCGGCGGCAGCATGAGAGGGTCCGCCCAGCCTTGGTGAAGTCAAGGCTTCAGTGTTCTCCCGGGAAGCCCCCTGGAGGGGTCTAACGGAGTCTGGTGAAGCCGTTGCTTCACTATCGCCCTTCAGGCCTTGAAAGACGCACGCAACCTGGCTCCAAAACGCCACACTGAAGCCAAGGCTTCACTAACCCCAGGGGACAGTATCCACGCACGCGCCTTGACCCCGAGCGCCGGGGGGCCCGCGCCAGCTAACGAGCCAGCCGCTGCAGAAATGCCGCACTCGCCTCGAGGTAGGCGTCGCGGTTGACCTTCCTGGCAAAGCCGTGGCCCTCGTCCTTCGCCACGAGGTACCAGACCTCACCGCCCGCCGAGCGCACCCGCCATACGAGCTGCTCGGACTCGGAAAGCGGCACGCGCGGATCGTTCTGGCCCGCCACCACCAGCAGCGGCTTCTTGATGCGGCTGGCGTTGGTGAGCGGAGAGATGCGCTCCAGGTAGTCGCGCATGTGCGGGTCGCGCTCGTCGCCGTACTCGGCGCGGCGCAGCTCGCGGCGGTAGGGCGCGGTATTCTTCAGGAAGGTGACGAAGTTGCTGATACCTACCACGTCGATCCCGCCGCGCAGACGCTCGCCGTAGCGTGTGAGCGCGGCGAGTGCCATGAAGCCGCCATAGGAGCCGCCCATGACCGCGACGCGCGTGCGGTCGAAAGCCGGCTGCACGCCGATCCAGACCAGCAGCGAGCCGATGTCGCGCACCGCGTCCTCGCGCAGCTCACCGTTATCGAGCGCCAGAAAGCTCTTGCCGTAGCCGGATGAGCCGCGGACGTTGGGCGCCACCACCGCGTAGCCGAGCTCGTTCACCAGGAACTGGATGAACGGGTCCCACCGCGGACGGAACTGCGACTCGGGGCCGCCGTGGATGTCGATCACGACCGGACAGGGCGCGCTGCTGCGCGGCCGGTAGACGTACGCAGACAGCAGCCGCTGGTGGCCGGCAACACGGTCCCAGGTGGGGTAGTGCACGAGCTCCGGCGCCGTGAAGGCGCTCGGGTTGACCGGCCCCGCCTCGCTCCGGGTCCAGCGCTCCACCTGCCTCGACTTGAGGTCGAAGGCGTAGATATCACGGGGCGATCGCGGCGATTCCACCGCCAGGGCGAGCCGTTGTCCTGAACGATCGAAGGCGATGCGGTCGATGACGCCTTCCGGCAGGCCGCCCGGCGCGATGTCGGCGCGGCTCTCCGAGTCGAGCACCCTCAGGACGCTGCGGCCGTCCTGGTTCTCGACGTAGGCCACATAGCGCCCGTCGGGACTCACATCGAAAGCCTCGATTTCCCAGCTGCTGTCGGCGGTGATGCGCCGCGCCTGATGGGTCACGGGCTCGATGAGCTTCAGTTGCACGAGCTCGCCGTCCTCGTCGGAGAGCACGTAGACGCCACGGCCGTCGGGAGCGAATCTCGCATCGCGGACGCCGAACCTGTGCCCGCCCGAATCGATCGGAGTGAGCGCCCCGCTCGCCACGTTGGCGATGTAGAGATAGCTCTCGCTGATCGAGACGTAGCGCATGACGAGGAGCTTCGAGTCGTCGGTCGACCAGTCGAGCGGATACCAGGTGTCCTGCTTGCCGCCCACGAGCAGCGCCGGTGCGGCGCCGCTCGTGACGTCCGCGATGTAGACGTCGTAGCCGACGCCGTCACGGTCGTTGCCGTAGAAGGCGATGCGCTTGCCGTCGTGCGCCCACACCGGCCTGCCGTGGATGAAGTTCCCGTGGGTGAGCTCCCGCACGGCGCCATCGGCGGCCTGATAATAGAGCTGGGAGTTCTCGTTCCCTCCGGTGTCCTTGAGGAACACGAAGCCGCCCCCCTCGGGTGAGGCGCGCGCAACTCTCACCGGCTCGGCATAGAAGGTGAGCTGTTCGCGCGCGTGCAATGGGCCGGCGATGCGGTGCAGCTGCTCCGTATCGCCGAAGCGCGTCGCGATGAGCAGCGAGCCGTCGGCGAGCCAGTCGAGCAGGCTTGCCTCGCGCGATTCGAGATAGCGCGCGAGGCGCGCATGCAGCGCAGCATCGGGCGGTGGAATGTTGTCGAACACGAGGCTGCCGCGCTCACGACGCTGAAAGGCGGGCGCCCTCCAGGCGGATGGCGACTCGACCGGAGCCGCTTCAGCCGGCCCGGCCGCGGCCGGCTCGGCCGCAGCCGCCGCGGGCGGCGGCTCATGTTGAGCGGCGGCCGCGCCCAGCGACACGCCGAGAAGCCCCACGGCAATCGTCCGGATCATGCCGCTTAAGCTAGCGCACGAGTTACGATGTGTACACGCGGATCCATTTGACGACATGAAGCCGACCATCTATCGCCATCCCCACGGTATCGCCGCGGTCGATGCCGAATACCTCTATCCGGGGCACGCCGCCGTGCACCTGATAGTGGATTCGGGCCGCGCTGCGTTCGTCGATGTCGGTACCAACGGCTCGGTGCCCTGGCTGCTGGCCGCGCTCGCCGAGCTCGGGATCGCACGCGAAGCGGTCGACTATGTGCTGCTGACGCACGTGCATCTCGATCACGCCGGGGGCGCCGGCAGCCTGATGCGCGAGCTGCCGCGCGCCCGCGCCGTGCTGCATCCCCGCGGTGCGCCGCACATGATCGACCCCGCGAAGCTGATCGCGGGCTCGAAGCTCGTGTATGGCGAAGAGCGCTTCGCCAGGCTCTACGGCGAGCTGGTGCCGATCCCCCGCGAGCGCGTGCACCTGGCCGCCGACGGCGAGCGCCTGCGGCTCGGCAGCCGCACCCTCGAGCTCATCCACGTCGCCGGGCATGCGCTGCATCACTACGCGGTGGTCGATGCGGCGCACGCCAGCATCTTCGCCGGCGACACTTTCGGCATCTCCTACCGCGCTCTCGACACCCCTAAGGGCAACTTCATCACGCCGTCCACGGTGCCGACGCAGTTCGACCCGGAGCAGCACCTCGTCTCGATCGACCGCATGCTGTCCTACCGTCCCGAGTCGATCTATCTCATGCACTTCAGCCGTGTGACCGGCGTGCCGCGGCTGGCGGAGCTCCTCAAGGAACAGATCCGCGAGCTCGCGGCGATTGCGCGGCGCCACGCCCGCGCCGCCGATCCCGCGCCGGCGATCCGCGCCGACATGCTCGCGCTGTGGACGGCCCTGGCGCGGCGCGAAGGCAGCACGCTCGGGCCGGATGCGCTCGGGCGCGCGCTCGAGGGGGACCTCGAGCTCAACACTCAGGGGCTGATGAGCTGGCTCGCCCGTGAGACGGAGAAGAAGTCATGAAGCCCTTCAAGGCGTTTCGAATCCACTCCGAGGCCGGCCGGATCGCCGCGCGCTTCGAGAGCCTGACCCTGGATGACCTGGCGGCCGGCGAGGTGGTGATCCGCGTCGCCTGCTCCGACATCAACTACAAGGACGCACTCGCCGCGACCGGCGCCGGCAAGATCCTGCGCCGCTACCCGCTGGTCGGCGGCATCGATCTCGCCGGCACCGTCGAGAGCTCGACCGACACGCGCTACCGGCCGGGGGATGCGGTGCTGGTGACCGGTTGCGGGCTCTCCGAGACTCACGACGGCGGCTTCGCGCAGTTCGCGCGCGTTCAGGGAGACTGGGTCATCCCGATCCCGGCGGGCCTCGATCCGCTCGCCGCGATGTCCATCGGGACGGCGGGATTCACCGCGGGGCTCGCCATTCACCGCATGGAGCAGAACGGCCAGACCCCGGAACAGGGGCCGGTCGTGGTCACGGGCGCCACGGGCGGGGTCGGAAGCCTCGCCATCGACATGCTGAGCACCCGCGGCTACCGGGTGATCGCGGTGAGCGGCAAGCCCGAGGCTGCCGCCTACCTCAGGGACCTCGGCGCCTCCGAGGTGCTCGATCGCAAGACCCTCGACTTGGGAACCCGCCCCCTCGAGGCCGCCCGCTTCGCGGGCGCCATCGACAACCTCGGCGGGGAGGTTCTCACCTGGCTCACCCGCACCGTGGACTTCTGGGGCAACATCGCCAGCATCGGGCTGGCGGCGAACGCCGAGCTCAAGACCACCGTCATGCCCTTCATCCTGCGCGGCGTGGCGCTGCTTGGCATCAACTCCTCCGCGACCCGGCGCGAGTGGCGCCTCGCGGTCTGGCAGCGCATCGCGACCGACCTGCGGCCGCGGCACCTGGCGCGCATCGTGACGCGCACCATCGCCTTCGACGAGCTCCCGGGCGCCTTCCCCGACTATCTTGCCGGGCGGGTGACCGGGCGCACCGTGGTGAAGATCGGCTGACGGCCGGCGCCGCGCCGCTGCGGATTCCTACCGATGAGTAGGTTCCCTTATTGGCCGGTGGCTGCGCGCCGCGTATAGAATTGCCCTCCCTCTCGAGGTCGCCCATGCCGGATCGATCACTCACCGCGGGAGCGCGCCTTCGCGCCGCCGTCGAGGCCGAACGGCCGCTGCAGCTCGTCGGCACGGTCAACGCCTACGCAGCGCTGCTCGCCGAGCGCGCCGGCTTCCGCGCCATCTATCTTTCCGGTGCGGGGGTGGCGAACGCCTCCTTCGGGCTCCCGGACTTAGGCATCACCACCCTCAATGACGTCTGCGAGGACGTCCGGCGCATCACGGCGCGCTGCGAGGTGCCGCTCCTGGTCGACGCCGATACCGGCTTCGGCAGCGCTTTCAACATCGCCCGCACCTGTCGCGAGCTGATCCGCGCGGGGGCGGGTGGCATGCACCTCGAGGACCAGGTCTCCGCCAAGCGCTGCGGCCACCGGCCCGGCAAGGCGCTGGTGCCGCCCGGCGAGATGGTCGATCGCATCAAGGCAGCGGTCGATGCGCGCACCGACCCCGGCTTCGTGGTGATGGCGCGTACCGATGCGCACGCCGTCGAGGGCCAGGCAAGCGCGCTCGAGCGCGCCGCGGCCTACGTCGACGCCGGCGCCGACATGATCTTCGCGGAGGCGCTGAAGTCGCTGGACGAATACCGGCAGTTCGCCGCCCGCGCGGGCGTGCCGGTGCTCGCCAACATCACCGAGTTCGGCCAGACGCCGCTCTTCACGCTCGCTGAGCTGCGTGAGGCCGGGGTACGGCTGGTGCTCTATCCCCTGTCGGCGTTCCGCGCCGCCGCCCAGGCGCAGGCGGCGGTGTATGGGGCCATCCGGCGCGAAGGCTCGCAGAAGAGCGCCGTCCCCTCGATGCAAACGCGCGCCGACCTGTACACGGTGCTCGGCTATCACGAGTACGAGAGGAAGCTCGACGAGCTGTTCGGAAAGAATCCATGAACGACACACCGAAGGCGAAGAAATCCGTCGCGCTCTCCGGCGTGACGGCCGGCAACACGGCGCTCTGTACCGTGGGGCGCACGGGCAACGACCTGCACTACCGCGGCTACGACATTCTCGAGATCGCCGACAAGTGCGAGTTCGAGGAGATCGCCTTCCTGCTCATCCACGGCAAGCTCCCCACCCGCGCCGAGCTCGGCACCTACAAGAGCAAGCTGCGCTCGCTGCGGGGACTGCCGGCCTCGGTGCGCACCGCGCTCGAGGCACTGCCGGCCGCCGCTCACCCCATGGACGTGCAGCGCACCGGTGTCTCAGCCCTGGGCTGCGTGCTGCCGGAGAAGGACGAGCACACCGCGGCCGGCGCGCGCGACATCGCGGACCGGCTGATCGCCTCGCTCGGCTCGATGCTCACCTACTGGTATCACTTCAGCCATTCGGGCGAGCGCATCCACACCGAGACCGCCGACGAGTCGATCGGCGCGCACTTCCTGCATCTGCTGCACCGCCGCCCGCCGCCGGCGGAATGGGTGCGCGCGATGCACACTTCGCTGATCCTCTATGCCGAGCACGAGTTCAACGCCTCGACCTTCGCCGCCCGCGTCATTGCCGGCACCGGCTCCGATCTCTACTCCTGCATCGCGGGGGCCATCGGTGCGCTGCGCGGGCCTAAGCACGGCGGCGCCAACGAGACGGCGCTCGTCATCCAGCAGCGTTACGAGAGCGAGGACCAGGCCGAGGCCGACATCCGCGCGCGCCTCGCCAGCAAGGAAGTCATCATCGGCTTCGGCCATCCGGTGTACACCATTGCCGACCCGCGCAACCAGGTCATCAAGGAGGTGGCGCGACAGCTCTCGAAGGACTCCGGCGACATGCGGCGCTTCCGTATCGCCGACCGCATCGAAGCCGTCATGCGCGACAGCCGCAACATGTTCGCGAACCTCGACTGGTTCTCGGCCGTGGCCTACAACATGATGGGTATCCCGACCGAAATGTTCACGCCGCTGTTCGTCATCGCCCGCACCACCGGCTGGTCGGCGCACGTCATCGAGCAGCGCGCCGACGGCAAGATCATCCGGCCGGCCGCCAATTACATCGGTCCCGAGAATCTCGCCTTCGTGCCCCTGGAGAAGCGCAAGTAAGTGTCCTCCCACGACGTGAAGTCCGCGGCGCGGCCCGCCCCGGACGCAGCTCTCACCGCCATCGCCGAGTACGCGCGGAACTTCCGCATCGACAGCGCCGCCGCCTACGAGACGGCGCGCTACTGCCTCATGGACACCCTCGCCTGCGGCTTCATGGCGCTGAAGTACCCGGCGTGCCGCAAGCTCCTGGGACCTCTGGTCCCGGGCGCGGTGATGCCGGGCGGAGCGCGTGTGCCCGGTACCTCCTTCGAGCTCGATCCGGTACAGGCGGCCTTCAACATCGGCGCCATGATCCGCTGGCTCGATTTCAACGACACCTGGCTGGCCGCCGAGTGGGGTCACCCGTCCGATAACCTCGGCGGCGTGCTCGCGGCGGCCGATTACCGTGCGCGGCTCGCTGTCATGTCGGGAGGCGCGCCGCCCAACGTGCGCGATGTGCTCACGGCCATGATCAAGGCGCACGAGATCCAGGGCGTGCTGGCGCTCGAGAACAGCTTCAACCGCGTGGGCCTCGATCACGTGCTGCTGGTGCGCATTGCCTCCACCGCGGTGGTGACCGCGATGCTCGGCGGGAGCCTCGAGCAGGTGGTGAACGCGGTCTCCAATGCCTGGATCGACGGCGGGGCGCTGCGCACCTACCGCCACGCTCCCAACACCGGCTCGAGAAAGAGCTGGGCGGCGGGAGACGCCACCAGCCGCGCCGTGCGGCTCGCGCTCATCGCACTCGCCGGCGAGATGGGCTATCCGTCGGCGCTGTCGGCGAAGACCTGGGGTTTCTCGGACGTGCTCTTCAAGGGCAAACCGCTCTCGCTGCCGCGGCCCTTCGGCAGCTACGTGATGGAGAACGTGCTCTTCAAGATCTCCTACCCCGCGGAATTTCACGCGCAGACGGCGGTCGAGGCGGCGATGACGCTGCACCCGCGCGTGCGTGACGAGCTCGACTCCATCGCGCGCGTCACGATCGAGACGCAGGAGCCGGGTGTACGCATCATCGACAAGACGGGTCCCCTCGCCAATCCCGCCGACCGCGATCATTGCATCCAGTACATGGTGGCGGTGCCGCTCATTTTCGGGCGGCTGACGGCCGCGGATTACGAGGACGCCGTGGCGGCCGACCCGCGCATCGATGCGCTGCGCGCGAAGATGGAGGTGCGCGAGAACCCGCGCTTCACCGAGGATTACTACGCCGCCGACAAGCGCTACATCGGCAACGCCGTGCAGGTCTTCTTCAGGGACGGCAGCCACACCGAGCGCGTGGCGGTCGACTTTCCGATCGGCCACCGCAAGCGCCGCGCCGAGGGCATACCGGTGCTGGTGCGCAAGTTCCAGGCCGCAGTCGACGCCAACTTCAGCCCGAAGCAGGCCGAGCGCATCAAGGCGCTGTTCGCCAAGCCCGCCGCCCTCGATACGCTCCCGGTGAACGAGCTCATGGCGGCGCTCGTCACCAACGGCGCCTCCGCGCCCGCCTAGGTCTACCCGACCCGCACCGGCACGAAGATGCGCGCCTCACCCCGCTGGATGAGCAGCGCAATGTGTCCCCTGGAGTTCTCCACGGCGCTCTTCAGTGCGGCGGCGCTCGAGACCGGGGCGCCGTTGGCCGCAATGACGATGTCGCCCGGCTGAATGCCGGCATCGGCCGCCGGCCCCGAGGAACGCTCGACCAGCAAGCCGCCCTTGACGTTGCCCTGGCTCTGCTCCTCGCCCGTCAGCGGACGCACGGCGAGTCCGAGCTTGCCGCCCTCGTGCTGCGGCTGGGCGTTGGAAGCGGTGCGGCGCTCTTCGAGGGTCCCGAGCTTGACGCTCAGGTTCCGGGAGGCGTGGTTGCGCCACAGCTCCAGGTTGGCGCTGGCACCGGGGCCGAGCTCCGCGACCTTCTCCGACAGCTGGGTGGTGCTGTTGACCGGCTCGCCGTTCAACTTGAGGATGACGTCGCCCGTCTCGACGCCGGCCTTCGCGGCCGGACCGCCCTGCTCGACGCTCGATACCAGCGCGCCTTCGGGCTGCGGCAGGCCGAACGAGTCGGCGAGATCCTGGGTCACGTTCTGGATCACGACGCCGAGCTTGCCGCGGGTCACGTGACCGGTGGCCTCGAGCTGATTGCCGACCTTCATGGCGACATCGATCGGGATCGAGAACGAGACGCCCATGTAGCCGCCGCTGCGGCTGTAGATCTGCGAATTCACTCCGACCACCTCGCCGCGCATGTTGAACAGCGGCCCGCCGGAGTTGCCGGGGTTGATGGGCACGTCGGTCTGGATGAAGGGCACATAGTCGCCGGTGAGGGGCCGGTTCATGGCGCTGACGATGCCGGCGGTGGCGCTGTTGTCGAATCCGAAGGGTGCGCCGATCGCCAGCACCCATTCACCCACTTTGAGCGTGCGCGAGTCGCCGATTCTCACGGTCGGCAGATTCCTGGCGCTGATCCTGATGAGGGCGATATCGGAGCGCGCATCGATTCCGACCACCTTGGCGGGGTATTCCCGCCGGTCGGTGAGGCGCACCGTGACCTCGCTCGCGCCCTTGACCACGTGCGCATTGGTCATGATCAGGCCGTCGGGGCGAATGATGAAGCCCGAGCCCTCGCCGTGCATGGGCTGCGGGCGCGGTGTCGGGAAACCGAAGCCGCGGAAGAAGGGCGCGAACGGGCTGTTGGGACCGAAAGGATCTTCGTTGCCGTTACCGTTACCGTTACCGCCGTTATCGCCGTTCTCATCGCCCTGCTCGCCCTGCCAGACGGCGGACGTCTTGGTCGTGACGGTGATGTTGACGACGGCGGGGCCGTACTGCTGCACCATGCCGCTGAAGTCGGGAAGCGCGACAGCGGCTGAGGCCGCGGCGGCCGGCGCTGGCTGGGCGCCAACGGCGCTGCTCGGCGCCGCATGGGCGGCGCTGCCGAAATAAAGCGCGCTCACGGGCACGCCCACGCTCGCCGCCCCGAGCAGCGCGATGACGAGCGGTTGGCGGATCAGGGATCTGAGACTCATGAGGCGACTCCTCCAAAGGATTAAGACTGGTTCCATGCCGTGAACCATAGGCGGGCAGGCTTATCCGAGTCTTAAGGTCTGCGCCCCGCTGAAGACCGCGGTGCCGCAGGAAGGTTCCGGCGGTGCCGGCTCAGCCGCTCAGTGCTCTTCGAGGAAGGAGGCCGGCCGCTCCTCGGTCTTCAGCCCGGGCGTGAGGTGGCTGAAGTAGGCGGCGACGGTGGAGATATCCGCTTCCGAGAGGTTGGCCGCGAAGGTCCTCATGATCGCGTTCTTGCGGCCGCCGTGCTTGTACTCATCGAGCGCGCGCACCAGGTAATCCTCGTGCTGCCCGGCGAGCGACGGATAGATGGGCGCAACCGCAATGCCGTCCTGGCCATGGCAGGAGACGCACAGCTGCGCCGCCTGCGGAACCGACTCTTTCGCTTTGCCGCTCGCCACCAGCGGCTTGCCCGCGAGGAAGGTCGCGACGTCCGCCATGTCCTGCTCCGAGAGGCTCTGGGTCTGCGAGTGCATGGTGATGTGCGAGCGATCGCCATCGCGGTAGCCATGCAGTGCCGTCACGAGGTACTGCTCGTTCTGGCCGAGGAGCTCCGGGACGCTGTAGGTGGGATAGGCGTTCTTGTAGCCGTCGACCCCGTGGCAGCCCAGACAGGTGTACGAGACGATCTTGCCGCGCTTTGCATCGGCCGCGCTCGCGGTCGGCGCTGCCGCTACGGCCGGCGCGGCCGCCGCAGTCGGTGCGGCAGGCGCCTGTGCCTGCGGCGCCTGCGCAGCGAGAGCACCCGTCAGTGCGCATCCCGCCATCGCAGCGATCGTCAACACCCGCACCGCAGTTGCTTGCCCGCGCCCCATTTTCGTCAGTCCCCGCAAAAAACGGCCCCGAATCTTAAGGCATACGGGCCCAAATGGCACACAATCGCTGCCCATCATGATCGGCCTCATCCAGCGCGTCAGCCATGCCGAAGTGCGCGTTGCGGGCGAGACCGTCGGCGCCATCGGACGCGGCCTCCTCGCCCTCATCGCGGTGCGGCGCGAGGACACCGAGGCGGAAGCCGACCGCCTGCTCGAGCGGCTGCTCGCCTACAGGGTATTTCCGGACGCCGACGGCCGCATGAATCTCTCCACGCGCGACACCGGCGCAGGACTGCTCGTGGTGCCGCAGTTCACCCTCGCCGCCGACACCCGGAAAGGCAGCCGCGCAGGGTTCTCCGGCGCCGCGGAGCCGGCGCAGGCGCGGCGCCTCTTCGAGTATCTCGTGGGCACCGCCAGGGCTGCATATCCTCATGTTTCCGCTGGCGTATTTGGCGCCCACATGGAGGTGTCGCTGACCAATGACGGGCCGGTGACGTTCTGGCTGGAGACAGCCCCGCCGGGAGCGTGAAGCGCGTTCCGGATTGAAGCGAACTTGTGACGCCGCCAGGGCTCATTTGACCTATGATTCCTTTTTTCTCCGCACGAGCGGGCCTCGTGGAGTGGTGACCTATGGGTATCGGAATGCGCGAGCTGCTGATCATCCTGCTCGTCGTGCTCGTCATATTCGGCACCAAGAAGCTGCGTACCGTGGGTCAGGATCTCGGAGCGGCGGTGCGCGGATTCAAGAAAGCCATGAACGAGGGCGAAACCGAGCAAGGCGCGCCTCCCAAGCAGATCGGAACGGATGCCGAGTTCGAGGAGGTGGCGAAGAAGGCCGACCCGCAGCCCGCCGCCGCCGCCCAGCCCAAGAGCGACCGGAGCGTCTGACCTGTTCGAGGGCCGTTTTTCCGAAGTCCTGATCATCTTCGTCCTGGCACTCGTCGTGTTGGGACCTGAGAAGCTTCCACGCGTAGTCTCCGAAGTCGGCCGCTGGGTTGGCCGGGCGCGCGCCATGGCGCGCCAGTTCCGCGAGCAGCTGGAAGAGGAAGTGCAGCTCGAAGAGGCACGGCGCGCAGCGCCCCCGAGGCCTGCGGAGCCTGCGGCCGAGCCGCCGCCGTCTCCCCAACCCCCGCCGGCATCCTCCGATGAGCGAGGAACCTGAGAAGCTCGCCGAGGGCACCCTGATCTCGCACCTCCTCGAGCTGCGGGACCGGCTGCTGCGCTCGATGGTGGCCGTCGGGATCGCGTTCGCGCCCTGCATGCTCTACTCGAACGACATCTTCTCCTTCGTCGCCTCGCCGCTGCTCGCCAAGCTCCCGCCGGGGAGCAACCTCATCGCGACCGGGGTCATGTCGCCCTTCACCACACCCTTCAAGCTGTCGTTCTTCGTGGCGCTGCTGGTGGCGATGCCGTACGTCATCTATCAGTTGTGGGCGTTCGTCGCGCCCGGTCTCTACCGCCACGAGCGGCGCTTCGCGGTGCCGCTGCTGCTGTCCTCGATCCTGCTCTTCTACGTCGGCATCGCCTTCGCCTATTACTTCGTGTTCCCCGTGATGTTCCAGTTCTTCGCCGCCACGACCCCCAAGGGCGTGTCGATGATGACCGACATCAACAACTACCTCGACTTCGTCATGACGATGTTCTTCTGCTTTGGACTCGCCTTCGAGGTGCCGGTCGCGGTGGTGCTGCTGGTGGTGATGGGGCTGGTGCGCGTCGAGAAGCTCAAGGCCAACCGCGGCTACGTGCTGATCGGAATCTTCATCCTCGCAGCGCTGCTCACTCCGCCGGATGCGATCTCGCAGTGCTCGCTCGCGATCCCGATGTATCTGCTCTACGAGGGCGGGATCGTACTCGCGCGGCTCCTGACCCGCGCGCGCGACGCAGAGCCGGGTTAGATTCAGCGTGAATCAGGCGCCCGCTCGCACCATCCTCGGCCAGCCGATCGGCCTGGCGACGCTGTTCCTCACCGAGATCTGGGAGCGCTTCACCTACTACGGCATTCAGTCGCTGCTGATTCTGTTCATGGTGGCGCCCGCAGCCAACGGGGGCCTCGGGCTCGACGATAAGTCCTCGGCCTCGATCTACGGTCTCTATGTCGGAAGCACCTATCTCCTCGGGCTCCTCGGCGGCTGGATTGCCGACCGCCTGGCCGGCGCGCAGCGCGCGGTGATCGCCGGCGGCATCCTCATCGCGCTCGGCAATACCCTGCTCGCGCTCGGGACGACGGCGGTCTTCTTCCTCGGCCTGCTGGTCATCGCCATGGGCGTGGGGCTGCTCAAGCCCAACGTGAGCGCGCTGGTCGCGACGCTCTATCCGGAGGGCGGCGCGCGCCGCGACGCCGGCTTCTCGATCTTCTACATGGGGATCAACATCGGCGGGTTTATCGGCCCGATGATCGTTCCGGTGATCGCCACCGCCTGGGGCTGGCGCTTCGGTTTCGGAGTGACCGCGCTCGGCATGGCGTTCGGGGTGGTGTGGTTCCTCTGGGCGCGGCGCTTTCTCGGCGAGGCGGGCATGGCGGTGGCGCCGGCGCAGCGCGCCTCCTGGACGCCGATCGTGGTGCTGTTCGTGCTGCTCGGCGCCGCCGTGGCACTCGCCCTGAGTGGCGCGCTGCACATCGACGGCGCGCTGATCGCCTCCTTCGCCTCCTGGGCGGTGTCGCTCCTGGCGGTGGCCTACTTTGCCTACCTGCTGTTCTTCGCCGGGCTCACGGCGGTCGAGCGCAAGCGCGTGCTGGTCATGGTGGCGCTGTTCGCAGGCTCGGTGACGTTCTGGGCGGGCTACTTCCAGCAGGGCGCATCCTTCAACCTGTTCGCGGCGCGCTACACCGACATGCACATCTTCGGATGGAACGCGCCGCCCGGGATGCTGCAGGCGATGGACTCCCTGTTCGTCATCATCCTGGCCGGAGTCTTTGCGGCGCTCTGGCTCGCGCTCGGCAGGCGCAACCGCGATCCTTCCGCACCGGCCAAGTTCGGCGTGGCGCTGCTGCTCCTCGGCCTCGGCTTCGTCGTCATGTACTTCGCCGCGCAGCGCGTGCGTGCGGGCCACCTGGTGCTGTCCACCTGGCTCATCTGCACGTACTTCCTGCACGTCTGCGGCGAGATGTGCATCTCGCCGGTGGGCCTCTCCAACATGAGCAAGCTCGTCCCGCCGCGTTTCGTCGGCCAGGCGATGGGCATGTGGTTCCTGTCGCTGGCGCTCGGCGGCAACTTCGCCGGTCAGCTGACCGGCCAGTACGACGCGAGCCACCTCGAATCGCTCCCGGCGCTGTTCCTGAAGATTTTCTGGTACGGCGTGATCGCAGGAGCGGTGATGCTCGCGCTCACTCCGCCCATCAGGCGGCTGATGGCGGGCGTGAAGTAGCGGCAGGCGCCATGGGCAGGATTCCCGCCGCCGCCGGCGTCCTCGGTCTCACGCTGGCCGCGGCTTGTACTCCTGCCGGATCGGGAAAAGCCGGCGCGGCGAGCGCCCAGCCGCCCGCCGGGAACGCGGGCACCAGCGCGCAGCAGCAACAGCCGGAGAATGACGACCTCACGGGTCCCGAGCCGGGACGCACCCGTGAGTCCAACCGGCACGCACGCGACCGAAGCGAGCGCGACCAGTAACTCGGCGCACCTCACTCGGCGAGGCGCATTCCGGTGATGAAGTACTCGGTCTCGCCGAAGCAGGAGCTCGGGAGCCACTTGTGCTGTTCGTAGTGCAGCGCCAGGCGCTTGCCGACGTTGGCGTTGAGCTGCGCCGCGACTGCATTGCTCGGCACGGTGAAGGCGAATTTCTCCGCCACCGTGCCCGGCATGGTGACCATGGCCATCTCTCCCTCCCAGGTCTTGCACAGCCACCCCTTGTGCGAGAGCTTCTGTACGTACCCGGCGCGCTCGCCCTCGGAATAGGCCCAGTGGAGCGTGACCCAGCTGAAACCGGCGAAGCCGAGGATGAGGACCAACAGCACGAGGATCAGCACTTTCATGCCCGCAAGCATAGCGCGCGTGCGGACCGCGAGGCTAAGATGCCCGGGCCCGAGAACGGCGCGACCGGGCCGGCCGGGCCGCGTATAACAGCAACATTTCCGGGGGTCGGAGCATGAGAACTGAATCGCGGCGGGAGCTGACGCTCCGCGGGCTCGTCCTCGGCGTGCTGCTCACCGTGGTGTTCACCGCGGCCAATGTCTACTTCGGCCTCAAGGCCGGGCTCACCTTCTCCACCTCGATCCCCGCGGTCGTGCTCTCCATGGCGTTGTTGCGCTGGCTCGGCAACACCACCGCCCAGGAGAACAACATCGTGCAGACGGTGGCCTCCACCGCCGGCACGCTCTCCTCCATCATCTTCGTGCTGCCCGGCTTCGTCATGATCGGGTGGTGGACCGGCTTTCCGTACTGGCAGACGGTCGCCATCTGCGCCGCCGGCGGCATCCTCGGAGTCATGTACTCCATCCCGCTGCGCCGCGCGCTGGTGACCGACTCCGATCTCCCCTATCCCGAGGGCACCGCCTGCGCCGAGGTCATCAAGGTCGGCTCCGGCGACGTGACGGACAAGGATTCGGTCGAGTCCGGCGGCAAGGGTCTGAAAGCGGTGCTGGTGGGCTCGCTCATCTCGGCGCTGTTCCTGGTGCTGGTGCAGATGCGGCTGTTCCTCGGGGACGTGGCTCACAGCTTCCGCTTAGGCAGCGACCCGCGCGCGCCGGCCAGCGGCTTCGATTTCCAGCTCTCCTTCGCGCTGTTCGGCATCGGCCACCTGGTGGGTATCAGCTGCGGCGTCGCCATGTTCGTCGGCGCCCTCATCGGCTGGGGCTGGGGAGTGCCGCACTTCAGCGCACTGCACGCGGGGGCGGGCGATGCGGCCGCGCTCGCGCAGGCGACCTGGAGCCACTATGTGCGTTACGTGGGCGCCGGCGCCATCGCCGTGTCGGCCATCTGGACGCTCTTCAAGCTGGTGAAGCCGGTGATCGGCGGCCTGAAGAGCGCCGTCGCTTCCTCGCGCGCGCGCAAGGCCGGCAAAGGCGACACCCTGGCGCGCACCGAGCACGACATTCCCGTGGGCCAGGTGGGCCTCGTGTCGCTGCTGTGCATCCTGCCGATCTGCTGGCTGCTGTGGAACTTCGCGACCAGCGCGGGACTCGGCGAGCACGCGCTGCTCCTCACCGTCGGCGGCATCGTCGTCGTGGTGGTCCTCGGCTTCCTCGTGTCCACCGTGTGCGGCTACATGGCGGGACTGATCGGCGCCTCCAACAGCCCGCTCTCCGGTATCGGCATCCTGGTGGTGGCCACGACGGCGCTGTTCCTCGTGGTGACCGTCAAGTCCTCGCTCCCCCCTGAGATGGGCAAGGCGCTCGTGGCCTACTCGCTGTTCGTCACCGCCGTTGTATTCAACGTGGCGGCCATCGCCAACAACAACCTGCAGGACCTGAAGACCGGCCAGCTGGTGGAATCCACGCCCTCGAAACAGCAGTGGGCGCTGGTGATCGGCGTCATCGCGAGCGCGATCGTGATCCCGCCGGTGCTCGACCTGGTCAATAAGGCTTACGGGTTTGCGGGCGCCCCCGGCGCCGGTGCGCACGCGCTGCCCGCACCCCAGGCAGGCCTCATCTCCGCTCTCGGCCAGGCGGTGATCCAGGCCGACCCGGAGAAATGGCAATTGATGGGCTGCGGCGCGCTCATCGGGGCGGGCATCATCCTGGTCGACTGGCTGCTGTCGAAGACCACCCGCTCCGTCCGTCTGCCGCCACTCGCGGTAGGCCTCGGCATCTACCTTCCCACGGCATCGACGCTGATGGTCACCGTGGGCGCCCTCGTCGGCTGGTGGTTCGACCGGCGCGCCGACCGCGGCACCCGACCCGACGCCACTAAGCAACTGGGGGTGCTGCTCGCCTCCGGCCTGATCGTCGGCGAGAGCGTGCTGGCGGTGGTCTTCACGGCGCTCGTCGCCCTCTCCGGTAACCCATTCCCCATCGGCGTGGTGGGAGACTCGTTCACGACTGCGTCGGAGTGGCTCGGCGGCATCGCCTTCTTGCTGGTCGTGTACGCCGTATACCGCTGGCTGGAGCGCCTGCAGGCGCGCTGAGGCGCTGCCGCGCGCCGCGTCAGAGCCGGCGGCGGCGGTAGCGTTCGAAGCCCCGCTGTCCGATGAGCGTCGAGCCGATGAGGCCCGTGATCCACACGATGATCCAGGTGAGGACTGCGGCACTGAACCTGTGATGCAGGTGAAAGCCGGGAAGCATCCACGCCACCAGCGCCACCATGGCGCCGTTCAGCACCAGGAGAAAGAGACCGAGCGTCACGATGGTGACCGGAAGCGTCAGCACGAACACGATCGGCCGCACGATGGCGTTCACCACGCCGAGCAGGAGCCCTGCGAGCAGCAGCGTCTGCACATTGTCGATGTGCACGCCAGGAACCCACGCGGTCGCGAGCCACAGCCCCAGCGCCGCGAGCAGCGCGCGCAGAATGAAGCCGGTCATGCCGCGCTCCCCGCCTCGGCCGTCTTCTCGACGAACACCTTGAGGCGGTTGAGCGCCTGATGCCAGGAGGTGCGCATGCGCCAGTACTGGGTGTCCCACTCCGGCTCGCCGGGGACGCCCGAGCCGAGCAGCCGCACCACCGTCCCGCCGGGCACGGCCTCGATGATGAGATCGTCGGTCATGACCGAGCCCGCACGCGGCAGCGAGGGAGTCGGCAGGTAGATGAGCCGCATGCGACGCCCCGCCTCGAATACGTCGATGTGCGCATCGAGCTCCGTCACCCGGTCGACGCGCGCGCGGAACAGCCCCCCCTGGCGGGGCTGCAGCTCGGCCTCCGGGGAGCACCAGCGTCTGAGGCACTCCACGTCGGTGATCGCCCTCCAGACCTGGCCCGAGTCGGCGTTGATGTCGACCCGGTGGGCGTAACCGCGGACCTTCTCGCTCATGGGCTCATTCTGCCACCTCGTCTATCCTAGGCGGAGGGGGTAGCTCCAATGGCAGCCGCACACACGGTTCTGGTACTGGCTTTGCTCGAGTTCTTCTGGTTTGGCCTGGCGGTGGCCCGCGCCCGTGCCACCTACAAGGTGCCGGCGCCCGCGACCACCGGGAATGAGGTCTTCGAGCGCTACTTCCGCGTACAGATGAATACGCTCGAGCAGCTCATCATCTTCGTGCCGGGGATCATGCTGTTCGCCTGGTATGTCAATGCCTGGCTCGCCGCGGCGCTGGGAGCGGTGTTCGTCATCGGGCGGGCGCTTTACTTCAGGGGCTACGTGCGCGCCGCGGAGGGGCGCCACTTCGGCTTCATGCTGAGCGTGGTGCCGAACGTCACGCTGCTCATCGGCGGCGGTCTCGGTGCGATGTGGAGGCTGTGGCCGCACGGGGCCGGCTGAGGAGCGTGGCCGCGAGCGGCAGCAGCGAGACGGCGACGATGGCGAGCGTCACCACGCCGAAATGCTCTTTCACCAGCGGAATGTTGCCGAACAGGTACCCGCCCCAGATGAAGACCAGCACCCAGGCGCAGCCGCCGGCGAGGTTGTAGCCGAGAAAGCGCGCATAAGGCATGCGCCCGATGCCGGCAACGAAGGGCGCGCAGGTGCGGATGATCGGGACGAAACGCGACAGGAAGATCGCGAGTCCCCCATGTCGCAGAAAGAACGCCTCGGTGCGCCTCAGGTAATCGACTTTCAGCAGACGATAGCGGCCGCTGAAGGCGGGGGGACCGATGGCGCGGCCGATCGAATAGTTGACGGTGTTGCCGAGCACCGCGGCCACGGCGAGCGTCACGCTGGCAAGCGGCGCGCTGAGAGTCCCGCTGGTATCGACCGCGGCCAGCGCGCCGACGGCGAACAGCAGCGAATCCCCCGGCAGAAACGGCGTCACGACCAGGCCGGTCTCGGCGAAGATGACCGCGAACAGGATCGGGTAGATCCACACGTCGAAGCGCGTGAGCAGCTCGACCAGATGGCGGTCGAGATGAAGCACCAGGTCGATGAGCCAGGCGAGCATGGCCCGCAGAGCATAGCGAAGGAATGTCCGCCTGAATCGCTTCCTGCGATTCAGGCCAATTTAATCAGGCACCCCGGATGAGGGCGACCGGCGCTGGGCCAGGACGCCGCCGCGGGACTTGAGCGTGTCGAGTCCGGTGCGCACGTCCCCGTCGCGGGCGCCGAACGGCAGGCTCCCCCGCGCCGCGCGCGCCGCCGCGAGCTGGGGAGGTGCCTTGGCCACGATGTCCGGTACGATGCCCTTGCCCTGGATCGAGGCGCCGGACGGGGTGAAGTAGCGGGAGGTGGTGAGCTTCAGGGCACCACCGTGCGACAGGGGCATGACGGTCTGCACCGAGCCCTTGCCGTAGGTGCGCCGGCCGATGAGAACGGCGCGGCCGTGGTCCTTGAGCGCACCGGCGACGATCTCGGAGGCCGAGGCGGTTCCGCCATCGACCAGCACCACGAGCGGCGCCCCGTTGATGAGATCACCGGCGGTTGCATCCATGCGGAAGCGCGCTTCGGGGGTACGACCGTCGGCGCTCACGATCACGCCCTGGTCCAGGAAATCGTCCGCGACGGCGACCCCTGCCTCGAGAACTCCGCCTGGATTGTCTCTTAAATCAAGAATAAGACCCGACAAAGCAGCCTTATTGTCTCTTTTAAGGCGCAATATGGCGTGGCGAACGTCTTCCGGCGTCGTCTCGGTGAAAGTCGTGATCCGCAGGTAGCCGTAGCCGGGCTCGAGCATCTGGGCCGAGACGCTGCTCACCTCGACCTGGGCGCGCTTCAGGGTGAACTCGATCGGCGCAGGCTCGTCCTTGCGACGGATGCTGAGGTGCACGGTGCTGCCGGCGGCGCCGCGCATGCGCGCGGTCGCCTGCTCGAGATCGCCGCCGATGTCGACGCCGTCGATCTTCACGATCTCATCGCCGCTCTTGAGCCCCGCGAGCTGCGCGGGGGAGCCTTCGATGGGATGCAGCACCAGCACCCGCCCCTCGCTCGGGACCACTTCGATGCCGATGCCCGGATAGGAGCCCATGGTGCTGAGGCGAATCTCCTCGAACTCCTCGCTGTCGAGATAGGCCGAGTGTGAATCGAGCGCGGACACCATGCCGCGCAGCGCCTTTTCCATCAGCACATGGTCGTCGACGTCCTCGACGTAGTCGCGCTTGATGCGCTCATAAACCTCCGCGAAGAGGCTCGCCTCCTCCCAGCGCAGGATGGGGCGCTCGGCTGCGGCGCTGGCCGCGCGCGGGCGTTCGGCGAGCACGCCGCTGCTGAGCGCGCCGCAGAAGCCGAGGATGGCGCCGGCGAGGAGCGCGCTGGCGGTGCGCGAGCGGCCGGAGAGACGCATCAGGGCGTCGCTCCCGCGTACCACATGACGTCGTGCGGGGCGCGCTCCGTGGCCGTGTCGGTCGGCAGCGGCAGCTCGTTGAGGAGCTCGGCGAGCGCGATCGGCTTGCCGATCGCAAAGCCCTGACCGTAGTCGACGCCGAGCTCCGCGACATGATTGCTGATCTCCTCGGTCTCGATGTACTCGGCGACCGTGATGATCTTCATGCTGCGGGAGAGCTCGGCGATGGCGCGCACCATGGCGGCGGCCCGCGGATCCCTGAGAACGTCGCGGATGAAGCTGCCGTCGATCTTGAGCATGGTGATCGGCAGCTGCCGCAGACAGGAGAGCGAGGACAGCCCGGTGCCGAAGTCGTCGAGCGCCACGCCGCAGCCGAGCTTGCGCAGGCGGCGCATCAGCTCCTCGGCGCGCGACAGGTGCGCAACCGTGGCGTTCTCGGTGAGCTCGAAGCAGAACAGATCCGGATCGAGGCCGCTTTCGCCGATCGAGCGGATGAGGAAATCGGCGAAGGTGTCGTCATCGAGCGATTGCCCGGAGAAATTGATGGTGAAGCCGAGCGCCTTGCCCTCGAGCACCCCGGCGCGCGGCTTGAGCGCTTCGATCACGTGGTTCACCACCCAGCGGTCGATGAGCGGCATGAGCTGGTAGCGCGCCGCGGCCGACAGGAAGCTGTCCGGGCCCATGGTGAGCCCGTCGTCGTTGATCATGCGCAGCAGCAGCTCGTAGTGCGGCCGCGCGCTCTCGGCTGCGGAGAACGGCAGGATCAGCTGCGCATCGAGCCGCAGCCGGTCGTTGTCGATGGCGTCGCGCAGCTGCGCGGCGACCGAGATGTCGGCGAAGCGCCGCACGATCGAGGTATCGCTCGACTGGTAGACCTCGACGCGGTTGCGGCCGCGGTCCTTGGCCGCCTTGCAGGCGCTTTCCGCCGCCGCCAGCACGTGGGCGAGCTCGGCCCCATCGCTGGTATCGAGCAGCGCCACGCCGACGCTGATCGAGACGGGCGGCCGCGACTCGCCCGGCTGCGGCACGAGCTGCTCGGCGCCGACGCGCAGCGCCTGGGCGAATTTCTCGGCATCCTCGACCTGCGCCGGCAGCAACACCGCGAAGCGGTCGCCGGAGATGCGCGCGCCGAAGCCTCCGGGCGGCAGGCGCTTGCGGAACAGCTCGCCGAGCTGCCCGAGCACCGAGTCGCCGACGTGCATGCCGGCCTTCTCGTTGATGGCGTGCAGCTGATCGACGTCGATATAGAGAGCGCTCCAGGGCTGGCCAGTCTTGCCGTCGGTGACGACCGCGGCAAGCCGCCGCTCGAAGGCCGGCCGCGTGTAGAGGCCGCTGAGCGAGTCGTAGCTCGACTCGACGATGTCGAGCGCCTTGCGCGCCAGGATCTGCACCAGGTGCGCATCGCGCTCGCTGAAGCGCTCGTGCGTCTCCTCGCGCAGCAGCGCCAGCATGCCGATGCAGCGCCCGGCGCGGGTGCGCAGCGCGCAGCACAGCACGCGGTAGGGGTAGGTGTCGGTGGCGGCGACGTCGACGTCGTTGACGACCAGCGGACCGGGCTGCGCCTGCGCCAGCGTCATGAGCTTGCGGTGCGCCTTCATCATGAAGCGCGCATCGGCGGCCGAGTCGCCGGCCGAGCGCAGCAGCGTGAGATTCTTCTCCGGCACCAGCAGCGCCCCGGTCGTGGCGCGCAGGTGCTCCATGGTCTGCTGCAGCAGCAGCTGCAGGTCGTTGGCGCCCTCGGTGTTCGGCTGCTCGACCGCGCCGTGCGAGAGCAGCAGCTCGAGGTCGCGGTTGAGCGCGGCGACCGTGCCGTGCAGCTCCTCGATCGCCGCCTGCGCGAGGAACTCGCGGCGCAGCGACTCGAGCGCCGGGGCGAGCAGCGCATTCGCGAAGGAGAAGTCCTGGTTCCTGCGCTCGGTGCCCTCCATCGGACGGCACACGACCGCCACCATGGCGAGCAGCCCCCCCGCCTCATCGCGCAGCGAGCAGAGGTATACGGGGAGGTTCCCCTCGAGCGTGCGCAGCTGCCCGGCCCCACCCTGGCTCGAGCGCGCCGCAATGAGCGCATCCTCGACCACGTTCATGAGGTCGGGCCCGGTCATGGTGTCGGAGGTCCAGAGGAGCTCGCCCGCCGCAGTGAAGACCGCCAGAGACGAGGCGCGCGGCAGCAGCGAGCGCACCAGGCGGAAATAGGGCTCGAACCGGCCGGTGCCCTGTCCGGGGGAAGATTCGCTGG
>DASQGK010000018.1:0-16506 GCA_035632655.1 Steroidobacteraceae bacterium | reverse complement strand
CGAGTCGACACAGATCCCCTCGAGTGCCGACCGTAGTCCGGTGAGGCCCGCATCGCTGCTGTGGCTCGCCACGCGCAGCAGCATCTCCGACTGGCGCTGCATGCGCACGACGCGGGCGGCCTCCGCTTCCTCCTGCTCCTTGCGGGCGGTGATGTTGCGCAGCAGGGTCTGCACGGCGGGCGCGCCGGCGTACTGCACGCGCACTCCCTGTACCTCGACCCATATCACCGTGCCATCGAGGCGGCGGATGCGGGTCTCGCGCGGCTCGGCCGGAACGCCGTGCTCGAGAATCGCGCGAGTGCGCTCGATCAGCAGCTTGCGGTCGGGCTCGAGCGCGAACGAGGTGACCGGGACGCCCTTCAGGCTGTCATCGGGGGCGGCGCCGATCAGCGTGCGTGCCGCGACGTTCCCGAACAGCAGCTCCCCGCCCCGATGCACCAGCACCGCCTCCGGCAGCGCATCGACCAGCGCCTGGTAGCGCCCCTCGCTCTCGCGCCGCTCGCGCTCGGCGCGTTTGGCCTCGGTGAGATCGTGCACGATCGAGAGCCGCAGCAGCGCCTTGTCCTGCGCGATGACGTTCATGTCGACCTCGGCGGGAAAGGCCTCCCCATTGTCGACACGCCGGTGCAGCCACTCGAAAGTGGCGTTGCCGTCGCGCATCGCCTGCTCGATGTACTTGCGCCGCGCGAGGCTCGAGGGTCGGCCATCGGGCTGCTCGGGCGGCGAGATGGCCTCGGGATCGAGCTCGCGCACCGCCTCCAGATCCGGAATCCCGAACATGCGCAGCGCCGTGTCGTTGGCGGCGATGAAATGATCGCCCTCGCTGAGGAGCACGCTGAAGGAGGTGTTGTTGAAGAGCGTGCGGTAATGGAGCTCGCGGCTGCGCAGCGCGCGCAGCGAGTGATTGAGCAGCAGCGTCATCGCCAGCACCAGAGCGGAGAAGGCCCCGGTGACCACCAGCGTCGTGATCATGCGCCGCTCCCAGGGCGCGAGGACCGCCGCGAGGGGTCTTCCGGTTGCGATGACAACCGGGAATTGCCGCACCCGCGCCCATCCGAAGATCATCGACGCGCCGACCTTCGGAGCAAAACCGCGCACCACACCCCGATCCCAGCCGTTCTGCAGCTCACGCGCCGCCTGCTGAAAGAGCGGTGAGCTGGCGTATGACTGGTTCGACACGAACTCGGGGGAAATATCCTGCATCGCAGCGAGCAGTGCGCCGTCGCTTCCCAGCAGGAGGATACCGCCCGGACTGCCGAGCTGTTTGCGCAGGCTGTCGAAGGCGCGGAAGTCGAAGAGCGCCCCGGCCCAGAGATCGCTTCTGCCGCCGGCACGTACCCGCTGTGCGACCGGCACGACCATACTGTCCGTCCCGGGTTGATCAGGATCGGCGACGGGTGTGCCGACCCAGACGTCCGTCTCGGGTGAGACCGCCGGCTTGAACCATGCCGGCCGCGCCGCGCTCACGTCGTAAGCGCCGCTGCGTCCCCCGCGCGCGAAGCGCGCAGAGTCCGCTATGAAGATCGAGCGTACGTACTCGCCGCCCATCAGCGCGGTGCCCAGTGCCGGAGTGAGGTCGCGCTCCGACACCGACTCGAGGCCACCGAGGGACTCGATCTCGTTGGCGCGCACCACCGCCGAGCCCACTCCATCGCTCAGCATGGCGAAGGTCGTGGTTCCCAGCGCCACGGCGACCGACTGCAGCCGGTCGCTCTCGGTCTGCATCGTCCGCTCCCGGTCGTTGCGGATGCGCTGCGCCGAGTAAGCCCAGCCCGTCGCGAGCACCAGCGCGGCGTACAGCAGCAGCGTCCAGCCGAGGCTTGACGGAAGTAACAGCGAGGCGTTGCCGGAGCGCGCTCCGGCATGGGAATTGGCAGGGGCTTCAGGCTCCCCGGACAGGCGTACCCCCTTGTTCCATATGCGCAGGGCCGCGCTGGGTTCTTATGAGCGTCTCAGTTTGCCCCAAAGCGGAGCCCTGTCAACGGCTTCCGGGAACAGCCGTTTTCGGCACTAGCCATGGCTGCCAGAACGCTCAATGGAAAATCGGCTCTAATGATCGGCGCAGTTGCGCACGCCATAGAGGTGTCGTTATGTGGACCGTGAATTTCCGGAGTCTGCGGCGGCCCGTGGCGGCGGCCCTGGTGCTGCTGGTGGCGTGCGGCGCCTGGGGTGCGGAGCCTGAGGGTTCCGGCGAGTCGGTCCCGGCCGTCTGGGCACCCAGACAGCTGCATTTCGTGTTTCAGGGCTTCACCGCCCATTATTCCTGCGACGGGCTGCAGGACAAGATCCGCTACGTGCTCACCGAGCTCGGCGCCCAGCGCGGCTTCGAGGCGAGCCTCGCCGGGTGCTCGTCGCCCTTCGGCCGACCCGATCCCTTTCCAGGGCTGAATATCAAGATGAATGTGCTGCAGCCTGCCGACCCCGGGGACAGCGCGGCTCAGCCCGTGGGTGCGCACTGGCGCAGGGTCGACCTGCATCTCGACAAGGACCCGGTGTGGGAGGCGGGCGACTGCGAGCTGCTCGAGCAGGTCAGGCTGAAGATCCTGCCGCTGTTCTCTGCACGGAACGTCGACTTCGCCTCGAACTGCGTACCGCATCAGGCCCACCTCGGCACGCGCCTGTCCGCCGACCTGCTGGTACCCGACACGAAGCAGTCTGCGCCGAGGTAACATCGGCCGATCATGAGTCTGCGAATCAGGTCTCGCTAGGTGCCGGCCGACGGGGCCGCGGCCGGTACGCTAGGCCGGGAGTCACGCTTTCCGTTCGCTCTGGCGCTGCTCCTCGGAGCGGCGCTCATGATCAATTACGTCGACCGCGGTACGATCTCGACCGCATCGCCCCTCATCAAGAGCGAGTTTCATCTCGACGACTTGCAGATGGGCCTGCTGCTGTCGGCGTTCTTCACTACCTATGTCCTTTCGCAGCCCTTCATGGGCGTCCTCGTCGATCGTTTCGGCGCGGCGCGTGTGCTGGCCGCGGGCTTCACGCTCTGGTCGGTGGGAACGTTCCTCGCCGGGCTGTCGGGCGGCGTGCTGAGCCTCGTGGCGCTGCGCCTCGTGATGGGTGTTGGGGAGTCGGTCTGTTACCCCAGCGGCTTCGCCCTGATCTCACAGCGCGTCGCGGACCGGCACCGCGCGCGCGCCACCGCGATCATGCAGGTCGGCAGCGTCGTGGGTCCCGCGCTCGGGACCTTCGTGGGCGGCGCAATCATGATTCGTTACGGATGGCGGGCGATGTTCATTGCGCTGGGCGTGGCCTCGCTCGGCTGGCTCATTCCCTGGTGGAGGCAGCTGCGGGCGCCGGTCGCGGCGGTCGCAGCGAGCGCCGCGGAACCGGCATGGCTCGATGTCGTGCGCCAGCGGGCGCTGTGGGGGACGGTGTTCGGCAACTTCTGCTCGAATTACGCCTTCTACTTCGTCTTCGCCTGGGTGCCGCTCTATCTGGTGGAGGAGCGCGGCCTGTCCCTCGGTGCCATGACCTCGGTCAATGGCTTCATCTGGCTGATGGATTCGCTGAGCATTCTCGCGACCGGATGGCTCATCGACCGGTGGGTCCGCAGCGGCGCGACGCCGAGCCTTGCTTACAAGACGGCGCTGTGTCTGAGCGCCGCCGGCGTCGGTCTGTGCCTCCTGTTCCTCAACGGCACCGGCGCGGCGGCGGGCGCCGCACTGCTGCTCGCGACAGGAGTCGCCGATGGACTCAATTCGCCCTCGGTGGGCGCGCTGACGCAGCGCTTCGCGGGCCCGCTCGCCACCGGCCGGTGGATGGGCACGCAGAATGCGGTGAGCAACACGGCCGGAATCCTCGCCCCCAGCGTCACCGGCTATCTGGTCAAGGTCAACGGGGGCCACTACACCGTGGCTCTTTGGGTCACCGGCGCAGTCGCACTGCTGGGGCTGTTCGCGTGGCTCATGGTCGTGCCGCCCGTGGAGCCGGTGGACTGGAGCGGCCCGGCGGCTAGGAATACGCCCGCGCGCGTTCCTGATCCTTGAGGATGTCGCGCGCCGCGAGGAACAGGTGCGCCGTGGCCCAGAAGCCTGTGGGCACTATGCACAGCATCGCCAGGCGCAGCGCATCGGACTCGGCGAGGTTGTAGCGCTGGAACCAGTCGTTGAGCGCGCCGATCACCGGCGGCGTGATCACCAGATTGCCGAGGTTGGCCAGGAACAGCACCATCGCGATGAACATCGCGCGCATGCGGCAGGGGGCCAGGTTGCACAGCAGGGCGAACCCGGGGCCGATGTAGTAGTAAATCGAAGGGATGAAGATCCACAACATCGCCTTGGCGAGGGCGAGATCGCGCGTGTAGTAGACGACGCCCGAAGCGACGGTCGCGATCCCGATGCCGGCGCCGAGCAGCCACACGATGCGCCGCGCATCGATCATGCTGCCGCGGGCCATGAGCCAGCCGGTGGCGACGGTGGCGAGGCCACCTCCCCAGAGGTGCATGTTCTGCGTCACCTCGGCCGCCTGGCCCACAGTCATGTGGTAGGTGCGCTGCAGGAACGTCGGGGTCCAGTACATGAGTCCCCAGCCCCAGAGCGCGCATACCGCCGTGCCGATCATGGTGTGCACCGCGGAGCGCTGCTGCCACATGAACCGCAGCGTCGATCCGACCGAGGGGGCAAGTCCCTCCCGGCCGGAGTCGAGGCAGCCGCGGGGCGGCTCTCGCACCGTGAGCCACACGCCGATGCCGACGATTACGCCCGGGATGCCGAGCGCATAGAAGACCGCGCGCCAGCCGTAGAGGTCGGCAATGGCGCCCGCTACGTTGTAGCCGAGCCAGGCGCCGATCGGCGCGCCGAGCGAGAACACCGTGAGCGCCATCGCGCGGCGGGTCGCGGGGAAATAATCCGAGAGGAGCGAGTTGGCGCCGGGAGTGCCCCCGGCTTCGCCGACCGTGACGCCGAAGCGCGCCAGGAAGAAATCGAATGAGGAGCGTGCCAGGCCGCACACGGCCGTCATCACCGACCACAGCACGAGGCACACCGCGACGATCCTGCGGCGGTTGTAGCGGTCGATCAGCCAGGAGAGCGGGAAGCCGAGGATGATGTAAAAGACCCCGAAGGACGCGCCGGTGAGGATCGACACGCCGAAGTTGCTGAGATGCAGGTCGTGGCGGATCGGATCCAGCACGGTCGACACGACATAGCGGTCGGCGATGCTGAGCGTGTATACGAGGCACATCATGATGAGCACGTACCAGCGCTCGGCGAGGGACGCCGATTGCGGCTCGGCCGCGCTCAAGGCCGGGGGAGGCGCTGCGACGCCCGCGGGCTCGCTCATGGGATCGCGCTCTGCATGATCGGGCCGAGGTTACGCCTGCGGCGCGCGGCTGTCTTCCACAATGAGATCGGCGGCCTTCTCGGCGAGCATGATGGTCGGCGCGTTGATGTTGCCGGAGGTGACGTTGGGGAAGGCGGAGGCATCGACCACGCGCAGGCCCGACACGCCGTGCACACGCAGCCGCGCATCCAGCACCGCAGTGCGCGGGTCCGGCCCCATGGCACAGGTGCCGCAGGCGTGGAACACGCTGCCGGCGCGCCGCCGAAAGTCCGCGAGTACTTCGGCCTCGGCGGTCACGGCGCTCCCCGGCTCGCGCTCGGCTTCGACCAGCGCCGCCAGAGGCTGCGCGGCGACGATGCGCCGGATCATGCGCGAGCCCTCCATCACGTCGGCAATGTCGGCAGGCGCTGAGAGCGCGTTGGGGCGGATCGCCGGCGCCTTGAGCGGATCCGGCGAGCGGACGTGGATGCTGCCGCGGCTCACCGGGCGGCAGGTATTGAAGGAGAGCAGGAATCCCGGGTACGGATCGGGCTTCATCAGCCGCCGCGTCGTTCCGAGCGTCGTGGTGGAGTAGCTCGCCGGGTTGAAATAGATGTGCAGGTTGGGGCGCGCAAGGCCGCTGCGGCTGCGCAGGAACGCACCCGCCTGATTGACGCTCATCGCGAGCGGTCCGCCCTTGCCGAAGGCGTAGCGCAGTGCCGCCCGCGCCTTGCCGAGGAAGGGCGCGAGCTCGTTGTTGAGAGTGGGCACGCGCGAGCGGTAGTAGTAGTTGACGGCGAGATGATCCTGCAGGCCCTGGCCGACTGCGGGGGAGGCGGCCACCACCGCGATGCCGAGCGGGCGCAGCAGTCGCGGATCGCCCACTCCGGAGAGCTCGAGCAGCTGCGGTGAGTTGACGGCTCCGGCCGCGAGGATCACCTCGCGGCGCGCGTGCGCGACGCGCGGCGTCCCCGACTCGAGAAACTCGACGCCGACGGCGCGCCGGCCCTCGAACAGAATGCGGGTCGCCTGCGCGCGGGTGCGCACCTCTAGATTGCCCCGGCGCTGCGCAGGCGTGAGGTAGGCACTCGCGCTCGAGGCCCGCACTCCTTCCCTGATCGTGACTTCCCAGTGACCGGTGCCCTCCGACTGCGACCCGTTGAAATCCGGGGTGCGCGCAAACCCCAGGGTGTCGCAGGCGGCGAGGAAGCTCTCGCACAGCGGGTGGACCCTGGCGGAGACATCGCTCACCGTGAGGGGCCCGTCGACGCCGTGATACTCCTTTTCCCCGAAGGGGTGATCCTCGAGCTTCCTGAAATAGGGCAGGACCTCACGCCACGACCAGCCGGGGTTGCCCGCCGCGGCCCAGTCGTCGAAGTCGCCCGGCTGACCGCGTACGAACACCATCGCGTTGATCGAGGAGGAGCCGCCGAGCACCTTGCCGCGGGGCCAGAACTGACGGCGATTATCCAGCGTGGCGTCGGCCTCCGCCTCGTACATCCAGTTGAAGCGGGGGTCGTTGAAGGTTCTGCCGTAACCGATCGGCACCTGGATCCAGGGAGAGCGGTCCGAGCCGCCCGCCTCGAGCAGCAGCACGCGGTCCCGGCCGCTCGCGGTCAGCCGGTTTGCCAGCACGCAGCCGGCCGAGCCGGCGCCGATCACGATGAAGTCGTAGTCGGCCATGGCCGCTCAGCAGACGATGGGGCCTTGCGCCATCTCGAGATGCAGCGCCTTGCTCCGGTACGGGTGGCGGGCGATGGCGTCCTCGTTGAGCTCGATACCGAGGCCGGGCCCGCTCGGCGGAATGACGTATCCCGCCTCCCAGCGGATCGGCTTCTTCAGCACCTCGGCGTGGAAGCCGTCCCAGCGCTCGATGCTCTCGAGGATGAGAAAATTCGGGCTGCAGGTCGCGAGCTGGATGTTGGCGGCTCCGACCACCGGGCCGCAGTACAGGTGTGGGGCGATCTGCACGTGGTGCACCTCGGCCATGGCCGCGATCTTCTTGGCCTCGAGAATGCCGCCGACTCTTCCCAGGTTCATTTGCAGGATGGCGGCGGCCCCCGTGCTCAGCAGTCTGGCAAATTCGTACTTGGTGGCGAGGCGCTCGCCCGCGGCGATGGGTATGCGCGTGCCGCGCGCCACGCGGGCCATTTCCTCCGGGGCATCGGGCGGCACCGGCTCCTCGAACCACAGCGGATCGTAGGGCTCGAGCCGCCGTGCCAGGCGCAGCGCGCCCGCAGCCGTCATCTGCCCGTGCGTGCCGAACAGCAGATCCGCCTTGTTTCCCACCGCCGCGCGCAGCAGCTTCATGAAGCGCTCGCACAGCTCGAGAGCGGGGAGCGACAGCTGGCGGCCGTCGAAAGCCGAATACGGTCCCGCGGGATCGAACTTGATGGCGGTGAAGCCCTGGGCGAGGCATTCCGCGGCGCGCTCGGCCGAGAGCTCGGGATCCTGGTAGACGTTGGTCTTGTCACCGGGCCGCGCATAGATATACGTATAGCTGCGCAGCCGCTCGTGCACGCGTCCGCCGAGCAGGTTGTAGACGGGCTGATCCGCCTCCTTGCCGACGATGTCCCAGCAGGCCATCTCGAGCGCGGACAGCACTGCCATGAGCGCGAGGTCCGGGTGCTGGGTGTAGCCGGCAGAGTACACACGCCGCCAGATCCTCTCGATGTTGTGCGGGTCCTCGCCGGCGAGGTAGCGCTCGAAGATATCGACGAGCATGCGCGCGGCGATGTCCGGATGAAACGGTATGCCGTAGGCCTCGCCGACGCCGTGCACGTTGCCGTCGGTGGTCAGCTTCACGAACACGAAGTAGGGGCCCCCGTAGTGGGGCGGGGGATTGCCGACGACGAACGTGGTGATGTCGGTGAGCTTCACGTGGCGAGCCTCATCGATAGGCGGTCCAGATGGTTTTCAGATCGCAGTACTTGTCGATGGCATGGGGGGAGCGATCGCGCCCCGAGCCGGACAGCTTGAAGCCGCCGAAGGGCGTAGCCATCGTCGAGCGGTCGAAGGAGTTGACCCATACGGTACCGCCACGCAGCGCCGCGGACAGCCGATGCGCCACGTCGATGTCGGAGGTCCACACGGCGGCGGCGAGGCCGTAGGGCGTATCGTTGGCGAGGCGCAGCGCCTCGGGCTCATCGCGGAAAGTCATGACCGAGAGCACGGGCCCGAAGACCTCCTCGCGCGCCACCCTCATCTCCGGACGTACGCGGTCGAGGACCGTCGCCTCGACGTAGAACCCGCCGCTCTCCCTGAGAGCCTGCCGGCCCCCGCGCGCGACTTGCGCGCCATCGGCAACGCCGCCGTCGATGTAGCCGAGCACCCGTTGCATGTGCCCGCGGTCGATGAGCGCCCCCATCTGCGTGGTGGGCTCGAGCGGGTGGCCGAGGGTGATGGTGTCGGCCACGCTGGCGATTCTCTCGAGCAGCTCGTCCTTGACGGCGTGGTGCGCGATGAGACGCGAGCCGGCGTGACAGGTCTCGCCGCTGTTGTAGTAGATACCCCAGGCAATGTCGTAGGCGGCTCGCTCGAGATCTGCATCGGCGAACACCACCTGCGGGGTCTTGCCGCCGAGCTCGAGCGCCACGCGCTTCAGGTTCGACTCGGAGGCGTAACGCAGCATCAGCCGGCCGACCTCGGTCGAGCCCGTGAAGGTGATGAGATCGACTTCCGGGTGACGCGCCAGCGCCTGTCCGGCCTCCTCGCCGAAGCCCGGCACCACGTTGAATACGCCGGCCGGCACTCCGGCCTCGCAGGCAAGCTCGGCCAGACGGATGCCGGTGAGCGGGGACTGCTCCGCCGGCTTCAGCACCACCGAGTTGCCGGTCAGGAGAGCCGGCCCCACCTTCCAGCAGCTGATGATGAGCGGGTAGTTCCACGGCACGATCGCCGCGACCACGCCGAGCGGCTCGCGGCGGATGAGCGCGAGATCGTTCGGGCCGGTGGGCGCCACCTCGTCGTAGAGCTTATCGGCGAGCTCGGCGTAGTACTCGATGCAGTCGGCGCAGTTGGCGACATCGACGCCCACGGAGTTGACGATCGGCTTGCCGACGTCGCGGGTCTCGAGCAGCGCCAGGCGGTCGCTGTCGTTGCGAATCAGCTCGGCGAAGCGCCGCAGAATGCGCTTGCGGTCC
The DNA here is from genome assembly GCA_035632655.1 of Steroidobacteraceae bacterium. Lineage (GTDB taxonomy): Bacteria > Pseudomonadota > Gammaproteobacteria > Steroidobacterales > Steroidobacteraceae > 13-2-20CM-66-19. The sequence continues at coordinate 7,099 of DASQGK010000018.1, read as the reverse complement.
CGCGGCTCCATGCGCCGCCAGGGGCCGGACTCGAAGCTGGTCCGCGCGACCTTCACCGCGGTGTCGACATCCGCGGCGCGACCGCGCGCTACCTGGCAGATGACCCGCCCGTCTATCGGGGAGACGTCATCGAACACGCCGCCGTCGAGTGCCTCGACGTAGCGGCCACCGATGAAGGCGCGTCCCTCGGGCTTGAGGCTGGCGGACAGCCGCTCCCAGGCCGGGCGGTCGCGCGCCAGGGGAGAAGTACTCATGGGACCAGATATTCCTCAGCCCGGTGAGGGCGTCAAAGCCTAGAAAAGGAATAGCTCCATCTAAAAGAGGCATCGCGCCAGCGCCTGCCGCCAGCCGGCGACGAGCGCGCCGCGCCGCTCGGGGGTCATGGCGGGTGCGAACACCGACGCCTGGCTCCAGGTTGCAGCGAGCGCTGCGAGGTCTCTCCAGACGCCCGTGGCGAGTCCCGCGAGCAATGCGGCACCGCGCGCGGTCGTCTCGAGCTCCTGCGGACGCTCGACCCGGGCCTCGAGGATGTCGGCCAGGAACTGGCAGAACCAGTCGTTCGCCGCCATGCCGCCATCCACGCGGATCGCCTGCGCCCGCTGCGCACCGTCGCGCGCCATCGCGGTCGTCAGGTCCAGGGTCTGGTAGGCGACGGATTCGAGCGCCGCGCGGGCCAGGTGCGCAGGCGTCGCATCGAGCGTGAGCCCGCAGACGAGCCCGCGGGCGCCGGGCGCCCAGTGCGGCGCACCGAGGCCGACGAACGCCGGGACCAGGTATACCCCGTGATCCTCCGGGACGCGCGCGGCGAGCGCGGCAGTCTCCGCCGCGTCCCTGATCAGTCCGAGTCCGTCGCGCAACCACTTGATCGCGGCCCCCGCCATGAAGATCGAGCCTTCCATGGCGTAGGTCGTGCGTCCGCCGATCCGGTACGCCGGCGTCGTCAGCATGCGGTTGGTGGAATCGACCGCCGTTTCGCCGGTGTTGAGCAGCAGGAAGCAGCCCGTGCCATAGGTGGACTTCGCCATCCCCGGCGTAAAGCAGGCCTGCCCGACGAGGGCGGCCTGTTGATCGCCGGCGATTCCGGCGATCGGAAGCGCACGGCCGAAGAGCGACACGTCGGTTGTACCGTAGACCCCGCTGCTGTCGCACACCTCGGGGAGCAGCGGGCGTGGGACGCGCAGCAGCCGCAGCAGCTCCTCGTCCCAGCACTGGCGATGGATGTCGAAAAGGAGTGTCCGCGAGGCATTGGTGGCATCGGTGGCGTGCACCCGGCCGCCCGTCAGGCGCCACAGCAGGAACGTGTCGATGGTGCCGAATGCCAGCTCGCCGCGCTCGGCGCGCTGGCGGGCTCCCTCGATGTGATCGAGGAGCCACGCAAGCTTGGTGCCGGAGAAGTACGGGTCGATGAGCAAGCCCGTCTTGCGGTGCACCAGCTCCTCGGCCCCGTCGGACTTGAGCCGGGCGCACTCGTCCGCAGTGCGCCGGTCCTGCCAGACGATGGCACGATGAATGGGCCGCCCCGTGGCGCGCTCCCAGACCAGCGCGGTCTCGCGCTGATTCGTGATGCCGACCGCGGCGATCCCTGCGGGGTCTGCGCCGCTCGCCTCGATCGCCTCACGCACCGTGGCGAGCGTGTCCCGCCAGATGTCTTCCGGGTCGTGCTCCACCCAGGCGGAGGCGGGGTAATGCTGCGGCAATGCGCGCCGCGCGAGCGCTGTGGCGCGGCCATGCACATCGAAGACCATGGCGCGGGTCGAGGTCGTGCCCTGATCGATCGCGAGGACGTGCGGCGGGCGAGCCATGCGTGCGGACAGCCTCGCCGAGTGTGGCGCCCGGATCAAGTGTCATGCAGACCCGGGTCGGTGACCGCTATGATCCGTTGTCCCTGCGAACGCGGCGGTGGAAAGATGCAAAGCGACGGGGTCTTCCCGGCAGACGTGCCATCTCCCGGGTCTGCGCGCCATCGCGCGCGCGCCTGGCACGGCGCCGCCCTCACGGCGATGATCCTGGCGTCAACCCCGCTGGCGGTGGCGAGCGAGGGACCGCCCAGCCGACCCGGTATCGACGCGCCGGAGCTCGCCCGGCTGGGGCCCTACAGCGTGGGCGTGCGCACGGTGGAGCTTGTCGCCCGGGATGCCCCAGATGTGCTGAGCTACGATCCGCGGTCGCGGCACATGCCCGCAGCCGATCGCCGCCTCACGATCGACCTCTGGTACCCCGCCGAAGGGGTCAAGGGTCCGGGCGAGACGTATGCGGGCGCGCTCGATGGGGAAGCAGCGGGCCAGCTCGAGCACTTCGTCGTGCCCGGGATCGCGGTGCGTAATGCACGAGCGCAGGGCGGGCGGCATCCGCTGGTTCTCGTGTCGCACGGTTTGAGCAACGTGACCGCGGCACTCACCTGGCTGACGGAGAACCTCGCGTCCAAGGGCTATGTCGTCGCGGCCATCCGCCACGAGGACCCGCCGTACCGCTCGGCAGCGGGCAAGCTGCCGGCACTCGTGCTGCGACGTCCGCTGGATATCGTGTTTGCCGCCGGGAGGCTGCGCGCAGTGTTGGGAAGCGAAGGCCTCATCGATCCTGCGGCGCTGGCGCTCATCGGGTATTCCGTCGGGGGCTGCGGCGTGCTTACGGCAGCCGGCGCGACGCTGGACCCGTCGAGCCCGCTGGCGCAGCTGCCGGAAGGCAGCATGCTCGAGCCCTACGCCCGCGGGGGGGCGAAGCGCGCCGCAGTGCTCCTCGACGTCAAAGCCGTGGTCGCGCTCGCGCCGGCGGGCGGCGGCGAGACGCAGGCGTGGGGCGAACAGGGTCTTGCCGACATTCACACGCCCCTGCTGCTCATCGCGGGCGACCATGACACGACCGTGGATTACGCGAGCAACGCGCGCGCCTTCTTCAGGGAGGCAGCGGGCGCCTCGCGTTATCTGCTGACTTACCGGATGGCCGGCCACGCCATCGGCCTGAACCCGGCGCCGGAGTCGATGCGTCACCGCCTCTGGGACCTCGACTGGTTCGAGGATCCCGTCTGGCGCAAGGACCGGATCATTGGTGTCAACCTGCATTTCATCACGGCGTTCCTCGACCGCTATCTGCGCGGGGACGAGAGCCGCGCGGCATATCTCGACGTGGCAGTCAGCGAGAGCTCGGACGGTCAGTGGCCCGCCCAGCAGCCGGCCGACTATCAGGCTTACAGCACCCAAACCGGTGGAGTGACGGTGTGGAAGGGCTTCCAGCTTCACCACGCGGCCGGTTTGGAGCTGCTGCACCTGCCGGCCGGTGGGAAATCGGCTTCAGTCGCCCATTGAGCCGCTCAGCACGTCGCCGAGGGCTTCACGCAGGGGCGTGAGGAAGCTTTCGTAGCGGTGCCAGCGGCCGATCGAGCCCTTGCCGATGGGTTGTCGAACCTGCCAGCTGCTTGCCGTCAGCACCGGTCTCTCGGTGCGGTGGAATTCGAGACAGCGCGCATCCCAGGGGAGTCCTATGTGATCGAGCATCCTGCGGCTCCAGGTCTCGGGATCATCGACCAGCGCCTCGTAGCGGACCTCGAGCAGCGTGTCCGAGGGGAGCACCGCGCGCCAGTGCGCGATGAGGCGCCGGTATTCGCGGTAGTAGTGGCCGAGGTCGCCGAGATCGGCCGCATAGGCATGTGCAGCCGTGAATCCCTGGAAATAGATCGACACGCAAGTGTCGAGCGGATCGCGTTCGAGGTGGATGAACCGCGCCCGCGGCAGCGCCGCATGGATCAGGCCGAGATTCTTGAAGTTGCTCGGCAGCTTGTCGATGACCCGCAGTGTCCTCGGCGGGAGCGCTGCGAACAGCTCCAGGTAGCGCCGTCCCAGCGCCGCGATCGTCGCGCCGCGCTGCTCGGGCGGCGCCGCGAGCTCGGCGTCGGCGGCGAACTGCCAGAAGAGCACCTCGCCCGCTCCGTGAACGCCGGGATGCGAGGCCAGGATCTGCTCGGCGAGAGTGGTGCCGGAGCGCGGCATGCCGAAGACGAACACCGGACGTTCGCTGGCGTTGCCGGCCTCCCGCAGTTGCGCGAGAGCCTGGCGGTCGAAACACGCCAATGTGCGTGTCACGCGGCCGCTCGCCGCAGTCCGGTCATAGGGAGGGCGGCTGCGGCGCGCGAGCTCGTGGCCCTGCCGGTGATGCTCGAATGCGGGACCGGGCTCGCCCACCTCGTCGTGGTACTTGCCCAGCGCATGGTGCAGACCGATGGCGTGGGCGACCGGCAGGCCGCGCGCGAGCGCGCGCGCAGCGGCGGCTCGCCAGGGCTCATCGTCCGTGGTCATCCTGCGCACCGCGCTGAGCCCGATCAGGGCCTCAGGCAGGTCGGGGCTGAGCACGAGCGCTTTCCTCAGCAACGCCTCGGCCTCGTCGAAGCGCCCGCGGTCGATCGCCAGATTGCCGAGCAGCGCTACTGCATCGGCGGCGTCGGGACCGAGCTCCAGCGCTCGCCGGGTACTGACGGCGGCCTCATCGACCCGGCCGAGAGCCCGCTCGGCCATCGCATGGGCGATGTGCAGCGGCGCGTGCCCCGGGGCGATCTCGAGCCCGCCGCGGTACGCCGCCTCCGCGGCGTGCATCTCGTTGATGGCGAGCAGTGCGTTGCCGAGATGCAGGTACGCCTCCGGGAGCCGGGCGTCGAGCTCGATCGCGCGACGTGCATGATCGATCGCGGCGCCATGATCGCCGCGGCAGTGGAGTACGTGGGCGATGTTGGCATGGAGGCGCGCATCGCGCGGCGCGCGCGCGAGGCCCTCGCGATAGCAGCGGGCCGCCGCCTCGAAGCGGCCGAGTCCTGCGAGCAGCGTCCCAAGATCGTTGAGGGTCTCCGCGCGGCGGTCGTGGACGATCAGCCGCTCGTAGTAGGGGACCGCCTCCGCGGCGCGGCCCCGGCGGCCGAGCTCCGCCGCGAGCTGCGTGACCGCCGCGGTGTAGTCGGGCCGCAGCTCCGCCGCCTTGCGTAAGGCCTCGATACCGGCCTCCGCCTCGCCCGCTTCGATGAGCGCGCTGCCGAGATTGCGGTGCGCCTCGGCGAGCGCGGGCTCGAGCGCGATGAGCTGCCGGTAGCCTTCGATCGCCGCAGCCAGAGCGCCGCGCGCGCGCTCGGCGTTGGCGAGGTTGCCGAGAGCGGCCGCGAAGCGCGGACGCAGCTCGAGCGCACGGCGGCAGCTGGCGATTGCCGCGTCGGTGCGGCCGAGCGAAAGCAGCAGACGGCCCAGATCGTTGTGCGCATCGGCGAAGTCCGCTCGCAGCGCGACTGCCCGCGCCAGGGCCTCCGCCGCCTGCTCGAGCTGACCTCGGTCCTCGAGCGCCTGTGCGCGCAGATAATGCGCTTCGGCCTCCTGCCGTGCCCGGGTGGCGTCCATTCAGCGCCGGTAGCGCTCCAGCGCATCGCCCAGCGCCTCGCGCAGCGGTCCGAGCCACTGCTCGAAGTGCCGCCACTGGTCGAGGCCTTCGCGGAAGATAGGTTGGCGCACCTGCTCGGAGCTCGCCGTGCGGATGCTGCGCTCGGTGCGGTGGAATTCGAGGCAGGCGGCCTCGAACGGCAGCCCGCAGTGCCCGAGGATGCGCTGCACGCTCGCCGGAAGGTCGTCGACGACCTCCTCGTAGTGGACACGCAGCACCCGCCCCGGCAGCACCCGGTCCCAGTGCTCCATCAGCTCGAGGTAGGTGCGGTAATAGCGGGCAATGTCCGCAATGCTGTAGGCGAACTCCTGGCCGCGGGCGAAGAGCTGCTTGTAGAGGCCGAAGCATCCCGCCATGGGCTCGCGCCGGGCGTCGATGATCGAGGCATTGGGGAACATCAGGTGGATCAGGCCGATGTGCCGGAAGTTGTTCGGCATCTTGTCGATGAAGCGCGGCCTGTCGGTGCGGTAGAGGCGCGTCTCATCGAGATAGCGCCGGGCGAGCGTGGCGAAGGCCTCGTGCGGGAGGTCGGCCAGATTCAGGGGATAACGCGGGTTCTCGAGGTCCGGGTCCCGGCCCTGCAGCTCGTGGACGAGACGTGGGATTTCGGCGAGCTCGTGCGTGCCCTCGACAGCCGAGTGCGAGGCGAGGATCTGATCGATGAGCGTCGAGCCCGAGCGCGGCAGTCCCACGATGAAGATCGGCTCGCGGCTCTCGAGGCCGCAGCCCTGCCGCTCGCGAAAGAATTCCCGCGTGCAGACGCGCTGCTGATTCGCCGTGTTGCGCTCGATGGGCTCCGGACGGTAACGGCTCTCGGCGCGCTTGAGCGCGTTGCCGCGCTCGTAGAAATGCCAGGAGGCCGCGTAATCGGCCCGATCCTCGCAGGCCTTGCCGAGCGCGAAGCACAGGTGATAGCGATCGACGGGGCTGGTATCGGAGGCGGCTTCCGCAGCCCGCATCGCCGCGAGCTCGTCCTCGCTGAAGCGGTAGGTCTTGAGATTTGCAAGACTCCACCAGGCGTCGCCGAACGCGGGACGGGCGCTGGCCGCCTTGCGATACTCCGCGACGGCCTGCTCCCGCCGTCCGAGCGTCTTCAGAGCGTGAGCCGCCGAGAGATGGAGATCGGCAGCCTCGCGGTCCTGAGCGCCGCTCAGCAGGCCGCGGTAGAGCTCGAGCGCCTCCTCGTGAAGGCCCAGGCCGACGATCGCGGACGCATGGAGGGTGCGGAAGTCGCGGTTGCCCGGGTCGGCGGCGAGCAGCCGCTCGAGCTCGGCGCGCGCTCTCTGGTACCTGTGGCGCGCCATCAGCACGCTCGCGTAATCGTAGCGGGCGGCGTGGTAGTCGGGCGCGTGCTCGAGCACCGCGGCGAGCAGCAGCTCCGCGTCATCGTAGATCTCCAGATCGGAGCCGATGCGGGCGAGTAGCCGCATCGCCTCGATCTGATTGCCGTGCTGCAGCAGAAACGCGCGGATCATCTTCTCCGCGCCGGCGAGATCGCCGTCGCAGTAGAGATTGGTGGCCGCGACCACCGGTGGGGGGAGGGCCTTGAGCCGCGCGACCTGCGCGGCGGCGAAGACGGCACTGCTGGAGTCCCCCGTCATCCGATAGAGGCCTTCGAGCATCCCCCACGCCGGCGAGAGCGTTGCGTTGATCTCGACCGCCCTGCGGTAGGCCGCTATCGCCCGTGGGG
>DASQGK010000017.1:0-99750 GCA_035632655.1 Steroidobacteraceae bacterium | reverse complement strand
TTTCCCGAAGGTCGCGCGGCGCTTGTCATCTGCAACCCGCCATGGATTCCCGCGCGGCCGAGCTCGCCCATGGAAAACGCAATCTACGATCCCGATAGCCGGATGCTGCGCGGATTTCTCGGCGGGCTGCCGCAGCATCTGGCGCCGGGCGGCGAGGGGTGGTTGATCCTTTCCGATCTGGCGGAGCACCTCGGTCTGCGCACCCGTGTGCAGCTGCTGGAAGAATTCGCGGCGGCGGGATTGCGCGTCGTGGGCCGCAACGACGTGGCGCCGCGACATCCGCGCGCCGCTGACAGGAGGGACCCACTCCATATGGCGCGTGCGGCGGAAATCACCTCGCTCTGGCGGCTCGCGGCACGCTGACAGCGCAGGAAAGGCTCGAGGCGCGATTACCAGGCGATTGCGCCGTTCTCAGAACTTCTCGTCCGGTCGCAGGTACCGCCACTTCCCCGCCGGCAGCCCTCCCAAAGATACGTTGCCGGTGCGGACGCGCTTCAGCCCGGTCACGAAGAGACCGACGAGCTCGCACATGCGACGGATCTGGCGCTTGCGGCCCTGGCGCAGCACGAAGCGCAACTGGTGTTCGTTCTGCCATGACACCTTTGCGGGCTTCAGCTTCACGCCATCGAGCGTCAGGCCGTGCTGCAGGCGCTTCATGCCGTCGGTGGAAAGGCTGCCTTCGACCCGCACGAGGTATTCCTTCTCGATCGAAGAGTCCTCGCCGATCAGCTGCTTCGCGATGCGGCCATCCTGGGTGAGTACCAGCAGCCCGGTAGAGTCGATGTCCAGCCGACCGGCGGGGGCGAGCGCACGCAGGTGTCCCTGCTGGAACTTCATGGGCGAGCGATCCGCCGCCCAGCGATTCTCCGGGCGGACCAGCACGATGGCGGGCTGGTAGCCGTCTTCGGCCTGACCGGAGACATAGCCCACCGGCTTGTGCAGCAGGATGGTGACCTGTTCGCTCTGGTGTTGGCGGGCCGCCCGATCGATCTCGATGCGTGCATCGGGTGCAACCCGGGCGCCGAGCGTGTCGACGACCTCGCCATCCACTTTCACCCAGCCGCTGGTGATCCAGCGATCCGCCTCGCGCCGCGAGCAAAGGCCGAGTTCGCCCATGAGCTTGGAGAGGCGCGGGTGTTGCGGGCTTTTTGCAGACGTGGGCGGGCGTGTCATGCACAAGAATCCAGGGCGCATAGGTGTAGCAGTTGAAGCGGCGGATGTGAACTATCGGGCTGTAATCAGTTATCGTGGACAGTGTCAGTCGTCCCAATTCGCGCGCGGTCGAACATGTCTGAAAATCCGAGTGGCGGTAAGCGGTTAGATCGCAGAATTTCCGTGGCCCCGATGATGGACTGGACCGACCGGCACTGCCGCTACTTCCTGCGCGGCTTCTCCCCGGACGTGCTGCTGTACACCGAGATGATCACCGCCGCGGCGATCGTGCGCGGCAACCGGGCGCGGCTGCTGGCCTTCGATCCCGAGGAGCATCCGCTCGCCCTGCAGCTGGGCGGCAGCGAGCCGCGCGAGCTGGCTCTGGCGGCGCGCGCCGGCGAGGAGGCCGGCTACGACGAGATCAACCTCAACTGCGGCTGCCCGAGCGAGCGCGTGGCGAGCGGCGCCTTCGGTGCCTGCCTGATGCGCGAGCCGCGGCGGGTTGCCGAGTGCGTCGCGGCCATGCGCGCGGCGGTGCGCGTGCCGGTCACGGTGAAGATGCGCATCGGAGTAATCAGCGGGGATGCGCGCGCGGCCAGCGGCGACTTCACCGAACGCGACTTCGAGGCTCTGTCTGCTTTCGTCGCCGCGGTGCGCGATGCCGGATGCCAGGTCGCGATCGTGCATGCCCGTAAGGCGGTGTTGGGTGGGCTGTCGCCCAAGGACAATCGTGAGATTCCGCCGCTGCGCTATGAAGTGGTGCGACGGCTGAAGCAGAGCTTGCCGGAGCTGCCGGTGGTGGTGAACGGCGGCCTGCGAGCGCCGGCCGAGGTGCTGGCCGCGCTCGAGTGGTGCGACGGCGTGATGCTCGGACGCGAGGCTTATCATCGGCCGTTCGTGCTCGCGGAGCTGCAGCGCTGGCTCCACCCGGAAGCGGCGGTGATGCCTGCACGCGAGGCGTTGCTCGAGCGCATGGCGCGCTACTGCGAGCGACAGCTCGCCGCCGGCGAGCGTCTCGGCGCCATCACCCGCCACATGCTCGGACTCTACGGTGGCGAGCCCGGAGCGCGCGATTTCCGCCGCACGTTGAGCGAGGGCGCACGGGTCGCCGGGGCGGGCGCGGAGCTCCTGCGGGGGGCGATTCCCCGCGCCGCACCGCCCTAGGCGCGCCGGCGGCCCTGTTTGTAGCCGCCCGAAAGCCCTCGCGTATAATCATTTGACGCCCATGGGCAAGGACATCGAACTCGCGATACTGTTTGCCGACGTCGTTGGATCGACCCGGCTCTACGACACCATGGGTGATCTGCGGGCGCGCGACATGGTGGCCACCTGCATCGACGTGATGCGCAGCGCCACCGAGCAGCGGCAGGGAACGGTCATCAAGACCATGGGCGATGAGGTGATGGCCACCTTCCCCACCGCCGACGCGGCGCTCAACGCCGCCGCGCAGATGCAGCAGCAGATCTCCACCCACGCGCACCTCAAGGTCGACGGACAGCCGGTCGCCATCCGCATCGGCTGCCACTTCGGTCCGGTGATGCTCGAGAACCGGGACGTGTTCGGGGCGGCCGTGCACACGGCCAACCGCATGACGAGCCAGGCCAAGGCCGGGCAGATCGTCACCACCGCGGCGACGGTCGAGAAGCTCTCGCCCGAGTGGCGGGCCGCCTGCCGTCAGATCGACGTTGCGACGCTCAAGGGACAGGGAAGCGAGGTCGTCCTCTTCGAGGTGCTGTGGCAGACCGAGGATGTCACCAGCATGGTGCCGGGGATCGCGGCCGAGCCCCGCCCGTCGCGGCCGCTGCGTCTGCGGCTGCGGACCGATGATCGCGAGCTGCTGGTCGATGAGCGCCACTCGAGCGTCACCATCGGGCGCGCCGAGGACAACGACGTCGTGGTCAAGGGCAATCTGATCTCACGCCTGCACGCGCGCATCGAGATCAGCCGCAACAAGTTCGTGCTCGTGGATCAGAGCACCAACGGCACCTTCGTGCAGACTTCCGACGGCGAAGAGGCATTCGTCAGGCGCGACAGCCTGCAGATCAAGGGACATGGGATGATCGGCCTCGGACGCTTGCCGGAACAGGGCTCGCCCCAGACCATCCGCTTCAACTGCGAGGAGATCTGACGGCCGCGCATCTGCGGGCCGCGAACCTCACTCGAGGCGCTGCTCGGTCGCCTTGAGCTCCGCCAGCAGGGCTGCCGGCAGCCGGCTGCCATAACGCCCGAGATACTCGCGGATCTCGGCGAGCTCTTTGCGCCAGGTCGCGGAGTCGACCCGGAAGAGCGCCGCGAGCGCCTCCGCGGTGACGTTGAGCCCGGCGGTGTTGAGATCCTGCTGCAGCGGCAGCCGCCCGATGGCGGACTCGGCGGCTCCGACCCGTCCGGCACAGCGATCGAGCATCCAGGAGAGCACGCGCAGGTTGTCACCGAACCCTGGCCAGAGGAATTTGCCCTGGCTGTCGCGGCGGAACCAGTTGACGTGGTAGATGCGCGGCGGCCGGGTGAGTCCGGCGCCGACGTTGAGCCAGTGCTGCCAATAGTCGCCGAAGTTGTAACCGCAGAACGGCTGCATCGCCATCGGGTCGCGCCGCACCACCCCCACCTGGCCGACCGCCGCGGCGGTGGTTTCGGAGGCGAGCGAGGCCCCGAGCAGCACGCCGTGCTGCCAGTCGCGCGCCTCATAGACCAGCGGGGCTACCTCGCGCCGCCGCCCGCCGAAGACCAGCGCCGTGATCGGCACGCCGCTCACGTCCTCCATGTGCGCGGAGTAGCTGGGGTTGCGTGTCGCGGCCACCGTGAAGCGTGAATTCGGGTGAGCGGCCGGGCCGCGTGCGGGATCGTAGGGACGGCCCTGCCAGTCGATGACCGGCTTGCCGGAGGTGAGCCCTTCCCACCACGGCTGGTTGTCGGCAGTGAGCGCGACATTGGTGAACAGCGTGTCGCGCCGGATCATGTGATAGGCGTTGCGGTTGGTCTGCGGATTGGTGCCCGGCACGACGCCAAAGCAGCCTGCCTCCGGATTGATCGCCCACAGGCGGCCGTCGGACCCGGGGTGCAGCCAGGCGATGTCCTCCCCGATGGTCAGCACTTTCCAGCCGGGCATCGAGTCCGGCGGCACCAGCATCGCCAGATTGGTCTTGCCGCACGCCGAGGGGAAGGCGCAGGCGACGTAGTGGGTCTCGCCACGCGGGTTCTGCAGGCCGACGATCAGCATGTGCTCGGCCAGCCACCCCTCGGTGCGCGCCTGCCAGCTGGCAATGCGCAGCGCGTGACATTTCTTGCCGAGCAGGGCGTTGCCGCCGTAACCCGAGCCGTAGCTCTCGATCGAGAGCTCCTCCGGGAAATGCATGATGAAACGCCGCTCGGGGTCGAGCTCGCCGACCGAGTGCAATCCCCTGACGAAGCGGCCGTCGCGCGCGATCAGCTCGAGGGCGGGCCGTCCGGCGCGCGTCATGATGAGCATATTCAGCACGACGTAGGGGCTGTCGGTGATCTCCACCCCACAGCGCGACAGCGGCGAGTCGAGCGGGCCCATGCAGTACGGGATGACGTACAGGGTGCGCTCGCGCATGCAGCCGCGGAACAGCTCGCGCATGCGCGCATGCGCCTGCTGCGGCTCCATCCAGTGGTTGTTCGGGCCCGCGTCCTCCTGGGAGCGCGTGCATATATAAGTCAGGTGCTCGACTCGCGCCACGTCGTTGGGCGCCGAGCGGGCCAGGTGGCAGTTGGGGAACTCACCCGGGTTGAGCTCGAGGAGATCCTTGCTGCGCAGCAGCTGCGCCGTGAGGTCGCGCGCTTCCGCCTCGCTTCCTTCACACCAGTGGACGGCACGCGGCTGGGTCAGCTCGCGCACCGAGCTCACCCAATCCGCCACCGCGCGGCTCAATTGGGGCAGGGCGGTCATGCTGTGCGCAGGAGCAGCCATCGAAGATCCTCTCAGGGCGAGGCCGTAAACTATTAATTATAGCCACTCGCTCTGGCCAGCCAGCGCCGGGCATGGTTCTTTGTAGGAAATTCAGAAGGATATGCGGCTCGACATCGGCCGCCCGGCACGAGAGGATGCCGCCCGATGCTGGACCTCGGCGATATCTTCGGCGAAGGCGGACCGCTCGAGCGGGCGCTGCCCGACTTCCGGGTTCGGCGCGGGCAGCTGCGCATGGCGCAGCGCGTGGCTGCGGCGCTCGCCGCCCGTGAGACGCTGGTCGTCGAGGCGGGCACCGGCACCGGCAAGACCTTCGCCTATCTCGTGCCCGCACTGCTGTCGGGTGCGCGAGTGCTCATCTCGACCGGTACGCGCACGCTCCAGGATCAGCTTTACTCCAGGGATCTGCCGCTGGTCGGAGCGGCACTCGGCAGGCCCGTGCAAGTGGCGCTGCTCAAGGGCCGCGCAAATTACCTCTGCCGCCAGCGCCTCACGGCAAGCGGCGAGGCGTCCCCGGTGCAGACGGAGATGATCGGCGGCGAGGCGTCGCCGGCGCAGGGCAGCCGCGCGATGCTCACGCGAATCGCCCGCTGGGCAGCCACCACACGCAGCGGCGACCTGGCCGAGGTCCGTGGCCTCTCGGACGCTCACCCCGTCTGGTCGCAGATCACCTCGACCCGCGAGAGCTGCCTCGGGGCACGCTGCCCGGAGATCACACGGTGCCATGTGGCGCTGGCACGCCGTGCGGCGCTCGATGCCGACATCGTCATCGTCAATCACCACCTGCTGCTTGCGGATCTGGCGCTCAAGGAGGACGGCTTCGGGGATCTGCTGGGGTCGGCCGATGCCGTGATCCTCGATGAGGCGCACCAGATACCGGATCTCGCCACCCAGTTCTTCGGCGCCAGCGTCAGCAGCCGCCAGCTCGAGAGCTTCCTCAAGGATGCACAGCTCGAGCTGCGCAAGGGCCTGGCAGTGGGCGCTGCGGGCCCGGGGGAGGTGAGCGTCACGGTATTGGCGGCCTGCCTGCGCGACATCGCGGAAGGGTTGAACGCGCTGCGGGCCGCGGGCCCGGCCGGGTCGGCCGCCGCTACCACCCGCCTTCCCTGGACCGAGCGGCAGCGAGCGCTGGAAGCGGCCGCGGAGCAGCTCTCGCAGAGACTCACGGACCTGGAGGCGGCTCTCGCCCCTTGTGCGGACGATGCCGCGCTGGCACGCATCGCCGGCCGCGCCGGGGAGCTGGCCTCCGCCCTGACCCGCATCGCGGCGGTCGATGAGCTCGAGGGTGCGCGCTCGCTCGAGATCACCCCGCGCGGCATCACCCTCAGTCTCATGCCCTTCGACATCTCGGCGCGCTTTCGCGCGCTCATCGAGGCGCGCCGTGGCGCCTGGATCTTCACCTCGGCGACCCTGTCGCTCGGCGATGAGTTCGGACACTTCACCGGACGGCTCGGCATCGGCGAGTGTCCGACACTCACCATCGAGAGCCCGTTCGATCATGAGCGGCAGAGTCTGCTGTACCTGCCGCAGTCCATGCCCCAGCCGAGCTCACCTGAGTTCGTGGCCGCGGTAATCGACACGGCGCTGCCGCTCATCGATGCGGCGGCCGGCGGCGCCTTCGTGCTGTTCACGAGTCATCGGGCGCTCGCGCAGGGCGCGGCGCTCCTGCGGGCGCGCTGGGCGGAAAGCGCGCCCTACCGGTTATTCGTGCAGGGCGAGGCGCCGCGCGAGCGGCTGCTGCAGGAGTTTCGCGACGACGGCAACGGCGTGCTGCTCGGCACCGCGAGTTTCTGGGAGGGGGTCGACGTCAAGGGAGAGGCGCTGCGGCTGGTGGTGATCGAGAAGCTGCCCTTTGCCTCCCCCGAAGATCCGCTGGTGCGGGCGCGCATCGAGCATCTCACCGCTACCGGCGTGGATGCCTTCCGCCACTACCAGTTGCCCGAGGCCGTGCTCGCCCTCAAGCAGGGAGCCGGCAGACTGATTCGCAGCGAGGAAGACTATGGCGCAGTCGTGATCTGCGATCCGCGCCTGGCCGGCAAGAGCTACGGGCGGGTGTTCATCGCGGCGCTCCCGCCGATGTCTGTCACCCGCGATGTCGATGAGGTGCGCCGCTTCCTGCGGGCGCATGCGCCGCGCGCCGCGAGCTGGCGCATGAGCGCGACGTGAGAATTCTCGCGCTCGACACGGCCACCGAGAGCTGCTCGGCCGCGGCCCTCATCGACGGTCGCCTCACCGCACGCGAGCGGCTGCTCGAGCGCGGTCACGCGGAAGTCATCCTGACGATGATCGATGAGGTGCTCGGCGAGGCGCACCTGGAGCTCGCGGACCTGGCGGCAGTTGCCTTCGGTCGCGGGCCCGGCTCCTTCACCGGCGTGCGTCTCGCCGCGAGCATCGCCCAGGGGCTCGCTTACGGTGCGGGCGTGCCGGTGGTCGCGGTGTCGGACCTGCAGGCCGTGGCACAGAGGGCGCTGCGCCAGGACGCGAGCGTCCTGCGCGTGCTGGTGTGCAATGACGCGCGCATGCGCGAGGTCTACTGGGGGTGCTTCGCACGCTCCGCTGCGGGGCTCGCGCTGCCGGTCGGCGCTGAGCGCGTCGGCGCCCCGGCCACGGTCGCCCTGCCCGGGGAGTGGCCCCGGGGGGCAGGCTCCTGCGGCGCCGGCAGCGGATTCGCCGCGTACCCGCAGCTGCGGGAATCGTTGGCGCACGCGCTGGCGGCGTTCCTCGACACGCGACCGCGCGCCGAGGAGATCGCTCTCCTGGCAGCCGCCGAGGCGGCGGCCGGACGCGTTCTCGACCCGGAGCAGGCGCTGCCGGTGTATCTGCGGGACGAGGTGGTGCAATCGCCACCCAGGACATCGAACTGACACAGACGCTTGTTTCTTTGTCACGAATCTGCAACACACTCCCCCTGTAATACCTGCGACATGCCTTTGGGTTGACACCGAGCCATGCCCGCCAAACAGGTGCTGATAGTCGAGGACGAGCGCCCGATTCGCGAAATGATCGCCTTCGGGCTCAAACGCGCCGGCTTCGAGGTGCGCGAGGCCGAGGACTGCCGGTCGGCGCGCGCGGCGCTCGCGGACGTGCGCCCCGATCTGGTGCTGGTCGACTGGATGCTGCCGGACATGAGCGGCCTCGAGCTGACGCGCTCGCTGAAGCGCGACCGCGAGACCCGCGAGCTGCCGATCATCATGCTGACGGCGCGCGCCGAGGAGGGTGACAAGGTCGCGGGGCTCGAGGGCGGCGCCGACGACTACGTTACCAAGCCGTTCTCGCCGCGCGAGCTCCTCGCGCGCATCAACGCCGTGCTGCGGCGCTCGACGGTCAGCGGCGCGGACGAGCTGGTCGAGTTCGGGGGCCTGGTGCTCGACCAGGGGAGCCACCGCGTGATGGTGGGCCCGCGCACGGTCGGACTCGGACCGACCGAGTACCGCATGCTCGAGTTCTTCATGACCCACCCCGAACGGGTCTATACCCGCGATCAGCTGCTCGACCGCATCTGGGGCGGCAACGTCTACGTCGAGGAGCGCACCATCGACGTGCACATCCGGCGCCTGCGCAAGGCGCTCGAGGAATTCGGGTACGATCGCTTCGTGCAGACCGTACGCGGCTCGGGTTATCGTTTCTCCGCCCGCGCGGTCTAGCGGGTAGAGGAGCGGGGCATCGATGCAGCCCGCGACGCAGGTGTGGTGGCTCGCGGCCGGACGTGTGCTCGTCACCGTGGTGGCGGGCCTCGCGGCCGGCTGGCTGATCGGCAACCTCTGGGCCGGGCTCGCGGGCGCACTCGCCCTGCACCTCACCTGGGTGCTCAGCCACCTGTTCCGCCTGGAATGGTGGCTGCGTCACCGCAACTACGCCGACCCGCCGGACGTCGGGGGCGTGTGGGGCGAGATCATCGCGCAGGTGGTGCGGCTGCACCGCCGCAAGCGCTTCCACAAGCAGCGCTTCGTACAGCTCATGCGGCAGCTGCAGCGCTCGACCGCGGCGCTGCCGAACGGCGTGGTGATCCTCAACGCGCAACGCGAGATCGTCTGGTTCAACCCGATGGCTGCGCAGCTGCTGGAGCTGCGCAGCACCGCAGACCTGGGACTGCGCATCGAGCACCTGCTGCGCGAGCCGGAATTCGTCCGCTATCTCGCCCGCCAGGACTACACCAACCCCGTGGTCATCCGTCCTGCGACCGCCGACAACAGCTACCTTTCGCTGCAGGTCGCACCTTATGGCGACGGACAGCTGCTGCTGCTGGTGAGCGACGTCTCGCGGCAGATGCGCCTGGAGGCGGTACGGCGCGACTTCGTGGCCAACGCCTCGCACGAGCTGCGCTCGCCCCTCACGGTGATCTCGGGCTACCTGGAGACCCTGGGGCAGGATCCGGGCCTCGATCCGGAGCTCGGCGCACCGATCGCCGAGATGCGTCGTCAGGCCGAGCGCATGACTGGAATCATCCGCGACCTCCTCGAGCTCTCGCGGCTCGAGGAAACCGACGAGGTGGTCGGCGGCGCCCCGGTGGACGTCGGGGCACTGCTCGCGCTGCTGCGCAAGGACGTGCTGGCGCGGGCCGTGCACCCGCGCGAGGTGCGGGTGCGCGCCGAGTCCCCCGCGCAGCTGCTGGGAGATGAGCCGGAGATCCACTCGGCCTTCTCCAACCTGGTCGACAACGCCGCCAAGTACACCCCACCCGATGGCGCGATCGAGATGCGCTGGTGGACGGATGAGGATGGCGCGCACTTTTCAGTGACCGACACCGGCTTCGGCATCCCGGCCGAGCATATTCCGCGTCTCACCGAGCGCTTCTATCGGGTGGATCCCGGTCGCTCCCGCGCGACCGGTGGATCAGGGCTGGGGCTCGCCATCGTCAAGCACGTCCTGCAGCGCCACGGCGCCAGCCTCGAGGTGCAGAGCACGCTCGGCGAGGGGAGCTCCTTCACCTGCCATTTCCCGCACGAGCGGATCGCGGCGCGGGCGGCGGCGGCTGCCGGCACGGAAACGGCCTAGGTTTCGCCGGTAACTGGCTAAGTCGTCAGTAAGCTTTATCCGCGTTGTCATGCACCGGACACACCGGTGTATGACCCTGTGCTCATCCTCAGACTTCGAGCGCGGAGCGGCGCAGTTCCGCTATGATCGCGCGGTTGCACGCCGCGCCTGCGGAGTGAAACGGGGACTTCATCGATGGAAACTGCCGATCTCGGTCACCACATCTCGCGTCGTTTCAACGAAGACCTCGAGCGCGTGCGCGGCAAGGTGCTCGGCATGGGCGGCTTCGTCGAGCAGCAGCTGCGCAAGGCCATCGCCGCCCTGGTGGAGGGCGACAGCACGCTCGGGGAATCGGTGGCGATGGACGACCACCAGGTCAACAACATGGAAGTCACCATCGACGATGAATGCAGCCGCATTCTCGCCACCCGCTCTCCGGCCGCGAGCGATCTGCGCGTCATCGTCGCCATCATCAAGACCATCACCGACCTCGAGCGCATCGGCGACGAGGCCGAGAAGATCGGCTATATCGCCTCGCGCCTCGCCACCATGGAGCGTCCCGCCGACAAGTACCGGGAGATCAAGCACCTCGGGCGGGTCGTCTCGGAGATGGTGCACGATGCGCTCGACGCGTTCGCTCGCATGGATGTGGATTCGGCGCTGCGGGTCGCGCGCCAGGACCGCGTGGTGGACGAGGAGTACGAGGCCATTCAGCGCCAGAGCATCACCTTCATGATGGAGGACCCGCGCACCATCCGCCGGGCGCTGGATGTCATGTGGGTGGTGCGTGCCCTCGAGCGCATCGGCGATCACGCGAAGAACATCAGCGAATACGTCATCTACATGGTGCACGGCAAGGACATCCGCCACACCTCGCTCGACGACGTGGAGCGGGAGCTGCGTGGCGGGACCGGCACCGCGGGCACGGCGCCGTGAGTCCCCGCTGGTGCGCAGCCGGCAAAAAACCACGCTTTTTGCCGGCGGCCGACGCAGTAATGCCCGCAGAAATAGCCGCAGGCGATTTCTGCCAGTAAAGATGTCACGCCGCGTTCTCAACGGCTTGGGATTCATCCTGTGCGCCGGGCTGATCGCCTATGCGCTGCACTCGCAGTACGACTTAGGGTTCGACCCCTGTCCGCTGTGCATCTTTCAGCGCATCGGCGTCATCCTGCTGGGTCTGGCATTTCTCGCCGCGGCGATCCATGACCCGCAGCGGCGCGGCCGTTACGTCTACGGGTCGCTCACCGTCCTGTTCGCGCTGCTGACTGCGGCTCTTGCCGCGCGCCACCTTTATATCCAGAGCCTGCCGCCGGGGAGTCTGCCGTCCTGCGGTGCTCCGCTCGTCATGATGCTGCGCTTCGCGCCGATCACCGAGGTGATCGCCAAGGTGCTGACCGGGAGCGGCGAGTGCAGCGAGGTCAACTGGCGCTTCCTCGGGCTGGCGATGCCCGCCTGGGTGCTGATCTGGGCGCTCGCCCTGGGCGGCCTCGGCGTGCTCGCCGGCTTCAGGTCAGGAGCACCTCGAGGACGTTGAGATACATGTGGTGCAGGGCGTCGAGGTCGACGACCCGCACGCATTCGTTGACCTTGTGGATGGTGGTGTTGACGACGCCGAGCTCGACCACCTGCGCACCGAGCGGTGCGATGAAGCGTCCGTCGGAGGTACCGCCACCGGTCGAGAGGCGGGGGCGGCTTCCGGTGACCCGTGCCACCGCCTCTCCCACCGCATCCGAAAGCCGCCCGGGCGGGGTGTAGAAAGGCTCACCCGACAGGTACCATTCGAGGCTGTAGCGCACGCCGTGGCGCCGCAGGATTTCCTCCACCGTGCTCTTGAGGCGCTCGAGCGTCTGCACCGGGGAGTAACGCAGATTGAACCGGGCCTTGAGCTCCCCGGGTATGACGTTCGGGGCGCCCGTCCCGGCGTTGAGGTTGGAGACCTGAAACGAGGTCGGCTGGAAATGCTCCGTGCCCGCGTCCCACACGTGGCGCGTGAGCTCGGCGAGCGCCGGCGCGAGCGTATGCACCGGATTCTCGGCCAGTTGCGGGTAGGCCACGTGGCCCTGTACGCCGTGCACCGTGAGGCGACCGCTCAGGGAGCCGCGCCGCCCCACCTTGATGGTGTCCCCCACCGTCTCCTCGCTCGAGGGCTCGCCCACGACGCACCAGTCGATGCGCTGGCCGCGGCTCACCAGGGTCTCGGTTACCCGGCGCGTGCCATCGACGGACGGGCCTTCCTCATCGCTGGTGATGAGGAAGCCGATCGTCCCCTGGTGGGCTGGATGGGCCCGGACGAACGCCTCGGTCGCCGTCACCATGGCCGCCAGGCCCGTCTTCATGTCGGCGGCTCCGCGGCCGTAGAGAATCCCGTCGCGGATCGAGGGCACGAAGGGGTCGCTGCGCCACTCCTCCAGCGGGCCCGTTGGGACGACGTCGGTGTGACCCGCGAAGCAGAAAACCGGCCCTGCGTTGCCGCGCCGCGCCCACAGGTTTTCGACGGTCCCGAAACGCAAGGGCTCGAGGCTGAAGCCGAGTGCCGCGAGCCGCTCGCCGATCAGCTGCTGGCAGCCCTCATCGGCCGGCGTTACGGAGCGCCGGGCGATCAGCATCTCGGCGAGCTCCAGTGTCTTTGGCATGGGCGGCGGTGGTTCCGGAGAGTCGGGCGCGGGCCTCGAGGGTTCGCGTTTATACGGTGACTGCGACGGGCGGGCAAGCCTCGAGCTGTCACGACGCTGAAAACTCGCGCCGCAAGACTAGTCGGGCAGGGCACGGACGTAGCCAGGCCCCTTGGGCTTGGCGGTACCGGGGGACTGTCATCGAAGTGTCACATCATTGTCATCTAATGCGCGCGAGGGCGACGACGGGGTCCCTGATGGCCCGCTGCGCCCCGGCCCAGGAGTCCATCATGAGTCCACGCAGAATCGGTCAGCTGCTCGCGGTAATTCTCGGCGCTGCCTGCGCCGTTGCGGTCCAGGCGGCGGATATTTCCGGCGCCGGAGCGACCTTTCCCTATCCCGTCTACTCGAAGTGGGCGGACGCCTACAAGCGGCAGACGGGCATCGGGCTCAACTACCAGTCGATCGGCTCGGGCGGCGGGATCAAGCAGATCAAGGCCAGGACCGTCACGTTCGGCGCTTCCGACATGCCGCTCAAGCCCGAGGATCTGAAGGGGGCCGGGCTGGTGCAGTTCCCGATGATCATCGGCGGCGTTGTGCCGGTGGTGAACCTAAAGGGCGTGCAGCCCGGGCAGATGGTGCTCACGGGCGAGCTGGTCGCTTCCATCTACATGGGCGAGATCACCCGCTGGAACGATCCGCGGATCCAGAAGCTGAATCCCAAGCTGTCGCTCCCCGGAACCACCATCGCGCCCGTGTATCGCTCGGACGGCTCCGGAACGAATTTCCTTTTCTCGCACTACCTGTCCCAGTCGAGCGCCAGGTTCAAGGAGTCGGTCGGCGAGGCCACGTCGGTCCAATGGCCGGCTGGCATCGGCGCCAAGGGTAACGAGGGCGTTGCGAACATGACCGGGCAGACCGACGGTGCGATCGGCTATGTCGAGTACGCATACGCCAAGCAGATAAAGATGACCTATTGCGATCTGGTCAATGCGGCGGGCAAGACGGTCGCACCGAGCGCCGAATCCTTCCAGGCAGCCGCCGCCAGCGCCGACTGGACGCATGCGCCGGGCTACTACCTGATCCTCACGAACCAGCCCGGCGCCGGCAGCTGGCCGATCAGCGGGGCGAGCTTCATTCTCGTCTACGCGGTACCGCCGGACGCGGCTGCCACCAACGAAGCGCTCAAGTTTTTCGACTGGGCGTACCGCAACGGCGCCAAGATGGCATCCGAGCTCGACTACGTCCCACTGCCGGAGAGCCTCATCCGCCAGGTCCGCGCGACCTGGAAAGCCGAGATCAAGGGTGCGCAGGTCGGCGCCGGCGCCGGCGACGCCAGGCGGACCTAGGCGGTCGCACCCGCGATGAGTACCGCGGCCGCCATCGATCCGCTACACGCGGCGGGGCAGCGGCTGCGCGAACGCCTGTTTCGCGGCGCCACGCTGCTCGCGGCGCTGCTGGTACTCACGCTCCTCGGAGGGGTAGCCGTCGCGCTGGTGCAGGGCGCATGGCCGGCGCTCGCACACTTCAAGCTGCACTTTCTCACGAGCGCCGTGTGGAATCCGGTAACGGACAAGTACGGCGCACTCGCCGCGGTCTACGGCACACTGGTCACTTCATTCATCGCACTCCTCATCGCGATCCCGGTGAGCTTCGGGATCGCCATCTTTCTCACCGAGCTCGCCCCCGCGTGGCTGAGGCGCCCGGTCGGCACCGCGATCGAGCTGCTGGCGGCCGTTCCCAGCATCATCTTCGGCATCTGGGGCCTGTTCGTCCTCGCCCCGATCCTGCAGCGCCACGTGCAGCCATGGCTCATCGCGACCCTCGGCACGCTGCCGCTGGTGGGCAGGCTCTTTCAGGGTCCTCCCTTCGGCATCGGCGTGCTCACCGCCGGCATTGTGCTCGCGGTGATGGTCGTCCCGTTCATCTCGGCGGTAATGCGCGATGTCTTCGAGACGGTGCCCGACGTCCTCAAGGAGTCCGGCTACGGCCTCGGCGCCACCACCTGGGAGGTCATCTGGCAGGTGGTCGTGCCGTACGCGCGCACCGGCGTGATCGGCGGAGTCATGCTCGGCCTCGGCCGCGCGCTCGGCGAGACCATGGCCGTCACCTTCGTCATCGGCAACGCGCACCGCATCGCCTCCTCGATCCTCGCGCCCGGCACCACGATATCGGCCTCGATCGCCAACGAGTTCACCGAGGCGGTGGGCGATCTCTATACCTCGTCCCTGGTGGCGCTCGGGGCGCTCCTGTTCCTGATCACCTTCTCGGTGATCGCGGCCGCGCGCTACATGCTGCTGCGCCTGGAGCGGCGCGCTCTCTCTTCGGTATGAGCCGTCGCCTCCGGCGCAAGCTCACCAACGTGCTGGCGCTCGGCCTGTCGGCCTGTGCCACCGCCGTCGGGCTGTTCTTTCTCGGCGCCATTCTCTGGACGCTCGTCAGCCGGGGCGTCGCCGGCCTGTCCGGGACGCTGTTCACGGCCATGACGCCGCCGCCCGGCGGCAGCGGCGGCCTGCTCAACGCCATCTATGGCAGCGTCGCGATGACGGTGATCGGCATCCTCATCGGCGGCCCCGTCGGCATGCTTGCCGGCACGTATCTCGCCGAGTACGGGCGCACCTCGCGCCTGAGCGCCGTGATCCGCTTCGTCAACGACGTGCTGCTGTCGGCTCCCTCGATCATCATCGGGCTGTTCGTCTACGAGCTGCTGGTAATCCGCATGGGACACTTCTCGGCACTCGCCGGCGCCGTGGCGCTCGCGATCATCGCCATGCCGGTGACGGTGCGCACCACCGAGGACATGCTCAATCTCGTCCCCCAGGGGATGAAGGATGCCTCGACCGCCATGGGAGCCTACCCCTGGCGCACCATCACCAGCGTCATCTACCCGGCGGCCCGCAGCGGCGTCGTCACGGGACTGCTGCTCGCGGTCGCGCGCATCAGCGGCGAGACGGCGCCGCTGCTCTTCACCGCTCTCAACAACCAGTTCTGGAGCACCAATCTCAACGCGCCCATGGCGAATCTGCCGGTGGTGATCTTCCAGTTCGCGCTCAGCCCCTACCCGAACTGGCAGCAGCTCGCCTGGTCCGGCGCCTTGCTCATCACGCTCTCCATCCTCGTCCTGAGCATCAGCGCGCGCCTGGTGGTGGCGCGGCTCAACCCGGCGGGCCGCCGGTGATGGGCGCTTCGGCGCCCGAGCTGGCGCGTGAGGGCGCCGTCAAATTCGAGGTGCGCAAGCTCGATTTCTTCTATGGGGAAGCGCAGGCGCTCAAGGACATCAACCTGACACTGGTCGACCGGCGCATCACCGCTTTCATCGGCCCGTCCGGGTGCGGCAAGTCGACGCTGCTGCGCGTCTTCAATCGCATGTACGCGCTCTACCCCGGGCAGCGCGCCACCGGGGAGGTACGGCTCGACGGGGAGGACATCCTCGCGCCCACGGTCGACGTCGCGGCGCTGCGCTTCCGGGTCGGCATGGTCTTTCAGAAGCCGACACCTTTCCCCATGTCGATCTTCGACAACGCAGCCTTCGGGCTGCGTCTCGCCCGGCGCATGGCCCGCAGCGAGCTCGCCGACCGGGTGGAGGGGGCGCTGCGCGATGCGGCGGTGTGGGAGGAGGTCAAGGACAAGCTGCACGAGGACGGTCGCAGCCTCTCGGGCGGCCAGCAGCAGCGCCTGTGCATCGCGCGGACCCTGGCGGTGCAGCCCGAGGTTCTGCTCTTCGATGAGCCGACCGCGGCGCTCGACCCGATCTCGACCCTGCGCATCGAGGAGACGCTGCAATCGTTGCGCGAGAAATACTGTATCGCTGTCGTGACGCATAACCTGCAGCAGGCCGCGCGCGTCTCCAACTTCACCGCCTTCATGTACCTCGGCGAGCTGGTGGAGATGGGCCCGACGGAGCAGCTCTTCACGGCGCCGCGGAACCGCCGCACCGACGATTACGTCACCGGGAGGTTCGGGTGAGTAACGGCGTCGAGCCCGGCCCCCGGCACCTCAGGGAGGGCGGCCTCAACCTCAAGCCGAGCGGGCGGGTCCCCCAGGCGGCCGCGGCCGATGCCGCCAGGACGGGCGCTCCCGGCCAGGCAGCTGCGCTGGACATCGTGTTCTCCTGCCGTGACGTCAGTGTCTTCTACGGGGCGAAGCAGGCGCTCAGGAACGTCTCGATCGACGTCGGCCGCCGCCAGGTGCTCGCCATGATAGGCCCCTCGGGCTGCGGCAAGTCGACGTTCCTGCGGTGTCTCAATCGCATGAACGACACCATCCCCGGAGCACGCGTCACCGGCACCATCCTGCTCGACGGGCGCGACATTCACGACGCGCGCCAGGACGCCGTGCAGATTCGCGCCCGCGTCGGCATGGTGTTCCAGAAGCCCAACCCATTCCCCAAGTCGATCTACGACAACGTCGCCTACGGGCCGCGCATTCACGGGCTCGCCCGCAGCCGTGCGCACCTCGATGAGATCGTGTGCTCGAGCCTGACGCGCGCGGGCCTCTGGGACGAAGTGAAGGACCGCCTCGGCAGTCCCGGAACCGGCCTTTCCGGCGGCCAGCAGCAGCGGCTGTGCATCGCACGCACCATTGCCGTGCAGCCGGAGGTCATTCTCATGGACGAGCCCTGCTCGGCGCTCGACCCGGTGGCGACGGCGCGCATCGAAGACCTGATCGATGAGCTGCGTGAGTCCTATGCGATCGTGATCGTCACCCACTCCATGCAGCAGGCGGCGCGCGTCTCCCAGCGCACCGCCTATTTCCACCTCGGGGAGCTGATCGAGGTCGGCGATACCGACCGGGTGTTCACCAACCCGCGTCATCGCCTCACCGAGGACTACATCACCGGTCGATTCGGCTGAGCCCCAAAAAGGCTCGGGCCCGCATCGCGGGCCCGAGGGGTGCGTCCCTGAGAGGGACGCGTTGGCCGTCTGCAGGGCCTAGAACCTGAAGCGCGCGCCGACGGTGGTCGCGGTGTTGTTCCTGATCAAGTAGCCATTGGCGAGACCGTTGTAAACGCCCGACCACATGCTGCCCGCATAGAGATCAAAGCGCTTGGTCAGCTTGTAGTCGAAGACCAGGGAGACCACGCTCTCTTTGCCGCTGCAGCCTCCGTTCGAGGTGTTGCTGCAGCCCGCACTGGCGCCTGTCGCGAAGGAGTTCTGGTGGTAGCCGTAGTAGGAGGCGAGCAGGTCGACCTTCGGCGTCAGGCCCCACCTCACGCCCGCCCAGTACACTTCCAGCCTCTTCTCGTTGGGGAAGGCTGCGTTGTTCGTGAAGGCCAATATGTAGCCGCCGATAGTGAGCGCGCCCGGGTTGATCGGGGAGGTTGGGTTATCGAAGGCGATGTGCTCGTACCCGCCCATGATCTTCAGCGGCAGCGCCTGACCGAAGTCATAGAGGGCCATCAGCGAGTAGGTCTCGTTGTCGGAGATGGTCGCCGCCAGCGAGTTGCTGACCGGCCAGCACGTCGGTGCTGCCGCCGTGCAGGGTCCGGTCTGAAGCGTCGTGACCTGTGCCGCACTCAGGGAGGCCGCGGCCACGGCGTCGTACTTCTTGAAGTAGTACGCATCGACCGAGAGTCCCCCGACCTCACCGCCGAGCTGGAACTGGTATCCGGTGTTGGTGCTGCCACTCGAGTTGCCGAACTGGTAGAGGACGCCGAGGTGCAGCCCGCCGTACCGTGCGGCGTATTTCACCGAGTTGTCCAGTCGCCGATCCTCGGTATCGCCACCGCCCGCGGCGGTACCGGAGAAACCGATCAGTGAGAAGGCGTTCGATGCCGCGAGCGGATCGTACTTGCCGATGCCGTCCGCAAGCAGCGTGGTGTTGCGGCCGACGGTGAAGCTGCCGACGGTCGGCGAGGAGAGGCCTACCACCCCCACGCCGTTGAAGAGCTGGCCGCAGATACTGCTGTCTACGCCGACCGTCTGCGTAGCGAGTGCCTTGCCGTTATTGAGGACCAGGGACTTGCAGGCGTCGGAGATGTCGCCCGACTGGGGATTGAAGAAGGTCTCGAACCTGAAAATTCCGGCCCAGTCGCCGAACAGCGGCTCATTGCCCGAGATCCCGATTCGCGACTGCGACAGGTTGCTGGGGGTGATACCGGTCGCCGACTGGTAGTCGTTCTTCTGGACCAGCGAAGCCGACCCCGGCGGGAAATAGTCGCTGAAAGGCGCGCTATGCGTGTCGTACTGCAGGCCGACGTCGACGATGCCGTAGACGGTGATCCCCTTCCAGGTGAGGCTGCTGTCCTCAGCCTTCGAAGAGGGCGCGCTTTGCGCCTGTGCGACGCCCGTCGCAAGCAGCGCGGCCGTTATGAGACAGGCACGGATGAATGTCATCTTGGAATTCCTTTGCTTTGAACTAACGACGCGACGCCTCGTGGCTCACGCCCTCAGCGTGTGTTGCGGCGCCGCAACCTCAGGTAATCCGCAAGCCGGGGCGTCACTCTGATTTGGTTCTATGACACTTGTATCGCGGCAAGATGTCAGTTCTGTGACCACAGCGGCGACCCCCGCCTCGAATCCCGACCGACACTTACGCCTTCAGAGCGTCACCCAAGGCTCCCCTCGACACGTAAACTCTTGCATATCAAGGCCTTAAATGCAATGCGTATTTTTCTGAATAGTTTTTAATGCCCGGTTGGCGGGCGGTTAATGCTCTTGTGGTGTGCTGTGGGTGTTGAATCAGGCCCCGTGGGAGGCGCGCACTCGTGCGGATGCTCCTCGTCGAGGACGAAAAGAAGGTGTCCGAGCTCGTGGCGCGCGCGCTGCGGCAGGAAAGCTACGCGGTGGACGTGGCCGACGACGGAACGCGCGGCTGGGAGCTCGCTCAGGCTTACGATTACGATCTGATCATCCTCGACCTGATGCTGCCGGGCCTGCCCGGTGAAGAGCTGCTGCGCCGCATCCGCCGCAAGAGCCACGAGGTGCCGATTCTGATTCTCACGGCGCGCGATGCCACCGAGGAGAAGGTCAGGAACTTCCAGGCGGGGGCGGATGACTACCTCACCAAGCCCTTTGCCTTCGCCGAGCTCGTGATGCGCGTCAAGGCGCTGCTGCGGCGCGGCCCGGTGCCGCGCTCGAGTGTGCTGCGCGTGGCCGACCTCGAGCTCGACCGCCTCACGCAGCAGGTGCGCCGCGCCGGCCGCCGCATCGAGCTCACGCCGAAGGAATATGCGCTGCTGGAGTATCTCGCCTCGAGCCCGGGACGGGTGTTCTCCCGCACCATGATCATCGAGCACGTGTGGGACCAGAGCTTCGAGGGACTGACCAACATCGTCGACGTGTACGTGCGGCACCTGCGCAGCAAGGTCGATGATCCCTTTCCCGTGAAGCTGATTCGCACGGTGCGTGGCGTCGGCTACGGCCTCACGCCGGCCGCGACCGAATGAGCGCGACGGCTTGAACACGCGTTCCCTGAGCTTCCGTCTCATCGCCTGGTACGCGGGCGTCCTCACCACCGTGTTCGTGCTGCTGGCGGCTCTCACCTTCTTCTTCGTGCGCCATTACCTGGAAGCCAACGTGCTCGACACCCAGGCGCGGCGCGCCCGGCAGATCGCCGGAACGCTGGTGGCGCATGCCGGCCGCGAGAGCGAGGCAACGCTCCCCGGCCAGGTGGAGGCGCTCTATTCGCCCGAGATCAACGATCGTTTCATCCGCATCTCGCGGGCCGACGGCTACGTCGTGTACGCCTCGGGCGCACCGCGCAGCAGACTGTTCGTGCCGGGCGAGGTGCCGGCGATCAGCGGCAACTTCCTCGAAAGCTCGGCGCACGCGGTGGCGCTGCCGGACGGCTCACTGCTGATTGCGGCCGTCCCCGCCACCGGCAGCGACGGCACCCTCTACCGCGTCGAGGTGGGCACCTCGGGCGCCCCCGCCGAGAATACCCTGACGAACGTGCTCATCATGCTGGCGGTCGGGCTGCCGATCGCGGTGGGCGTGGCCGTGGGCGGCGGCTTCCTGCTGGTGCACCGGGCGCTCGAGCCGGTGGAGCGCATCGCGCTCAAGGCCGAGGAGATCACGCAGCACTCGCTGAGCGAGCGGCTGCCGGTGGTCGAGAGCGGCGATGAGCTCGAGCGGCTCTCGCTATCCCTCAATCGCATGATCAGCCGCCTCGAGGATGCGCTGCGGGGCTCCAAACAGTTCGTCGCCGATGCCAGCCACGAGCTGCGCACGCCGCTCACCGTGATGCGCGGCGAGCTCGAGGGGTTGGCGCAGGATGCGCGGCTGCCGCGCGAAGCACGCGAATCGCTCGGCAGCGTCCTCGAGGAGGTGGAGCGCCTCGCCGAGATCGTCGAGAGCCTCTTCGCCCTCTCGCGCCTCGATGCCGGAGAGGCGGGCGGCGCCTGGCAGCGCTTCGACCTCGCCGAGCTCGCCGCCACGACCGCCGAGCAGATGAGCCTGCTGGCCACCGACAAGGAGATCAGCGTCGCGTGCGATTCGAGCTCCGGGGTCGCGGTAGAAGGTGATCGGGCGCGGCTCAAGCAGGTGGTCGTCAACCTGCTCGACAACGCCATCAAGTACACCCCGCGCGGCGGGCACGTCGCCCTCAGCGTGCGGCGCGAAGGCGCCTGGGCGGTGCTCGAGGTCACCGACGACGGCCCGGGCATCGCGCCGGAGGCGGTGCCGCACGTCTTCAAGCGCTTCTTCCGCGCCGACAGCTCGCGCTCGCGCGAGCCGGGCGGCGCGGGCCTCGGGCTCGCGATCGTGCAGTCGATCTGCGCCGCCCATGGGGCCGAGGTGGAGGCGATCAGCACCCCGGGCAAGGGCAGCACCTTCCGCGTGCGGCACCCGCTCGCCGCCGAAGCCGCTCGCAGCTGAGGCAAGCGCATGTCACTCGTCCAGTATGTGCTGCGGCGTCCGTATACGGTGGTTGCCCTGCTGCTGCTGGTGACGCTCCTCGGGATCGGCGAAGCGCTGCGCATGCCGGTGGATATCTTTCCCAAGATGGACATTCCGGTGTGCAGCGTGGTGTGGACCTACGCCGGCATGGACGCGCAGGACATCCAGAACCGCATCCTCACCCTGCACGAGCGGCAGATGGCTTCGCTGGTCGACGACATCGCGCGCATCGAGGCCACCAGCTACGAGGGTGTCGGTGTCGAGCGCGTGTATCTGCACGAGGGAGCGGACGTGACCCGCGCCATCTCGCAGCTGGCGAGCAGCGCCCTGGTGGTGCTCAAGTACATGCCGCCGAACATCACCCCGCCGCTGGTGATCCGCTACGGCGCGACCGACGTGCCGATCATCCAGCTCAGCCTCTCCAGCAACGCGCTGCCCGATACCGCGCTCAACGATCTCGGACAGAACACCATCCGGCCGGCACTGGCGGTGGTGCACGGCGCCGAGGTGCCGTATCCCTACGGCGGCAAGCCGCGGGTCATCATGGCCGATCTCGACCAGCGCGCCCTGCAGGCCCGCGGCCTCACGCCGGCCGACGTCAGCGGCGCCCTGCAGAACCAGAACGTCATCCTGCCGTCGGGCGACGTCAAGATCGGGGCGGTCGACTACCTGGTGGCGATGAACAACAGCCCGGACGTGATCGAGGCCATCAACTCCTTCCCCATCAGGCGGGTCGACGGCCGCGAGGTGTTCATGCGCGACGTGGCGCACGTGCACGACGGCTTCCAGGTACAGACCAACTCGGTGTCGGTGGACGGCGTGCCGGGTGCGCTCATGATCATCCGCAACACCGGCGGCGTCTCGACGCTGGCGGTGATCAACGGCGTGCGCGCCGCGCTCCCCGACATCCGCCGGATGCTGCCCTCGAGCGTGCGCATCCTGCCGACCTTCGACCAGTCGGTATTCATCAAGGCGTCTCTCGACAGCGTGCTGGTGGGCGGCTGCATGGCCGCCGCCCTCACCGCGCTGATGATCCTGCTGTTCCTCGGCAACTGGCGTCTGACGCTGATCATCCTGGCCTCGATTCCGCTCTCGATCGTTTCAGCGGTGCTGCTCATGGGAGCGGGCGGCGAGACGCTCAATACCATGACGCTCGGGGGCTTTGCGCTCGCGGTCGGCATCCTGGTCGACAACGGCACCGTGGTGATCGAGAACATCGAGCGCCATGCCGGGCTGCACGAGCACCTCGGCGCTGCCGTGGTGCACGGTGCGGGCGAGGTCGGCGTGCCGACCTTCCTCTCGACGCTGTGCATCTGCATCGTGTTCGTGCCGGTGTTCCTGCTCGAGGGCACGGCAAAGTACCTGTTCTCGCCGCTGTCGGTATCGGTGATCGTCTCGCTGCTCGCGAGCCTGGCGCTTTCCTTCACCATGGTGCCGGTGCTGTTTCTCTACCTGATGCACTCGCAGGCGGGCAGCGGCCGACACCTGCCGGCAGCGCCGCCGCCGCCAGCCGCGCGCGCCCCGTGGCGGGTGCTGCTCGGGCGTCTCGGTGCCCGGCTGCACGCCATGCACCTGGCTTTCGAGCGGGCCTTTCATCGCTTCCGCGAGGCTTATCGCAACGCGCTCGCCTGGGCGCTGTCGGAGCCGAAGTCCACGGTACTGGCGTTCGCAGCCATCATGCTGATCTCGCTGCCGCTCTTCCCCCTGCTGGGCCGCGATTTCTTCCCCGAGGTCGATGCCGGGCAGATGCGCCTGCACGTGCGCGCTCCCCCCGGTACACGCCTCGAGACCACGCAGCAGTACTTCGCCGAGGTGGAGGCGGCGATCCGCAAGCTGGTCGGCAACGGCCAGATCGCCGTGATCCTCGACAACATCGGCATGCCATACAGCGGCATCAACATGGCCGTCAGCGACTCGGCGACGGTGGGTCCCATGGACGGGGAGATCCTCATTTCGCTGAAGCAAAGCCATGCGCCCACGGCAGAGCTCACCGCGCTGCTGCGGCGCGAGCTGCCGCAGCGCTTCCCGAGCCTGCTCTTCTTCTTCCAGCCGGCCGACGTCGTCGACCAGGTATTGAACTTCGGCCAGCCCGCGCCCATCGACATCCGCGTCACCGCCTCCGATACCGACAGTGCCTACCGTCTGGCGGCGCGCCTCACGCAGCTGATTGCGCACGTCCCCGGCGTGGTCGATGCGCACGTCGCGCAGGTGCCCGACGCGCCGGCGCTGTCCGTGGACGTCGACCGCGCACTCGCGACCGAGGTCGGACTGACGCAGCGCGAGGCAGCCAGCAACGTGCTGGTCACCACCAGCTCCAGCGCCCAGACCGCACCCAACTTCTGGGTCGACCCGCACAACGGGGTGAGCTACCCGCTGGTAGTGCAGCAACCGGCATATAACCTCGCTTCGGCCCAGGACCTGCAGACCATGCCCGTGAGCGGCGCGCAGGGTAACTCGCAGCTGCTGATGAACATGACGTCGCTCGGCCGCCGCACGGTGCCGCTCAACACCTCACAGCTCAACATCCGGCCGGTGTTCGACGTGAATGCGAACGTGCAGGGGCGCGACCTGTACTCGGCCTCACGCGACATCGACCGCGTGATCGCCGCCAATCGGCCGCCGGCGGACTCGGGCGTGCACGTGTTCCTGAGCGGCCAGGTCGAGACCATGCGCGAGAGCTACACGGGACTCTTCGTAGGCATCGCGCTGGCTGTGGTGCTCGTCTATCTGTTCCTGGTCATCAACTTCCAGAGCTGGATCGATCCGCTGATCGTGCTGATGGCCACGCCGTTCGCGCTGAGCGGGGTCATGTGGATGCTGTTCCTGACGCAGACCCACCTGTCGGTGCCCGCGCTCATGGGGACGCTCATGGGTATCGGGCTGACGACCGCCAACAGCATTCTGGTCGTTACTTTCGCCAATCAGCGTATGGCCGCGGGCGACGATCCGCTGGTGGCCGCGGCGACCGCGGGCTTCACCCGCGTGCGCCCGGTGCTCATGACCGCCGGTGCCATGATCCTCGGCATGGTGCCGATGGCGATCGGGGTCGGCGAGGGCGGCGAACAGAATGCGCCGCTGGCCCGCGCGGTGATCGGCGGACTGCTGTTCGCCACCTTCGCTACGCTGGTGTTCGTGCCTACCATGTATCGGCTGCTGCGCCGTGCGCCGCAGGCCGCGCTCGCCGCGCAGGCGGCCGGGGGAGTGTGAGAGTGACCGAGCCGCCACGCATCGAGGACGAGGTCCGCGAGACCGACTACGCCGAGGATGTGGTCGCCACGGAGGCTCATCCGGCATCCGCGGGCTTCACTCCCGATACCGCTGCCCGGGTGAAGCGCGGGGCACGCATCTTCGTCGTGGCGCTGGCCGCCGCCTTCGTGCTGGTGAGCGTCGATCGCTTCATCAAGGCGCGCGCCGTGGCGCGCGCCACCGAGGCCGCTGCCGCGGCCCCCCCGCTCGTCGACGTGGTCTCCGCGGCGCCGGTCGGGGCGGTGCAGCGCCTCACGCTTCCCGGCGAGACGGCCGCCTGGCATGCCAGCACCATCTACGCCCGCGTCAGCGGCTACGTCGGCAAGTGGTTCGTCGATATCGGCGATCACGTCAAGGCCGGTGCGGTGCTCGCGCTCATCGAGACGCCGGATCTCGACGCACAGCTCGCGGCGGCACAAGCGCAGCTGCAGGCCGCGCGTGCCCAGGTCCTGGTGCGCGAGGCGGAGGCGCGGCTCGCTCTCACCACCTACGAGCGCTGGCGTGATTCGCCTAAGGGCGTGGTTTCGGAGCAGGAGCGCGAGGAGAAGAAGGCCGACTACGAGAGCGCTGTGGCGCGCCTCAGGTCCGCCGAGGCGGACGTGGCGCTCGATACCGCGCGCGTCAATCAGTACACGGCGATGACGGCGTTCAAGAAGGTGACCGCGCCCTACGACGGGGTCATCACCAACCGCGACATCGATATCGGCAACCTGGTGACGGCGGGCAGCACGTCGGCGACGACGCCGCTCTACGTGATGACGCAGAACGATCCGATCCGCATCTTCGTGGACGCACCGCAGAGCGCGGCCGACGATCTGCTGAACAACCAGTCGCCGGTCGAGGTGCAGACGGCGAGCGGGGAGACACGCCAGTACACGGGCAAGGTGACGCGCACCTCCGCTGCGCTGAATCCGCAGGCGCGCACCCTGCGTGTCGAGATCGACATAGCCAATCCCCGCGGCGCCTTCGTGCCCGGCATGTATGTCACCGTGGGCTTCGGCCTGCCGCCGCGCGGCCTGGTGCAGGTGCCGGCTGCGGCACTGCTGTTCCGTGCCGGAGGACCGCAGGTGGCGCGGGTCGATGCGCAGGGGCGCCTGAGCTTTCGCAACGTCACCATCGCACGCGACGACGGCAGGGTCGTGGAGCTGAGCTCGGGCGTGGCGGCCGGGGAGCGGCTCGCGCTCAATGTCAGCAGCCAGATCAGCGAGGGTCAGCTGGTGCGCGTGCGCGCGCCCGAGTCCGCTGCGGCGACCGCGGCGGTGCGCCGATGAAGGATCGCCCCTGCGCTGCCGCGCGCACCGCCGCGGCCCTGCTTGCCGGCGCGCTGCTCGCCGGCTGCGCAGTCGGCCCGAGCTACCGTACACCGCGCATCCCGACCCCGGAGACCTACGCCGCGGCCGCGGGCGCTCAGCAGGAGGCCGGCGCGCCCGCTGCGCAGATCGACCCCGCGTCCTGGTGGCACGCACTGCAGGATCCGGAGCTCGATTCCCTGATCGAGCGTGCGGTTGCCGGCAACCCGGACCTCAGGGTGGCGCTCGACCGGCTGCAGGCCGCCCGCACCTTCGAGGCGGCGGTGGTGGGCGCGGTGCTGCCGGAAGCCGGCGCCTCCGGCGGGGCCGGGCGCGGCACCGGCAGCGACCTGACGCGCGGCCGGGCGGCGCCGTCCCTGCACTCGGCCGACAACGCTTCCGGCTACCAGCACCTGAACGAGATCGGCGGTTTCGATGCGGCGTGGGAGCTGGACATCTTCGGCAAGTACCGGCGCGAGATGCAGGCGGCGCGCTACGACCAGCAGGCGATACGCGCCGCGCGCAATGCGGTGCTGGTCACGGTCGTCGCCGACGTGGCCCGCGCTTACGTCGACCTGCGTGGCCTGCAGGTGCGCGCCGCGCTGCTGAATTCCGCCATCGCGGTGCTGCGCGAGTCGCTGCGCATCGTCAGCATCCGCTACGAGCGCGGCATCACCAACGAGCTGGACGTCACGCTGGCGACGCGTGAGCTGGCGACGCTCGAGGCGCGGGCGGCGCCGATCAACGCACAGGTGCAGGCCGCCGAGTACGCCATCGCGACGCTTCTCGGGCTCTACCCCGAGGACCTCGTCAAGGAGCTCGACACCCCGGGTATGGTGCCCAGCGTGCCGGCGGCGGTCGATGCAGGGCTGCCGCCGGAGCTGCTGCGGCGCCGCCCCGACATCCGCCAGGCCGAGCGCGAGCTCGCCGGCGCAACCGCGCGCATCGGCATCGCCACGGCAGATCTGTTTCCCTCGCTCGCGGTTACCGGCGCGGTCGGCTTTCAGCGCCAGTCGCTCAAGGGGCAGCCGGTGCTCGGGCAGCACATCTGGTCGCTTGGACCGGCCGCAGTCTGGCCGCTGCTGGATTTCGGCGCACTGGATGCGCAGGTCGAGATAGCGGACCTGCAGACGCGCGCGCAGCTGGTGCGCTACAAGCAGGCAATCCAGGAAGCGGTACGCGAGGTGGACACGAGCTATGCCTCGTTCGGCGCCGAGCAGCTGAGTCTCGTCAAGGTCGGCACCGCGCTGGTCGCCGGACAGCGGGCCGTCGCCCTCGCAACCGAGCGCTATGAGCGCGGCCTCACCGATTTCCTCAACGTCGTGGACGCGGAGCGGGCGGAGTACGTGCTCGAGGAGCAGTATGCAGGAACTCAGGTCGCCGCCGCGGAGCAGTTCATCGCGCTCTATCGCAGCCTCGGCGGGGGCTGGGAGGGTTACCAGAAGCTCCCGCCCATCCATCGCCCGGAGCCGGTGATCATCGCGGTGTTCCAGCGCGCGCTGAGCCGCAGCGATCCGCTCAGGTGAGCGGGCGGCGCGCGCAGCGCGACGCGCCTCACTCGGCGCTGCGCAGCAGCTCGTTGATCGAGGTCCTGGCGCGCGTCTGCGCGTCGACGCGTTTGACGATGACGGCGCAATAGAGGCCGTAACGTCCGTCGGGAGAGGGCAGGGTCCCGGGCACTACCACCGAGCCCGCCGGCACGCGGCCCCGGAGGATCGCACCGCTGGTGCGGTCGTAGATCCGCGTGCTCTGCCCGATGAAGACCCCCATCGAGATGACCGAGCCGGTCTCGACCACCACGCCTTCCACGATCTCGGAGCGCGCGCCGATGAAGCAGTCGTCCTCGATGATCGTCGGGCTCGCCTGCAGCGGCTCGAGCACCCCGCCGATGCCGACGCCGCCCGAGAGATGCACGTTGCGGCCGATCTGCGCGCATGAGCCCACCGTGGCCCAGGTGTCCACCATGGTGCCTGCGCCAACCCACGCGCCGATGTTCACGTAGCTCGGCATCAGCACCACGTCGGGCGCGATGTAGGCGCCGCGCCGTACCACGGCGGGCGGTACGATGCGTGCGCCGGCCGCGCGCAGCTGCTGCTCGCTCGCGCCGGCGTACTTCAGCGGCACCTTGTCGTAGAAGCGCGTGAAGCCCGCATCCATCATGCGGTTGTCGCGGGTGCGGAAGGAGAGCAGCACCGCCTTCTTCAGCCACTCGTTGACCACCCAGCCGCCCGGCCGCGGCTCGGCGACCCGCGCCTGGCCGGCATCGAGCAGCGCCAGGCACTCCTCGAGCGAGCGCTCGAGCTCGGGCGGCATGTCCCCCGGCCTGAGCGTCGCGCGCCGCTCGAAGGCTGCGTCCACGATCGCACGCAGCTCGCGCTGATCGGTCATCGCGCGGGGCCTCCGCGCAGCGCCTGCTGCTCGCGGTCGAGCGCGGTAATCAGGCGCTCCTTCAGCAGCTCCGCGGCCGCGGCGCTCAGCGGCCGGTTGTCGAAATCGGTGAGATAGAAGACGTCCTCGGCGCGCTCTCCCACGGTCATGATCTTGGCGGCCTGCAGCTCGGTGCGCTCCTGCATCAGCACCTTGCCGACGTCGCACAGCAGTCCCGGCCGGTCGCCGGCGGTCAGCTCGAGCACCGAGCGCTGGTTGCGCTCGTCCACGCTGACGGCGATCTGGGTCGGCGTGTTGAACATGCGCGCCTGGCGCGGCGCGCGGCGCGACACCGACAGTGGCGCATCCTCCGGTCCCTGCACCGAGCGCCACAGCGCCTGCTCGATCTCCACCTGCCGGTCGCTGTCGATGATCGCCTGTCCGTCATCCTCGAGCACGTGGAAGAGGTCGAGGCTGAAGCCGTCCCCGGTCGGCGTGATGCGCGCATCGACGATGTTGAGCCCCAGCTGATCGAGCACCGCGGTGGTGCGCGCAAAGCCATTGCGGCGCGGGCGGGTGAAGATCAGCACGGCGGTGGTGCCGCGCAGGCTGTGCGGATCGAGGGCCACCAGCGGCTCGTCCGATCCCGCCTCGCGCTCGGCGAGCAGGCGCGTGTGCCAGGCGACCTCCTCGGGCGAGTGTTGCAGGAAGTAGCCGGCCGAGAAACGTGTCCAGGCGGAGGCGATGTCGCTCTCGCCGACGCCGCGCTCGATGAGCAGCCGCCGCGCCGCGTCCTGTGTCTCGCGCACCAGGTGCTCCGGGTCGATCGGGCTTTCGAGTCCGCGCCGCAGCGCGCGCTTGACGCGCTGATAGAACTCCCGGAAGAGCGAGGCCTTCCAGGAGTTCCACAGCTTGGGGTTGGTGCCGCGCACGTCGGCGCAGGTGAGCACGTACAGATAGTCGAGATGGCTCTCGTCCCCCACCTTGCGCGCGAAGGCGTTGATGACGTGGTGGTCGCCGATGTCCTGCTTCTGCGAGGTGATCGAGAGCTGCAGATGATTGCGCACCAGCCAGGCGACCAGGCGCGCATCGTAGGGCGAGAGTCCCTGCTCCAGGCAGAAGGCTTCGGCATCCACCGCGCCGAGCTCGGAATGATCGCCGCCCCGCCCCTTGGCGAGGTCGTGAAACAGCGCGGCGAGATACACGACCTCCTGGCGCGGCAGCTGCTGCATGACGCGCGAGGCCTCGGGAAGCTCGTGATCGTAGCGCGGGATGGCGAAGCGCCTGAGGTTGCTCACCACGAACAGCGTGTGCGCGTCGACCGTGTAGGCGTGGAACAGGTCGTACTGCATGCGGCCGACGACGCGCCCGAAGGCCGGGATGTAGCGGCCGAGCACGCCGTAGGTGTTCATGCGGCGCAGCTCGTGCGTGACCCCGACCGGTGAGCGCAGGATCTCGAGGAACAGGCGGTGGTGGCGCGGGTTCTGGCGGAACTCCTCGTCGATCAGCCAGAGATTCCTGGCCACCGCGCGCATGGTCGAGGCGCGCACGCCGCGGATCTCCGGGTTCTGCTGCAGCAGCGCAAACAGCTCCAGCAGTGCCGAGGGCGTGCGCGCGAACACCTCGCCGCTGACCGCCTCGAGCGATCCGTTGCGCACCTGGAAGCGCGCATTGAGCGGACGCGGCGGCTCGCTCTCGCTGAGTATCGCCTCGCGGAACAGCTGCAACAGCAGCTCATTCAGCAGGCTCACGTCCATCACCGTGCGGTAGTAGCGCTGCATGAACTGCTCGACCGCCAGGGTGTAGGACGCGTCCTCGTAGCCGAAGGCGAGCGCGAGGCGGATCTGGTGATCGAACAGCAGGCGATCCTCGCGCCGGCCGGTGAGAGCGTGCAGTCCGAAGCGCACTCGCCACAGGAACGCCTGCGCCTGCCGCAGGCGGCGCAGCTCTTCGGCAGTCAGGAAGCCGTGGCTCGCGAGTCCATCGAGCGAGTCGGCGCCGAAGTGACGCTTGGCGACCCAGGCGATGGTCTGAATATCCCGCAGGCCGCCGGGGCCGGTCTTCACGTTGGGCTCGAGGTTGTAGGCGGTGTCGTTGGCCTTGAGGTGCCGCTCGGCCTGCTCGCGCAGCTTGGCCTCGAAGAACGGCTTCACCGGCCAGATGCGCTCGGGCGCGAGCGCCGCGCGCATCGCCGCGAGCAGCGCTGCGTTGCCGGCCAGCAGCCGCGCCTCGAGCAGCGTGGTCATGACACCGACGTCGCCGACGCACTCCTCGGCGCACTGCGCCACGGTCCGCACGCTGTGCCCGATCTCGAGTCCGATGTCCCACAGGAACGCCACCAGCTTCTCGACCGCGGCGCCGGCGGCCGCGGGCGGCGAGTCCGGGGCGAGCAGCAGCACGTCCACGTCGGAGCAGGGATGGAGCTCGCCTCGGCCGTAGCCGCCGACCGCCACCAGCGCCCAGGCACCGCAGTGCGCAGCGCAATGCCTGCGCCATGCCTCGCACAGCACCGCGTCCATGAGGGCGGCGCGCGCATGCACCAGCTCCTCCACCGGCTCTGCGGCGAAGAAGCGGGCCTTGAGGTCCTCGTGCGCCTCACGCAGCAGGGCCCGCCAGGCGGCAGCCTCCGCGCCGCTCGCGGCGAGCCGCTGCGGGAGGGCGGCGAGCAGCGGCCACGGCGCCTGCGGGGGTACGGCGGGGAGCGATTCCTCGAGCAGCTCCGTGTCGGGGGCTCCCATAGTCAATCTACGCCGCCGCAGGTGGCTGCATGACTAGTGAGGCGCGCCGTCGGCCCCGAGGGTCAGTACGTCGAACCCGGCCTCGGTGACCAGCACGGTATGTTCCCACTGCGCCGAGAGCGAGTGGTCCTTGGTGACCACGGTCCAGCCGTCGCCGAGGAGGCGCACATGGCGCTTGCCGGCGTTCACCATCGGCTCGATGGTGAAAGTCATTCCGGCCTGCAGCTCGAGGCCCGTGCCCGGCTCGCCGTAGTGCAGCACCTGCGGGTCCTCGTGGTACACGCGGCCGATGCCGTGCCCGCAGTATTCGCGCACCACCGAGTAATTGTTCTCCTCGACGAAGCGCTGGATGGCGTGGCCGATGTCGCCGAGGCGCGTGCCCGGGCGCACCGTGCGGATGCCGCGCCACATCGCATCGAAGCAGACCTCCGAGAGCCGCTGGGCATGCGGGGGAGGCTTGCCGACCGCGTACATGCGGCTGGTGTCGCCATGGAACCCGTCCCGGATCACCGTCACGTCGATATTGACGATGTCGCCGGCCTTGAGACGCTTGTCGTTCGGGATGCCGTGGCAGACGACGTGATTGACCGAGGTGCAGATGGTCTTCGGAAAGCCGCGATAGTTGAGGTTCGCCGGAACCGAGCGCTGCACCTTGACGATATGGTCGTGGCAGATCCGATCGAGCTCCTCCGTGGTGACCCCGGGAACGACGTGCGGGCCGATCATGTCGAGCACCTCTGCGGCGAGGCGGCCCGCTATGCGCATTTTTTCCTGCTCTTCCGGGGTCTTGATCGTGACTTGCATGCTCAGTGAAATGGGGCCGGACGGCGCCTACGCCAAGGGGCAACGGTGGGTAGCGTAAGACATTGTTTACACGAGACCTTCATGGTATAAAGCGCGGCCTTTTTTGGCAACGCAACCCACACGCGCATCGTTACCTCGCTGACTGGGTGTTCCTGCCTCCAGACCCTCGGGTCGCGGCAGGGATGGTCACGGGGATGCGCGGAGGCTCAACCCAAACAGGAGTTCTTCATGGCCGGCGTGTCCATGCGACAGATGCTGGAAGCGGGTGTCCATTTCGGACATCAGACCCGCTTCTGGAACCCGAAGATGGCCCCATTCATCTTCGGTGAGCGTAACAAGATCCACATCATCAATCTCGAGAAGACGCAGCCGATGTACACGGAGGCGGCCACCTTCATCAAGGGCGTGATCGCCGACGGCGGCAGGGTGCTGTTCGTCGGCACCAAGCGCTCGGCCCGCGACTCGATCCAGAAGGAGGCCGAGCGCGCGGCGCAGCCCTACGTGAACCAGCGCTGGCTGGGCGGCATGCTCACGAACTTCAAGACCATCCGCCAGTCGATCAAGCGCCTCGCCGAGCTCACCGAGCTCTCGAGCTCGGGTGCGCTCGACAAGCGCGGCAAGAAAGAGGCGACCCAGCTCAAGCGCGAGATGGAAAAGCTCGAGAGGAGCCTGGGCGGTATCAAGAACATGGAGTCGCTTCCCGATGCGCTGTTCGTGGTCGACGTGGGACACGAGGACATCGCGGTGCACGAGGCCCGCAAGCTCGGCATCCCGGTGGTCGCCATCGTCGACACCAACTGCTCGCCCGACGGGATCGACTACGTGATCCCGGGGAACGACGACGCCATGCGCGCGATCCAGCTGTATACCGCCGGGATCGCCGACGCGGTGCTCGAGGGCAAGGAATCGGTACCGCAGGTCGCGGTCGGCGAGGACGAGTTCGTGGAGCTCGACGAGACCGGCGCCCCGCGCAGGAAGTCCGCGCGCGGCAGACAGCGTCCGGCGCCGGCCGTGCGCCGCAAGCCCCCGGCACGGCGTCGTCCGTCGGTGGCGCCGCCACCGGTAGTGGCGGAGGCCGAGCAGGCGGTGGAGGACCTCGACGTCGATGCCGACGAGGTGGTGGATACCGCAGAGGCCGTGGTTGCAGGCCCCGCCGCAGCCGCGCGGCGCGTTCCTGCCGCTGCCAGCCGTCGCAAGGGACGCACCGGCCCCGAGACGGGCGAGTAGAACCAAGGAAGCACGCATGAACATCACGGCAGATGCCGTCAAGCAGCTCCGCGAGCGGACCGGCGCCGGCATGATGGAATGCAAGAAGGCGCTGGTCGAAACCAAGGGCGATCTGGATGCGGCCGCGGAGCTGATGCGCCGCCAGGGCCTGGCGAAGGCCGACAAGAAGGCAACGCGCGTCGCCGCCGAGGGCGTGGTGGTCATCGCCAAGTCCGCCGACGCGCGCACCGCGGCCATGGTCGAGGTCAACTGCGAGACCGATTTCGTCGCGCGCGGACCGGACTTCAAGGCCTTCGCCGAGGCGGTCGCGGCCTGTGCACTCGCCGCGCGCCCGGCACAGCTGACCGACCTCAACGCCGCCAGGCTCAGCACCGGCGCCACCGTCGATGAGCGCCGCCGTGAGCTGGTGGCGAAGATCGGCGAGAACATCAGCGTGCGGCGCTTCGTGCTCGTCACATCGCCCGATCAGCTCGGTGCCTACGTGCACGGGGTGCGCATCGGCGCGCTGGTGGCGGTCAAGGGGGGAGCTGCGAGCCTGGCCTATGACCTCGCCATGCACGTCGCCGCGAGCAGTCCGAAATATCTCGCCCCGCAGAATGTGCCGCCCGAGGTCGTGGCCAAGGAGCGCGAGATCCTCACCAGCCAGGCCCAGACCGAGGGCAAGCCGCCCGAGATCGTGGCCAAGATGGTCGAGGGGCGGCTGCGCAAGGCACTGAGTGAGATCACCCTGAGCGGTCAGGCGTTCATCAAGGACCCGGATGTCACGATCGAGAAACTGCTGAAAGGCGCCAAGGCCGAGGCCGTGGCTTTCGAGCGTTACGAGGTAGGGGCGGGGATCGAGAAGCGGGCGGACGACTTCGGGGCCGAGGTCGCGCGTCTTGCGGTCGGCCGCTGAGGCGCCAGGGCGCCAGGGCTCGGGCCAGAGGAATGAAACCCCGCCGCGCGCGGGGTTTTTTCCGTCGGCGGAGGTGAAACGATGACGCAGGCGAAGGCTCGCTACTCCAGGATCCTGGTGAAGCTCTCGGGAGAGGCGCTGCTGGGCGATGGCGATTACGGCATCGACCCGGCCGTGCTCAAGCGTATCGCGGGCGAGCTGCAGGACATCGTGCAGATGGACGTGCAGGTCGCGGTGGTGATCGGCGGCGGCAACATCTTCCGCGGCGCGGGCCTGGCGCGCGCCGGCATGGACCGGGTGACCGCCGATCACATGGGGATGCTGGGCACGGTCATGAACTCGCTCGCCCTGCAGGATGCGCTGGAGAGCCTGGGGCTGCACGCCCGGGTCATGTCGGCGATCCGCATCAACCAGGTGTGCGAGGATTACATCCGGCGCCGCGCGGTGCGCCATCTCGAGAAGGGTCGCATTGCGGTGTTTGCCGCCGGTACCGGCAACCCCTTCTTCACCACCGATACGGCGGCGGCTTTGCGCGCCATCGAGATCGACGCCGACCTGCTGTTGAAGGCCACCAAGGTGAACGGCATCTACTCCGACGATCCGGTGCGCAATCCGGCCGCCGTGCGCTATCCGCGCCTGACCTTCGATCGGGTGCTGAGTGAGAAGCTCAACGTGATGGATGCCACCGCCATCGTCATGTGCCGCGACAACCGCTTGCCTTTGCGGGTCTTCAATCTCAACAATCCCGGGGACCTCACCCGCGTCGCGCGCGGCGAGGAAGTCGGCACCGCGGTCACCAACGAGTGACCGGCGCGACTGCCGCGAGGAGACACTATGCTCGAGGACCTCAAGAAAGACGCTGCCACACGCATGGCCAAGTGCGTCCAGACGTTCCAGGCGGATCTCAAGAAGCTGCGGACCGGGCGTGCGCACCCGAGCCTGGTCGAGCATCTGAAGGTGGATTACTACGGCAGCGAAGTGCCGCTGCAGCAGGTGGCGAGCATCGCGGTCGAGGAAGGCCGCACGCTGGTGATCTCCCCGTGGGAGAAGAGCGTGGTGCAGGCCATCGAGAAGGCGATCTTCAAATCCGACCTCGGGCTCACCCCGATGACGGCCGGTACCGTGATCCGTATCCCCATGCCGCCCCTCACCGAGGAGCGACGCCGCGAGATCACCAAGGTGCTGCGCCACGATGCCGAGAACGCCCGCGTGGCGGTGCGCAACGTGCGCCGCGACGTCATGAACGAGATCAAGCACAAGATGAAGGACAAGCATCTCTCGCAGGACGACGAGCGGCGCGCAGAGACCGACGTGCAGAAGCTGACCGACAAGCACATCGCCGACATCGATGCGCTGCTCGCCGGCAAGGAGAAGGAGGTCATGCAGGTCTGATGGC
Source organism: Steroidobacteraceae bacterium (assembly GCA_035632655.1). GTDB lineage: Bacteria > Pseudomonadota > Gammaproteobacteria > Steroidobacterales > Steroidobacteraceae > 13-2-20CM-66-19. Next base: position 64,288 of record DASQGK010000017.1, on the reverse strand, counting down.
CCCCACCGCCTCCCCACTGCCCCGGCACATCGCCATCACCATGGACGGCAACGGCCGCTGGGCCGCCGCGCGCGGCGCGGTGCGTGCCTCCGGACATCGCGCGGGACTGAAGCCCGTGCGCCTGTGCGTCGAGCAGTGCACGCAGCGCGGCATCGGCGCGCTCACGCTGTTCGCGTTCTCGAGCGAGAACTGGGGTCGCCCGGCGGACGAGGTCGGAAGCCTCATGAGCCTGTTTCTCGAGGCGCTCGACCGCGAGGTGGCTGAGCTCGACGAGCAGGGCGTACGGCTGCGCTTCATCGGCGAGCGCCGTACGCTCCCGGTTCGCCTCCAGGCGCGCATCGCCGCCGCCGAGGAGCGCACCGCCCGAAACAGCGCGCTCGCGCTGCAGGTGGCGGTCGGCTATGGCGGCCGCTGGGATATAGTGCAAGCGGCTCAATCACTTGCACGAGAATGCTCGAGCGGGGCGCTGCAGCCGGCGGAGATCAGCGAAGAGCGCTTCGCGCAGGCGCTGTCGCTCGCCTCGCTCCCGGACGTCGACCTGCACATCCGCACCGGCGGCGAGCAGCGGATCAGCAACTTTCTGCTGTGGCACCTGGCCTATGCGGAGCTGTATTTCACCCCGAGGCTGTGGCCGGACTTCTCGGTGTCCGATCTCGAGGCGGCGCTCGAATTCTTCGCCACCCGCGAGCGGCGCTTCGGGCAGCGCCCCGTGGCTGTCAGCGCGGCCCGGTGAACGAGACTCTCCGCAAGCGGGTTCTCACCGCGGTGGTGGCGGCCGCGGCGCTGCTCGGCATCCTCCTGTGGATGCCGCCGTGGGCCACGGTGGCGGTGATCACGGCGCTGCTGCTCGCCGGGGCGTGGGAGTGGTCGGCGTTCCTGCGGCTGTCGACCGCCACGCGGCGACTGGTCTACGTGGCACTGGTGGCGCTGATGCTGCCGCTCGCCTGGCGGATCTCGGCAAACCCCGACAACCGCGATCTGATTCTCGTGGCGGCGGTGCTGTGGTGGCTGACGGCGCTGCTTTGGGTCGCTTTCGCGCCGCGACGGGTGACCGCCTTTGCGGCGGGGGTCGCCGGAGTGCTGGCGCTGGTGCCGTCCTGGCTGGCCCTGGTGTGGCTGCGCCTGGCGCCGCCGCATGGCCAGTGGGTGCTGTTCGCCTTCGTCCTGGTCTGGGTGGCGGACATCGGCGCATTCTTCTTTGGCCGCCGCTACGGACGCATCCGCCTCGCCCCGGTGGTGTCCCCGGGCAAGACCTGGGAAGGAGTGCTCGGGGGAGTGGGCCTGAGCTCGCTGGTCGCGATCGCCGGCAGCGCCTGGTTTCACGTGCCGCTCGCGGTGTTCCTGCCGCTGTGCCTCGCCACCGTCGCCTTCTCAGTGGTGGGCGATCTCACCGAGAGTCTGCTCAAGCGCTTCGCCGGCATGAAGGACAGCGGCACGGTGTTCCCCGGCCACGGCGGCGTCATGGATCGCATCGACAGCCTGACGGGCGCCGCGCCGGTGCTGCTGCTCGGCCTGACGCTGCTCAAGGTGGTGCCATGATCGGCGTCGCGGTGCTCGGTTCGACGGGCTCGGTCGGCGCGAGCACGCTCGACGTGCTCGCCCGCCACCCCGAGCGCTTCCGTCTGGTCGCCATCGCCGCCCATCGCAACGCCGCGCGTCTCGCGCAGCAGGTCATCGAGTGGCAGCCGGCCTACGCGGCGCTCGCCGACGAGGGCGCGGCGCACGAGCTCACCGCGCTCGTCGGCGGCCGTGCGCCGCACACCCGCCTGCTGGCGGGCCCCGGCGCTCTCGAGGAGCTGGCCTCCCTCGGGGAGGTTGATTGCGTGATGGCGGCGATCGTCGGTGCCGCGGGCCTGCGCTCCACGCTGGCCGCGGCGCGTGCCGGCAAGCGACTGCTGCTCGCCAACAAGGAATCGATGGTGATGGCGGGGACGCTGCTGCTTCAGGCCGTGCGCTCCGCCGGGGCGACACTTTTGCCGATCGACAGCGAACACAACGCGATTTTCCAGTGCCTGCCGGCCGGTGCGCGCACCGGCGAGGCGCCGCCCGGACTGAGGCGCGTGCTGCTCACCGCCTCCGGCGGCCCGTTCCGCGAACTGTCCGGCGAGGCCCTCGCCTCGGTGACACCCGAGGCCGCCTGCGCTCATCCCAACTGGGTCATGGGCCGCAAGATCTCGGTCGACTCGGCGACCCTCATGAACAAGGGGCTCGAGCTCATTGAGGCCTGTCTGCTGTTCGGGCTGACGCCTTCGCAGGTGCAGATCCTGGTGCATCCCCAGAGCATCGTTCACTCCCTGGTCGAGTATGTCGACGGCTCGGTCCTGGCCCAGCTTTCCGCTCCCGACATGCGCACGCCCATTGCCCACGCCCTCGCATGGCCCGAGCGCATCGACGCGGGGGTGCCGTTCCTCGACCTGCTCAAGACCGGGCGGCTCGACTTCCAGCCGCCCGACTACCAGCGCTTCCGCTGTCTCACTCTGGCCCAGGCGGCCGCGCGCGCCGGCGGGCTGCAGCCGGTGTTGCTCAATGCGGCGAACGAGGTGGCCGTGCAGGCTTTCCTCGAGCGGCGATTGAACTTTCCCGGCATTGCAGCGGTCATTGAGGCCGTAGTGGAGCGGGGTGCGGGGGGCGCGATCAGTGCCCTGGAGGACGTCCTGGCCGTCGATGCCGAGGGGAGGCAACGAGCCTTTGAGCGGATCGGCGGCATTACAAGAAGTGAGTCGGTGAGGGGCGCTCGCGCATGAGCCTGTTCTGGTACGTGTTGTGGTTCGTGGTCGCCGTGGGCCTGCTGGTCACGGTGCACGAATTCGGCCACTTCTGGGTCGCGCGGCGGCTCGGATTCAAGGTGCTGCGCTTCTCCATCGGCTTCGGCAGGCCGCTCCTCAAGTGGACGGTGGGTCCCGACGCCATCGAATACGTCATCGCGGCCGTGCCTCTCGGCGGCTACGTCAAGCTCCTCGATGAGCGCGAGGGCCCGGTCGAGCCCGCGGACCTCGCGCGCTCCTTCACCCGTCGGCCGCACTGGCAGCGCATCGTGGTACTGCTCGCCGGACCCGGCTTCAACATCCTGTTCGCGGTGCTGGTGCTGTGGGGAATGTTCTGGACCGGCGGCGTCAACGAGGTGCGACCGATCGTCGGCGATGTCATCACCGGCTCGACCGCCGCCGCCGCGGGCCTGAGGAGCGGAGACGAGATTCGCGCCATCAACGGCGCCGCGGTGAGCGGCATGCGCGATGTGGTGTTCGACCTGCTCGACGCCATGAGCTCGCACGGCGAGGCGGATCTCAGCGTCGGTGCCGCCGGATCGCAGAGCCACGTCGTCAGGCTCGTAGTGGCGGATGCCGCCGCGCGCCGCCGCCTCACCGAGCCGAGCGAGTTGCTGCGCGGCCTCGGCTTTGCCTTCTGGCCGCCGATGCCGGCGGTGCTCGGCAAGGTGGAGCCAGGCGGCCCCGCGGCGCGCGCGGGGCTTGCCGCCGGCGACGAGATCGTCGCCATCGCCGGCGCACCGGTCGCCAACTTCCACGACATCGTGGCGCAGCTCAGCGCGCGCCCGGGCGAGCGCATCACGATCGATTATCGGCGCGCCGGGGTTGCCGACAGCACCAGTGTGCAGGTGGCGAGCGATGAGGTCGCGGGCAAGCGCGTCGGTCGCATTCATGTCGAGCCGCCGGCGATGCCCAGGACCTACCCCGAATCGATGCGCACGCACATCGCCCTGTCGGTCGGCGGCGCGCTGGCGCGCGCCGGCACCGAAGCCTGGGACATGAGCCTGCTGCAGGCGCGGCTCTTCTGGCGCATGGTGCTCGGCAAGGTGTCGCTGAAGAACCTGAGCGGACCGCTGTCGATCGCGGAATTCGCCGGTGACTCGGCCGAGGCCGGCCTCTCGGCGTTCCTCGGTTTCCTGGTCCTGATCTCATTGTCGCTCGCGTTCCTCAACCTGTTGCCGATCCCGATCCTCGACGGCGGGCAGATCGCCTTTCAGCTGGTCGAGTGGCTGAAGGGCAGCCCCCTCTCGGAGCGTACCCAGGCGTTCGGCCAGCAGGTGGGAATCGCGCTGCTCATCGTCCTGATGGGTGTGGCGCTGTACAACGACATTGCGCGCCAGTTCGGTTGAGGGTTTTCAGGAGGAGCCGCGGCAGCGGCCGTGGTGCTGCAGACCGCCTGGGTCTGCGGCTCTCGAATAATGCAAGGCACGACAAAGCGCCCCCGTGAGGGCGCGGAAGGCGAGAAGGCACTTGGGGTTTACAGCATGAAGTGGCGCGTCGTCCTGGCGGCGCTGATCCTGGCACTGCGCGCGGTCACGGCCCTGGCACAGACGCCGCCGGAGGCGGATTTCACCGTCGGCGACATCCGGGTCGAGGGCCTGGCGCGCGTCTCGGAAGGCACGGTCTACAACTACCTGCCCGTCAACATCGGCGATCGGCTGACGCCCCAGCGCGTGCGCGAGGCGATCCGCGCGCTCTACGCGACCGGCTTCTTCCGCGACGTACAGTTGCGCCGCGACGGCAACACGCTGGTAGTGGTGGTGGCCGAGCGTCCCTCCATCGAAAGCTTCGAGATCACCGGCAACAAGGACATCAAGACCGAGGACCTGCAGAAGTCGCTGCGCGGCGTCGGCCTGGCCACCGGCAAGACCTTCGACCGCTCGGTGCTCGAGGACGTCACCCAGTACCTCACCGATCAGTATTTTGCCCGCGGCAAGTACGGCGTACGCATCGACACCAAGGTGGAGGAGGAGAGCGGCAACCGCGTCAAGGTCAAAGTCGACATCAAGGAAGGCTCGCGCGCCAAGATCCGCCAGATCAACATCGTCGGCAACACGCGCTTCAAGCCGCAGCAGATTCTCGAGTCCCTGGAGCTCAAGACCCCGAACTGGCTGTCCTGGTACAAGCAGGACGACCGCTATTCGCGCGAATCCCTGCAGGGCGACCTGGAGAAGGTGCGCAACTTCTACATGGACCGCGGCTACGCCAATTTCCAGCTCGAATCGACCCAGGTGGCGATCACCCCCGAGAAGGAAGACATCTTCATCACCATCAACGTCGAGGAAGGGCAGGTCTACCGGCTCTCGACCATCAAGCTGGCCGGCACCTTCGTCGTGCCCCAGGCCGAGCTCGAGCGCCTGGTACTGGTGCGTCCCGGCGAGATCTTCGACCGCAAGCTCATTACCCAGACCCAGGAGCTGATGCAGAACCGCATGGGGCGCGACGGCTACGCTTTCGCCAAGGTCGAGCCCGTGCCGACCGCGGACAACACCAATCACACGGTAGGCCTCACCTTCTTCGTCGACCCCGGCAATCGCGTCTACGTGCGCAACATCAGCTTCTCCGGGGTGACGCGCATCAACGACGAGGTGCTGCGGCGCGAGCTGCGTCAGCTCGAGGGCGGCTGGCTGTCGAACACCGCGCTCGAGCGCTCCAAGCAGCGCATCCAGCGACTGCCCTACGTGAAGTCGGTCGAGTTCGAGACCACCCCGGTTTCCGGCTCCCCCGATCTGGTGGACGTCAACTACAAGGTCGAGGAGGGCCCGGCCTCGCAGCTCTCCGGCGGTATCGGCTACTCCGCCACCTACAAGTTCCAGCTGAACGCCAGCTTCGCCGACGCCGATTTCCTCGGCAGCGGCGAGCGCATCGCGCTCGAGCTCAACGGCGGCGCCTTCAGCAAGGTGTACTCGCTGGCGTGGACCAATCCTTACACCAACATCGACAACCTGCAGCGCACGCTCTCGGCCAGCTACCGGGACGTGACGCAGTTCGTGTCGTCGTCGTCGAATTTCTCCTCGCGCACGCTCACTCTGGGTCCCACCTGGGCGTATCCGATCACCGAGACCATGTACCTGCGCTTCGGTGGCGTGTTCGAGTCCTCGCAGCTGCTCACCAACTCACTCAGCAGCTCCGAGCAGGCGCTGCAATGGGTGCAGACCAACGGCCATCCCTACCAGCGCCTGGCGCACGACGACGCCAGTAACAACGACTACGTCTTCTACGGCACCAACTTCACCAATATCCAGGCGGTGGTGGGTTGGGACTGGGACACGCGCAACCGCACCCTGTTCGCCGACCGCGGCATGCACCAGTCGGTCAGCTACTCGATGACCACGCCGGGGAGCGACGTGCGCTACTACGTCGCCGATTACCAGTTCCTGCGCTACCTGCCCGTGTGGCGTGGCTTCACGCTCTCCTTCCTCGAGGGGGTCGATTACGGCGGGGCGCTCGGTCACACGACCTCCGTCCCGCCCTACCGCGAGTTCTTCGGCGGCGGCCCGGATAACGTGCGTGGCTTCCGCGAGAGCCTGCTCGGCCCGCGCGACCAGTTCGGCAATCCCTACGGCGGCAACCTGCGCATCACCAGCCAGAACGAGCTGATCCTGCCGATGCCGGCGAAGTTCGCGCAGACGGCGCGGGCCAGCATCTTCTACGACATCGGCGGGATCTACGCGACCGGCTCGAAGCTGCAGTTCTTCGGACCCGACAACATTACGCCCCAGAGCTACCGGTTCACCGGCTTCCCGAGCCTCAAGCGCTCGGTCGGCCTGGCGGTGACCTGGCTGGCGCCGATCGGGCTGTTCCGTTTCAGCCTGGGACTGCCGCTCAATGCCAGGCGCAGCGACGGCATCACCAAGTGGGGGGACGAGACCGAGGTGTTCCAGTTCTCGGTCGGCCAGGCCTTTTAAAGGCATGCCGCGGGGCGAGACTTAAGCGATACTTAGCGTTTGGCCGCGGTCCATTCGGGGCCGCGCCGCAAGAATCTGAGGGGTATTACCAGGTGGGTGTTTCCGTGAAGCGTTCGATGATGTCCAAGTGGATGCTGGGTGTGGTAGCCGCAACGGCCGCGCTGGTGGCGCTGCCGGCGTGGGCCGAGGGCAAGATGGCGGTGGTGGACTTCCAGCGCCTGGCGCAGGAGTCCCCGCAGGGCAAGGCGATCATGGAGGCCATGCGCGCGGAGTTCTCGCCGCGCGAGCGCACGCTGCAGGCGCAGATGCAGGCGCTCAAGTCCAAGCAGGACAAGCTGCAGAAGGACGCCGCGACCATGACGGAGGATCAGCGGATTCGTGCCGAGAAAGAGCTGCGCGACGGCGAGCGCGATTTCGAGCGCGCCCGCGGCGAGCTGCAGGACGACGTCACCGCGCGCCGCAACGAGGAAATGTCGCGGCTGCAGCGTACCCTCATCGAAGAGGTGCGCACCTACGCCAAGGCGCAGAACTATGACCTCGTGATGAGCACCGAGGCGGTGCTGTTCGCGACGCCGAACTACGACATCACGCCGGGGGTGCTGACCGCGCTGCAGGCGCACGCTGCGGCGCCGGCTGCGGCACCGGCCAAGCCGAAGCCGAACCCCTGAGGTTCTGAGCGCCACACCCTCGGTAAGGGCGGGTCGTCATGTCCGTCTCGCTGGGAGAGCTCGCGGTGCGCTTCGGTTGCGAGCTGCGGGGCGACCCGGAGGCGCGCGTGGAGCGCGTCGCGACGCTCGCGAATGCGGACGGCTCCGCGCTGGCGTTTCTCGCCAACCCACGCTATCGCCCGCAGCTGGCGACTACGCGTGCCGCGGCGGTGGTGCTCAAGCCGGAAGCCGCCGCCGACTGTCCGACCCCCGTGCTGCTCGCGGACAACCCGTACGCCACCTACGCGCGCATCGCGGCGGTGCTGTACCCGAGCCCCGCGGCTCCGCCGGGCGTGCACCCGACGGCGCTGGTCGCGCCCGGCGCACGCGTCGACGCGTCAGCTCACGTCGGCCCCTTCAGCTGCGTGGGCACTGACGCCGTGATCGGCGCGCGCTGCTTCGTCGGCCCGCTGTGCGTGCTGGAGGAAGGAGTGACCCTCGAGTCCGACGTGCGCCTCGCGGCGCGTGTCACGCTGTGCCGCGGGGTCAGGATCGGCGCGCGCAGCGTGCTGCAGCCGGGTGCCGTGGTCGGCGGCGACGGTTTCGGCTTTGCGCCCGAGCGCGGTGCCTGGCTCAAGGTGCCGCAGGTGGGAGCGGTGCAGGTCGGCGCCGACGTCGAGATCGGCTGTAACACCACCATCGATCGCGGCGCCATCGAGGACACGGTGATCGAGGAGGGGGTCAAGCTCGATAACCTCATCCAGATCGGCCACAACGTGCGCATCGGTGCGCACACCGCCATCGCCGCCTGTACCGGGGTCTCCGGCAGCACCGTCATCGGCAAGCGCTGCATGATCGGCGGCCACGTGGGATTTGCCGGACACATCACCATCGCCGACGACGTCGTCATCACCGGCTATTCGGCCGTGAGCAAGTCGATCGCGAGGGCCGGCGTATACTCCAGCACGCTGCCGAACGAGGAAGCGCACACCTGGCGGCGGCTGGTGGCACGCTTCAAGCGCAGCGGCCTGCTGGAGGAACGCGTGCGCAAACTCGAGCGCGCTGCAGGACTCGATCATGACTGAAGCTATCCAACTCGACATGCAGGCGATTCTCGAGCGTCTGCCGCACCGCTACCCCTTTCTGCTGGTCGACCGGGTGCTCGAATGCCGGCCCGGGGCGAGCATCCGCGCGCTCAAGAACGTCACCTACAACGAGCCGTACTTCCCCGGGCATTTCCCCCACCGGCCGGTGATGCCCGGTGTGATCATCATCGAAGCGCTGGCGCAGACCGCGGGCATCCTGTGCTTCGTGACCGCCAACGTGATTCCCGACGAGGAGACGCGCTTCTATTTCGTCGGTATCGACAAGGCCCGTTTCCGCAAGCCGGTCGTGCCCGGCGACCAGCTGGTGCTGACTGCGCAGCTGGAGCGCTCGCTGCGCGGCATCTGGAAGTTCTCGACCGTGGCGCTGGTCGGGGACAAGGAGGTGGCGCACGCGGAAATGATGGTGGCGCCGGAGACCAGCAGGTGATCGACGCGCGCGCCGTAGTGTCGGGCGATGCGCGCCTGGCGGCCGACGTCTCGGTGGGTCCGTTCACGGTGATCGGACCCGGAGTCGAGATCGGGCCGCGCACGATCATCGGTCCGCACGCGGTCATCAACGGGCCGACGGTGCTCGGTGCCGACAATCACGTGTTCCAGTTCGCCTCGATCGGCGACGCGCCGCAGGACAAGAAGTACCGCGGCGAGCCCACGCGCCTCGCCATCGGGTCGCGCAACGTGTTCCGCGAGTACTGCACCGTCAACCGCGGTACCACCCACGACAAGGGCGTCACCCGCATCGGCGACGACAACCTCTTCATGGCGTGCGCACACGTCGCGCACGATTGCGTGGTGGGCAACCAGACCGTGTTCGCCAACGGCGCGGTGCTGGGCGGCCATGTCGAGGTCGGCGACTGGGTGATTCTCGGCGGTCTTTCCGCCGTGCACCAGTTCGCCAAGGTCGGGGCGCACGCCTTTCTCGCGGGCGGCTCGATGGTGCGCGAGGACGTGCCTCCCTATGTAATGGTCGCCGGCGACCCCGCGAAACCCCATGCGGTGAACGCCGAGGGCCTCAAGCGCCGCGGCTTCCGCGAAGATCAGATCCGCGCCATCCGCGACGCGTATCGGACCCTCTACCGCTCGGACCTCAAACTGAAAGAGGCGCTGGCGCGCCTCGAGCCGATCGCCGCTGAGCGCTCCGAGATCCGGTCCTTCGTCGACTTCATCCGCAGCTCCACCCGCAGCATCGTGAGATGAGCGCGGCTGCGTTGCGCGTCGGCATCGTGGCCGGCGAGCACTCCGGGGACCAGCTGGGTGCGGCGCTGATTGCCGCACTGCGCGAGCGGTGCGGGACGCTCGAGTGCTTCGGCGTCGCGGGACCGAAGATGGTCGCGGCCGGCTGCCAGGCCTGGGCGCCGTCGGAGAGCCTCTCCGTCATGGGTCTCGCCGAGGTGCTCCGGCACCTGCCGCGCCTGCTGCGCCTGAGACGCGAGCTCACGCGCCGCTTCACCGCCGCCCGGCCGGACGTCTTCGTCGGCATCGACTCGCCGGAGTTCAACCTGACGCTCAGCCGGCGGCTGAAGCGCGCCGGGATCCGCTGCGTGCAGTACGTCAGTCCCCAGGTGTGGGCCTGGCGGCAGGGGCGGGTGCGCACCATCGGCCGCGACAGCGATCTGGTGCTGTGCCTGCTGCCTTTCGAGAGCAGCTACTACGAGCAGCACGGCGTGCCGGCGCAGTTCGTCGGCCACCCGCTCGCCGATCAGATTCCGCTCGAGGTCGATGCGGCCGCTGCGCGGCGTGCGCTGGGCCTTGCACCCGGGCGCATGATCGCGCTGCTGCCGGGCAGCCGCCTGGCGGAAGTCTCACGGCTCGCCCGGCCGTTCGCCGCCGCCGCCGCCTGGATCCAGGCGCGTCGCCCGGAGTTCACCTTCCTCGCCCCGATGGCATCCGAGGCGGTGCGCGAGTGCTTCGAGAGGGAACTCGCGCAAGCGCCCGAAAGGACGGACATTCTCCTCGTCGAAGGGCAGGCACAGCGGGTGCTCGCGGCTGCCGACGCGGCCATCGTCGCCTCGGGCACCGCGACGCTCGAGACGCTGCTCTCCGGAAAGCCCATGGTGGTGGGGTATAAGGGGAGCTGGCTGACCTTTCTCCTGGTGCGCATGTTCGGGCTCGTCAAGGTGCCGTACTTCTCGCAACCGAATCTGCTCGCCGGACGGCGCCTGGTGCCGGAGTTCCTGCAGGGGCAGGTGAGCGGCGCGGCACTCGGCGCGGCGCTCCTCGCCGAGCTCGACGATGCCGTCCACCTGGCGCAGCTGCGCGGCGAGTTCGCCAGGATTCATCGCACGCTGCGCCTCGGGGGTGCGCAGCGTGCGGCGGCGGCCGTGCTCGCCTGTGCGGGTCGGGCGGGCGGCGGCACCTCCATCGGGTGAGCGCGATGCTCAGGTTGCCGGGCGAGATGCGGGCGCGGGTGGCTGGGGTCGATGAGGCCGGGCGCGGGCCGCTCGCGGGACCGGTGGTGGCCGCTGCCGTCATCCTCGATCCGCGACGCCGCATCCGCGGGCTGGCCGACTCCAAGGTTCTCGCTCCGGCCGAGCGCGCGAGGCTCGCTCCCATCATCCGCGGCCGCGCGCTCGCCTTCGGTATCGGCTGGGCCGACCGCGACGAGATCGACAGCCTCAATATCTTCCAGGCGACGATGCTCGCCATGCGCCGCGCGTTGCTCGCCCTGCCGGTCGCTCCGACGCACGTGCGCATCGACGGCAATCGCTGCCCTCAGGTGGCCGATCTGCCCTTCGCCTGCACCTTCGAGGCGGTCATCGGCGGCGATGCGCGCGTCCCGGCCATCAGTGCCGCCTCGATCCTCGCCAAGACCTGTCGCGATGCGATGATGGAGGCGCTGGATGCCTGTTATCCGGGATTCGAGCTCGCCAGCCACAAGGGCTACTGCACGCCCGCGCATCTCGACGCGCTGCGGGGCCGGACACCTTCGCCGCTGCACCGCCGCTCCTTCAGCCCGGTCCGCTGCCGGCTGGGCGCCCACGCCGATGAGGACGATGAGGCGCTGCTCGAGCTGCTGACCCTGCAGGCGCAGGAGTCTTAGCCGTGTCCGTCGGCTTCATTCACCTGCGGCTGCACAGCGAGTACTCCCTCAGCGACAGCGTGGTGCGCATCCCCGAGCTGGTCGCCGCCGTGGCCGACGCCGGCATGCCGGCCGTGGCCGTGACCGATCAGAACAACCTCTTCGCGATGGTGAAGTTCTATCGCGAGGCGCTGCAACGGGGCGTCAAGCCGATCATCGGCGTCGATCTCTCGGTGCGCGAGGAAGGCGAGCGGCGCGAGCCCAGCCGCCTCACGCTGCTTTGCCAGACGCAGGAGGGCTACCGCAACCTGGCGCGCCTCCTCAGCCGCGCCTATCTGGAGAGCCGCGAGCGCGGCGTGCCGCGCATCGAGCCCGCCTGGCTCGGTGCCGCCGACCTCACCGGGCTGATCGCGCTCTCCGGCGCACTCGAGGGGGACGTCGGCCGCGCGCTGGTGAATGGCCGCGAGGCGGACGCGGAGCGAGCGCTCGAGTACTGGCAGAGTCTCTTCCCCGGCCGCTACTACCTGGAGCTGCAGCGGCTCGGGCGGCAGTTCGAGGAAAGCTATATCGCGGGCGCCGTGGCGCTCGCTGCCCGCCGGCAGCTGCCGGTGGTCGCCACCAACGACGTGCGCTTTCTGAAGGCGGATGAGTTCGAGGCTCACGAGGCACGCGTCTGCATCCACGACGGCGCGCTGCTCGCCGACGCCGCCCGCGTGCGCCGCTACAGCCGCCAGCAGTATCTGCGCAGCCCCGCGGAGATGTCCGCGCTGTTCGCGGATCTGCCCGAGGCACTGGCGAACTCGGTGGAGATCGCCCGCCGCTGCAGCCTGCAGCTCACCCTGGGGGAGGCGCGGCTGCCGCAGTATCCGCTGCCCAACGGAGTCAGCACCGAGGACTTCCTGCGTGCCGAAGCCCGGCGCGGGCTCGAGGCGCGCTTCCCGGCGGGGGCGAGCGCCGCCTACCACGAGCGCCTCGCGACCGAGCTCGGCGTCATCTGCCAGATGGGCTTCGCCGGCTACTTCCTCATCGTCGCCGATTTCATCCGCTGGGCGCGCGAGAACGGTGTGCCGGTGGGGCCGGGCCGCGGCTCCGGGGCCGGATCGCTGGTCGCCTACGTTCTCAACGTCACCGACCTCGATCCCCTCGAGCATGAGCTGCTGTTCGAGCGCTTCCTGAACCCCGAGCGCATTTCGATGCCCGACTTCGACATCGACTTCTGCATGGAGGGGCGCGACCGCGTGATCGACTACGTCGCGCAGCGCTACGGCCACGAGCGCGTCTCGCAGATCATTACCTACGGCACCATGGCGGCCAAGGCGGTGGTGCGCGATTGCGGGCGCGTGCTCGGCATGCCCTACGGTTACGTCGACCGCATCGCCAAGCTCATTCCCTTTGAGCTCGGCATCACCCTCGATGACGCCCTGGAGAAGGAGCCGGAGCTCAAGCGGCTCTACCAGGCCGAGGACGAGGTGAAGGGTCTCATCGACCTGGCGCGCTCGCTCGAAGGCCTGACGCGCAATGCCGGCATGCACGCCGGCGGGGTCGTGATCGCGCCCTCGGTGCTCACCGACTTCGCGCCGCTCTACTGCGATGCCGCCGGTGGCAGCGTCGTCACCCAGTTCGACAAGGACGACGTCGAAGCCGCGGGACTCGTCAAGTTCGACTTTCTCGGCCTGCGCACCCTCACCATCATCGATCGTGCGGTGCGCATCATCAATCGCACCGCCGCTGCGGGTACCGCACCGCTCGAAATACGCACGCTGCCGATGGACGATGCGCCGACCTACGCGCTGCTCAAGTCCTGCCGCACCACCGCGGTGTTCCAGCTCGAATCGCGCGGCATGAAGGACCTGATCCGCCGCCTCCAGCCCGACTGCTTCGAGGACGTCGTGGCGCTCGTGGCGCTATTCCGTCCCGGTCCGTTGCAGTCGGGGATGGTGGACGACTTCATCAACCGCAAGCACGGACGGAGCGATGCGCCCATCGACTATCTGCACCCGCGTCTCGAGCCGATCCTCAAGCCGACCTACGGCGTGATCCTCTACCAGGAGCAGGTGATGCAGATTGCGCAGGCGCTCGCCGGCTATACGCTCGGCGGCGCCGACCTGCTGCGCCGCGCGATGGGCAAGAAGAAGCCCGAGGAGATGGCGCAGCAGCGCTCGGTGTTCATCAACGGTGCCGTGGCGCGCGGCGTGCGCCAGGGCCTCGCCGAGCACATCTTCGATCTGATGGAGAAGTTTGCCGGCTACGGCTTCAACAAGTCGCATTCGGCCGCCTACGCGCTGCTCGCCTACCAGACCGCATACCTCAAGGCGCATTACCCCGCGGAGTTCATGGCCGCGGTGCTGTCGGCGGACATGGACCATACCGACAAGGTGGTGACGCTCATCAAGGAGTGCGCCGACATGGGACTGGAGGTCCTGCCGCCCGATGTCAACGCCTCGCGCTATGAGTTCTCCGCCGATGGCGAGCGCAGCATCCGCTACGGCCTCGGGGCGGTGCGCGGAGTGGGGGCGGGAGCGGTCGAGGGCTTGATCGAGGAGCGCAGCGCGCGCGGCCCGTACCGCAGCCTCGAGGATCTGTGCCGGCGGCTCGACCTGCAGAAGGTGAACCGCCGCGTGCTCGAGGCGCTGCTGCGCTCCGGCAGTCTCGACGGGCTGGGAGAGAATCGCGCGACGCTCATGGATCGGCTGGGCGCCGCGATACAGCTCGGCGATCAGAACACGCGCGCGCACGCCGCCGGACAGGACGACATGTTCGGTGGCCTCGGGGCCGTCGAGCGCGCCACGCCCGGTGCCCGGCGCGCGGCGTTGCCCGAGTGGAGCGAGAGCGTGCGCCTTGCCGGCGAGCGCGAGACGCTCGGCCTCTACCTCACCGGGCACCCGCTGACGCGCTTCGAGCCGAGCCTGCCGCGTTTCGTCTCGCATCGCATCGGTGATCTGGTCGGCGACCGGCCGGTGGCGGGCTTCGAGCCCGGACGACCCGGCGCAGGCAAACCCGTCACGGTGGCGGGGCTGATCGATGAGGTGCGCAAGCGCGGCCCGCGCGTCATCCTGACGCTCGATGACCGCACCGGCCGCCTCGAGGTGATGCTGTTCGAGGAGACCTGGGCGCGGCACCGCGATCTGGTCGTGAAGGACGCGCTGGTGCTGGTGGAGGGCATGCTGCGCTTCGATGAGTTCAGCGACTCCTGGCGGCTCGCGGCGCGGCGCATCAGCGAGCTCGAGGAGCTGCGCTCGCGCTGCGCGCAGCGCCTGGTGCTCAGGTGCTCGCACGCCGACCTGCCGCGTGTCAGCGAACGCCTCGCGCAGATCCTCGAGCCCTGGCGCGGCGGCTCGTGCCCGATCACCATCGAGTACACCGGAGCGAGCGCCAGCGGTGCGCTGAACCTGGGTGCCGAGTGGAGCGTGCGCCCCGGTCAGGAGCTCATCGAGCAGCTCGAGGGCCTGGTCGGCAACGGCGCGCTGCAGGTGGTGTATGCGGCTCCCTCCGGCAGCCCCGCCGGGCTCGCCGGCGCCGAGGGGCGCTGAGCCGACTTACTTGCGCATCAGTCCGCGCCTTACGTAATCTCGCCCGTTCATGGCCGTCTCGTTCCTCGACTTCGAACAACCGATCGCCGAGCTCGAAGCGAAGATCGAGGAGCTCAAGCACGTCACTTCGGAATCCGAGATCAACCTGCAGGACGAGATCGGGCGGCTGCAGGCCAAGAGTCGCCAGCTCACGCAGAGCATTTTCGCGAGCCTCACTCCCTGGCAGATCACCCAGCTCGCACGCCACCCGCACCGTCCCTACACCCTCGACTACGTCAACGCCATCTGCAGCGAGTTCCACGAGCTGCACGGCGACCGCATGTATGCCGACGATCTCGCGATCGTCGGCGGCCTGGCGCGGCTCGATGAGCGCGCGGTGGTGCTGATCGGCCATCAGAAGGGGCGCGATACCAAGGAGCGCGTGCGGCGCAATTACGGCATGCCCAAGCCCGAGGGCTATCGCAAGGCGCTGCGCCTCATGCGGCTCGCCGAGCGCTTCGGTCTGCCGCTGGTGACCTTCATCGACACCCAGGGCGCCTATCCGGGAGTGGGCGCCGAGGAGCGCGGCCAGAGCGAGGCGATCGCGCGCAACCTCTTCGAGATGTCGGTGCTGCGCGTTCCGATCGTGACCGTCGTGACCGGCGAGGGTGGCTCGGGCGGGGCACTCGCGATCGGTGTATGCGACCGCCTGATGATGCTTCAGTACAGCACCTACTCGGTCATCTCGCCCGAGGGCTGCGCCTCGATCCTGTGGAAGAGCCAGGACAAGAAGGAGGTGGCGGCCGAATCGCTCAACCTCACCGCCGACCGGCTGCAGAAGCTCGGTCTCGTCGACGAGCTGATCGAGGAGCCCCTCGGCGGCGCGCACCGCGACCCCGCCACGACCGCCGCGCGCCTCAAGGCGGCGCTCATCCGCGCACTGGACGAGCTGGATGCGGTGCCGCGCGACCAGCTGCGGGCGGCGCGGGCCGCCAAGATCGCCGCCTTCGGCGTGTTCTCCGAAACCGCGGCGTGAGCGGCGCGCAACGGGTGTGAGCCCCCCCGCGGACGACTTCGGCGCGCGCTGGCTCGAGGGGCGCCTCGAGGAGCTGCTGCCGGCCTTTCCCGACCTCGCCCTGTGCGTCGCCTATTCCGGCGGGCCTGACTCGACCGCGCTGCTGGCCGCGCTCGCGCAGCTCAGACGCCGGCCGCGGGCGCTGCGCGCGGTGCATGTCGACCACGGGCTGCACCCCGACTCGCACGTCTGGGCGGCCCGCGCGCTCGGGCTGGCCGGCTCGCTCGGCGTGCCCTGCGCCGTGCGCGCGATCCGCATCGCCCGCCGTCGTGGCGAGTCGCCGGAGGCGGCGGCGCGCGCCGCGCGTTACGGCGAGCTCGGCGGCCTGCTCGCCGAGGGCGAGGTGCTGCTCACCGCCCACCACGAGGACGATCAGCTCGAGACGGTGCTGCTGCAGCTGCTGCGCGGTGCCGGGGTTGCCGGTCTCGCCGCCATGCCGGAAGTCATGCGCTTCGCCCGCGGCTGGCTGGTGCGCCCGCTGCTCACCCGCTCGCGTGCGCAGCTGCTCGCCTGGGTGAGACGCTCGGGTCTCGACTGCCTCGACGATCCGAGCAACCTCGACGAGCGCTTCGATCGCAATTTCCTGCGCCGGCGAGTACTCCCGGTGATCGCCGGGCGCTGGCCGGCTGCGGCTGCCACCGTGCATCGGTCGGCGCGTCACGCGGCCGAGGCGCAGCGGCTGCTGGATGAGCTGGCGCAGGCGGACCTCAGGGGCGCGCGCCACGGGGAGGCCCTCGCGGCGAGTGCGCTGCGCGCGCTCCCCATCGATCGGCGGCGCAACGCCCTGAGATTCTGGATCAGCGCGCGCGGCCAGCCGGTGCCCCCGGCTGCGCGACTGAACGAGATCGCCGGCCCCCTGCTGGCCGCCCGCGCCGATGCGCAGCCGCGCGTCGAGTGGCCTGGCGGCCGGGTCGAGCGCGATGCGGGACTGCTGACGCTGCGCCGCCACCCCGGCGGGCGGCGCGCCCCCGCGGCCGGTGTCGCGGGCGCGCCGGCAGAGATCGGCTGGCGCTGGCGGGACACCCCCGTGTGCACGCTGCCCGAAGGCCTGGGGCAGCTCGAGCTGCGGCCGGAGTCGCAGGGCCCGCTCGACCTGAGCGCGCTCACGAGCAGCCTGACGGTGCGCTGGCGGCAGGGCGGGGAGCGGCTGGCGGTGAGCGCGGGACGCCCCCGGCGGGCCCTGAAGAGCCTCTTGCAGGAAGCGCGGGTTCCGGTCGGCGAACGTGCGCTCCTGCCGCTGGTCTTCGCCGGCGACCGCCTGGTCGCCGTGGCGGATCTGTGGATCGACGAGTCGGTGCAGGCGGGCCCTGAGGCGCGGCGGCGCGCACGGCTCGTGTGGAAGCTCCCTTGAGATGTGATAACCTGCTGGCCCGTCGTCGTTCTGCCCAGCCTGCGGCAGCGACCTCATGCGGCGGGAAATCCTCAAGACCATGACGCGATTCGTATTCGTCACCGGCGGCGTCGTGTCCTCCCTGGGCAAGGGCATCGCTTCCGCCTCGCTCGGCGCGATGCTCGAGGCCCGCGGCCTCAAGGTCGCCATGGTGAAGCTCGACCCCTACATCAACGTGGATCCGGGCACCATGAGCCCGTTCCAGCACGGCGAGGTGTTCGTCACCAGCGACGGCACCGAGACGGACCTGGACCTCGGGCACTACGAGCGCTTCGTGCGCACCACCACCGGACGCAACAGCAATTTCACCACCGGGCGCATCTACGAGCGCGTGATCGCCAAGGAGCGCCGTGGCGATTACCTCGGGGCGACCGTGCAGGTGATTCCCCACATCACCGACGAGATCAAGCGCTGCATCAAGCTCGGCGCCGACGGTGCGGACGTCTGCATGGTGGAGATCGGCGGGACGGTGGGCGACATCGAGTCGCTGCCTTTCCTCGAGGCCATCCGCCAGCTGGGGGTCGAGCTCGGCCGGACCAACTGCGTGTACATGCACCTCACGCTGGTCCCGGTGGTAGGGGGTTCGCACGAGGTCAAGACCAAGCCGACGCAGCATTCGGTCAAGGAACTGCGGGGCATCGGCATCCAGCCCGACGTGCTGCTGTGCCGCTGCCGGCAGCCTCTGCCGGAGGAGCAGCGGCGCAAGATCGCGCTCTTCACCAACGTCGAGGAGCGCGCGGTGATCTCCGCGGTCGATGCCGACGACATCTACCGCATCCCGCTCCTTTTGCACGAGCAGGGGCTCGACGACATCATCGTCGACAAGCTGCGCCTGACGGTGCCGCCGACCGACCTCGCCGAATGGCGTCACGTGGTGAGCGCCAGGGCCAACCCCGACGGTCAGGTCGACATCGCCATGGTCGGCAAGTACGTGCAGATCCGCGATTCCTACCTCTCGCTCCATGAGGCACTGATGCATGCGGGACTCAAGAGCCGCACGCGCGTCAGCATCCACTACGTGGAGTCGACCGATATCGAACAGCACGGCACGCACCTTCTCAAGGGCATGGACGCAATCCTGGTGCCGGGTGGCTTCGGCGAGCGGGGCATCGAGGGCAAGATCCAGGCGGTACGCTACGCGCGCGAGCACGGCGTGCCCTACCTCGGCATCTGCCTGGGGATGCAGGTGGCGATCGTCGAGCACGGCCGCCACGTGCAGGGTCTCGCCGATGCCAACAGCACCGAGTTCAACCGCGCCACTCCGCACCCGGTGATCGCATTGATCTCCGAATGGCAGGACCAGGTGCGCGGGGCGCAGCTGCGCAGCGAGGCCTCCGAGAAAGGCGGCACCATGCGCCTCGGTGCCCAGGAGGTGCTGCTTTCTGCGGGCACCCGCGCGCGCGAGCTGTATGGCCGCGACGTCATACTGGAGCGGCATCGCCATCGCTACGAGTTCAACAACAACTACCTCGAGCGCTACCGCCAGGCCGGCATGCGCTTCTCGGGCTTCTCGCGCGACGGGCTGGTGGAGGTGATCGAGCTGCCGAACCATCCGTGGTTCGTAGCGACGCAGTTCCACCCCGAGTTCACTTCCACGCCGCGCGACGGCCACCCGCTGTTCACCGGCTTCATCCGTGCCGCACGCGCCCAGCGTGCCGCGCAGCTGCCGCAGGCCGCTGGCGCATAGTATGAAGCTCGCATCGGACATCCTGTCACGATGCTCGCGGCAGCGAGCCAAAAGCGCGGTTTCGGCTCGCTGCTCGCCGCCTGCGGCGGCGGGCACGTCCCTGTGCCTGGGCGACTGGTAGGCGCCCGGTGCAGCTCGCAGGACACGATGTCGGCATCGGCCAGCCCTTTTTCCTGATCGCCGGCCCCTGTGTCATCGAGAGCCCGGCGCTCACCGAGGAGATTGCCGGACGGCTGCAGGAGATCACGACGCGCCTCCGGGTGCCGTTCGTCTTCAAAGCCTCCTTCGACAAGGCCAACCGCTCCTCGCGCGGCTCCTATCGCGGTCCGGGGATCGGCGCCGGCCTCAAGGTGCTCGAGAGCGTACGCAGCCGCCTCAAGGTGCCGGTCCTGACCGACGTGCACGAGGACACTCCATTGCAGGAGGTGGCCGCGGTCGTCGACGTGCTGCAGACACCGGCGTTCCTTTGCAGGCAGACGAACTTCATCGTGAACGTCGCCTCCCAGGGCAAGCCCGTCAACATCAAGAAGGGTCAGTTCCTGTCGCCCTGGGAGATGCGCAACGTCGTGGACAAGGCGCGCTCGACCGGCAATCAGGCGATCCTGGTGTGCGAGCGCGGCTTCTCCTTCGGTTACAACAACCTGGTTTCCGACATGCGCTCGCTGTCGATCATGCGCGCGACCGGCTGCCCCGTGGTGTTCGACGCCACGCACTCGGTGCAGCTGCCGGGCGGGCAGGGCACCTCCTCCGGCGGGCAGCGCGAATACATTCCGGTGCTGGCGCGGGCGGCGGTGGCCGCGGGGGTCGCGGGCCTCTTCATGGAGACACACCCGCACCCCGAGCAGGCCCTCTCGGATGGGCCGAACGCCTGGCCGCTGGCACGCATGGAGCCGCTCCTCACGACGCTCGCCGCGCTCGACCGGGCGGTGAAGGCGGCGCCGTTCGAGGAGTCACTGTTATGAGCCGAATCACCGATGTCCGCGGCCGGGAGATTCTCGACTCCCGCGGCAACCCCACGGTCGAGGTGGACGTGCTGCTCGATTCGGGCGCGCTCGGGCGCGCCGCCGTGCCCTCGGGCGCCTCCACCGGCACCCGCGAAGCGGTGGAACTGCGTGACGGGGACCCGCGGCGGTACGGGGGCAAGGGAGTGCTCAAGGCGGTCGGGCACGTCAACACCGAGCTGAAGAGCGCGATTCTCGGCCGTGACCCGCGCGACCAGGCGGCGATCGATTCCCGCATGATCGAGCTCGACGGCACCGACAACAAGGGCCGACTGGGCGCCAACGCCATACTCGGCGTGTCGCTCGCCAGCGCGCGCGCCGCCGCCAACGAGGCCCGCCTGCCTCTCTACCGCTACCTGGCGCAGCTTCGCGGCCAGCGCCACGAGTTAGCTCTGCCCGTGCCGCAGATGAACATCGTGAACGGCGGCGCACACGCCAACAACAGCCTCGACGTGCAGGAATTCATGATCCTGCCGGTGGGCGCCCCGAGCTTTTGCGAGGCGCTGCGCTACGGTGCCGAGGTGTTCCATACCCTGAAGAAGCTGCTCGCCGGGCGCGGACTCTCGACCGCGGTGGGAGACGAGGGCGGCTTCGCCCCCAGCCTCGAATCGAATGAGGCGGCGCTGCAGCTGATCCTCGAGGCGATCGAAAAGGCCGGTTACCGTCCGGGGCGGGACGTGTACCTGGGGCTGGACGTGGCGAGCTCGGAGTTCTTCCGCGACGGCCGCTACCACCTCGAGTCGGAGAAGCGCAGCTTCTCCGCCGCGGAGTTCGCGGGCTATCTCGGGGACCTCGCCGCACGCTATCCGATCATCACCATCGAGGACGGCATGAGCGAGGCCGACTGGGACGGCTGGGCTCAGCTCACGCGCGCCCTCGGGGCGAAGCAGCAGCTGGTCGGCGACGACGTCTTCGTCACCAACACCAGGATTCTCACCGAAGCGATCGAGAAGCACATTGCCAATGCGATCCTGATCAAGCCCAACCAGATCGGCACGCTCACCGAGACGCTCGCCTGCATCGAGCTGGCCGACCGTGCCCGCTACAAGTCGGTGATCTCGCACCGCTCCGGCGAGACCGAGGACAGCACCATCGCCGACATCGCAGTCGCGACCGCCGCCACCCAGATCAAGACCGGTTCGCTGTCGCGCTCCGACCGTATCGCGAAGTACAACCAGCTGCTGCGTATCGAGGCGGAGCTCGGCCAGGCCGGCTACGCGGGGCGGGACGCTTTCCCCATGAGAATCTGATGTCTGCTAGGCTGTCAGTCCCATGAAGTGGCTCGCCGCCGCGCTGGCTGTGGTCGTGATCCTGCTGCAATACCGGATCTGGGTCTCCGACAACGGCGTGCGGCAGGTGGAGCGGCTCAAGACGGCGGTCGCGGCGCAGCAGGCCGAGGACACGCGGCTCGCCGACCGCAACCGCCAGCTGGCGGCCGAGGTCCGGGACCTGAAGACCGGCATGGCTGCGCTCGAGGAGCGCGCCCGCAGCGACCTCGGCATGATTGCCCGCCACGAGACTTTCTATCAGGTCGTACCCGTCCGGCCAGCCGACGCGTCCGCCCCGCCGACGCGGACCGCAGCCCGCTGAAAGCGCCGCAGGCGGCTTTCAGCCGATGAAATACTTTCTCATCATGCCCGCCGCGGGCTCCGGCCGGCGCTTCCAGGGCGACATTCCGAAACAGTACGCGCCGCTCCTCGACCGGACCGTCATCGAATGGGCACTGGCGCCCTTTCTGGGCGATCCGCGCTGCGCACACGCGGTGGTGGCGATCGCAGAGTCCGACCCGACGTGGCCGCGCGTGGCCGCGCGCCTCGCCGGCGAGCGGCTCTCGGCGACACCCGGGGGCGATGAGCGCAGCGTCTCAGTGCGCCGTGGACTTGCCGCACTCGCGGCGCGCGCCGACGCGGGCGACTGGGTAGTGGTGCACGATGCGGCACGCCCCTGCCTGGACCTGCGGGACCTCGGGGAGCTCATCATGGCGGTGACGGCCCACGGTACGGGAGGGCTCCTGGGCGCTCGCGCAGTGGATACGCTCAAACAGGCGCAAACGGACGCGCGGGCCCACCAGGGTCCTACGGTTGCACGTACCGTCGACCGAACGGACCTCTGGCGCGCGTTCACGCCGCAGATGTTCCGCTTCGGCCCGCTGTGTGCCGCGCTCGATGCCGCGCACTCGAGCGGACGCTACCCGAGCGATGAGGCACAGGCGCTGGAGTGGGCCGGCGTTCGTCCGCTTCTGGTAGAGGGCCGGGCGACCAACCTCAAGCTCACCACGAGTGAGGATCTGCTGCTCGCCGAGGCGGTGCTGCGCGCGCGGAGGGCGGCATGAGGGTCGGCTGCGGACTTGACGTGCATGCCTTCGGTCCGGGCGATCATCTGATGCTCGGCGGAGTACGCATCGCCCACACCCACGGCGTAGTTGCGCACTCGGACGGGGACGTGCTGCTGCACGCGCTTTGCGATGCGCTGCTGGGCGCCGCCGGCCTCGGCGACATCGGGCAGCACTTCCCGGACAGCGACCCCCGCTGGAAGGGCGCCGACAGCCGCCAGTTCGTCACGGCGGTGCTTGCCAGGCTGCGTGAGCGGCAGCTCGCCGTGGTCAACGCCGATCTCACCGTGGTGGCTCAGGCACCGCGCATCGCGCCGCACCGCGCCGCGATTCGCCGCGAGGTGGCCGCTCTCCTCGGCCTCGCCGAGGAGTTCGTCAACCTGAAGGCGACGACCACCGAGGGCCTGGGCTTCCTCGGCCGCGCCGAGGGCGTGGCGGCTCAGGCCATCGTGCTGCTGCGCGGAGCCTGAGAGTGCCTGAGGCCGCGGCGAACGCGGTGCTCGCAGCCGCGCTCGATCCGCCGCGGGCCTACGGCCCGCCGCCCGCCGCCGCCATTGCGCGCTCGGTGGCCGGCGATTTCCTGGTCGAGGAGGATCTCGGCTTCGCGCCCGCCGGGAGCGGCGCGCACCTGCTGCTCAAGGTGCGCAAGACAGATGCCAACACCGCCTGGGTGGCGCGGCAGCTCGCGCGCGCCGCGGGCTGTCCGCCGCGCGATGTGGGTTACGCCGGACTCAAGGACCGCCGCGCGGTCGCCCTGCAGTGGTTCTCCGTGCCGCGTCCGCGTGACGTCATCGACTGGCTCGCAATCCGGGGCGAGGGCTTCGAGGTGCTCGAAGCCCATCCCCACAGCCGCAAGCTCCCGCGCGGGGCGCTGGCCGGCAATCTCTTCACCGTGCGCCTGCGCGCCGTCGACGGCGACGGCGAGCGGCTGCGTGCCGCTCTGGCACCGCGCGTCGCGGTGGTCGCCGCCCACGGGGTGCCGAACTACTTCGGACCGCAGCGTTTTGGGCGCGGCGGAGCGAACCTCTTGCGGGCCGCGGCCGACCTGAGCGCCCTGGCTCACGCGGAGCGCAGTCTGGTGCTCTCGGCCGCGCGCAGCGTGGTGTTCAACGCGGTGCTGGCGGAGCGCGTGACCGGCGGCAGCTGGGAGCATCTCGAGGCCGGCGATCTCGCCATGCTCGATGGCCGCGGGAGCTTCTTTGCGGTGGCGGTCGCCGATGAGCCCCTCATGACGCGCTGCGCGCGCCTCGAGATTCATCCGACGGGCCCGCTGTGGGGAGCTGGCCAGCCTGAGAGCGGCGCCGCGGTGCGCGCTCTCGAAACGCGAGTGGCTGCGCAGTTCCCCGGGCAGTGCGCTGTGTGCGCCGCAGCCGGCATGGCGCAGGAGCGCAGGAGCCTGCGGCTGAGGGTGGTCGGGCTCAGCTGTGAGGCAGAGCCGGATGCGGCGCTGCTGCGCTTTCGCCTGACGCGCGGCAGCTTCGCCACGGCGCTGCTGCGCGAGCTGGTCGCTCAGCCCGAGGCGGATGATCAGACCGGCTGAAAGTCGCCTGCGGCGCTTTCAAGGACTGAGGAGAACGTACACGGCGCCGGTTCCACCGTCCGTGCGGCGTGCCGAGACGTAGGCGAGCACCGCGCCCGTGCGCCGCAGCACCCCTTCGACCGCCGACTTCAGCACCGGCCCGCGATGACCGGAACGCAAGCCCTTGCCGTGCACGATGCGCACGCAGCGCACCCGCTGTTCGAGTGCGCCGATGAGAAACTGCCGCAGCGCATGCTTGGCCTCGGCGACGGTGAGACCGTGCAGATCGATCTCGCGCTCGATGCGATATTCGCCGCGCTTGAGCCGGCGCAACACCGAGGTCTGCACGCCGCCCCGGCGGTAGACGAGCTCTTCCCCGCCGGCGAGCGCCGGGTCGGGCGGCCCGGACTCGAGGCTTTCCCGAAGCACGGCGGCGCGATCGGCGCGTGCGAACCGGGCCCGCGGTTTGGGTCCGGGCGCACGTGCGGGGGCGGTAGTGCTGCCCAACGGCTTGACGCCGCGCACCGCCTCGCGGAAAAGGCGAGACGCCTCGTCGGGGTCGTCATCGCCATCGCCGTATGGCCGGCCCACGTTACCTCCGCCGCAAGTCGTTAAAAGTATAATAACCATGCGCCTCCAAAAACGGTCCCCGGCGCGTACTCCTCCGGCCACGTGAAGATCCTGGTGAGCAACGACGACGGCTATCGCGCCGAGGGCATCCACCGCCTGCGGGAGGCGCTGGCCACGCTCGCCGAAGTCACGGTGGTCGCCCCCGACCGCAACAAGAGCGGCGCCAGCAACTCCCTGACGCTGGACGTGCCGTTGCGGGTGTTCGAGTCGGAGCCGGGCGTGTACTTCGTCCCCGGGACGCCGACCGATTGCGTGCATCTGGCGATCTCCGGCCTGTTCGACTTCGAGCACGACATGGTGGTCTCGGGGGTCAACGACGGCCCCAACCTCGGCGACGACGTGCTGTACTCGGGAACGGTGGCGGCGGCGGTCGAGGGACGCTTCCTCGGCCTGCCGACCATCGCGGTCTCCCTGTGCACCACCGGCACGGGCGGCGGCCACTTCGAGACCGGCGCGGAAGTAGCGCGCCTGCTGGTCGCGCAGCTGCTGAGAAAGCCGCTCGAGCGGACGCTCATTCTCAATGTGAATGTGCCCGACCTGCCGCTCGGGGGTCTGCGCGGCTTTCGGTCCAGCCGTCTCGGTTACCGGCACCGGTCGGCGCCGGTGATGCGCGCGCAGGATCCGCGCGGCCGCCCCGTCTACTGGGTGGGTCCGGCCGGTCCCGAACAGGATGCAGGTCCGGGCACGGACTTCGATACGGTGGCGCGCGGCTACGTGTCGGTGACGCCCCTGCACGTCGATCTGACGCGCCACAACGCGCTGCCCACGATCTCCGACTGGCTGGAAGGCGTCGATGACTGATCTGCGCCTGAGCGGCATCGGCATGACCTCGGCGCGCACCCGCGATCGACTGGTGCAGCGTCTGCGGGATCAGGGCATCGCCAACCTTGCGGTGCTCGACCGGATCCGCAACCTACCGCGCCATATCTTCGTCGACGAGGCCCTCGGCAGCCGCGCCTACGAGGACACGGCGCTCCCGATAGGGTTCGGACAGACGATCTCGCAGCCGTACATCGTCGCCCGCATGACCGAGGCGCTGCTGGAAGGCGAGCGCGGTCCGCCGGGGAAAGTCCTCGAGGTCGGCACCGGCTGCGGCTATCAGACCGCGGTGCTGTCGTCCCTGGTGTCGCAGGTCTACACGATCGAGCGCATCGAGCCGCTGCTTGCCCGGGCGCGCGAACGGCTGAAGGAGCTCGGCATCCGCAACGTGCGCTTCCGCCACGGCGACGGCTCACTCGGCTGGAAGGCGCACGCACCCTTCGACGGCATCCTGGTCGCGGCGGCGCCGCTCTCGGTTCCCGAGGCGCTGCTCAGGCAGCTCAAACTGGGCGGCCGCCTCATCGTGCCGGTCGGGCCGGAAGGGGAGCAGGAGCTCGTCCGCTTCACGCGTCGCGAGCCGCGCATCGAGCGCGAGTCCCTCGGACCCGTCGCCTTCGTGCCGCTGCTGGGCGGCATCGCCTGACCCGTCGCGGCGCGCAGCCGCCCCGTGACTCTACGGAGCTGACTGAAGGGCAGCTGAGGAGGCTGGCCCAGGGGGAAGGCCGGCGCACGACGTCCCAGCCCCAGGCCTATGCGCATGCCCTATGCGCATGCCCTATGCGCATGACCTATGCGCATGACCGATGCGCATGACCTATGCGCATGCCCTATGCGCATGAGGGTCAGGCGCAGGGCATCTCGCGCGCTCGCAGGAGTAGCGTCGAACTTACAATAGATAAATAACGTAAGCTATTGTTTATAAGCCAGTTAGATGACGCATTGAGCGCGAAAGCTCACGTTGGGCGGCTTTGATTTGCTTGGAAAATCAGCCTCCGACGCTGTGCCACCCCGATCGCAGCGGAAGAAAAGTCTTTGCGTGTCAAGGAGCTTGCGGAGTTTCCTCCGACCTGTTTACCATGCACGCCCTGTCTCAGAACGACGACACTCAGTGGGGAGGGTGATCAGCAGAGAACACGGGGAGGAGGGCGTCGCAACAAGAGCAATAACGCTTTCCAAGAACAAGAAGAACAGTGCAATTGTTCGAGTCTGTCAGCTTCGAATGATTGTTTGGTTGGTTGAGCCTCCCCCTGTGTTCTCTGCCGATCGCCTTCCCGGCCAGCGGCGCGACTTTCGCCGGCTGCGTTAACGAAGAAACAGTCCCGCGGCCACCCGCCGCTCCTCCTGCACCAGAACGTTGAACGTCCGGCACGCCGGCCCGAGCGCCATGGCCTCGAGGCCGACGCGCCGTGCTGCGAGCAGCGCGCGGATCTGCGTCGATGGAAACTGCTGACGCGGGCCGGTGCCGAGCACGATGAGCTCGGGAGCGAGGGCGAGTATCGGCTCCAGGTGTGCGGGCAGCAGATCCGCAAAGGTCGCCGGTTCCCAGTTCTCGATGACCGTCTCGGCCGTCACGATGCAGCTGCCGTGGAGGCTGCGCGTCCCGACGCGTACCTCGGTGTCCGAGTAGCCGCGGATCAGGTTGGCAGGAGAGCCGGCGTCGAGAGTGAACTTCACGGGCGTTACGATACTGCCCGTGAGCAGCGCCGTCATAGTCATCGCCGATCTGTATCTGCAGTCGGGTGAGTCCCGCGCGCAGGAGTCGCCGGCCGCCCCCGGGATGCCGGCGCTCGAGTTCGTGGGGCGATTTGGCGAACGCTCTCATGTCGAAGGCGGCTGGCGCAGGTGGCTTGCCCGTTCGCTGGGGCGGGGCGACCTCGCCGCAGCGCCGCTGGCGGCGGTTGCCGCTGCCGGCCTCACGAGCGATGCCGGTGCCGCCGCGACGCGCTGGATTGCGACCCCGGTCGAGCTCATCGCGGGCCTCACGCGCTTGCACCTCAGTCGGCGCGGCATTCTGCGGCTCTCTGCGGCGGAACAGGCGGAGCTGGCCGCCGCCTTTCATCGTGCCTTCGCCGGCGCGGACCTGGAGTTGCGGCCGCTCGGGGACGGCCAACTGCTGCTGTACACGCCGCAGATCGGGGCGCTCGAGACGGCCGAGCCGGCCCGCTGTGCGGGCGGCGACATTCAGGTGCCGCAGGGACCGGCCGCATCGCCGCTGCTGCGCCTGCTGGCGGAGATCGAGATGTGGCTGCACGGGGAGCCGATCAACGAAGCACGGCGCATGCGCGGCCTGCCGCCGGTCACGGGGCTGTGGCTGTGGGGTGCGGCCGGAGAGCTCATGCCCGCCCGCGACGCTCGCGACCCCGCGGCGCATGGGGGCGGGCGCACGCCGCTGCTTGCGTGCGGCTCGGATGCCTGGCTCATGGGGCTTTGCGCTCTGCACGGCGGCGTGGCCTTGCCACTGCCCGAAAGCCCGGCCGCCATCCTCGCCGAGCGGCTCGCCGAGTGCGCCGTACTGGTGGCCGAGACCGCGGGCGAGGCACCGCAGGGTGAGGACTGGTCGCTTCAGGATGCGGTGGCGGCGATCGATCGCCGTCTCGTCGGGCCCGCACTCGAGGCGCTCGACTCGGGGACGCTCGAGCGGCTTACCGTCATCGCCAACGACACCCGTATCAGCGTCGGCCGGCACAGTGCACTGCGGCGCTGGCGCCGGAGGCGTTCGGGATTTAGGGTGTTCACGTGAGCGGAGCCACGGGTCTGCGGGTAGTACGGCGCGCCGCCGCCGGCGCGCTGCTCGGCGCGGGCCTGCACCCGGTGCTTGCGCGGGCCTACGCGGCGCGGGGCGTGCGCTCGGCGGAGGAGCTCGACACCTCGCTCAGCCGCTTGCTGCCCGTCGGGACGCTCGAGGCGATACCGGCCGCGGTCGACCTGCTGCTCGCGCATCGCACCGGTGGACGGGTCATCGTCATCGGCGACTTCGATGCCGACGGCGCCACCAGCAGCGCGCTGGTGGTGCGCTCGCTGCGCCGCCTCGGCTTCTCCAGCGTGGATTTCCTCGTCCCTAACCGTTTCGAGTTCGGTTACGGACTGACACCCGAGATCGTGGCGCTGGCTGCCGGGCGCTCGCCCACCCTGATCGTGACGGTCGATAACGGCATCTCGAGCCATGCCGGAGTCGCCGCGGCCCGCACCCGCGGTATCGACGTGCTCATCACCGATCATCACCTTGCGGGCGCCGGGCTTCCCGACGCCAACGTCATCGTGAATCCGAATCTCGCCGGCAGCCGCTTCGGCAGCCGCACGCTCGCCGGCGTGGGAGTCGCCTTCTACATCATGGCTGCGCTCGAGCGGCGCCTGGCGCAGCAGGGCGGCACGGACGGCGGGCCGCCGGTGGTGGCACAGCTGCTCGACCTGGTGGCGCTCGGCACGGTGGCCGATGTCGTGCCATTGGACGCGAATAACCGCGTGCTCATCGCGCAGGGTATGAAGCGCATCCGTGCGGGGCATTGCGTCGCGGGCATCCGCGCGCTGCTGGCGATCGCCGGGCGCGGCACTGCAGCCGGCCTGACGGCCGCCGACCTCGCTTTCGGAGTCGCACCGCGTCTCAACGCCGCGGGACGCATCGACGACATGAGCATCGGCATCCAGTGTCTGCTCGCCGACGATGCGGCTGAGGCGCAAGAACTGGCGGCGCGGCTCGACCAGCTCAACGAGGAGCGCCGGGCAATCGAAGCGCGCATGCAGCAGGAGGCACTCGCCGCCGTCCGCCGTCTTACCTCGACCGGTCCGGACGCGCTGCAACGCAGTGGCGTGTGCCTCTTCGATGAGGGCTGGCACCAGGGGGTGGTCGGTCTGGTCGCGAGCCGCGTCAAGGACCGGCTGCGTCGCCCGGTGATCGCCTTTGCCGCCTCGGCTCCCGATACCCTGCGCGGATCGGCGCGCTCGGTGGCCGGCATCCACATACGCGATGTGCTCGAGGCTGTGGCCACGCGCCATCCCGACCTCATCAGCCGCTTCGGCGGTCATGCGATGGCGGCGGGCCTGCAGCTGCCGCGCGCGCGCCTCGATGAGTTCGCGCGCGCCTTCGATGAGGAAGTCGAGCGCCACATGGGCGGCCGCGGAGCTGCCGACGCGGTCGAGACGGACGGCGAGCTCGCCGTCGGTGAGATCGCGCTCGAGACGGCCGAGGCGCTGCGCGCCGGCGGACCGTGGGGCCAGGCTTTTCCCGAGCCCTCCTTCGACGGGGTCTTCAACATCCGCAACGTGCGGGTCATCGGCGAGCGGCACGTGAAGATGTGGGTCGAGCCGCCGGCGAGCGGTCGTTCTTTCGATGCCGTGGCCTTCAACCTCCTCAGTGCAGGCAGTACCGGGGAGCTGCCGGCAGGCCTCACGCAGCTCGTCTACCGCCTGGACATCAACGAATACCAGGGCGAGCGCCGCCTGCAGCTGCTGGTCGACCATCTGCTGCCGGTCCCTCGCTGAATCGCCCGCCGGGGTGCTAGCATCTGCGGCACCACCCGCGCAGGACCACCATGGAAGTCAACCAGCTCAAGCGTCAGCTCAAAGATCTCGGCGAGCGCATCGGCTCGCTCCGGGGGTTTCTTTGAGTACGACCGCAAGCTCGAACGCCTCGAGGAGGTCGCGCGCGAGCTCGAGGATCCGCAGGTGTGGTCCGATCCGGCACGTGCCCAGGACCTGGGGCGCGAGCGCGCCCGGCTGACCGGCGACGTCGGCGAGATCGACCGCGCCACGCGCGGTATCGCCGAGTCGCTTGAGCTGCTCGAGCTGGCCGAAGCCGAGGGCGACGAGGGCGCGGCGCGCGACGTGGAGCAGGATGCACAGCGCCTCGAGGGAGCAGTCCGCCATCTCGAGCTCAAGCGCATGTTCCGCGGCGAGATGGACTCGCACAGCGCTTTCCTCGACATCCAGGCGGGCGCCGGCGGCACCGAGGCGCAGGACTGGGCGCAGATGCTGCTGCGCATGTACCTGCGCTGGGGGGCGGCGCGGGGGCTGCGCTGCGAGGTCATCGACATGAGCCCGGGGGAGGTCGCCGGCATCAAGAGCGCGAGCGTGGAAGTGCAGGGCGAGTATGCCTACGGGTGGCTGCGCACCGAGACCGGCGTGCACCGCCTGGTGCGCAAATCGCCGTTCGATTCCGGTAACCGCCGCCACACCTCTTTTGCATCCGTGTTCGTGTCACCCGAGGTCGACGACGACATCGAGATCGAGATAAACCCCGCAGACCTCAGGACCGACGTCTACCGCTCCTCCGGCGCCGGCGGTCAGCACGTCAACAAGACCGAGTCGGCGGTGCGCATCACTCACGTCCCCACTGGTATCGTGGTCGCGTGCCAGAACGAGCGCAGCCAGCACAAGAACCGCTCGACCGCCATGAAGATGCTCAAGGCGAAGCTCTATGAGCTGGAGGTCAACAAGCGCAACGCCGCCGCGCGCGTGCTCGAGGATTCCAAGTCGGACGTCAGCTGGGGCAACCAGATCCGCTCCTACGTCCTCGACCAGTCACGTATCAAGGATCTGCGCACCGGAGTGGAGGTCGGCAACACCACCGCGGTGCTCGATGGCGATCTCGATCAGTTCATGGAGGCCTCGCTCAAGGCGGGTCTGTAACGAATGAATGAGAACGGCAACAACGGCAGCGACGAGAACAAGCTGATCGCCGAGCGGCGCGCCAAGCTCACCGCGCTGCGCCAGCACGGCGGCGCTTTCCCCAACGATTTCCGTCGCGACGTGCTCGCGGGCGAGCTGCAGTCCTCCTACGGCGCCCGCGACGAGCAGTGGCTGGAGGCGAACCCGACGCGCGTCAATGTCGGCGGCCGCATGATGTTCAAGCGCGTCATGGGCAAGGCGAGCTTCGCCAAGATCGCCGACCGTACCGGGCTCATCCAGCTGTACCTGCAGCAGCAGACGCTCGGAGCGTCCTACGAGGACTTCAAGGCCTTCGACGTCGGGGACATCGTGGGTGCGGGCGGGGTGCTGTTCCGCACCCGCACCGGGGAGCTCTCGGTGAGGGTCGATTCGCTGCGGCTGCTGGTGAAGTCGCTGCGGCCCTTGCCCGACAAGTGGCACGGCCTGGCCGACACCGAGACCCGCTACCGGCGGCGCTACGTCGACCTCGTCATGAGCGAGGCGAGCCGCAACGTCTTCCGCACCCGCACCCGCATCGTCCGCTACCTGCGCGACTTCCTCGACGCGCTGGATTTTCTCGAGGTCGAGACGCCGATGATGCAGCCGATTCCGGGCGGTGCGGCGGCGCGTCCCTTTCGCACGCATCACAACGCGCTCGATCTCGACATGTACCTGAGGATCGCGCCGGAGCTGTATCTGAAGCGCCTGATCGTCGGCGGACTCGAGCGCGTCTACGAGATCAACCGCAACTTTCGCAACGAGGGGCTTTCGACCCAGCACAACCCCGAGTTCACCATGCTGGAGTTGTATCTGGCGTACGCCGACTACGACGACATGATGGATTGGGTCGAGAAGGCCACGCGCGGACTTGCCGCTACGCTCAACGGGCGGCTCGAGCTCACCTACCAGGGGCGCCACTACGACCTCGCCAAGCCGTTCCGCCGCGTGACGGTCGAGCAGGCGATCATCGAGGCGAATCCCGGGATCGATCCGATGTCGCTGCGTGACCTCACCTATCTGCGCCGGCGCTGCGGGGAGCTCGGCATCGCCGCCGGAGCGCACGACGGTGCCGGGAAGCTGCAGATCGAGCTGTTCGAGAAGACCGCCGAGGGGAGCCTCCTCGAGCCGACGTTCGTCTACGCCTACCCGGCCGAGGTCTCGCCGCTGTCACGGCCCAACGATGCGGACCCGTTCATCGCCGACCGTTTCGAGTTC
Source organism: Steroidobacteraceae bacterium (assembly GCA_035632655.1). Classification (GTDB taxonomy): domain Bacteria; phylum Pseudomonadota; class Gammaproteobacteria; order Steroidobacterales; family Steroidobacteraceae; genus 13-2-20CM-66-19. The sequence goes on along the minus strand of DASQGK010000017.1, from coordinate 32,026 downwards.
TTCATCGCCGGCCGCGAAATCGCCAACGGCTTCTCCGAGCTCAACGACCCCGAGGACCAGGCGGCGCGGTTTCGGGCCCAGGCTGCCGCCAAGGACCGCGGCGACGAGGAAGCGATGTTCTACGACGCAGACTACGTGCGGGCGCTCGAGTACGGCATGCCGCCGGCAGCGGGCCTCGGCGTAGGTATCGACCGGCTGGTCATGTTCTTCACCGACTCGCCGTCGATCCGCGACGTCATCCTGTTCCCGCACATGCGCCCGGAGGCAGATTGAATGGGCGCCTCCCTCAGGGAACTACCCGCTGATCAGGCACCCGGGATCGCCACCGAGAAATTCCCGTCGGCACTCTGCGGCAACCCGTCCGCGATCGAGTAGTAATCGCCCTTGTCGCCGACGAAGATGTGGCAGGCGCTCACCAGGCCCGTCGCGCCATCGAGCGTACCGGCCGCGATGCTGATGTAATCGCGTGCCGCGCCCTGCCAGAACAGTGTCGACCCGCAGCGGCCGCAGAATCCGCGCCGCGCGGATTCGGAGGACGCGTACCAGCGCAGCTGCGACTCTTCAGTGAGACGGAAATCACGGTGGCGTGCCGCAGTCGCCGCCATGAAGTGACCGGTGCTGCGGCGGCACTGCGTGCAGTGGCACAGCACCACCGACCGCAGGGGTCCTGCGACCTGATAGCGCACCGCCCCGCAGAGGCAGCCGCCGGTGTGTATGGTCTGGGTCATGCGGTTTCTCTCAACAGCGCCTCACTCGGGCAGAGCATAGGGGAGCGCAAGCTGCACGGCGCTCAAACGGCGCGCGGCAGCGGCCGGCAAGGTCGTGTCGGGTGCCGCTGCGGCGGCGAGCGCAGCGACGGCGAGAAACTCCCAGCCGCCGTCCGGCAGCGGCACCGCGTCGACTACGCGAAAGCTTCGCCCGTCGGTGAGCTCACCCGCATCACCCGCCTGCAGCGGTGCCGGGTCGGCGGTGCGGAAGCGCTGCAAGCGCCGCTTGACCCGGCCGCGGTAGTGAGCGCGCGCGATCACCTCCTGCCCGGTGTAGCAGCCCTTGTCGAAGTCGATCGCGCCGAGCACATCGAGGTTGAGCATCTGCGCGACGAATTCCCCGGAGGTCGCAGCCTCGACCTGCGGCTCGCCGGCCTCGATGGCGAGACGTCGCCAGAGCTGCGGAGCTGCCTGCGCGCGGCCTTCGAGCCCGGCAGTGCCCCCTGCCGTGGCGGCCGCCGACGGAGTCGCGAGCAGCCAGCGCGGGTGCGTGCTCCCGATCCGCACGGCGAGTGTCGGCCCGATGCGCGCCACGCCGGAGCTTTCCCCGGGGAGCTGCCCGGCAAGCGGCGGTGCGGGACCGAGCAGTCCCTCGAAGCGCCAGGCGCCGGATGCGTCCTCGAGGGCGACCTTCGAGCGCAGGATGAACCCTTTCAGGCGACCTGCGACCGGTGCCGTGAGCTCGCGCGGCAGGATGGCGAGCACCTCATCGGGGCCAAGCGCGGCGAGTCGCAGTATTGCCAGCACGCGGCCCTGCGGGTTGTGGTAGCCCGCGAGCACGGACTGCGTGGGAGCGAGCCGCATGACGTCGGCCGACAGCTGTCCCTGAAGAAACGCGAGCGTGTCGCGCCCGCGCAGGCGCAAAGCGCCGAGCGATTCGAGAGATACCAGAGTCCAGGGACCGTGCATGTTTGAGCTTTGTTTTTCCTTGGCTTTCCGTGGCCGGGATGCGCGAATTCTGTCAGACTAAATGAGTATGTCGAAGGTGCAACTCAAGGGGGCGGAAACGCCTCCGGCGGCCGTCCCCGTTCCTTCCCTGTCCGCTGACATCGTGCCTCCGCCTCCCGCGCTGCAAGGGGCCGCCGGCGCTTCCCGGCCGCGTGAGCTCGGCGGCGTGCCCGGTCCGGATCCCACCCGCTTCGGCGACTGGGAGAAGAACGGCCGCTGTATCGACTTCTGAGAATATGCCGGCGCGCCCGCTTTCGCCGCATCTGTCGGTGTACCGGATGTACCGGTACAGCCTGCTCAGTTCCTTCCTCAATCGCCTGAGCGGCGTCGCGCTGTCGCTCGGACTGCTGCTGCTGGTGTACTGGCTGGCGGCGGTGGCCGGCGGCGAGCAGGCGCAGGCTCGCGCCGCGCGCCTGCTGGCGCTGCCGCTGATGAAGTTGGTCTACGCAGCCTGCATCATCGCTTTCTGCTACCACCTGGTCGCCGGCATCCGTCACCTGGTGTGGGACACCGGTCACGGACTCGAGCGCGTGCAGTCGCAGCGCAGCGCCTGGCTGGTGTTCGCGGTGAGCGTGCTGCTGATGCTGCTCCTCGGTACTTTCGCCTTCATGAGCGCGGGCCGCGCGCCGTGAGCCTGCGCAGCCCGCTGCGTCGGGTCCTGGGCGCGGGCTCCGCGAAGCAGGGGGTGCATCACTGGTGGGTGCAGCGGCTCACCGCGGTCGCCCTGGTGCCGCTCACCGCGTGGTTCGTGGTATCGCTTCTCGCCCTGCCGTCGCTCGATCACGCCACCGTCGCCGCCTGGGAGCGGCATGGCTCAACCGCGCTGCTGCTCATATTGCTGGTGCTGGTCGGAACATGGCACTCGCAGCTCGGCGTGCGCGTCGTGGTCGAGGACTACGTGCCGTCGCCCGGCGCGCGCACCGTGACGCTCACGCTCATCGCCTTCGCGCATGCAGTGCTGGCGGCTGCCGGCACATTCGCGGTGCTCAGGGTGGCGCTCGGAGGCGCACCTTGAGCGCTTACCAGATCATCGACCACAGCTATGACGTAGTCGTCGTAGGCGCCGGCGGCGCCGGGCTGCGCGCCACGCTCGGGCTCGCACAGAGCGGCTTGTCCACGGCCTGCATCACCAAGCTCTTCCCGACGCGCAGCCACACGGTCGCGGCGCAGGGCGGCATTTCGGCGGCGCTGGGCAACATGGGCGAGGACGACTGGCGCTGGCATATGTACGACACCGTGAAAGGGTCGGACTGGCTGGGCGACCAGGACGCGATCGAGCTCATGTGCAAGGAGGCGCCCGCCGCCGTCATCGAGCTCGAGCACTACGGCGTACCGTTCTCGCGCACCGAGAGCGGGCGGATATACCAGCGTCCGTTCGGCGGCATGACCACGCACTTTGGCAAGGGCATCGCGCAGCGCACCTGCGCCGCCGCGGACCGCACCGGCCACGCGATGCTGCACACCCTCTATCAGCAGTCGATCCGGCATGCGGCGACCTTCTTCGTCGAGTATTTCGCCATCGACCTCATCATGCAGGACGGGGTGTGCCGCGGGGTCCTCGCCCTGGATCTGGCCGAGGGGACTCTGCATCGCTTCCGCGCGCACATGATCATCCTCGCCACCGGTGGCTACGGGCGCACTTATTTCTCCTGCACCTCGGCGCATTCCTGCACCGGCGACGGCAACGCCATGGTGCTGCGCGCCGGCCTGCCGCTGCAGGACATGGAGTTCGTGCAGTTCCACCCCACCGGCATCTACGGCGCCGGCTGCCTGATCACCGAGGGCGCGCGCGGCGAGGGCGGGTATCTCACCAACTCGCGCGGCGAGCGCTTCATGGGGCGTTACGCTCCCAACGCCAAGGACCTGGCCTCGCGCGACGTCGTCAGCCGCGCCATGACGCTCGAGATCCGCGAGGGTCGCGGCGTCGGTCCGGAGCACGACTATATCGAGCTGCATCTCGAGCACCTCGGCGCCGAGGTGATTCACGAACGCCTGCCGGGCATCGCCGAGACCGCGCGTATCTTCGCCGGCGTCGATGTGACGCGCGAGCCGATCCCGGTGCAGCCGACCGTGCACTACAACATGGGCGGCATTCCCTGCAACCACCACGGCGAAGTCGTGTGCCCGCAGCACGGCAATCCCGACCGCGTGGTGCCCGGGCTCATGGCGGTCGGCGAGGCGGCGTGCGTGTCCGTGCACGGCGCCAACCGCTTAGGCAGCAACTCGCTGCTCGACCTGGTGGTGTTTGGCCGCGAGGCGGCGCGCCGCTGTACCGAGCTCATCAAGCCCGGCAAGCCCGTCGCGCCTCTGCCGCCCGGTGCGGGGGAGGCGGCGGTCGCACGGCTCGACCGGCTGCGGCAGGCCAAGGGTGCGCGCGGTACCGCCGCGATCCGCCTCGAGATGCAGAAGACCATGCAGCTCGATGCCGCGGTGTTTCGCACCGGCGAGACTCTGGCGCAGGGGCTCGCCCGCATCGCACAGACGTTCGAGTCGTTCGCGGACGTGCGCATTTCCGACCGCTCCCTCATCTGGAACACCGATCTCATCGAGACGCTCGAGCTGGAGAATCTGCTGCTGCAGGCGACCGCGACGATTCAGTCGGCCGCGCATCGCACCGAGAGCCGCGGGGCGCACGCGCGCGAGGACTTTCCGCAGCGCGACGATGTGAACTGGCTCAAGCACACGCTGGTATGGGTCGGGGGGCCGCGCGAGGTGCGCTTCGACTACCGCCCGGTGCATCTCAACACGCTCACGGGCGAGGTCGAGTCGATTCCGCCCCGGGCGCGCACTTACTAGGCAAGCCCTAGGGGAGCCTGACTCTCATGGCCCAGTTCCTGCTGCCACGCAACTCGCGCCCCGTGCGCGGCGTCACCCATCGGGCCGCACCCGGGGCCCGCGAGCCGCGCACCTTCCGCATCTACCGCTTCAATCCTGACGATGGCGCCAATCCGCGCATCGACACCTTCGAGCTCGAAGCGCGCAGCTGCGGTCCGATGGTGCTGGACGCCCTGATCCAGATCAAAGCGGCGATCGACTCCACGCTCACCTTCCGCCGCTCGTGCCGCGAGGGGATCTGCGGCTCGTGCGCCATGAACATCAACGGGCTGAACCGCCTCGCCTGCACCACCTCGATGCAGGATCTCGGCGCCGAAATCCGCATCTATCCGCTGCCGCACATGCCGGTGGTGAAGGACCTGGTCGCCGACCTCAGCAACTTCTACGCGCAGTACGCGGCGGTCAAACCCTGGCTGCAGTCGCGCACCCCGCCGCCGCCCGATCACGAGCGGCTGCAGAGCAAGGAGGAGCAGGAGCAGATCGACCGGCCCGCGGCCTGCATCCTCTGCGCCTGCTGCTCGACCGCCTGCCCGAGTTACTGGTGGAACAGCGAGCGCTACCTGGGCCCCGCGGCCTTGCTGGCAGCCTACCGCTGGATCATCGACAGCCGTGATGAGGCCACGGGCGAGCGGCTGGATGAGCTCGAGGACCCCTTCCGGCTCTATCGCTGCCACACCATCATGAACTGCACGGACGTCTGCCCGAAGGACCTGAATCCGGCGCGCGCCATCGCGGAAATCAAGAAGATGCTGGCCGAGCGCGCCGGCTGATGCCGCTGGACGCGCTTGCGGCTTCCGGGCGGCTGCTGTGGCGTTGCCGCCGCGGCATGAAGGAGCTCGACGTGGTCCTGGAGCGCTTCGCGCTCCAGGCATTGCCTGAGGCGGGGCCCGCCGAGCGGGCCGCCTTCGAGCGGCTGCTCAGCCTTCCCGATCCGGTGCTGGCGGGGTACCTGCTCGGTGGGGAGCGTCCCGGGGACCCTGAGCTGGAGGCGCTCGCGGCGCGGGTGCGTGATTTATGTCACCCTTGACCGCTATGCTGAACTTTTACAAGAGGTCACAGTCTATCCAGCGCGCGACACGGCGGTCCTCTGTCTCCTATTAGAGGGCGCGCATGAGCGCCGATGCGAGTGATCTGAGTCTGGTGCGCCGCGTCCAACGGGGCGACAAGGGGGCGTTCGATGCGCTGGTCCTCAAGTACCAGCACAAGCTCGTCAAGCTGGTCATGCGCTACGTGCGCAATCCGGCGGAAGCCGAGGACATCGCACAGGAGGCCTTCATCAAGGCTTATCGCGCTCTGCCGCAGTTCCGCGGCGACAGCGCGTTCTATACGTGGCTTTACCGCATTGCGATCAATACCGCGAAGAACGCCGTAGTGTCCCGCGAGCGCAGCCCCATCGAGTACAGCGTCGATCGCAGCAGCGATGAGAACTACGAAATGCAAGGCCGAATGAAAGATGCCGAGACGCCCGAGGGGCTGGTGCTGACGGACGAGATCCGCTCGATCGTCAACGCCGCCATCGAGGCGTTGCCGGAGGATCTGCGCACTGCCATCGTGCTGCGCGAGCTCGAGGGCCTTTCCTACGAGGAGATCGCCGCCGCCATGGACTGCCCGGTGGGTACGGTGCGCTCGCGCATCTTCCGGGCCCGCGAGGCGATCGACCGCCGGTTGCGGGAGGTATTCGAGGGCGGCCTTGGGCGCGCCGAGGAGCTGGGATGAACGAAGAGCTCGACAGTCAGTTGTCCGCGATGTTCGACGACGAGCTGGCGCCCGCCGAGTGCGAGCTGCTGGCGCGGCGCCTGTCGCGCGATGAGCAGCTCAAGGCGCGCTGGGGGCGATATGCCGTGATCGGTGCGGCGATCCGCGCCGAGCGCGGGGTGCGGCTGAATGCGCGCATCGCCGGCCGCGTGCGGGCGATCATGAGCTCGGAGCCGGCGCTCGGTGTACCTGAGGTCGCGCAGCGCACTGCTGTGCCGCGCTGGGGCCGGCCGCTGGCCGGCGCCGCTGTTGCGGCCGGGGTGGCCACCGTCGCTATCCTGTGGTTGCGCGCGCAGGAGCCCGTGCCGCTCGCCGCCGTCGCGGCGCCGCGAGCGCCGCTCACCGCCGCGGCCGCGGCCGCAGGTCCGGGGCGCAGCGTGCGCCTCGCGCCGCGCACACCCGACAGCTACACGGTGCCGCCGGCTCAGCGCGCCCCGGGGGCGGTGGTGCCGCCCACGGAGCTGGCCAACTACGTGGTGGCGCACAGCATGTTCAGCCAGCCGGTGGCGAGTGGGATCCTGCTGTCCTCATTCATGACCAACGAAGGTCCGGCCGTGGCGAGTCCTGCGGTGGCTGCAGAGCCGCCGCCGGATCCTTCGCGCGATGCGCAGAACCCGGCCCAATAGCGAGCCCGTGAGGGCTCTGGTGCTCGCCTGGGCGGTCGCCGCCGCCGGCGCGGCCTGCCTCGTCTCGCCAGCGGCGCGCGCCGCTGAATCGGCACCGGCAGATGCCGCCGCGCCCCCGGCGACCGCCGCCGCGGCGTGGCTCGAGCGCATGAACCGCGCGCTCACCAGCCGCAACTACGATGGCACCTTCTCGCACTGGCAGGGCGGCACGGTGCAGATGCTGCGCATCATCCACCGGCTGCAGGACGGCAAGGTGGCCGAGCGGCTGGTGTCTCTCGATGGCTCGGGGCGCGAGTTCGTGCGCGCGGGCGAGACGCTCACCTGTTATCTGCCCGACCGCCGCACCGTGTTGGTGGAGCGGCGGCCGTCGCAGCAGTCGCTGGTCAGCTTCCCGGCCGTCAACGGCCAGACGGCGAGCTACTACGACATCCGCGAGGTGGCGCGCATGCGCCTCAACCGCCGCGACACCCATCTGATCACCATCGCGCCCCGCGACCAGTACCGCTATGGCTACCGCTTGTGGATCGATGATGCCACCGCCATGCCGCTCAAGACGCAGTTGTGCGATGCCGGCGGGCATGTCATCGAGCAGATCGTGTTCGCGAACCTCACCATGCCGGCGCGCATCGCCGACTCCGCCTTCAAACCCGAGGTCGCAACCGAGGGCTTTCAGTGGTTGCGCAATACCGCGGCGACATCCCCGCCGCAGCAGCTGCCGCCGGCATGGAGCGCGCTGAAGCTGCCGCCCGGGTTCAGGATGATGGTGCGCGGCGCGCAGACATTGCCCGGCTCGACCACCCCGGTCGATCAGCTCGTGTTCACCGACGGGCTCGCCTCCGTTTCGGTATTCGTCGAGATCGGCACCGCCGGCGGCGGCACGGTGCCGGAGCCCCAGACGGCATGCCTGGGATCCTCCTGTGCGTTTTCGACCTGGGTCGATGGCCGCAAGGTCACGGCGGTCGGCGAGGTGCCGCCGGCGACCGTGCGCTTCTTCGCCACCCAGCTGCGGGCCGCGGGCGCCGCCCCGACTCCCGCGGTCGATTGCCTCTCATCCGACTGCGCGCGAACGGCGCAGTGACGTCGGCGCCGGCAGCGCCCCCGCGACTGACGCTGCTGACGCGCGCCGGCTGTGAGTTGTGCGAGGAGATGCGCCGGGAGCTCGCGGCGCTGGCCCGCGCCGTGACCCTCCCGCCACTCGAGCTCCGGGACGTCGACTCCGATCCGCAGCTCGTGCGCCGCCACGGCCTGGATGTGCCGGTCCTGCTGCTCGACGGCACGGTCGTCTGCCGACACCGCCTCGAGCCCTTCGAGCTCCTGCGGCTGTTGCGGCCGGCGGGCCAGAACCCCCAAAAGTCCCTATAATCCGCCCGCCGCTGGACTTGGCCACGGCATGGCCGGACCGGCGGCGGCTTCCTATTGCATGCGGCACATACGTAACTTCTCCATCATCGCGCACGTAGATCACGGCAAATCGACGCTCGCCGATCGGTTCATCCAGCTGTGTGGCGGACTTGCCGACCGCGAAATGCAGGAGCAGGTGCTCGACTCCATGGATCTGGAGCGCGAGCGCGGCATCACCATCAAGGCCCAGAGCGTGACGCTCCATTACAGCGCCCGCGACGGCGAGCGCTATCAGCTCAATATGATCGACACCCCGGGGCACGTGGATTTCTCCTACGAAGTGTCGCGCTCGCTCGCGGCCTGCGACGGGGCGCTGCTGGTCGTGGACGCCTCCCAGGGCGTCGAGGCGCAGAGCGTCGCCAACTGCTACACGGCGACCGAACAGGGCCTCGAGGTGCTGCCGGTCATCAACAAGATCGACCTGCCGTCCGCGGATCCCGAGCGGGTGATGCGCGAGATCGAGGAGATCATCGGCATCGACGCGGCGGACGCCGTGCGGGTGAGCGCCAAGACCGGCGACGGGGTCGCCGAGCTCCTCGAGGTCATCATCCGGCGCATCCCGGCTCCGCGCGGCGACAGCGCGGCGCCGCTGCAGGCGCTCATCATCGATTCCTGGTTCGACAACTATGTGGGGGTCGTGTCGCTGGGGCGCGTCATGAACGGCAGCCTCAAGAGCGGCGACAAGATCCGCGTGGTCTCGACCGGTCGCAGCCACCACGTCGATCGCCTCGGACGCTTCACGCCCAAGGCGGTGGTCGAGCGCGAGCTCGCCACCGGCGACGTCGGCTTCGTGGTCGCGGGCATCAAGGAAATCGACGGCGCCCCGGTCGGGGACACCATCACGCTGGAGAACCGTCCGGCGGCCGCGCCGCTCCCGGGCTTCAAGCAGATCAAGCCGCGGGTGTTCGCCGGGCTCTTCCCGGTGAACTCGGAGGACTACGAGAAGTTCCGCGACGCGCTCGCCAAGCTGCGCCTCAACGACTCGGCGCTCCACTACGAGCCGGAGGTCTCGGGCGCGCTCGGTTTCGGTTTTCGCTGCGGCTTCCTCGGGCTGCTGCACATGGACATCGTGCAGGAGCGACTCGAGCGCGAGTATGAGCTCACGCTGGTCAGCAGCGCGCCGACGGTGGTCTACGAGGTGGCGCACACCGACGGCACGATCGAGTACGTCGACAACCCGGCGAAGCTGCCACCGTCGGACAAGATCGACGAGCTGCGCGAGCCGATCATCGTCGCCAACATCCTGGTGCCGCCGGACCACGTGGGCGCGGTGCTCAAGCTCTGCAACGACAAGCGCGGTACGCAGAGCAAGATGCTCTATCTCGGCACCCAGGTGTCGCTGCAGTACCAGCTGCCGCTCGCCGAAGTGGTGCTGGACTTCTTCGACCGGCTCAAGTCGGCGAGCCGCGGCTACGCCTCGTTCGACTACGAGTTCAGCCACTTCCAGGCCGCGCCGCTCGTGAAGCTCGACATCCTCATCAACGGCGATAAAGTCGACGCGCTGTCGATCATCGTGCACAAGGACAGCGCCTACCAGCGCGGCCGCGAGCTGGTGGACAAGATGCAGGAGCTGATCCCGCGGCAGATGTTCGAGGTGGCGGTGCAGGCGGCGATCGGCAGCGCGGTGATCGCCCGTGCGACCGTCAAGGCGTTACGCAAGAATGTGCTGGCGAAGTGCTACGGTGGCGACGTCAGCCGCAAGCGCAAGCTCCTCGAGAAACAGAAGGAAGGCAAGAAACGCATGAAACAGCTCGGACACGTGGAAATCCCGCAGGAGGCATTCCTCGCGGTGCTGCAGGTCGGGCGTAAGCACTAGGCGCACCCATGCTTACGACGCTGATGCCGCTCATCGTGGTCCTGTCCTGGCTGGCGCTCCCGGTGGGACTCGTCTGTACCGTCGACGACTGGCTGCTGCGGCCGCGCCGCCCGCCGGGCACGCCCGATGCACCGGTGATGCGCGTGCTCTACGGTGTGCTGCCGGTGCTGATTGCCGCCGCGGTGCTGCGCCTGCTGATCGCCGAGCGGCTGGACTTCAGCGCCGTGCTGCTGCTCATCACCGTCGCCACCGGGCTGGTGTGGGCGTTCGACGCCCTGGTGCTGCGGCCGCAACGGCTGGCCGCCGCGCAGGCCGCGGGGCGCGACGCCGCGACGCTCGCCGAGCCCAGCACGGTCGACTACGCGCGCAGCTTCTTTCCGGTGGCGCTCGCGGTGCTGCTGCTGCGGGCGTTCGTGTTCGAGCCGTTCCGCATCCCCTCCGACTCGATGATGCCGACACTGCTCGACGGCGATTTCATCGTCGTCAACAAGTACGCCTACGGGCTGCGGCTGCCGGTGCTCAACCGCAAGGTCGTCGCCATCGGCGAGCCGCAGCGCGGCGACGTGGTGGTGTTCCGCTATCCGAACGACCCCAGCACCAATTTCATCAAGCGCCTGGTGGGCCTGCCCGGGGACCACGTGGAGGTGCGCGATAACCGCATCGTCATCAACGGGCAGCCGGTGGCCTTCACGGTGGAAGCCCGCAAGTACGATGACGGCTGCTACGTCAATCTGTCGGTCGGGGACGAGCGGCTTGGCGCCCACGAGCATCAGGCGATATTCTGCCCCGTGGCGCTGGACCGGGCGCCGTTGCTGCCGGCGTGCAACCGCAGCGGCATGCGCGGCTACGTGTGCGGCGACGAGGATGCCCCGGGGTGGGCGCGAACCCGGGCGTTCGACGGGGTGGTGCCGCCGGGAAAGTATCTGATGATGGGCGATAACCGCGATAACAGCGACGACGGGCGCTCCTGGGGCTATGTGCCCGAGGAGAACCTGGTCGGCAAGGCGACCCGGATCTGGTTCAATTGGGATCCGCACCGCGGCGGCGGTCCCCTGTGGGGCCGCATCGGTAAGGCCATTCACTGAGGAGTTGCTCGATGCGTAGCAGACAACGAGGTGTCACGGCCCTTGGATGGCTGTTCCTGCTGACGCCGCTCGTGATCGTGGTGTATGCGGGCGTGCGCCTGGCGCCGGTGTACCTCAACTACATGAAAGTGGTCCGGGCGCTCGACCTGGTAGCGAGCGACTCGACCGGCAACAGCGATCCGAGGGCGATCCTCACCACGATCGACAAGCATTTCGAGATCGACATGGTCGACTATCCCACCACGAAGGACATCAAGGTCACGCGTGCCGAGACGGGCGGCTACAAGGTCGAAGCGTCGTACGACGACGAGGCGCCGTTGTTCGGCAACATCTCCCTGCACGTGGTCTTCGACAAGGTGGTCAAGGCGGGGGGCGGAGGCGGGACGTAGCAGTGTCGGGGCCCGCACCTCTGGAATGACCGCCGCCGCCGGTGCCGATCGCTGGCTGCGCGCGACGCTGGGCTACGAGCCGCGCGACACCGCACTCTTCAACGCGGCGCTCACGCACCGCAGTGCCGCGGGCCCCAACAATGAGCGCCTGGAGTTCCTCGGCGATGCAGTGCTGAGCCTGATCGTCGCCCAGCACCTGTATCGCAGCTTCCCGCACGCGAACGAGGGCGACCTGAGCCGCCTGCGCGCGCGCCTCGTGAGCCGCGAGCCGCTGGCGGAGGTCGCGGCGGAAATCGGTCTGGGCGATGTGCTGCAGCTCGGATCGGGGGAGCTCAAGAGCGGCGGCTTCCGTCGCCAGTCGATCCTCGCGGACGCGCTCGAGGCGCTGTGCGGCGCCTTGTTCCTCGACGGCGGCCTGGAGGCGGCCGGCCAGGCGATCCTCAGGCTCCTCGGGTCGCGGATAACGGCACTTCCCGATCCGGCATTGCTCAAGGACGCCAAGACCCGCCTGCAGGAGTACCTGCAGGCGCGCAGCCTGACGCTGCCGCGCTACCAGGTGGAGCGCATCGAAGGCGAGGCGCACGCCCAGACCTTCCGCGTCATCTGCGAGGTGGCGGACCTCGGGCGGCGCGTGCACGGGGACGGGTCGAGCCGGCGCCGGGCCGAGCAGGAGGCCGCCGAGCTGATGTTGCGCGAGATCGCCCCGTGAGCGCGCCGGACGCAGCCTTTCGCAGCGGCTTCGCCGCGCTGGTGGGTCGCCCCAACGTCGGCAAGTCGACGCTGCTCAACGCGCTGGTCGGTGAGAAGCTCAGCATCGTCACGCCCCGCCCGCAGACCACACGGCACCGCATTCTCGGCATCGTCAACCTGCCGCAGGCCCAGATAGCCTTCGCCGACACGCCAGGCCTGCATCGCGAGGCGCGCCGCGCACTCAACAAGGCGATGAACCGCACCGCGACGACCGCGCTCGAGGACGCGGACCTCGTGGTGCTGGTGGTGGAGGCCCTCAAGTGGGAAGACGAGGATGCGCTCATCCTCGAGCGCATCGTACGCTCGCACCGCCCCGTCATCCTTGCGGTGAACAAGGTCGACCGGGTGCGCCCGCGCGAGCGGCTGCTGGCCTACCTCGCGGCGGTCAGCCAGCGGCACGACTTCCTCGCCATCGTGCCGGTGTCGGCGCTCAAGGCGGACAATGTCGAGGCGCTGCGCCAGACCATTGCCGCGCACCTGCCCGAGTCACCGGCGCTGTTCGCCGAGGGCCAGGTGACCGACCGCGGCATGCCTTTCAGGATCTCCGAAATGATCCGCGAGAAACTCACCCTCGAGCTCAATCAGGAGGTGCCGTACGGCATCGCCGTCGAGGTCGAGCAGCTTCGGGAGGAGGACGGGCAGCTCGTGGTCGAAGCGGCGATCTGGGTGGACCGCGAGGGGCAGAAACCGATCGTGATCGGCGCGCGCGGCGAGCGCCTCAAACGTGTCGGGCGGTCCGCCCGGCTCGCGCTCAACGGGCTCCTCGGACGCCGGGTGCATCTGAACCTGTGGGTGAAGGTACGCGCCAACTGGGCCGACAACGCACGGGCACTGCGGGAGCTGGGGGTCGAATGAGCCGCAGTCCCCACCGCATCGCGCTCTCCCTCGGCTACATCCTGCACCACCGGCCCTGGCGCGACACCAGCCGGATCCTCGAGGTGTTCACCCGCGAGCAGGGGCGCCTCACCCTGTTCGCCCGCGGGGTGCGGGGCCCGGCGGCGCGGCTCGGCCCGGTACTGCAGCCTTTCCGGCCGCTGCTGCTCTCATTCAGCGGCCGGGGCGAGGCGGCGCACCTCAGTCACGCCGAGCGTGCCGAGGACTGCAGCCCGCTCCTGCCCGCGAACGTCATGGCGGCGTTCTATCTCAACGAGCTGCTGCTCAAGCTCACCACCCGGCACGATCCGCTGCCGGCGCTGTTCGATCAGTACCACGGGACACTCGGTCGGCTGCGCACCGACACGCCGCTCGCGCCGGCGCTGCGGCTATTCGAGAAGCGCTTGCTCGAGGTCCTCGGCTATGGCCTCGAGCTCGAGAGCGAAGCACACACCGGCGTGCCGCTCGAGCCCGGCGGCTACTATCATTTCCGTCCGGCGGTCGGGCTCACGCGCGCCGACGGGGCGGGCGCCGGTGCGCTCGCCGGCGACTCGCTCATCGAATTGCGGGAGGAGCACTGGAGCGGCTCGCGCTCGCTGGAGGATGCGCGGCTGCTGCTGCAGGTGGCACTGAGCGCCTGCCTCGAGGGGCGGCCACTGGCGACGCGCGAGGTGGCGCGATCCATGGTGAGAAAGGCGGCGCAGACATGAGAGGTTCCATAGATCTCGGGGTCAACATCGATCACGTGGCGACTCTGCGCCAGGCGCGGCGTGGCCGCGAGCCCGACCCGGTGTATGCGGCGCTCGCGGTCGAGCAGGCCGGCGCCGACAGCATCACGCTGCATCTGCGCGAGGACCGGCGCCATATCCAGGATCGCGACGTGCGCGCTTTGCGCGGCCTGCTGCAGACCCGCATGAATCTCGAGATGGCGGTCACCGAGGAAATGCTGGCGATCGCCGCCGAGGTGCGGCCGGCGGACTGCTGCCTGGTGCCGGAGAAGCGCACCGAGCTCACCACCGAGGGGGGGCTCGATGTGGCCGCGCGCCTCGCGCCCATCCGGGACGCGAGCGCACGTCTCGCCGCGGCCGGCATCCGCGTCTCGCTGTTCATCGATCCGGATGCGGCACAGATCGAAGCGGCCGCGCGCGCCGGCGCCCCCGTGGTGGAGCTGCACACCGGCTCCTACGCCGTGGCGAGCGGCGCTGCCCGGGCCACCGAGCTAGAGCGGCTCTCGAGCGGCGCACGCCTCGCCGCGCGCCTCGGCCTGCGGGTGCACGCCGGCCACGGCCTCGACTATCACAATGTCCAGCCGGTCGCCGCGCTCGCCGAGGTCGTCGAGCTCAACATCGGACATGCGATCGTCTCGCGCGCGGTGTTCACCGGGCTCGCCGCTGCGGTGCGCGACATGAAGGCGCTGATGCTGGCGGCGCGCTCATGATCTTCGGTATCGGCGTCGATGTGCTGGAGACCGCACGCATCGCCCGCACCCTCGCGCGCTATGGCAGCCGCTTCATCGAGCATCTGCTGATGCCCGAAGAGCAGGCGCAGCTCGAGCGCACCGCGCGCCGCGAGCGTTTCGTCGCGATGCGCTTCGCCGCCAAGGAAGCGATCGTCAAGGCCATGGGCACCGGCTTTGCCCACGGGATCTGGATCCGCGACGTCGGCGTGGTACAGAACAGCTGGGGCAGGCCCGAGGTGGTCTTCTCGGCGCGCGGCGAGCAGGTGCGCCGCGCCCTCGGGGTCGGCGAGGCGCACGTCACTCTCACCGACGAGGCTGGCCTGGTGGTCGCCGTGGCGGTGCTGCTGCGGGCTGCCAGCTGAAGCGGGCCGCGGTCCCCGGTCCATGAACACGCTGGTCTTCGACATCGAGACCGTGCCCGACGTCGCCTTCGGACGCCGGTTGTATCGGCTCGAAGGACTGCCCGATGAGCAGGTCGCGAAGGCGATGTTCGCCCTGCGCCGCCAGGGCACCGGCGGGGACTTCCTGCCGCTCGAGCAGCAGCGGGTGGTGGCCATCTCCTGCGCGCTGCGCCGGGGCGAGGACAGCTTCAGCCTGTGGAGCGTGGGCGATCCCGCCAGCACCGAAGGCGAGCTGGTGCAGCGCTTCTTCGACGGCATCGCGAAGTTCTCGCCGGATCTCGTATCGTGGAATGGCTCGGGATTCGATCTCCCGGTGCTCGGTTACCGCGGGCTCCTCTGGGGCGTCGATGCGGGACGTTTCTGGGAGACCGGCGACGGCGATAGCGAGTTCCGCTACAACAACTATCTGCAGCGCTTCCACTGGCGGCACACCGACCTGATGGACGTACTGTCCGGCTTCAGCGGACGCAACCGCGTGTCGCTCGCCAACATGGCGCTGCTGCTCGGGCTTCCCGGCAAGCTCGGCTTCGGCGGGGACCAGGTCTGGGACGCCTACCAGCGCGGCGACCTGCCCGGCATCCGCAACTACTGCGAGACCGACGTTCTCAACACCTACCTCATCTGGCTGCGCTTCGAGAGGCTGCGCGGTCGCCTGATGGCCGCGGAGCACGACGCCGAAGTCGCGCTGGTGCGCGCCTACCTCGGCGCCTCGGACAAGCCGCACCTCGCGCAGTTTCTCGCCGCCTGGACGCCGCCGTGATCGCGGCCGAAGAGGTCGCGACGGTCGGCGGCCTCACCCACGAGGGCGAGGGCGTGGTGCGCGGCGGCAAGACGGTATTCGTGGCAGGTGCGCTGCCCGGAGAGCGCATCAGGCTGCGCCGCACGCGGCGCCATCGCCAGCACGACGAGGGAGAGCTGCTCGAGGTGCTCGAGGCGGCGCCCGAGCGGGTGACGCCGCGCTGCGCTCACTTCGGCGTCTGCGGCGGCTGCGCTCTGCAGCACCTGGCCCCGGCTGCGCAGCTCATCGCCAAGGAAGGGGAGCTGCGCGAGACGCTCGAGCGTGTGGCGCATCTTGCGCCCCGGCGCTGGCTCGCGCCGCTCACCGGGCCGGTCTGGGCCTACCGCCGCCGCGCGCGGCTCGGGGCCAAGTTCGTGCACCGCAAGGCGCGGGTGGTGGTGGGCTTTCGCGAGCGTGCCGCGCCCTACGTCGCGGACCTGCGCCGCTGCGAGGTGCTGAGCGAACCGGTGGGTACGCTGCTCGAGCCTCTGGCGGCGCTGCTCACCCGGCTGGCGATTCGTGAGCAGCTGCCGCAGATCGAGGTGTCCGTCGCCGACAACGACGTGGCGCTGACGCTGCGCGTGCTGACCGAGCCAGGGGAGGCCGACCGGGCGCTGCTCGAGGAGTTCGCAGCCGCGCAGCGGGTACGCTTCTACCTGCAGCCGGCGGGGCTCGACTCGGTGCGCCCCCTCGGGGCCGCCGGCGCCGAGCCGTTGCGCTATCGACTTCCAGACTTCGGTCTCGAGATCGAGTTCTCGCCCACCGACTTCATCCAGGTCAATGGCGCGGTGAATGCGGCGCTGGTGGGGCGCGCGGTAGAGCTGCTCGAGCTCGGCCCGGACTCGCGAGTGCTGGATCTGTTCTGCGGCCTCGGCAACTTCACGCTCGCCGCCGCCACGCGCGCCGGCTCCGCCGTCGGCGTCGAAGGCGAGCCTTCCCTGGTGGCGCGTGCCCGCGGCAATGCGCTGCGCAATGCAATTGCCAACGTCGAGTTTCATCAGGCCGACCTCGCGGTCGAGCCCGAGGCGCTTGCCCCCTGGCGCGGCCGCACTTACAGCCACGTACTGCTGGATCCGCCGCGCGTCGGTGCGCGCGCCGTCCTGGCCGCCGTGGCTGCGCTCTCACCGCAGCGGCTGCTGTATATTTCCTGCCATCCGGGAAGCCTGGCGCGGGATCTGATGACGCTGGTGCACCAACACGGCTTCGCGCTCGAAGCGGCGGGCGTGGTCGACATGTTCGCGCATACCGCGCACGTCGAATCGGTTGCCTTGCTCACCCGCTCATGAGCCTCGGTCCCCTGATGATCGACCTCGAGGGCGCGACGCTCAGTGCCGCAGAGCGCGAGCTGCTGCGCCATCCGCTGGTGGGCGGCGTGCTGCTCTTCACCCGCAATTATCTCGATCCGCCGCAGCTCACCGCACTGGTGGCCGAGATTCACGCGCTGCGCACCCCGGCTCTGATCGTCGCGGTGGATCACGAAGGCGGGCGGGTGCAGCGCTTCCGCAGCGGCTTCTCGGCATTGCCGCCGGCGCGACGGATCGGGCACGAGTTCGATGCGGACTCGCGTGCCGGGCAGGCCCTGGCCCGGCAGCTCGGCTGGCTGATGGCGGCGGAGCTGCGCGCCCACGGCGTGGATATCTCGTTCGCACCCTGCGTCGACCTCGATCTCGGGGTGAGCGAGGTCATCGGCGACCGGGCTTTTCACACCCGGCCGGAAGCGGTGGCGCAGCTCGCGGTGGCCTATGTGCACGGCATGCGCGATGCGGGGATGGCGGCCACCGCCAAGCACTTTCCCGGCCACGGGGCGGTGGTTGCGGACTCGCACCTGACACTGCCGCTCGACCGCCGGGGACTGTCCGATCTGACGGGAGACCTGGCCCCCTATCGCCGGCTCATCGCCAATGGCCTCCCGGCGGTCATGGTCGGCCACCTGCTGTTCCCGGCCGTGGATCCGGCCCCCGCGAGCCTCTCCGCACACTGGATTCGCGAACTGTTACGCGGTCAGTTGCGTTTTCAGGGCGTAGTGTTCGCTGACGATCTCTCCATGGGAGGGGCTGCGGCTGCCTACGGGGACGTCGTCACCCGGGCCCAGCAGGCCCTCGCGGCGGGATGCGACATGCTTCCGGTTTGCAACAATCGCCCCAGTGTCATCGAGCTCCTGGACCACCTCGACTTCCAGGTACAGCCAACCTCCAGCTTGCGCCTGGTGCGCCTGCACGGGAGGCCGGCTCCCGGGCCCGCGGAGCTGCACGCCTCGAGCGAGTGGGCGAGCGCGCGCGAGGTCCTCAGGCGGTTCGAGACGGCACCTCCCCTGAGCTTAACGCCCGGCGGCACTCCATGAACAACTGGTCTCTCGAGGCATGGCGCAACGTCGTCGAGGGCTCACCCCACGGCGTCGTGGTATGCGATGCCACGGCAGCCGACTGCCCGGTGGTGTTCGTCAACGCCGCGTTCGCGCAGATGTGCGGCTATCCCGCGACCGCGCTCCTTGGCAACAACCTGCGCATCCTTCAGGGAACCGATCGCGACCAGGAGGCGCGCGCCCGGCTGCACGAAGCGGTCGGAAAAGGCGAGCCGGCGCGCGTGCTGCTGCGCAACTATCGCCCTGACGGGACGCTTTTCTGGAATGAGACGGTCATCCAGCCGGTGCGCGGCGGCAGCGGGCAGGTGACTCATTTCATCGGCTATCACCGCGATGCGAGCGAGCGTCTCAAGGGCCCCGAGCGCGCCCCCGGCGGGTTGCCTTCCTGGGAACGCGAAGACCGGCTCACCGGGCTGTACTCGCGCGCCTACCTCGAGGCGCTGCTCGAGCGGGACTGGCAGCTCGCGCAGCGCGAGTCGCACGAGATCGGGCTCACGCTGTTCGATATCGACGATCTGGGTGCCTATAACGAGAAGTTCGACCGCGCTGCCGGCGATGCCTGCATCCGCCGCGTCGCGCGGGTCATCGGCGCCTCTTACCGCCGCGGCGGCGACCTAGTCGGCCGCTGGGATGGCGGCACGTTCGTGGTGCTCACGCAGGGCGAGGCGGCCGAGCGCGCCTCGGAGTACGCGCGCATCGTCGCGCAACGGGTACGTGACCTGCTGATGCATCACCCGACCGCGGGGGCCGGTCGCTACGTGACCATGAGCGCCGGCATCGCCAGCCTCGTGCCGCCGCGCGGCCTGCCCCTGGAGGGGCTGTTCAACGCCTGCCGTGCGGCGATGAAGCGCGCCAAGCAGAACGGCAAGGACGGCGTTGCGACCGCCGAGGCCGCCGACTTCCAGTAAGCGCTGCTCCCTGATGCGCAGGCGGCAAAAGTCGCGCCTTTTGCCGCCGGCAACGAAGCCGATGTCTGTCAAAATCGCCGCAGGCGATTTTGACCTATCGACCAGGCGCGCGCGGGCCCTGTGCGGGGCTCACCATGGCGATGACCCCGAAAGCCGGGTGGTCGTAGTAGTTGCGCTCGTAGAAGCGCACGCGTCGCGTCTCGTTGAGCGTGAACTGGGTGCCGGGCCCGGCGCCGAGTCCGTCCGGCGGACTCTCCATCGCCCAGTTGAGCGAGAGTCCGAGATGCAGGAATTGCCCGTGCTCGAGGAACACGGTCCCTGACAGCCCCGGCACCTCGACGCCGAGGCGCGACAGCGGAAAGCCCGCACGGCTTCCCCAGGTGCTCGCGGTCTGCGACCAGGCGACGTGCGCAACCGGCTGCCAGGCACCGCTGGCTCGCAGCCGGCTCTCGAGCTCGTTCAGCTGGTAGGCAGCCGGCTGCAGCAGCGCCACGAAGCGCCCGACCTGCAGCGAGCCGCTCGTCGACTCGTCGCCGGCGATGCTGCGCGCGCCGGCCTCCTCACTCCAGTTCTCCGGCCCGCCCTGCGCGGCGGTGGCGCGGACCACGATGATCTCGACGTTGTATACGGGGCCGGGGTTCTCCTGGGGGACGGCCGGCACGCTCGCCCCGAGGGCGACAGCCAGGAGCAGCGCGATCGCGGCGCGCGGGGGTCGGACACGAAGCATCATGCGCGACATTCTACTCAAGCCCTCGCCGCCGCGCCGAGACGACCGAGAAGCTCGGCGGCGAACTCGAAGCGCGCGCCCTCGGCGGGCAGCGGCCGCGAGATGCGCAGCCGCTGGGGCCCATCGAGGCGATACTCGCGCGTGCGGCTCTGGATGATCCGGACCACGGCTGCCGGATCGACCCGGGTGCGTGCTTCGAACAGCACCGAGCCTCCCTGCGGACCCAGGTCGAGGCGGCGCACGCCGAGCGCGCGCGCCATGAGCTTCAGTTTTGCAATGCGGATCAGGCTCTGTGCCGCCTGCGGCAGGGGGCCGAAGCGATCGTGGATCTCGGCTGCGAGCTCATCCAGCGCCTCCGCGGTGGTGGCGGCGGCGATGCGCTTGTAGAGCGATAAGCGCACATGCACGTCCGCTACGTAAGCCTCCGGGAGGAAGGCCGGCACGCGCAGCTCCACCTCGGTGGCCGCGGCGAGCGGCTGGTCCAGAGCGGGCTCGCGGCCCTCTTTCAGCGCCTGCACCGCGTGCTCGAGCATGTCGAGGTACAGCGACAGTCCGATCTCGGTCATGTTGCCGCTCTGCTGTTCGCCGAGGAGCTCCCCCGCCCCGCGAATCTCCAGATCGTGGGTGGCGAGCACGAAGCCGGCCCCGAGCTCCTCCATCGACTCGATCGCCTCGAGCCGCTTGGCGGCATCGCGCGCCAGCGCCGCGCGCGGCGGCGCGACCAGGTAGGCGTAGGCGCGATGGTGCGAGCGGCCGACCCGGCCGCGCAGCTGGTGCAGCTGTGCGAGTCCCATGCGGTCGGCGCGGTTGATGACGATGGTGTTGGCACTCGGCACGTCGATGCCGCTCTCGATTATCGTGGTGCAGACCAGCAGGCTGAAGCGCCGGTGATAGAAGTCCACCATCAGCTGCTCGAGGTCGCGCTCGCGCATCTGCCCGTGGCCGACGCGCACCGTGGCTTCAGGGATGAGCGCCGCCACCTCGGCGGCGATCTTCTCGATGCTGCGCACCTCGTTGTGGACGAAATAGATCTGGCCGCCGCGCCGCAGCTCGCGCAGCGCCGCCTCGCGCAGCGTCGGGCCGTGCCACTCGATGAGGAAGGTCTTGATGGTGAGCCGCCCGGCGGGTGCGGTGGTGATCAGCGACAGGTCGCGCAGGCCCCCGAGCGCCATGTTGAGGGTGCGCGGGATCGGGGTGGCGGTGAGCGTGAGCACGTGCACGTTGGCACGCAGCGCCTGCAGGCGCTGCTTGTCGCGCACGCCGAAGCGCTGCTCCTCGTCGACGATCAGCAGGCCGAGGTCGTGAAAGCGTGCGTGGGAGTGCAGCAGACGGTGCGTCGCGATGACGATGTCGATCTTGCCGTCCTCGAGTCCCGCGAGCGTCGCCAGCGTCTCCTTCGAGTTGCCGAAGCGCGACAGCGCCTCGATGCGCACCGGCCAGTCGGCGAAGCGGTCGCGGAAATTGGCGAGATGCTGCTGCACCAGCAGCGTCGTCGGCGCGAGCACCGCCACCTGCTTGCCCGCCTGGCTGGCGGCGAACGCGGCGCGCATCGCCACCTCGGTCTTGCCGAAACCGACATCGCCGCACACGATGCGATCCATCGGCCGCTCGCTCGCGAGATCCGCGAGCACCTGGCGGATGGCCTCGGCCTGATCCGCGGTCTCCTCGAACGGGAAGCCGTTGACGAACGCCTGGTAGTCGAGATCGCTCACCTGCAGCGACAGCCCGCGCTGCGCCTTGCGCCGCGCGTAGAGGTCGAGGAGCTCGGCCGCGACGTCGCGTATCTGCTCGGCGGCGCGCCGCCGCGCCCTGGCCCACTGGTCGGTGCCGAGCTTGTGCAGCGGGGCCGTCTCGGGCGCGGCGCCGGTGTAGCGGCTCACCAGGTGCAGCGACTGCACCGGCACGTACAGGCGGTCGCCGTCCTGGTATTCGAGCACCAGAAACTCGCCCGGCTGGCCGCCGATATCCATGGCCTGAAGGCCGGCGTAGCGGCCGACGCCGTACTCCTCGTGGACCACGGGGGCGCCCGGGTTGAGATCCTGCAGGTCGCGCAGGATCGCTTCCGGGTCGGCGGCCCGTCTGGCGCGCGCCCGCTCCTGGCGGGCGCGTGCTCCGAAGAGCTGGGCCTCGGCGATCAGGGCGATCGGCGGATCGGTGAGCGTCAGACCCTGCAGGTCCGGCGCGACTGTGAGCGCCAGCCGCGCGCTCCCGGAGGCGAAGTCCGCCCAGGTCCCCAGCGACTCGACCGGGTGACCGTGGGCGCGCAGCATCTCGGCGAGTACCTCGCGCCGCCCGGGAGAGTCGGCGGCGAGCAGCACGCGGCCGTGAAAGTCGCGCAGGAAAGCATCGAGCGTCGCGAACGGCTGCTCGGCACGCACGTCGATGCGCAGCTCGCGCGGCGCAGTGGTCGGGAAATTACGCACCTCGGCGCGCTCCGGGCCGAGGCTGGTATCCGCCTTGGGCGCCGCGAGGGTTACGCCGGCGAAGCGCCCGAGCTGCGCATCGATCTCCGCCGGCTCGAGGAACAGCTCGCGCGGGGCGAGTACCGGCCGCTCGAGGTCGTGGCGACGGTCGTCGTAGCGCGCCTCGATGTCCGACCAGGCACGCAGGAGGGTGCCGGAGAGGGCCGTATCGTGGACGATGACGGCGTTGGCGGGCAGGTAGTCGATCAGGGTGGCGCTGCTGTCGAAGAACAGCGGCTGGTAGAACTCGATCCCTGCCGGTGCCAGTCCCTCGCCCACGCTGCGATAGATGACGCTGCGGTTGGGGTCGCCTTCGAAGCGCGTGCGGTAGCGGCGGCGAAAATCGCGCACTGCCTGCGTGTCGAGCGGGACCTCGCGGGCCGGCAGCAGGCGTACTTCCTCGAGCGTGTCGAGCGAACGCTGTGTCTCCGGGTCGAAACGGCGAATCGCCTCGATCTCCTCATCGAACAGATCGATGCGCAGCGGCGCCGTGCTGCCCATCGGGAAGACATCGAGGAGCGATCCGCGCACGGCGAACTCGCCCGGGCTCACCACCTGACTGACGCTGGCGTAACCCGCTTCGGCGAGGCGCTGCCGGAAGGGCTCGAGGGCGAGCGCCTGGCCCTTGACCAGATCGAAGGCCCGTCCCTGCACGTAATCGCGCGGCGGCAGTCGCTGCATGAGGGTATCCGCCGTCACGATCAGGCAGCCACGGCGCGTGTGCGGCAGCTCGAACAGGGTCTTCAGCCGCTCGGAGGTGATGTCCGGGTGAGGCGAGAACAGGTCATAGGGCAGTACTTCCCAGTCCGGCAGGCGCAGGAGCGTCACGGCGCCGTCCGCGAAGAAGCGCAGCTCCGCGGTGAGCCGCTCGAGCTCGCGCGCGCCGTCGGCGATCACCACATAGAGCCGTGCATCGGCGCGCAGCGCTTCGGCGAGCGCCAGCGCCGCCGCGCTGCCGTACAGCTGGTGCCAGGCGAGCCGCGGCCGCGAGGCGCTCGGCAGCGGGGGATGGAGCAGGGCGGGCATGGCCGTGCAGCTTACAGTGGTGGCCGCGCGCACCGCAGGCGGCGAGGTCGCGGACGGTGCAGCAGGCGGCGGACTACACGCTCAGCTGGATACGCTGCTCGAGCGGGACGCAGAAGATGTCGATCGGGTTCGAGCGGCCGCGCACCTGCAGCGGCGGCAGTGCCGTTGCGCCGATATCGAGCCCGTGCGCATCGAGCGAGCGCTTGAGGCTGCTGGAGAACAGCATTTCGCCGGCGCGTGCCCGCTGACACAAGCGCGCGGCGATGTTCACGGTATCGCCGATGATCGTGTAGTTCATGTAGGAGGCCGAGCCGACGTTGCCGGCGACGACGTCTCCTTCATTGATGCCGATGCCGAGGCCCGCCTCGACGGAATAGCGCTCGCGCCACGACCGCGACAGCTCTGCGAAGCTGGCCAGCATCTCGCGGGCGGCGCGCACGGCGCGTTCGGCGCTGTCGGACTGCTCGAGCGGTACACCGAAGCCGAGCATCAGACAGTCGCCGGCCATGTGGAACACCGTGCCCTCGTGGCGGAAGGTGATCTCGGTGAGGAGCGAGAAGAACTCGTTGAGCAGCGGCACGATGTGCTGCGGATCGAGCCGCTCGGCGATGCCGGTGAAGCCGCGCAGGTCGGCGAACAGCACCACCGCGTGAGCCCGTGCGTCCGCCGGCGCCGCGGCGGGCGTCAGCAGCGTATCGCGCAGCTGCGCGTCTTCCAGGATCTTGTCGGCGAGGCGCGGCGAGACGTAACGGCGGAAGGTCTGGCGCAGGATCTCTTCCCGCTGCCGGATCTCCTCTTCGAGCTTGGCTGCCGCCTTCTTCCTGCGTACGCTGCCCGCGCGCAACAGGGCCTCGATCCGGGCCCTGAGAGGCTCTTCGACCACGTGATCCCCGAGTTATTAGTGTCGGAGCGAGCCTAACACCGGCGCGTGGCCGCATGCCAGCGCGACTGGCGCCGCTGGCGAGGGGCTCGAGGGCAGCAGGGTCGTTTAGGCGGATGGCGCGGCGGCGGGTGCGGCGGGCCCCGTGGCCGGCGCGGCGCCCGTGGCGACCGACTCGATCACGTGATCTTTTTCGAAGAACACCGAGAAGCCGTTGTAGTCCCAGCGCGTGATCGGCGGCTGATGCGGATTCGCGCCTCCGACCGCCGCGTGGCGTGTCACGGGGGCGCCGAAGTGCTTCTCCACCTCGGCCATGGTGATGCCGCGCTTGGGACGCTCGACCTGGGATGCGCGCACCTGGACCTGGTCGTTGACCACGACGGTCTCACCGAGCGCGCTGGCGGCGACGGCACAACTGCACAGAAATGCCGCGAAAATGCGTGTCTGCATGCGAGTTCCTCCGCTCGCCGCCGACTATAGCACCGCCGGCAATCTGTCAAAGCCGCAGACGGTCTTAAGACGGCCAATCTGTGAACCAGGTCTGAAAAGCCTGCCATCTGTGGTTAAATCGCGACGATGTTTCATCCGCTGCCGGTGTACGTGGGACTGCGCTACGTCCGCGCCCGATCCCACAAGTTCTTCGTCTCGTTCATCACCTGGGCATCCCTCAGCGGCGTGTGTGTCGGCGTCGCGGCACTCATCGTCATCCTTTCGGTGATGAACGGCTTTGAAAGCGAGCTGCGCGACCGCCTGCTGGCACTCGGCGCCGACGTGCGGGTGGTTCCTGCGGCCGAGGGCGGCATGGGAGCCGCCGCCATCGACTGGGCGGGCATCGCGCGCAGCGCGCGCGGTGTGGCGGGAGTGCGCGACGTCGCTCCCTACGCCGAGCTGCAGGCGCTCGCGGTGCACCAGCCCGAGATGATGCCCGTGGTGCTGCGCGGTATCGAGCCGACCGCCGCCGCCACCGTGGCCGACATCGGACCGTCGATCACCCAGGGGCATCTTGCCGATCTCGCCGCCGGCGCCGCGCGCGTGATCGTCGGCGCGGTCATCGCGGAGCGGCTCGCGCTGTCGCCGGGCGAGGGACTGACGCTGCTGGTGCCGAGCATGGGTGCGGACGGCACACCGCTGCCGAAGCTGCGCCAATTCACGGTCGCGGGAGTGTTCGAGGTAGGCGAGACCGACCAGGACTCGACGCTGCTGTTCGCCAATCTCGCGGACGTGCGCGCCCTGGCGAGCGCCGGCGCCACCGATCAGGGTCTGCGCATCCGGGTCGCGGACGTGCTGGCCGCGCCGGCGGTAGCGGCGCGCCTGCGGGCGGTGCTGCCTGCCGGGCTCGAGGTGCGCGACTGGACGCAGGACAATGCCAGCTACTTTCGCGCCACGCGCATCGAGAAGACCATGATGTCGCTCATCCTGCTGCTGATCGTGGCAGTGGCCGCCTTCAACATCGTCGCCATGCTGGTGATGGTGGTCACCGACAAGCGCACCGACATCGCGATTCTGCGCACCTTGGGCGCCGCGCCGCGCCGCGTGCTCGGCATTTTCCTCACCCAGGGGCTGGTGATCGGCTGGCTCGGGGTGGCGCTGGGCGTGGTGCTGGGACTGGTGCTGGCGCTGAACGTCGAGACCATCGTACCGTTCCTCGAGCGCACCTTCCGCTTCCAGATCCTGGACGCGGACGTTTACTACAGCAGCGTGATTCCTTCCGAGGTGCACGCCGCCAACGTGGTGGCGATTGCGCTCGCGGCCTTCGGTCTCACCGGCCTCGCGACCGTGTACCCGGCGCTGCGCGCAGCGAGGATCGCGCCCGCCGAAGCGCTGCGTTACGAGTAAGCGCACGATGGCATCCTACGAATGGCTGATCGGGACGCGCTACCTGCGCTCCACGCACCGGCGCGGCTTCGTCTCGTTCGTGGCGCTGATGTCGGTCTGCGGCCTGAGCCTGGGCGTCGCGACCCTGATCGTCGTGCTGTCGGTGATGAACGGCTTCGAACGCGAGCTGCGCAGCCGCATTCTCGCGGTCACCTCCCACGCGACGCTCACGGGTTTCAACGGCACGCTGGGCGACTGGCGGACCCTGGCACAGCGCGCCCGGCGGCAGGCGGGAGTAGTGGCCGCGGTGCCCTACGTGGAGAGCCAGGCGATGCTCGCCAACGGCCAGGTGATGACCGGCGCCACGGTGCGCGGTGTGCTGCCGGAGGAAGAGCGCACTGCCACCGGCCTCGCGCAGCGGATGACCGCGGGGAGCCTCGGGGATCTGCGCGACGGTGGCTATGGCATCATTCTCGGAGCGGCGCTGGCGCGCGACCTCGGCGTGCACGTCGGCGGCAGCGTGCTGGTGATTGCGCCGCAGGGAACGGCCACGCCCACGGGGCTGGTGGCGCGGATGCGCCGCTTCCAGGTGGTGGGCCTCTTCTCCTCCGGCATGTACGAGTTCGACCGCGGGCTCGCCCTCACGCATCTCGACGATGCTGCGCGGCTGTTTCGCCTCGGCGACCGCGTCAGCGGGCTGCGTCTCGCGCTCGCCGACCCGCTGCGCGCGCCGGCGGTGGCGCGGCGGGTGGCCCTGGCGCTCGGCGGTGAGGGCTTCTACGTGAGCGACTGGACCCAGGATCACGCGAACTTCTTCCGCTCCATCGAGAACACCAAGTCGATGATGTTCGTGATCCTCTCGATGCTGGTGGCGGTCGCCGCCTTCAACATCGTCGCCACGCTGGTGATGATCGTGAAGGAGAAGCAGACCGACATCGCCATCCTGCGCACCCTCGGCGCCGGGCCGCGCAACGTGCTCATGACCTTCGCGGTGCAGGGCGTGCTGATCGGCCTCGCCGGGACGGTGCTCGGCGCGCTGCTCGGCAACCTCCTGGCCGACAACCTCGAGATGCTGGTGGGCGCGCTCGAGCGGCTGCTCGGCACGCAGTTCATGGATGCGCGCGTGTACTACATGAGCGAGCTGCCCGCCTACGTCGAGCGGCTCGATGTGCTCAGGGTCTGCGGCGTGGCCTTCGTGCTGTGCACGCTCGCGACCGTCTATCCGGCGTGGCGCGCGGCGCGCACCGCGCCCGCGGAGGCGCTGCGCCATGAGTGAGCCGGTACTCGAGGCACGCGCGGTGCGCAAGACCTTCCGCCAGGGTCCCGAGCTGCTGCCGGTGCTGCAGGGAGTGTCGCTCGCGGTGGCCCCCGGGGAGCGTGTCGCGATCGTTGGCGCCTCGGGCTCCGGCAAGACCACGCTGCTGCAGATACTCGGCGGGCTCGACCGGCCGACGGGCGGTGAGGTGCTGATCGCCGGGCGCGACATCCATGGGCTCGCCGAGAGCGAGCGCGGTATGCTGCGCAATCGCGCGCTCGGGTTCGTCTATCAGTTCCATCATCTGCTGCCGGAGTTCTCTGCGCTGGAGAACGTCGCGATGCCCCTGCTGGTGCGCCGGGCGCCGGTGAGCGAGGCGCGCGCCGCGGCGCGGCGCCTGCTGGAGCGTGTGGGGCTCGGCGCGCGGCTCGCGCACCGTCCGCATCAGCTCTCGGGCGGCGAGCGGCAGCGTGCCGCCGTGGCGCGCGCGCTGGTGACGGCACCCAGCATCGTGCTGGCGGACGAGCCCACCGGCAATCTCGACGGCGCCAACGCGGAGAGCGTGTTTGCGCTGCTGCTGGAGCTCAACCGCGAACACGGCACCAGCCTCGTGGTAGTCACGCACGACCTGAAGCTGGCGCGCCGCATGGAGCGGGTCTGCGAGCTCGAGGCCGGCACGCTGGTTGCCAGGGCGGAATCGCCTGCGGCGATTCCGCCGGACATCACTGCGTAGACCGCCGCAAGAAGCGCGGTTTTTGCCGGCTGCGCCCGGCGGGTCTCAAAGGCGAGGTAGTGCCGCGCGGAGTGAAATCATTCCCTGACGTGCAGGGCGCCGAGGCCGCGCCCGTGGCGCCCGGCACGCCGCCTGCGGTAGCGGCTCGAGACGTGCCAGCGCCAGACGAGCTCGAGTGCCGCCCAGCCCAGGACCGCCGCGCAGACCGCGCACACCAGGCACCCCACCACGAACGGCTGCCACACGGGGAGGAGGGCGTAGCGGAACCACTTCCAGTCGGCGACGAAGCGGAAGTGATGCGGTGGTACGTGCAGGATCGCGACGCCGACGCGGTAGGCGAAGTAGTAGAGCGGCACCAGCGTGAAGGGATTGGCGACCACCCAGGTGGTGCCGTACATCACCGGCAGATTGAGCCGCCAGACGAGTGCGATCAGCACCGCCAGCAGCAGGTGTATCGGCAGCGGCACGAAGCAGATGGCGAGCCCGGCCCCGAAGGCGTAAGTGACGGACCGCCGCTGCAGCGTCCACAGCTTCGGATTGGCGATGCGTTCGCCGCACAGCCGCACCGGCCAGCGCCCGCGCAGGGTATGGGGGGCTGGAATGATTCTTTTCAGTAGCGCCCGCGGCATCGAGGCCCGGGACTGTAGCAGATGCATCCGAGGCGGGGCTGTGCGGCGGTTCCGGTATGATGGCCCCATGGCGTAACCGGCCGTGCCGGTCCACGGGGTCGTTCAGAATGTGGGAAATAGTGCGGGCCGGCGGCCCGCTGATGTGGCCGATCATTCTCTGCTCCATCGTTGCCGCGGCCATTATTCTCGAGCGTCTGTGGACGCTGCAGGACAAGCGCGTGCTGCCACGGGAGCTGCCGCAGCGGGTGTGGCAGCTGATCGAGGCGAATCAGGTGACCGACAAGGTGATCGCCGGGCTCGAGCAGAACTCGCCCCTGGGGCGCCTGCTGGCCACCGGCCTGATGAACCGTAACCGGCCGCGCGAGATCCTCATGGAGCGCCTCGAGGACACCGGCCGCCACGTAGTGCACGAGCTCGAGCGGTTCATCAACACGCTCGGCACCATCGCGGGGGTCTCGCCGCTGCTCGGGCTGCTCGGCACGGTGACCGGCATCATCCGTTCCTTCAACGCGATCGAGGCCGGTGGCATGGGGGATCCGCGCGCGCTCTCGGGCGGCATCGCTGAGGCGCTGATCTGCACCGTGGCCGGCCTGTGCGTCGCGATTCCCGCGCTGATCTTCTACCGGTACCTGCGCGGCCGGGTGGAAGGGATCGTGGTGGAGATGGAGAAGCAGGCAATCCGCATGGCGGACGCGCTCGAGGCCGCGCACGCGCGCGAGCGCGGCTCGTCGGCAGCCGCCGCGTGACCTGCGCCGCATTCGGAACCAGGCAGTGAACCTCAGGCCGAGGCGTCCGCTCGAAGACCCGGAAATCAACGTCGTCTCGCTGATCGACGTGGTGCTGCTGCTGGTGGTGTTCTTCATCCTCTCGAGCCGCTTCAGCGACGAGGGCCGCCTGCGGGTGCACCTGCCGCACGCGAGCGCGGTGCCGACGGAGCGCGTCGGCAGCGAGCCGCTGGTCGTCAGCGTCACCCAGGCCGGCGCCTACCTGGTCAACCAGCGTGAGCTCATCAATTCCAGTCCCGAGACGCTGCGCGCCGCGCTGCTGAAGGAGGCCGGCACCAGCCGCTCCATGCCGGTCACGCTGCGCGCCGACGCGCGCGCCACCCATCAGTCCGTTATCACCGCCATGGATGTGCTCGGACGTCTCGGCTTCGCCGAGATCAACGTCGCCACCGTCAAGGAAGAGGCGGCGGGCAAGCCTTGAAAGACGTGCGCTCCGCGCAGGGCGGCTGGCATGCCTACCGGCGGCTGCTCGGCTACGTGCGGCCGCACCGCGGGCACTTCACGCTCGGGGTGCTCGGCGCGATCCTCTATTCGGTCACCATGGCCAGCTTCTCGCTGCTCGCCAAGCTGTTTGGCGACGGCACCTTCACCCACCGTGATCCGCGCACCATCGTGTGGGTGCCGCTGGCGGTGGTGGGGCTGTTCCTGCTGCGCGGCCTCGGCGACTTCACGCAGACGTACTTCATGGGATACGTGGGGCGGCAGATCGTCGCGCGGCTGCGCGGCGAGGCGTTCCGCCGCATCCTCGACCTGCCGATGGGCTTCTTCGACCGCAACTCCTCGGGAGTGCTGCTCTCACGCCTGACTTTCAACACCGAGCAAGTCGGCCAGGCCGCGACCGACTCGGTGGTGGTGGTGGTGCGTACCACGCTCACCATCATCGGCTCGATAGCCGTGGTGCTGTGGCTGAACGCGCGCCTGGCGCTGCTCGCCCTCATCATGGGTCCGCTGATCGGCTGGCTGGTGTCGGTGATCAACCAGAAGTTCCGCCGCTACAGCCGCCGCATCCAGGACTCGATGGGCGATGTCACCCGCGTCGTCAAGGAGGGCTTCGAGGCGCCGCGCCTCATCAAGGTCTACAACGCGCAGGAGCATCTCGCACGGCAGTTCGACGCCGTCAACGAGCACAACCGGCGCTCCAACATGAAGCTGATCCTCACCAAGGGGCTGTCCAACCCGGTGGTACAGCTGCTCACCGCGAGCGGGCTTGCGGTCGTGCTGTGGATCGCCATCGCGGACGCGGTGCACGGGCGCACCTCGATGGGCGATCTGCTCGGCTTCTTCACCGCGCTGGTGCAGATCGCGCAGCCGTTGCGCGACCTGGTGGGGGTCGCAGGTCCGCTGCAGCAGGGGATCGCCGGCGGCCAGAGCCTGTTCGAGCTGCTCGATGAGCCGCCCGAGCCGCAGGGCGGCAGCTATCGGCCCGCGCGCGTGCGCGGCGCGGTCGAGTTCGCGGACGTGTCCTTCGCCTACCGCTCGGGCGACGGCGCGGCGGCGGACGCCGGCCGGGGAGGGCGGCCCGCGGCACTCGAGAACGTGTCGCTGCAGGTCGCGGCCGGCGAGAGCCTCGCGGTCGTCGGGCGCTCCGGGAGCGGCAAGTCGACGCTGGTCAATCTGCTGCCGCGCTTCTATGACGTGCGCTCCGGCAGCGTACGCATCGATGGCCGCGACGTGCGCGATTACGACCTGCAGTCGCTGCGCGAGCAGATCGCGGTAGTGAGCCAGGACGTGGTGCTGTTCGATGACACGATCCGCAACAACATCGCCTTCGGGCGCGATGTCTCCGATGCCGCGATCGAGCGGGCCGCCGCAGCCGCGCATATCCTCGAGTTCGTGCGCAGCCAGCCCGGTGGCCTCGATGCCCTGGTCGGCGATCGCGGCATGCTGCTCTCCGGCGGCCAGCGCCAGCGCATCGCGATCGCGCGCGCGCTGCTCAAGGACGCGCCGATCCTGATCATGGACGAGCCGACCAGCGCGCTCGATACGGAAACCGAATCGCTGGTGATGGCGGCGGTGGAGGCGGCGATGCGCGGGCGAACGACGCTCGTGATAGCACATCGCCTGTCGACGATTCAGAACGCCGACCGTATCCTGGTTTTGCGCGACGGCGTAATCGCCGAGGAAGGAAGCTTCAGCGAATTGCTTTCGCGCGGAGGCTTCTTCAGCTACCTCTACAATCTGCAGGCGTGGGACAAACAGGCGGCCGGCGCCTGAGGGGAACGCGAAGCATGGCAACAACGGAGCGGTTTCGATGCTGACGATCGGACTCATGGGCGGAATCGGCTCGGGCAAGAGCACGGTGACGAAGCTTCTGGCGGAACTGGGGGCGCCGGTAATCGACGCCGACAAGGTCGGTCATGCGATCTACGCTCCGGGGGGGCCCGCCTACCCTGACATGATCGAGGCGTTCGGCGAGGGGATTCTTGCGCCGGACGGGACGATCGACCGCAAGAAGCTTGGACCGATCGTGTTTGCCGATCCGGCAGCGCTGAAGCGGCTCAACTCGATCGTGCATCCGAAGATGTTCGTAAGGATGCGCGAGATGATCGAAGAGATGCGCG
>DASQGK010000016.1:0-38852 GCA_035632655.1 Steroidobacteraceae bacterium | reverse complement strand
TCCGCGAACGGTGTCGCGAAGATGGGCAGCAGGGTGGCCGCTGGCGGGCTCTGGTCGGTCATGCGCTGCCGGCCATCCTAAGGCTCGGCAAGGTAGGCTGCGAGTGCTGCGAGCTCGTGTCGGTAGTGGCGCGAGCGCCCGGATGAGCTGCGATAGAGCGGTTCCCGCACCTGCCAGACGCTCGCCGTCTTGACCGCCGACTTACCCGGCGTCGGCGTGAGACAGGCCTCATCCCACGGCAGACCGCAGAAGCTGAGCAAGCGCTCGAGGGCCGGCCGCGGATCGGCCACCAGGCTGTCGTAGTTGAGCTCGAGCAGCCCGTCCGGGTATAGCGCCTTCCAATGGGCCATGAGCCGCCGGTATTCCCGGTAATAGTGGCCCGCGTCCATGAGATCGAGCGCGTAGGCCATGCGCTGATCGAGGTGCAGAAAGAAGATGGAGAGGCAGTTGTCGAGCGGGTCGCGCGTCGTATAGACGATCCTCGCATCGGGTAAGAGGCGCTTGATGAGTCCGATGAGCAGGAAGTTGTCCGGGCGCTTGTCGGTCACGTAAGCCGCGTCGGGGAAGAGCCGCGCGAGGGTTGCCAGATAGCGCTTCCCGAGCTCCGCGATCCGCCCCTCGGCCTGACCGGTGAGTGCCGCAGGAAAGGGCGAGAGCCCGGTGCGCACCAGCTCGGGCAGGAGGTCCAGCTCGCCCCCCGCGGTGACCTGAGGATGGCGGGCGAGGAGCTGCTCGGCGAGTGTCGAACCGGAGCGGAACATGCCGCAGATGAATATCGGGGCCGGATGCGGCGCCGGCTGCGCGGTGGCGCTGCGAGGGGCCGCTGCCGGAAAGGCGCGGATCAGCTCGTCCGTGAAACGCTCCTGAGCTCCCCGGTCGTAGGGCACGGCCGCCGGCGCGCTCGCCCGGCTTTCCCGGTTCGCTTCCACGTACGCCGCGAACGCCGCCGCGTACTCGCCGCAGGAGTCGAGCGCCCGACCTAAGGCAAATCCGAGGCTGGCGCGCTCGGCGCTTCCGGCAGCGGGGTCGGCGAGCGCCGTGCGCAGCCGGGCGATCAAGGGGTCGTCCGGGCGCTCCACGCGATGAAGGCCGGCCGAGCGGGCGAGGCTATCGAAGGCGTGCGGGTCGAGCTCGAGGATGCGGGCATAAGTGGCGAGCGCCGCATCGCGCCGTCCGAGATCCTCGTGGAGGTTCGCGAGGTTGCGTAAGGCAGGCAGGTACTGCGGATTGAGCGCGAGGGCCGCCCGCAGCTCGCGTTCGGCCGCTGCATCCTGGCGCAGATGGTCTGCGAGGATCACGGCGCGATTGAGGTGGACCTCCTCGGGCTGCCGCACACCGCGCGCGAGGGCTTCTGAGTAGGAGGCGAGGGCTTCATCGAAACGCCGCAGCCCGCGCTGCAGGAGCGCGAGGTTGTACCAGCAGTCGGGAAGCTGCGGCCAGCGCGCGAGGATGTGCTCGTAGACCTTCGCGGCATCGGCGAGCCGGCCGAGCTGCTCGAGCCGGACGGCCTCGCGCAGCAGGGGCGCCGGGTCGGCAGACTCGCTCATGTCAGGGTCGGTGCAGCGGAGCGGTCCGCCCACAACTCGACGCGTGCGCATCCCATCACCGCGCGCCACGCCGTGAGGGCCGAGTCCTCAGCGAGGAGGGAGCGTACGGCGTCGCGCTTGTCCGCACCCGCCACGACGAACAGCGGCTCCCCGACCTGCGCCAGGAGCTCCGGGGTCACGCTCACCGCGGACATACCGTCCGGCCGCTGTACCGCGACGGCGAGGCGGCCACTGCCGCGCGCGATGTCCGCGGCGCCGAAGAGCGAGGCGGTGTGCCCGTCGGCGCCGAGGCCGAGCAGGCCGAGCCCGATCCGCACGCCGGACCCGAGGAGTGCCGCGAGCTGACGCTCGTAGTCGCGGGTTGCCTCCTCGAGGGGGAGCTCGGTGCGTACGCGCAGCACCGCAGCCGCGGGCAGCGCGAGTGCATCAAGGAACGGAGCGATCCGGTGATAGTTGCTCGCCGGCGAGTCGGCGGGGACGTAACGATCATCCGAGAAGAGGATATGCAGCTGCGGGTTGCGCCGCGGCGGATGTGCAGCGAGTGCGCGGTATGCCGGCAGCGGCGTGGTCCCTCCCGACAGCATGTGCGCGGCGGCGGCGCCCGGCGTCGCGATGGCGCGTGCGAGGCGCTCCGTCAGTGCGGACTCGAGGTCCGCACGCGAGTCGAACAGACGTGTGACCAGGGTCGTCATCGCACTACTGGGTCCGTGGGCGCTCGGTGACGGGCACCTTGAGATCGAAGGCGCCCCCGCGCCGCAGCCCGCGCAGGGTCACCGTGGAGCCGGGCTTCATCAGAGCTATGCGACCGAGCACGTCCTGCGCTCCGCGCGGACTCGCGCCGTCGACACTCAGCAGCAGGTCGCCGGGCCGCAGCCCCGCCTGCTGCGCGGGCGCGTCGCGATAGAGATTGGCGATCACGACGCCGCCTTGCGACAGCCCGAGCTGCTGCGCCTGCTCGGGCGAGAGATCCTCGGGAACGATGCCGATCCAGCCGCGGATCACGCGGCCGTGCGCGATGATCTCGCTCAGCACGCCGCGCACCATGTTCACCGGGATGGCGAAGCCGATGCCCTCGACACCGAGGCTCTTGGCGACCATGGCGGTGTTGATGCCCACCAGGGCGCCGCTCGAGTCGACCAGCGCGCCGCCGGAGTTGCCCCGGTTGATCGGCGCATCGGTCTGGATGAAATCCTCGACTGGTGCGATGCCGAGCTCCGCCCGACTGGTAGCGCTCACGATCCCGTGCGTCACCGTATGGGAGAGACCGAGCGGATTGCCGATGGCCAGCACCACATCGCCCACCCGCAGGGAGTCGGAGCGGCCGAGCGGGGCTGTCGGCAGCCACTTCAGGCCGATCTTGAGGACCGCCAGATCGGTGTCGGGGTCGGTGCCGACGACGTGCGCCTCGGCAATTCGTCCGTCGGCGAGCTGTACGCGGATGGACTGGGCGTTGGCGATGACGTGGTCGTTGGTGACGATGTGTCCGCTCTCGTCGACGATGACGCCGGAGCCGAGCGTACGCTCGATCCGCTGCCGGTAGCGTGGCAGGAATCCGCCGAACAGCTCCCCGAGGGACGGCGCCAGCCGCTCGGTCACTATCCGGTCGGTATATACGTTGACCACCGCCGGCGCGGCGCGCTGGACCGCATCGGCATAGGTGACACGCGCGGGCGCGGCCGCGGAGTGTGCCGGCCCCTGTGGCGCTGCCGCGGCAGGCGCAGCGGCCGCGGGGGCAGCGGCTGGACTTGCGGGGGCCGTGGCGGGCGCGAGGCGCCCACGGATGAGATCGGGGCGCACCGCCACGATCAGAAATGCCAGGGCCAGACCCCCAACGACCGATCCCGCCACGAAGGTCAGTCCGCGGCCCAGGTGCTCGAGCATCAACGACTCCGGGAAAGCGGTAAATTCCGCGCGGGCCCCGCGTGCGCGCTCAAGGAGACGCGTCCGGAGAGGCAGTTCCGTTTGTGTATAATGCGCCGCCCCCCGCAAGGTACGAAACTGCACCCCGGCGCAGTCCGCTTGGGTCGGCGGCAAGAATGACGCTGCGGCGGGTGTGTCATACAGCGGGAGAGTGGCGAGATGGCCGATCACGCAGTCACCGCCGGCGGCGATGAAGTCGACCTGAGCCGGCGCAAGTTCCTCACCCGAGCCACCATCGCCACCGGTGCCGTGGGCGCGGTGTTCGCCGCCGTACCCTTCATCGAGTCATGGAGCCCCTCGGAGCGCGCCCGCGCCGCCGGCGCGCCGGTCACGCTCGACCTTTCGAAGCTGGAGGCAGGTCAGATGGCGGTGCCCGTGTGGCGGCGCCAGCCGATCTACGTGGTGCGGCGCACGCCCGACATGGTTTCGCGGGTGGCCGGCCACGACGGCGAGCTCAAGGATCCTGAGTCAAAAGACTCCGAGCAGCCCGCCTACGCCAGGAACACGCTGCGCTCGCGTACCGCCGAGTACCTGGTGCTGATCGGCATCTGCACGCACCTCGGCTGTCTCCCGAAGCAGCGCTTCGCGGCCGGCGAGCTCGATCCTTCCTGGCCCGGCGGCTTTCACTGCCCCTGCCATGGCTCGCGCTTCGACCTCGCCGGACGGGTGTTCGATGGCTCACCGGCCTCGGTCAACCTGCGCGTGCCGCCCTACTCGTATCCCAAGGAGACCCTGTTGCTGATCGGCGCCGATGAGAAAGGAGTGGCCTCGTGACCGTAAAGACCGCGACCGGCGCAGCTGCCACGCTGCCGAAGGCCGCCCCGAGCGGGGCCGGCCAGCGCTTCTGGGCCTGGCTCAACAAGAGGATGCCGATCGATCAGTTCCTCGCCACGCAGGTCACCGAGTACTACGCGCCGAAGAATTTCAACGTCTGGTATTACTTCGGATCGATCGCGCTGGTGGTGCTGGTGCTGCAGCTCGTCACCGGCATCTTTCTCACGATGTACTACAAGCCGGGCGAGGCGACCGCCTTCGACTCCGTGCAGTTCATCATGCGCGAGGTCGATTACGGCTGGCTGATCCGCTACCTGCACTCCAGCGGCGCCTCCTTCTTCTTCATCGTCGTTTACCTGCACATGTTCCGGGCTTTCCTCTACGGCTCGTATCGCCGCCCGCGCGAGCTCCTGTGGCTCATCGGCATGGGGGTGTATCTGGTGCTCATGGCGGAAGCGTTCATGGGCTACGTGCTGCCCTGGGGCAACATGTCCTTCTGGGGCGCGCAGGTGATCATCAATCTCTTCGGCACCATTCCCGGGATCGGTCCGGACCTCGTGCTGTGGATCCGCGGCGATTACGGCATCGCGGATGCCACCCTCAACCGTTTCTTCGCGCTGCACGTGGCGGCCCTGCCGCTCGCGCTGATCGGGGTGGTGGCGCTGCACCTGGTGGCGTTGCACGAAGTCGGCTCCAACAACCCCGACGGCATCGAGATCAAGGACAAGCTCGACAAGGACGGCAAGCCGCTCGACGGCATCCCTTTCCATCCTTATTACACGGTGAAGGATTTCGTCGGCATCGCCGTGTTCCTGGTGCTGCTCGCGATCGTGGTGTTCTTCGTGCCGACGCTCGGGGGCCTGTTCCTCGAGGCGCCGAACTTCGAGCCGGCCAACCCCATATCCACCCCGGAGGACATTACGCCGGTGTGGTACTTCACTCCTTATTACGCAATCCTGCGCGCCGTGCCGGACCAGCGCTGGGGTGCGCTGCTGCTGCTGATTGCGGTGATGCTGTTCCTGTTCGTGCCGTGGCTCGACCGCTCGCCGGTCAAGTCGATGCGCTACCGCGGCTGGATCTCACGCGCGGCACTGGCGATCTTCGTGGTGTCGTTCGTCGGGCTGGGCTACCTCGGCATGCAGCCCGCGCTCGGCGTCTACGTGATCATGGCCCGCATTCTGGCGGTGCTGTACTTCTGCTTCTTCCTGCTGATGCCGATTTACACCAGGCTCGACCCGGTGAAGCCCGTGCCTGAGAGGGTGGTCTACCATGCGCACTGAGTCCGCGCACTGGCGCATGGCGGGCCGCCCGGCCCGGGCTTTGCTCGCGCTGGCGCTGCTGGCAGCGGCGTGCTCGCCGGTGCGCGTGCCGGCGGCGGAGGAGAGCGGGGGTAAATTCGGCGCCGACTGGGAGCACTGGCGCGCGGACACCCGGGTCGCCGATCGTGCCTCGCTGCAGCGCGGCGCCCGCAACTTCGCCGGCTACTGCCTCGGGTGCCACTCGCTCAAGTACGAGCGCTGGACGCGCCTCGGCGCGGACCTGGCGGTCCCCGAGCAGCTGCTGCAGCAGGACCTGGTGCCGCCCGGACGCAAAGCCTCCGAATACATTGTGACCGGCATGCCCTCGGCGGACGCCGAGGCCTGGTTCGGCAAGGTGCCGCCCGACCTGTCACTCATGGTGCGCGCGCGCGGCGCGGACTACATCTATCAGTTCCTCACCACCTTCTACGTCGATCCCACCCGGCAGACCGGGGCCAACAACCTGCGGCTGCCCGCGACGGCGATGCCGGACGTGCTGTCGGAGGTCGAGGGCCTGAAGAAGGCCGTGTACCGGACCGAAACCGTCACTCGCGAAGGCAAGAAGACCCCGGAGCAGGTGTTCGATCACTTCGAGATGGTCGCTCCGGGTCGCATGAGCCTCGCCGAGTACGACGGCTTCGTGCGCGATACGGTGAACTTTCTCGACTATGCGAGCGATCCGAGCCAGACGCAGCGGCACCAGCTCGGTGTCTGGGTCGTGCTGTTCCTGCTGCTGTTCACCTGGCTGGCGTGGCTGGTGAAGCGCGAGTACTGGAAAGACGTCCACTGACCGCCCGTCGGGCGGGAGCGCGTGCGTGTCGAGCCGACGTTCCATCATGACCCTGTTCTCGGCGCCCGATGACCCATGGAGTCACCGGACCCGGATCGTGCTGGCCGAGAAGGGCATCAGCATCGACATCGTCAGCGTCGAAGCCGGCCGCTTCCCCGAGGATCTGCTCGACCTCAATCCTTACCACAGCGTGCCGACGCTCGTGGACCGCGACCTGGTGCTGTACGACTCGCGGGTGATCATCGAGTATCTCGACGAGCGCTTTCCGCATCCACCGCTGATGCCGGTCGACCCACTCACGCGCGCGCAGTTCCGCCTGGCGCTCTATCGCATCGAGCGCGACTGGTACGGCGTCGCCAAGCAGATCGATGCCGAGCCCGACAAGAAGCAGGCCGTCAAGCTCAAGAAGATCCTGCGCGACACGATCCTGCAGAGCACGGAGCTCTTCAAGATCAAGCCGTATTTCCTCTCGGATGAATTCTCGCTGGTGGACGCCAGCATCGCACCGGTGCTGTGGCGGCTGCCGTATTATGAGATCGACCTGCCGCCGCAGGCGCAGCCGATCGAGAAGTACATGCAGCTGGTGTTCGCGCGTCCCGCGTTCCGCGAGGCGCTGACGGAGAAAGAGCAGGAGATGCGCCTGCTGCGTTAACCCATGGCCCGTTCGTTACCCAAGCGGCCGTTCCTGCTGCGCGCCATGTACCAGTGGATCACCGAAAGCGGCCATACGCCGCACGTGATCATCGACGCCGCCAACGAGGCAGCCGAGGTGCCGCGCGCCTACGTCAAGGAAGGCAAGATCGTGCTCAACCTGAGCGAGAGCGCCACCCAGCGGCTGCGCATCGGCAACGATGACGTCGAGTTCGATGCGCGTTTCGCCGGAGTGGTGCACCACGTGCGCTTTCCGGTGAGCGCGGTGCTCGGCGTCTACGCGCGCGAGACCGGCGAGGGCATGGTGTTCTCCGAGCAGGACCTGGGACCTGAGCCGCCGAAGACCAAGGCCGAGGAGGGCGGCACCCGCCGCCCGCAGCTCAAAGTCGTCAAGTAGCTCGCCCTTGCCACTAGCCGCGTCGCGGTGGGCGCGTGGTGAGGGTCCGGCAAGCGCCAGTGAACCGAATGCTTCAGTGCCGTCCCGCGAGGCCCTCTGGAGAGGGCTAACGGCTGTTAGTGAACCACTTGCTTCACCAGCGGGCTTCAGGGCCCAAAAGACGCGCCCAATCTGACTCGGAAACGCAACACTGAAGCGAACGGTTCAGTGTGGTCAGCCGACACCATCCGCGCGCGGGTTCTGGCGGCTCCTGCCGCTCGTCTTCGGCGGTGCGTCCTCGCGCCCGCGCGCCAGCGCGTAAAAAGAGTCGGCCTGTAAGCCGGGTTCTGTCGAGGGCAATCATTCCTCTGGGATCCACGTCGCCGTGGACCTCTAGCGGCCTACCCGGAAGCGCGCGCGGATCAGCGCTGCGAGCCGCCGTTGAAGGCGCCCGCCGCTTCCCTATTTGGCCTTGCTCCAGGTGGGGTTTGCCGTGCCGTCGCGTGTTGCCACCGACGCGGTGCGCTCTTACCGCACCGTTTCACCCTTGCCGGTCCCGTGAGGGACTTGGGCGGTCTGCTCTCTGTTGCACTTTCCGTGGGCTCGCGCCCCCCAGGCGTTACCTGGCACCCGATCCGCCGGAGCCCGGACTTTCCTCCACCCTTGGCCCTTGCGGGCTTCTGGGCAGCGATTGCCCGGCCGACTCTTGCCTCATTGTATTGGCCGGCATCGCAGGAAGCGATTCCGGCGGACATTACCTCCTATTGCGGCTCGAGCAGCGCTCTGGCGCCGCTCCACAGCTCGCGCGCCAGCTCCGCCGCGGGCCTGGCCTGCGCACGCGAGGCCGCCTGGCCGGCCCACGCCGAGATCCCATCGAGCCGGTTGGCCTCGAGCGCACGGGTGCGCATCGCCTGGGTCAGCCCGCTCTGCACGGGGTAGGCGGCTGGCGCCGGCGCATCCGGCGCCGCCGCGGCGCGCGCGTATTCGGTCGCAAGACTGCGCCCCGGGCGCCCGGAGAAAGCCCGGGTGATGAGCGTGCCCTCGGGCGGGCTGGCGCCGATCGCATCCGCCCACGCCGCTGGCAGCTTCGCTTCGGGACAGCGCAGAAAGCCCGTGCCAACGGACACCGCCGAGGCACCGAGAATCAAAGCTGCGGCAACGGCGCGTGCGTCCGTGATGCCGCCGGCGGCGATCACCGGCACTTTCACGGCGTCCACCACCGCCGGCAGGAGCGCCGAGAGTCCGACGAGCTCACGCTCTGCGCGCGCGGCATCGAAGGCGCCGCGATGGCCGCCGGCCTCCATCCCTTGAGCCACGATGGCGTCGGCCCCGGCTGCTGCCGCCATCCGCGCCTCGGTGACCGTCGTGACGGTGGCGAACCAGCGGATGCCGCGCGCCTTGAAGCGCTCGACGAAAGCCGCGGGATAGAGACCCATGATCGAGGAGATCGCCGCCGGCTCTGCCTCGAGGAGCGCTTCGCACTGCCCGTCGAAGTCCGGTCGCGCATAGTCACCGGCATCGGCGGCGACTTCAGGGCCCCAGCGACCCAGAAACTCGCGCATCGCGGCCTCGACCGCCGCATCGCGCCGTGGTGGCGCGCCTTCGGGAATCCACAGGTTCAGCTGAAAGGAGCCGTCGTGGCAGCCGGCGCGGAACTCGCTCGCCCAGGCGCGAATCTGCGCGGGCCGCATTGCGACCGCGCCGCAGCCCCCGAGGCCGCCTGCGCCTGCGACGGCGATCGAGAGCGAAGGTGGACAGGCGCCAGCCATCGGCGCAAGCAACACCGGGATGCGAAGCCGGTACAGCCTGCAGAAGGCTTCGGCGCGGGCGATGGCCGGATGTGGCTTGCTCATGGCATCTCCTGATCGTCGGCGGGCGACCCGACCTGCGCTGCTGCGCCGCCGCCCCCGGTCGCGCACGCATAGGCCGCGGCGCGGGTGGCGCCGGTGATGTGCGCCGCGAGCGCTGCTGCGCGGCCCGGTGGCAGTTCCCTGAGCAGTATTCCCATGATGCGACGCAGCTCCGCACCGTCGACTGCTGCGGCAGCGCCTGCCGCTCCGCGCACGATGATCGTGATCTCGCCACGCGCGAAATTTTCTTCGCTTTGTGCGCGGGCGCAGAGCCCGGCGAGGGTGCCGCGGTACACGGTCTCGTGCGCCTTGGTGAGCTCGCGCGCGACCGCCGCCTGACGCTCGCCACCGAGCTGCGCCGCGAGGTCGGCGAGCGTTTCCTGAATCCGGTGCGGCGCCTCGAAGAACACCAGCGTGCGCGCTTCGTGCGCGAGGCCCGCGAGCACTGCGCGGCGCTCGGCCGCACGCGCCGGGAGAAAGCCCTCGAAGGCGAAACGCTGCACCGGAAGCCCGGCGACGGCCAGCGCCGCGGTGATGGCCGATGGGCCGGGAACGGTCCGGACCTCGAAGCCCGACTCGGCCGCCCGGCTCACCAGCTCGAAGCCGGGATCGGAGAGGAGCGGGGTGCCGGCATCGCTCACCAGAGCCACGTCCTCGCCCGCGGCCAGACGCGCCAGCAGCTCGGGTACGCGTTGCGGCTCGTTGTGAGCGTGCAGTGACACGAGCGGTGTGGAGACTCCGGCCGCCTGCAGCAGCGTGCGCGTGTGACGCGTGTCCTCCGCGGCGATGACCGCCGCCCGCGACAGCGACTCGCGCGCCCGGGGGCTCAGGTCCGCGAGGTTGCCGATGGGTGTGGCTACAACCAGCAGCGTGCCAGGCGCCTTCACCATCTATAATCCCGCTTTCATGCCGCAGGGAGCAGCGGCTCCTCAGGTTCACTCATCCTGCGCGATAACCGTATGGGCCTTCAACCAATGACACTCTCGCGCTGGGTCGGCCGCTGTGCCGCCCTGGCCGCGGCGCTGGTCCTCAGTGGCTGCCCGAGCCTCTCGGTGGGGCCGCCGCCCTCGGTCGACCGCGCCGCGAGCCTGCAGCAGTCCGGAGACTCGGCCGGGGCGGCGCGCATCTACGAGAGCCTCGCCGCGCAGAACAGCGGTGTCGAGCGCAACGACTATCTGCTGCGAGCCGCGCACGCCTGGCTCGCCGCGCATCGGGCCGATGAGGCGGGGCGGGCGCTGGCGGGGGTGAGCGGCACCTTGAGCCCGGACCAGACGAATGAGCGCGCGCGGCTCTCGGCGGAGCTGGCGCGCGTCACAGGCCATCCGGAAGCCGCACAGGCGGTGGCGCGTGAGCAGGCCGAGATCGTGCCGCACATTGCGCTGCTCCTGCCGGTCACGGGGCGCTCCAGCGCGGCGGCGGTGAGCGTGCGCGACGGCTTTCTCGCGGCTTACTACCAGGCGAGCTCGTCCGAACGGCTGCGGCTGCGGGTCTACGATACCGGTGTCGACAGCGTAGCCGCGGCTCTCTCGCGTGCGAGCGCGACGGGCGCGGAGCTGATCGTGGGACCGCTCACGCGCGAGGAGGTCATCGCCGCGGCGCAGTTCACCGGCGGCCGGCCGCCGCTGCTCGCACTCAACTTCCTGCCGCCGGAGACGCCGGCGCCGTCGCAGTTCTACCAGTACGCGCTCTCGCCCGAGGACGAGGCGCGCCTCGTGGCGAGGCGTGTGCTGGCGGACCACCACCGGCGCGGCGTCGCGCTGGCTCCCGCCGGCGACTGGGGCAGCCGGGTGCTCGCCGCGTTTCGCCAGGAGCTCGAAGCCGGCGGCGGCGAGCTGATCGGGTCCGCAACTTTCGACTCCTCGCGCACCGATTACTCCGCGGCCGTGACCGACGTGCTCGGCTTGAGTGCCAGCCAGGCGCGCGAGCGGCAGCTCGAAGGCATCGTCGGCACGAAGCTGCAATTCGAGCCGCGGCGGCGCGCCGACATTGGCTTCATCTTCGCACCCGCCCCCGCCAACACCGAGCGGCTGCTGCGGCCACAGCTGCGCTACCACTTCGCCGGTGACATACCGACCTATGCCACTTCGCTCGCCTTCGAGCCGGACGTCCGCGGCAATCAGGATCTCGACGGGCTCATGTTTCCCGACATGCCCTGGATGCTGGGCGGCGACCTTGCCGATGCGGTGCGCGCGGCGACGCGCGATGCTTGGCCGAACAGCGGCCTGTCCCGCAACCGCCTGTACGCCTTCGGCTTCGATGCCTACCGCCTCGCGGTGGCGCTGCGCAACAAGCCGGGGACCGTCAACATCGAGGGACTCACCGGGCGCTTGAGCTTCGATGCCGAGCGGCGTATCCGCCGGGAGCTCGGCTGGGCGCAGCTGCACGATGGGGAACTGCGCGCGCTTCCGGCGGCGACACAGTAGGGATGCTCACGCAGCGGCAGCGCACGGGTCAGCGCGCCGAGGAGCTGGCCGCAGGCTTTCTCAGCTCTCAGGGGTGGGAGATTCTCGGACGTAACTTCCGCCGGCGGCTCGGCGAGCTCGACCTCATCGCACACCGCGATGGCGTGCTCGTAATCGCAGAGGTGCGCACCCGCGCCGACGCGCGTTACGGGTCTGCCGCGGCCAGCGTCGATCGGCGCAAACAGCAGCGCATCGTGCGCGCTGCGCAGCAGCTGCTGCAGCAGCGGCGCGATCTGGCGCAGCTGCCGGTGCGCTTCGATGTCATCGTGGTC
This sequence comes from Steroidobacteraceae bacterium, assembly GCA_035632655.1. Taxonomy (GTDB): domain Bacteria; phylum Pseudomonadota; class Gammaproteobacteria; order Steroidobacterales; family Steroidobacteraceae; genus 13-2-20CM-66-19. The sequence goes on along the minus strand of DASQGK010000016.1, from coordinate 26,912 downwards.
AGCGACCTGGAAGCCGCCCATCCGGGAATCGAGTGGATCCGCCATGCATTCGAGGCTCGCGCTCAGTAGCCCCGAAAGTGAACCACTGTATAAGGTTTCCAAGACAAGCCGCTGATTGCTATGACTGAAAGAGAGCTCTGCGGCGCGGCGGGGCGATCGCGGCAGCTGTGCTTTTCTACATAAGTCGTTGTGACTGCGACGAATTTCTCACTTTTTCAATTGACATAGTTCACCGCCGATTCCTATAGTGGCGGCAGGTGGGAAAAAGTGGGGAGAAATGGGCGAAAAACGCCCCCACAGGTCATGTTCCGCGGTGCAACAAAAATTACCTTGGACGACAAGGGGCGGATGGTCATGCCGACCCGCTACCGCGACCAGATCGCAGGTCTCGCCCAGGGAAGATTGGTCGTCACCGTCGATCGGGACCAGTGCCTCCTCATTTATCCCTTGCCCGAGTGGGAGCAGATCGAACGCAAGCTGATGAGTCTGCCGAGCCTCAATCCGACGGCGCGGCGCCTGCAGCGGCTCATGGTGGGCCATGCGACCGATCTGCCTCTCGACGGGCACGGCAGGGTGCTGCTTCCGCCTGAGCTGCGCGAGTTCGCGAAGCTCGGGCGGCACGGGATGCTGATCGGCCAGGGCAACCGCTTCGAGCTGTGGGACGAGTCGCGATGGAACGAACGGCGCGACCTGTGGCTCAAGAATGAGGAAGTGGCGACCGATCTGCCGTCCGAGCTCGAGTCGCTGTCGCTGTAGTCGGCCGCGAGGCCTGGGAATGAGGTGAGGAAGGCGGCGCTGAGCCGCCGCCTCGGGTGGATTGGGTCAAAGGCGCACCGCTTATGGGGGATGAGCACGCACCGGTGCTTGCCGCTGAGGCGCTGGCCGGACTGGCCCTGGAAGCGGGCGGTTACTATGTCGATGCGACGTTCGGGCGCGGCGGCCATACGGCACTCATTCTCCAGGCCCTGGGTCGAGAAGGCGGCGTGCTCGCACTCGATCGCGATCCGCAGGCCATCGCGTTCGGGCACCACCGTTTTGCCGACGAAGTGCGGCTTACGCTCGTCCATGCGTCGTTTGCCGATCTCGGCACGCTCGTGCCGCTACACGCGCACGGTCGTGCTTGCCGCGGCGTGCTCTTCGACCTCGGCGTGTCCTCGCCGCAGCTCGACGATGCGCAGCGCGGCTTCAGCTTCCGCGCCGACGGCCCGCTCGATATGCGCATGGACCCGACACGCGGCGAGCCGGTCTCAGCCTGGCTCGCTCGGGCGGGCCTCGACGAGATTCGCGAAGTGATCGCGACCTTCGGCGAAGAGCGCTTCGCGCGGCGCGTCGCTCGCGCCATCGTCGAGGCACGTGAGCGGCGGCCGCTGACACGCACCGCGGAGCTCGCGACGCTGGTGGCGCACGCGGTGCGCACCCGCGAGCCGGGCAAGCACCCGGCGACGCGCACGTTCCAGGCGCTGCGCATGTTCATCAACGATGAGCTTGGGTCTCTCGAGCGCGGCCTGCGCGGCGCTCTCGGCGTGCTGGCGCCGGGAGGGCGTCTCGCCGTCATCGCCTTTCACTCCCTCGAGGACCGGGCCGTGAAGCGCTTCATGCAGCGCGAATCGCAGCCCGACCCGGCGCTCGCACATCTGCCGGTGCTGCCGCCCGCGGCGCAGCCCGCTCTCAGGCTCGTGGGCCGCAAGTGCCGCGCCTCGCCCGAGGAGCTCAAGCGCAACCCGCGCGCCCGCAGCGCGCTGCTGCGGGTGGCGGAGAAAATCGCGTGAGCCGGCGCACCCTGCTGGTGCTGGGCGTGCCGCTGCTGTGGCTGGCGGTGCTGGCCTCGGCGGCGGGCGCGATCTACTGCGAGCACCGCTCGCGCGAGCTGTTCATCCGGCTCGAAGCGCTCAATGCGCGGCGCGACAATCTCTCGATCGAGTGGGGGCAGCTGCAGCTGGAGCAGAGTGCCTGGTCGAGCCATGCGTTCGTCGAGCGGGTGGCGAGTACACGGCTGCACATGGCGACACCGCCGGCGCGGGAAATCGAGATCGTCGCTCCATGAAGCCGCGCAGCTCACGTGACTCCGCACAGCGCTCGTTCCGCTGGCGCGCGCGGGTGGTGTTCGGGGCGCTGGCGCTCGCGGCCGCGGCGCTCCTGTGGCGCGCGGTGAATCTGCAGCTGGTGGATCACGGTTTCCTCGCACGCCAGGGCGATGCGCGCTTCACCCGCGTGCTGCAGATCGCGGCCCACCGCGGCACCATCACCGACCGCTACGGCGAGCCTCTCGCCGTAAGCACTCCGGTGGACTCGATCTGGGTCAACCCGGTCGAGCTCGCCGGCGCGACGGATCAGATCCCGCGCCTCGCGAGCGCGCTGCGGCTCGACCGCCAGGAGCTCGCGCGTCGCATCACCAGCAACCTCGACCGCGAGTTTCTCTATCTGGCGCGCGGCCGCCAGCCCGCCGAGGCGGCCGAGATCAAGGCGCTCGGGGTTCCCGGCGTCTACACCTCGCGCGAGTACCGCCGCTACTACCCCGCAGGCGAGGTGACCGGCCATCTGCTCGGCTTCACCAACGTCGACGATGCCGGGCAGGAAGGACTCGAGCTCGCCTTCGACCACTGGCTCGCGGGCGAGGCCGGTGCCAAGCGTGTCATCCAGGACCGTTACGGCCGGATCGTCGAGAACGTCGAGAGCATCCGCCCCGCGCGCCCCGGGCGCGACCTGGTCCTGTCGATCGACCTGCGCATCCAGTACCTCGCTTACCGCGAGCTCAAGGCGGCGGTGCGCGAGCAGCGCGCGCGGGCGGGCTCCATCGTGGTGCTCGACATCGACACCGGCGAAGTGCTCGCCATGGTGAATCAGCCGGCTTACAACCCCAACGACCGCGAGCAGATTCAGGCCGTCGACTACCGTAACCGCGCCGCCACCGACATCTTCGAGCCGGGCTCCTCGATCAAGCCGTTCTGGGTCGCCGCGGCCCTGGCCGCCGGCAAGTACGACTCGCGCAGCATCATCGACACCTCGCCCGGCTTCTTCAAGGTCGGCGTGAAGATCTTCGAGGACGAGCACAACCTGGGCTCGATCGACATCGCCACCGTGCTCGCCAAGAGCTCCAACGTCGGCATGGCACACATCGCGCTCACGCTCGCACCGCAACAGGTGTGGACCACGCTGACGCACCTCGGCTTCGGCGAAGTCTCCACCAGCGGCTACCCGGGCGAATCCGCAGGTCTCCTGCCTCCCTACTCGCAGTGGCGGCCCATCGGCATCGTCACGATGTCGCACGGCTATGGGCTGTCGGTGACGCCGCTGCAGCTCGCGCATGCCTACGCCACCATCGGCGGCTTCGGCCTGGCGCGTCCGGTGTCCTTCCTCGCGGTGACCGACCCGGTGCCGGGCACGCGCGTGCTCGAAGCTCCCGTCTGCCGCGAACTCCTCGGCATGCTCCAGCGCGTGGTGACGGCCGAGGGCACCGGCAAGCTCGCCGCCATTCCCGGCTACCGCGTTTCCGGCAAGACCGGCACCGCCTGGAAGGCGATCGCCGGAGGCTACTCGACCGATCGCTACATGGCCGTGTTCGGTGGAGTTGCGCCTGCGACCGCTCCGCGGCTCGCGGCGGTGGTGGTGATCGACGAGCCGAGCGCCGGACAGCACATGGGTGGCGAGGTGTCGGCACCGGTATTCTCGCGGGTGATCGGCGGGGCGTTACGGCTGCTCGCCGTGGCGCCCGATGCGCCCGTCAACGCGCCCGAGGAGCTCCCCCCGAGCAAGGCCCCCGACATGCTGCGGACGGCGGCGCGATGAGCCCGACGCTCCCCAGGCCGAGCCGGCCGCTGGCAGAGCTCACCGAGGGGCTGCTCGCCGTGCCTGCCGGCATCGTGGTGACCGATGTGACGGCGGACAGCCGCGCGGTGACGCCCGGCGCGCTGTTTCTCGCCTGCCGCGGCCGAACTCACCACGGTCTGCGCTTCGCCACCGAGGCCACGAGCCGCGGCGCACGGGCGGTGCTCTATGAGACCGAGGGCGCCGATCCGGCGCGGCCACCCGAGCCGCCGCCCGGCTTATTTCTCGCCGGCCTGGCAAACTTGAGCGAGCACGCCGGCATCATCGCCGACCGCTTCTTCGGCGCACCTTCGGCGCAGCTCACGGTGGCCGGCATCACCGGCACCAACGGCAAGACCACCTGCGCATGGCTCCTGGCGCAGGCGCTCGAAGCCTGCGGCCGCCCGGCGGCCTACATGGGCACGCTCGGATTCGGCCGCCCGGCTGAGCTCACTCCCACTGTGCACACGACGCCCGATGCGATCAGCGTGCACCGACAGCTCGCGGCGCTGCGGAAGCTCGGAGCCGAGTGCGTCGGGATGGAAGTATCGAGCCACGCGCTCGACCAGGCGCGTGTTGCGGGTGTGCGCTTCAATACCGCCGCGTTCACCAACCTCACGCGCGATCATCTCGACTACCACGGCACCATGGAGGCTTACGGAGCGGCCAAGGCGCGCCTGTTCACCTTCCCGGGGCTCGTTCACCGGGTGATCAACGTCGACGACCCCTTCGGCGCGGCGCTGGCGCAGCGACCGTCGCCGGCCGGGCTGACCGTTACCGCGCGCTCGGCCGCGCAGCAAGCGCTGCCGCGTGAGGCCCGCTTCGTGCGCGCGGTGCGCGTTACGCCCGACCCGGGCGGGCTCACCATCGCCATCGAGTCGAGCTCGGGCGCGGCGGAGCTGGCCGTGCGCCTGGTCGGCGAATTCAACGTCGACAACGCGCTCACGGTGCTCGCGGTACTGCTCGCCTGGGACGTACCGCTGGCTGAGGCGGTGCGGGCGCTGGGCCGCTGCCGGCCGGCGAGCGGGCGCATGGAGATGTTCGGTGGCCGCGGGCGCACGCCGCTCGCGATCGTCGACTATGCGCACTCCCCGGATGCGCTCGCCAACGCGCTGCGTGCGGCACGCCTGCACTGCCGCGGGGAGCTGCGCCTGGTGTTCGGCTGCGGCGGGGACCGCGATGCCGGCAAGCGCCCGCTGATGGGAGCCATCGCCTCCGAGCTCGCGGATGACCTCATCGTGACGGACGACAACCCCCGCAGCGAGGATCCCGCGCGTATCGTCGCCGATATCCTCGCCGGGGTCGGCGCGCAGGTGCCGCTGATGGTGGAGCACGATCGCGCCCGCGCGATCCACCTCGCGCTCGGGCGCAGCGCCGCCGACGACGTGGTGCTGATCGCAGGCAAGGGGCACGAGGACTACCAGATCGTAGGCCTCGAGCGCCGTCGGTTTCGCGACCAGACGGTGGTCATGGAAGCGCTGCAGGGGCGCTACGCATGAAGCGCACGCTCGCCGAATTCGCGCGACTCGCGGGCGGGCGGCTCGCCGGCGCCGATCGCGACTACAGCGACGTGGTGACTGACAGCCGCACGCTCAAGGCCGGGCAGCTCTTCATCGCCTTGCGCGGGCCGACCTTCGACGGCAACGACTTCGTCGCAGCCGCCGCGGCAGCCGGTGCGGCCGGTGCGGTAGTCGAGCGTGCACAGCCGGTGAAGCTGGCACAGATCGTCGTCGCCGACGCCCAGGCTGCGCTCGAGCAGGCCGCGCGCGCCTGGCGCCGGGGATTCAGCGGCGCACTGGTCGGCGTCGCCGGCAGCAACGGCAAGACCACCGCCAAGGAGATGACGGCCGCGATCCTCGGCGAGGCGGGTCCCTGTCTCGCCACGCGCGGCAATCTCAACAATCACATCGGCGTGCCGCTGACGCTGCTGCGCCTCACCGGGGCGGAACGTTTCGCAGTGGTGGAGATGGGCGCCAACCGCGCGGGCGAAGTGGCGCACCTGGTCGATGTCGCGCGCCCGACGGTCGGACTCATCACCAACGCGGGAGCTGAGCATCTCGAAGGCTTCGGGAGCCTCGAGGGAGTGGCGCGCGCCGAAGGGGAGATGGTAGCGGGACTGGAGCCCTCCGCCACCGCTGTGATCAATGCCGACGACAGCTTCGCGCCGCTGTGGCGCAGCTCCACGCGTGCGCGCGTGGTCACCTTCGGGGTGCGCGCAGCGGCCGACTTCCGGGCGAGCGGAGTGCAGGCCGCGGTCGGCTCCGAGGGTTTCACGACGAGCTTCCATCTGACCGCCCCGATCGGCGCGGCGGCCATCCGCCTCAGGCTCGGCGGCGGCCACAACGTCGCCAACGCCCTGGCCGCGGCGGCCGCGGCGGCCAGCGCGGGAGTTGCGCTCGAGCACATCGTCGCCGGGCTCGCGGCGGTGCGCGCCGTACCCGGCCGGCTGCAATTCCGGCAGGCCGCCGGCGGCGGCTGGCTCATCGACGATTCCTACAACGCGAATCCGAGCTCGGTGCGCGCCGCCATCGAGGTGCTCGCGAGCCTCCCGGGCCGGCGCTGGCTGGTGCTCGGCGACATGGCGGAGCTCGGCACGTTCGCCGCCGACGAGCATGCCGCCATCGGCGAGTTCGCACGCCGCGCAGGCATCGAGCGGCTCTACGCGACCGGCGCGCTGATGCAGCGGGCGACCGCGGCATACGGCGCGGGCGCTGAATGGTTTGCGGACGTGCCCGCGCTGACTGCGGCGCTGCGCGCCGCGCTCGGCAGCTCCGCCGCCGATGTGCGCGTGCTCATCAAGGGCTCGCGCTTCAACCGGCTCGAGCGCGTGGTCGAGGCACTGGCAGCGGCACCCCTGCCCGGCGGGGGCGGACACTAGCGATGCTCTACTGGATCACACGGCAGTTTGCCGGGCACATTGCCGGTGCGCACGTCTTCACCTATCTGACGTTCCGCGCGATCCTCGCGACCGCATCCGCGCTCGGTCTCTCGCTGATCGTCGGTCCCTCGATGATCGAGCGCCTGTCGCGCTATCAGATCGGACAGGTGGTGCGCGACGACGGTCCGGCGACACATCTGCTCAAGGCAGGCACGCCCACCATGGGCGGCACACTGATCCTCGTCACCACGCTCGTGAGCACGCTGTTGTGGGCCGAGCTCGGCAACCGTCTCGTCTGGACGGTGCTCGCCGTCACCTTCGCCTTCGGCTTCATCGGCTTCTACGACGACTACCTCAAGCTCGTGGTACGCAACCCCAGGGGGCTGGTGGCGCGCTGGAAGTACTTCTGGCAGTCGGTCGCCGGTCTCGCCACCGCCGCGGCGCTCTACTACACCGCCGGCGATCCCGCCGAGACGACGCTGTTCCTGCCGTTCTTCAAGACCTTCCACGAGCCGCTCAACGCCTTCGGCTTCATCCTGATCGCCTATCTCATGATCGTCGGCATGAGCAACGCGGTGAATCTCACCGACGGGCTCGACGGGCTGGCGATCATGCCGGCGGCGCTGGTCGCCTCCGCGCTCGGCATCTTCGCCTACGCGAGCGGCAATGCGGTGTTCGCCCACTACCTGCAGATTCCCGAGATCCGCGGCGCGGGCGAGCTGCTGGTCTTCTGCGCCTCGCTCGCCGGCGCCGGCCTCGGCTTCCTCTGGTTCAACTCCTATCCGGCGCAGGTGTTCATGGGCGACGTCGGGGCGCTCGCCATCGGCGCCGCGATCGGCGTGCTCGCGGTGATCGTGCGCCAGGAGCTGGTGGTGCTGCTCATGGGCGGGGTGTTCGTGCTCGAGACGGCCTCGGTCATCCTGCAGGTCGCCTCCTACAAGCTCACCGGCAAGCGCATCTTCCGCATGGCGCCCATCCATCATCATTTCGAGCTCAAGGGGTGGGCTGAGCCCAAGGTGATCGTGCGCTTCTGGATCATCTCCTTCCTGCTGGTGCTCGCGGGACTCGCGACGCTGAAGCTGCGATGACCAGCGCCAAAGACAAGCGCCCCTACGCCGTGATCGTTGGGCTCGGCCGCACCGGGCTCTCCGCGGCGCGCTATCTCAGGCGCAACGGCTGGCGGCTCGCCGTGACCGATACGCGCGCCTCACCGCCCGAGCTCGCGGCGCTCACCGCGCTCGATGCGGCAATCCCGGTGCGCCTCGGTGGGCTCGATGCCGCGCTGCTCGATGAGGCGCTGTGCGTGGTCGCATCGCCGGGACTGTCTCTCGCGCAGCCGTTCTTCGCGGCTGCGCGTCGCCGCGGGCTGGAGATCGTGGGCGACATCGAGCTGTTTGCGCGCGCCGCCCATGCACCGGTCGCGGGCATCACCGGCACCAACGGCAAGAGCACCGTCACGACGCTGCTCGCGCGCATGGCGCAGCGGGCGGGCCTGAGCGTTCGCGTCGGGGGAAACCTGGGCGAGCCGGCGCTCGACCTGCTGAGCGACGCTGCGGCGCTCTACGTGCTCGAGCTCTCGAGCTTTCAGCTCGAGACCACGAGCCACCTCGAGTGCCGGGCGGCGACGGTGCTCAACGTGACCGCCGATCATCTCGATCGCTACGGCTCGATGGACGAGTACGCCGCCGCCAAGGCGCGCATCTTTGCCCGCTGCGACACCGCGGTCATCAATCTCGACGATCCGCTCATCGTGGCCATGCCGCGCGCGGTGCGGCGCACCCTGAGCTTCTCGCTGCGCGCCACCGTGGGCGCCGATTATGCGGTCGCCACCCACCGCGGGGAGTGGTGGCTGACACGCCGCGGCGAGCCGTTGCTGCCGGTGACGGCGCTGCGCATCAAGGGCCTGCACAACGCGGCCAACGCGCTCGCGGCGCTCGCGCTCGGCGAAGCGCTGGAGCTGCCGCTCCCGTCCATGCTGGCGGAGCTCAAGGAGTTTGCCGGTCTCCCGCACCGCTCGCAGTGGGTGGCCGAGGTGCGCGGCGTCACCTACATCAACGACTCCAAAGGCACCAACGTCGGCGCGACGCTCGCGGCGGTGGGCGGGATGGCGGGGCCACTGGTGATGATCCTGGGCGGCGACGGCAAGAATCAGGACTTCGCGCCGCTCGCCGCCGCATTCCGCGGCAAGGTGCGCCATACGGTGCTGATCGGCCGCGATGGACCGCACATCGCCCGCGTTCTCGATGGTGTGTGCAGCCTCGAGAGCTGCGCGACCCTGCCGGAGGCGGTGCGTGCGGCCGCGCGTGCCGCCCGGCCGGGCGACACGGTGCTGCTGTCGCCCGCGTGTGCCAGCCTCGACATGTTCCGCGACTACACACAGCGCGGTGCGGTGTTCGTTCAGGCGGTCGCGGAGCTCGCCGCATGAGCACGGCGACCCTGCGCCCCCTCATGGGCTTTGCGCGCTCCGGGCACCGCCAGGGAGGCGTGCACCTCGATCCGGTCACCATCGCGTTGACGCTGGCGCTGGTGCTCCTCGGGCTCGTCATGGTCACTTCCGCCTCGGTGTCGATCGCGAGCCACGAGACCGGACAGCCCTTCTACTATCTCGAGCGGCAGCTGCTGCTGGTGGCCGCGGGCACGGTGAGCGCGCTGCTGCTCTTCTCGATCCGCAGCGAGTGGCTGGAACGCGCCTCGGGCCCGCTGCTCGCGGTGGCGCTGCTGCTGCTGGCGCTGGTGCTGGTTCCGGGACTCGGACACGCGGTGAACGGCAGCCGCCGCTGGCTGCGCCTCGGGGCGCTCAACTTCCAGGTCTCGGAGCTGGCCCGCGTGCTGGTGCTGGTGTACGTGGCGAGCTACGCGGTGCGTCGCGAGCAGCAGTTGCGCGAGACCTTCATGGGCCTGGTGAAGCCGCTGTCGCTGCTGGCGCTGGCCGCGGCGCTCCTGCTGGTCGAGCCCGATTTCGGCGCCGCGACCGTGCTGTTCGCTGCGGGCTTTGGCCTGCTGTTCCTGGCGGGCGCGCGGCTGCGCTACGTGCTGGCGATGATGGTGCTGGCGGTGAGCGGCTTCGCCGTGCTGGCGCTCGGGGCGGGGTACCGGGTGCGCCGGCTCACGGCCTTCCTCGACCCCTGGGCGGACCCCTTCAACAGCGGCTTTCAGCTCACCCAGTCGCTGATTGCCATCGGACGCGGCCAGTGGCTGGGCGTCGGCCTCGGCGAGAGCGTGCAGAAGCTCTTCTACCTTCCCGAAGCGCACACCGATTTCCTGTTCGCAGTGCTGGCGGAAGAGCTCGGCCTCGTCGGCGTGGTGCTCACCCTGGCGCTGTTCCTCGCCCTCATCTGGCGCGCCTTCCACATTGCGCGGCTCGCATCGGACGCGGGGCTGCGCTTTCCTGCGTATCTGGCTGCGGGCTTCGGGCTCTGGGTCGGGATCCAGACCTTCATCAACATCGGCGTCAACATGGGGGTGCTGCCGACCAAGGGTCTGACGCTGCCCCTCATGAGCTACGGCCGCTCGAGCCTCATCGTGGCGCTCGCCTGGATCGGAGTGCTGCTGCGGGTCTACCACGAGGCGATGCGCGAAAGCCGGGGCCCGGCGACCGTGCGCTCCGGCGGCGGCACGCTGCGGGATGCCGCATGAGCCGCCCGATCCTCATCATGGCGGGCGGCACCGGCGGGCATGTGTTTCCGGCACTGGCGCTGGCGCGGCTGCTGCGCGAGAAGGCGCTGGATGTGGTGTGGCTCGGGACCGAGCGCGGCCTCGAAGCGCGCGTCATTCCGGCGGAGGGCTTTCCGCTCGAGCGTCTGTCGGTCGGCGGGCTGCGTGGCAAGGGCATGCTCACGTGGCTGGCGGCGCCGTTCCGGCTCCTCCTGGCGCTCGCGCAGGCACTGCGTGTCATGTGGCGCCACCGGCCGCTCGTCGTGGTCGGGCTCGGCGGCTTCGTCACCGGGCCCGGCGGCGTCGCCGCCTGGCTCACGCGCCGCCCGCTCCTCATTCACGAGCAGAATGCGGTCGCGGGCTTCACCAACCGCATTCTTTCGCACCTGGCGCGGGTCGTGCTCGAGGCATTCCCCGGCAGCTTCGGCAGCGAGGTGCATGCGCGCGTCATCGGCAACCCGGTGCGGCGCGATATCAGCGCCGTGGCGCCACCGGCGCTGCGTTTCGCCGGCCGCTCAGGTCCCATGCGCCTCCTCATCTTCGGCGGCAGCCAGGGCGCCGCGCGCTTGAACGGCGTCGTGCCCTTCGCGCTCGCGCGCCTCGCCGGACGGCTCGAATTCGAGGTGCGTCACCAGGCGGGCGACCGCTGGCTGGACGAGGCCCGCGCGAGCTACGCGCGCGCGGCGGTGCGCGCCGAGGTGCGCCCGTTCATCGAGGACATGGCGGAGGCTTACGCCTGGGCGGACCTGGTCATCTGCCGCGCGGGCGCCCTTACCGTGTCGGAGCTGGCGGCGGCCGGCGTCGGCGCGGTGCTCGTGCCATTCCCGGGGGCGGTCGACGATCACCAGGCCCACAATGCGCAGTTCCTGGTGCGGGCCGCCGCCGCCATCGTGATCGCCGATCGCGAGCTCACCGAGGAGCGGCTGGCGGGGGAGCTCGAGCGGCTCTGCAGCGGGCGCGGACGCCTGCTCGCCATGGCGGAGCACGCCCGCCAGCTCGCCGCTCCGCGCGCCGCCGAGGAGCTGGCGGATTCCTGCCTCGCGCTGATCGGTGGGGCCGCATGACGCAGGAGCGGCGCACCACGCTCGAGCGCCCGCCCATCGAGCGGCGTGTCCGCCCGGATCGTCGCGACCGCATGCGCCGCATCAACACCATTCACTTCGTCGGCATTGGCGGCAGCGGCATGAGCGGCATCGCCGAGGTGCTGCTGTCGCTCGGTTACGCGGTGCAGGGCTCGGATGCGCGCGCGAGCGGCGTCACGCAGCGTCTCGCCGGGCTCGGCGCGCGCATCAGTATCGGCCATGCCGCGGAGAACGTCGCCGGGGCCGACGTGGTGGTGGCCTCGAGCGCGGTGCCGCGCGCCAATCCCGAGATCGTCGCGGCACTGGCGCGGCGCATCCCGGTGGTGTCGCGCGCGGAGATGCTCGGCGAGCTGATGCGCTTCCGCTATTCCATCGCGGTTGCGGGCACCCACGGCAAGACCACCACCACGAGCCTCATTGCCAGCATCCTCTCCGAGGGGGGTGAGGACCCGACCTTCGTGATCGGCGGCAGACTCAAGAGCGCGGCCAGCGGCGCCCAGCTCGGCGCCGGGCGCTACCTGGTGGCGGAAGCGGACGAGAGCGACGCCTCGTTCACACATCTGCAGCCCCTGATCGCGATCGTCACCAACATCGACAACGATCACCTCGTCACCCACGGCGGCGACTTCGGACTCCTCAAGCAGAGCTTCGTCGACTTCCTTCACAACCTGCCTTTCTACGGTCTCGCCGTGCTGTGTGCCGACGATGCCGAGGTGCGCAGCATCCTCAATGAGGTCGGGCGGCCGGTACTCTCCTACGGCCTGGAGGCGGGCGCCGATGTGCGCGGCGTGAAGCTGCGACAGGAGGGCCTCGCGACGCGCTTCGAAGTGCAGCGTGGCGATGCGGCGCCGCTCGCGGTGAAACTGAATCTCCCGGGCACTCACAACGTGCGCAACGCCCTGGCCGCCATCGCGGTGGCGACCGAGATCGGCATCGACGCCGAGTCCATCCAGCGCGCGCTCGCTGCCTTCCAGGGGGTCGACCGGCGGCTGCAGCACATCGGCGATGCGCAAACGGCAGCCGGACGCATCACCGTCATCGATGACTACGGACATCACCCGACCGAAGTGGCGGCGACGCTCGAGGCGGTGCGCCAGGGCTACCCCGGGCGGCGCGTGGTGCTCGCCTTCCAGCCGCACCGCTACACCCGCACCCGCGATCTGATCGACGACTTCGGCAAGGTGCTCAACCTCGCCGATGTGCTGCTGGTGACCGAGGTCTACGCGGCCGGGGAGCCGGCGATCGCCGGTGCCGACGGGCGCGCCATCTGCCGCGCGGTGCGCAGCCGTGGCCAGCTCGAGCCGCTGTTCGTCGAGAAGGTCGAGGAGCTCGCCGACGCGCTGCGTGCCCTGATCAGGGATGGCGACGTCATCGTCGCCATGGGAGCCGGCAACATCAGCGCCGCCGCGCATGCGCTCCCGGCGAGCTTGAGCGCGCCGGCGGGAGGCCGGGCATGACGGTCGCGCTCTCTGCCGGCTTCGACACGCGCGTGCGCCGCCGCGAGCCCCTCAGCCGTCACACTTCCTGGCACGTGGGCGGTCCCGCCGAGGTGTTCTTCAACCCGCGCGACCGCGCGGAGCTGGCGGCGTTCCTGCGCGGCCTGCCCGCCGACGTGCCGGTCTACTGGATCGGACTCGGCAGCAATCTGCTGGTGCGTGACGGCGGACTTGCGGGTGTCGTCATCAGCACTCACGGGACGCTCGATGCGCTCGAGCGCACCGGCGAAACCGAAGTACGCGCCGAGGCCGGTGTCGCCTGCGCGCGCATCGCGCGCCAGTGCATCAAATGGGGCCTGGGTCCGGCGGAGTTCTTCGCCGGCATACCGGGGACCCTGGGCGGCGCCCTGGCGATGAACGCCGGCGCCTTTGGCGGGGAGACCTGGCAGCACGTGCTGCGCGTCGAGACCATCGACCGGCACGGCAGGGAGCGGTTGCGCGACCGGAGCGAGTATCGGGTCGGCTACCGCGAATGTGTCGCCCCGGCGCCCGAGGAGTGGTTCGTCGGCGCGACGCTCGCCTTCGAGCGCCGTCCGGGTGCCCACACTGAGGAGGTGCAGAAGCTCCTCGCACGCCGCAAGGAGACGCAGCCGATCGGCGAATGGAGCTGCGGCTCGGTGTTCACCAACCCCGCAGGCGACCATGCCGCGCGCCTCATCGAGGCGGCGGGACTCAAGGGTTATCGCATCGGCGACGCCTCGGTCTCTGCCAAGCACGCGAACTTCATCATCAACCACGGCAAGGCGCGCGCCGCCGATCTCGAGCAGCTCATCGAGCACGTGCGCTCGACGGTCGAGCGCGTGCACGGGATTGCACTGCGGCCCGAAGTGCGGATCGTAGGAGTGCCATAGTCAATGCGCCTGAGCTACCGCCCCGAGCTGCTGCACCGCGCGCAATACCCGGGAGACTTCGGCCGCGTCGCGGTGCTGTTCGGCGGCGACTCGAGCGAGCGTGAGATCTCACTCCTGACCGGCAACGCCGTGCTCGAGGCTCTCAGGCGCCGCCGTGTCGATGCCCACGGCTTCGACCCGCGCGATGTGCCGCTCGAGGAGCTGCGCACGCGCGGTTTCGCGCGTGTGTGGATCGCCCTGCACGGCCCCGGAGGCGAGGACGGCACGCTGCAGGGGGCGCTCGAGTATCTCGGTGTTCCCTATACCGGGAGCGGCGTGACCGGCTCCGCCATCGGCATGGACAAGCTGCGTACCAAGCGCCTGGCGCTGAGCTGCGGGGTCCCCACGGCCGACTTCGTGGTGCTGCGCGGACCGGCCGATTTCGCGCTCGCCCTCGAGCGCCTGAAGCTTCCCCTGATCGTCAAGCCCGCCACCCAGGGCTCGAGTGTCGGCATGAGCAAGGTGGAGCGCGCCGAGGATCTGCCGGCCGCATACGCCGCCGCCGCGCGCCTCGAGACGGCGGTGTTCGCCGAGCCCTGGATCACCGGCGCCGAATACACCGTGGCGCTGCTGCAGGGCGAGGCGCTGCCCTCGATCCGCATCGAGACGCCGCGCACCTTCTACGACTACGAAGCCAAGTACTTCCGCGACGACACCCGCTACTTCTGCCCCTCGGGGCTGTCGCAGCCCGCGGAGTCCCACCTCGCGAGCCTGGCCGTCGCCGCATTCGATGCGGTGGGCGCCTCGGGCTGGGGACGGGCGGATTTCATGATGGACGGAGCAGGTAAGCCGCTGCTGCTCGAGGTCAACACGGTCCCGGGGATGACCAGCCACAGCCTCGTGCCCATGGCCGCGCGCGCGCGCGGCATCGACTTCGACGAGCTCGCGTGGCGGGTGCTCGAGACCAGCTTCACCCGACATCCGACCCAGGGGAGCGCCGCGTGATGCTGGGCCGCGCGAGAAACCGGCGCAAGCCGCGCGAGCGCTCCTGGGCCTTGCCGTCACCCAACTGGCGGGCGCTGTTTTCCTGGCTCGGCGCTGCCGCGGCGCTCGGCTGCGGAGTCGGCGCAGTGCTCTGGGCGCTCAATCAGCCGATCGTGACGGTCGCAGTCGAGGGGCGCTTTCAGCGCGTCTCGCCCGGCGACGTCGAGCGCGTCGTGAAGCGCGAGGTGCACGGCGAGGGTCTGCTGTCGGTAGATCTCGCGGCGGTGCGCGCGCGGCTGCACACACTGCCGTGGGTGGATGCGGTGAGCGTCGAGCGTGCCTGGCCGCGCGGCCTCAACGTGCTGGTCATCGAGCAGACGGCCGCCGCACGCTGGGGCGGCGGTGGCCTCGTCAACACCCGCGGCGAGCTGTTCGCTGCGGATGCGCAGCACATCCCGCCCGAGCTCGCGCAGCTCTCCGGCCCCCCCGACCAGGAATCGCAGGTGGCGCAGCGCTACCTGGCCGCCGCCGGACGTCTGACTCAGGCGGGCCTGCGCATGACCGCCTTGCGTCTCGATGCACGCGGCGCCTGGGAGTTCGACCTGGCGAACGGAGTCACCGTGCGCTTAGGCAGGCGCCAGGTGGACGAACGCTTCGAGAAGTTCATGAGCGCCGCACTGAAGCTGGTCACTCAGCGTGGCGAGGAAATCTCCTACGTCGACATGCGTTACACAAATGGTTTTGCCATCGGCTGGCGCGGCACTGCGGCCGCCCATGCCGCTGGCGGAGAAGGTGGCCACGATGCTTAAGCGCTCGGAACGAAATCTGATCGTGGGGCTCGACATCGGCACCTCCAAGGTGGTGTCGCTGGTCGGGGAGGCGGGCGCCGACGGCTCGATCGAGCTGCTCGGTGTCGGCTCGCAACCCTCGCGCGGACTGAAGAAGGGCGTGGTAGTCAACATCGAATCCACGGTGCAGTCGATCCAGCGCGCGGTGGAGGAGGCGGAGCTCATGGCGGGCTGCGAGATCCACTCGGTGTTCGCGGGCATCGCCGGCAGCCACGTACGCAGCCTCAACTCCCACGGTGTGGTGGGCGTGCGCGACAAGGAGGTGACGCACGGCGACGTCGAGCACGTGATCGATGCCGCCAAGGCGGTGGCCATTCCGGCGGATCAGAAGATCCTGCACGTGCTGCCCCAGGAGTTCATCGTCGACGGGCAGGAAGGCATCCGCGACCCGATCGGCATGTCGGGCGTGCGGCTCGAGGCCAAGGTGCACATCGTCACCGGCGCCGACTCGGCCGCGCAGAACATCGAGAAGTGCATCCAGCGCTGCGGCCTCGAAGTCGACGACGTAGTGCTCGAGCAGCTCGCCTCCAGCTTCGCCGTGCTGACCGAGGACGAGAAGGAGCTGGGCGTGTGCCTGGTCGACATCGGCGGCGGCACCACCGATCTCGCGGTGTTCGCCAACGGGGCGATCCGTCACACCGCCGTGATCCCGATCGCCGGGGACCAGGTGACCAACGACATCGCGGTATCGATGCGCACCCCGACGCAGTATGCCGAGGACATCAAGATCCGCTACGCCTGCGCGCTCTCGCAGCTCGCCAATCCCGACGAGAGCATCGAGGTGCCGAGCGTGGGCGAGCGCCCGGCGCGGCGCCTGGCGCGCCAGACTCTCGCCGAGATCGTCGAGCCGCGCTACGAGGAGCTCTTCGGCCTGGTGCGCGAGGAGCTGCGGCGCTCGGGCTTCGAGGAAGTGATCGCGGCCGGGATCGTGCTCACCGGCGGGAGCGCGAAGATGGAAGGCGCGATCGAGCTGGCCGAGGAAGTGTTCCACGTGCCGGTGCGCCTCGGCGTGCCGCAGATGGTCGAGGGTCTCACCGACGTGGTGCGCAATCCGATCTTTTCCACGGGCGTGGGCCTGCTGCTCTACGCCCGCGACAACCTGATGAGTGTGCGGCGCGGGCATCCGCTCGGGCTGAACGGCAAGTCGATGCTCGACCGCATGCGCTCCTGGTTCCAGGGAAATTTCTGAAGCTGACAGAGCTGACAGCGCGAAGAACGTTCGTCTCAACCAACCGTGTATTTGTGTAAGGAGCGATAACAATGTTCGAACTGATGGACGCATACAGCCAGAGCGCCGTCATCAAGGTGATCGGCGTGGGTGGCGGCGGCGGCAACGCCGTGGCGCACATGCTCACCGCCGGCATCGACGGCGTGGAGTTCATGTGCATCAACACCGACTCGCAGGCCCTGAAGCACGCCAAGGTGAAGACGGCCCTGCAGATCGGCTGCAACATCACCAAGGGCTTAGGCGCCGGTGCCGACCCGGAAGTCGGCCGCCAGGCGGCCATGGAGGACCGCGACCGGATCGTCGAGCTGGTGGAGGGCTGCGACATGCTGTTCATCACCGCCGGCATGGGCGGCGGCACCGGCACGGGCGCGGCTCCCGTGGTGGCGCAGGTGGCCAAGGAGCTCGGCATCCTCACCGTGGCGGTCATCACCCGGCCGTTCGAGATGGAGGGCAGCAAGCGCGCCTCGGTAGCCGATCACGGGATCGCCGAGCTCTCCAAGTACTGCGATTCGCTCATCACGATTCCCAACCAGAAACTCCTGACGGTGCTCGGGGCGCAGACGACGCTCCTCGATGCCTTCAAGGCCGCCAATCAGGTACTGCAGGGCGCGGTGCAGGGTATCGCCGAGCTCATCACCCGCCCCGGGCTCATCAATGTGGACTTCGCCGACGTGCGCACGGTGATGGGCGAGACCGGCATGGCGATGATGGGCTCGGGGGCGGCGAGCGGCGAGGGGCGGGCCCGCGCTGCGGCCGAGGCCGCCGTCTCCTCGCCGCTGCTCGAGGACATCAATCTCGCGGGTGCCCACGGCATTCTCGTCAACGTGACGGCGGGCATGGACCTGTCGATCGGCGAATTCCAGGAGGTCGGGCAGATCGTCAAGCAGTTCGCCTCGGAGGATGCGACGGTGGTGATCGGCACGGTGATCGACCCGGAGCTCGACAACCAGGTGCGCGTCACCGTGGTGGCCACGGGCCTCGGCAGGCCCGCGGCGGCGTCGCGCCCGGCGCAGCCGCGCGAGAGCTTCACGGCACGCGATGCGCGCGGCGAGCGCGGCGAGTCGGCGGTGCGTGTCGTACGGCGCTCGCCCCTGTCGAACAGCGACTATGCCGCTCTCGATAAGCCGACCGTGCAGCGCCAGCGGGCCGTGGGCGACGGTCTGCGGCCGGAGGCCGAAGCGGAGGAGATGCTGGATATTCCGGCCTTTCTGCGGCGGCAGGCCGACTGATGTGATACGGTAATGTGCGTTACATAACGCCCAGGGAGGGCCTGCGGTCGCACGGGCCACCCTCGGGCGTTGGTAGCGGCGGGGGCTGTCGTCAGCCGCCCGTGCAGGTGCGTTGCAGGAGCAGCACAGAAGCCTCTTAGTCAGCATGGTCGGACAGCGAACCCTCAAGAATTCCATCCGGGCCACCGGTGTCGGACTCCATACCGGCAAGAAGGTCCTGATGACACTGCGCCCGGCGGCCGCCGACGAGGGCATTGTGTTCCGGCGCACGGACCTCGCGCAGCCGGTGGATATCCGAGCGCGCGCCGAGAACGTCGGCGACACGCTCCTCGGCACCACGCTCGGCAAGGGGGAGATGCGCGTTTCCACGGTCGAGCACCTGCTGTCGGCGTTCGCCGGTCTCGGCATCGACAACGCGATCGTCGAGCTCTCGGCCCCCGAGGTGCCGATCATGGACGGCAGTGCCGGTCCCTTCGTGTTCCTGCTGCAGTCGGCCGGCATCGAGGAGCAGCGCGCCCCGAAGCGCTTCATCCGCGTCAAGAAGCGCCTGCGGGTCGACGACGGGGACAAGTGGGCGCAGTTCGATCCTTTCGACGGCTTCAAGGTCAACTTCGAGATCGAGTTCAATCATCCGATCTTCAAGCGCCGTGCCCAGTGCGCCTCGATGGACTTCTCCACCACCTCCTTCCTCAAGGAGGTGAGCCGCGCCCGCACTTTCGGCTTCATGCGCGACCTCGAGACACTGCGGTCCCGCAACCTGGCTCTCGGCGGCAACCTCGACAATGCCATCGTGCTGGACGATTTCCGTGTGTTGAACGAGGACGGGCTGCGCTACGAGGACGAGTTCGTCAAGCACAAGATCCTGGACGCCATCGGGGACCTGTACCTGCTCGGGCACAGCCTGATCGGCGAGTTCAGCGGCCACAAGTCGGGGCACGCGCTCAATAACAAATTGCTGCGCCAGCTCCTGGCCGACACTTCCACCTGGGAAGAAGTGGTATTTCAGTCCTACGCCGACGCGCCGATCTCTTACATCGAGGCGCCGGCGTTGCCGGGGCGGCGTTAGGCAGCGCTGCAGTGCAGCAGACTCAATTCCGGGGCAGGACCCGCACCTGGATCGCGGTGAGGTCGGCGGCAGCATGGATCTGCGGCTCGAGCTCCTGAATGGAGTAGCGCAGGCGCGCTGACCAGGCCGCGGATTCGGCGCAGATGACCAGCGTGCCGTCGCGCTCGATGACCCCGGAGATGCGCGCACGCAGCTCCGCCGGCAGATGCAGCGACAGCCATTCGGTCCAGAAATCCGCGCGCGCGGCCTGATGTGTGACCCGCTTCAAGGCCGGCGCGCGCTGCGAGAGAAGGTCCTTAACAGAATGCAGGCGTCGAGACGTCCGCCCGGCACCAGTCCTCACCGGCGAACTGCCGCGCTTGTCTCGTCGGACCTTCTTGGGCATATTGCCTCGGAAGCTGTATCGGCAAACCCGTCCAAAGACGGGGACGCAAAGCCACCGGTCTAAAGCGAGGAGCCATGACAGCGGGGTTGCCAGCATCGTACAGATATTTATCTGAACGAGAACAGAGCGATAGACGCTCGGGGCCCGCTGCCGGCACACCGGCACACCGGTTTTAGATTGAACATAAGGTATCCGGACCGGACGGCATGAACGTCATTCTCATACCGCGGCGCGATGGCAGGGCACGGCAGTTCAATCTGACCCGTCCCCTGACCCTTTCGCTCGTGGTGGCGACGTTCCTGGGCCTCGTCGGAGGTTCTTTTGCGCTCGGTCTCAAGACCGGCCGCGGGGTGCATCGCGAGCTGGCCCTGGCCGAGACCACGCACTTCGCCCAGGTGCTCACCCAGCAGAAGCAGCAGATCGCCGACCTGAAGCAGCAACTGCAGCTGAAGGTCGATGCGATGGCCATGCGTATCGGCGAGGTGAGCGCCCATGTCATTCGCCTCGATGCGCTCGGCAAGCGGCTCACCGAAATGGCCGACATCGACAGCCGCGAGTTCAACTTCGACCGCGACCCGCCGAGCGGCGGCCCTTCCGAGGGCGAGGGGGTGAGCGCGCAGATTCCTGATCTCTCCGCCATGCTGAGCCGGCTCGAGCAGCGCGCCGACCTGCGCGGCTCGCAGCTCGCGGCGCTCGAGAACGTGATCCTCGCGCGCGAGCTCAAGGAAGAGATTCATCCCGAGGGACGTCCGGTGACCACCGGCTACATCTCCTCCTATTTCGGCGAGCGCGCCGATCCCTTCGACGGGCGTGAGGCCTTTCACAAGGGCGTGGACTTCGCCGGCACACAGGGCTCGGACGTCGTCGCGGTAGCCGCCGGAGTGGTGACGTGGGCCGGGCCGCGCTCAGGCTACGGCAAGCTCATCGAGGTCAACCACGGAGACGGTTACACGACACGCTACGCGCATAACGAGCGCACGCTGGTCGCCGTCGGCCAGACGGTGAAGCGCGGTGAGCCGATCGCGCTCATGGGATCGACCGGCCACTCGACCGGCCCGCACGTGCATTTCGAAGTGCTGAAGAACGGCCGCCCGGTCGACCCGCTGTCCTTCATCGGCCGCTGATCGAGCCTTCCGCCGCGCGCTTGCGCGCGCTCCTCGCTGCCTTGAATTTCTCCGCCCCAGAACCAATTGGGCGGCTCTTACGTCTATTGCGTACAATACGCCGCTTCTCGAGGCCCGGTCGTACGGTAAGTGCTTGTCGGGCAAGATATTTCAGCCACTCACGGATAGCCCTTGCTCGATTTCCTCACGCGCATCTTCGGCAGCCGCAACGAGCGGCTGGTTCGCGGCTATGCCCGCTACGTCCGCACCGCCAATCAGCTCGAGGCGCAGATCCAGGCCCTGTCGGATGAGGCGCTGCGCGGCAAGACGGACGAGTTTCGCGCGCGACTGAAGGCGGGCAGCGCGCTCGATGAGCTGCTGCCGGAGGCTTTCGCCGTGGTGCGCGAGGCCGCGCGGCGGACCCTCAAGATGCGTCATTTCGACGTGCAGCTGATCGGCGGCATTGTGCTGCACCGGGGCATGATCTCCGAGATGCGCACCGGGGAGGGCAAGACGCTGGTGGCGACACTGCCGGCCTACCTCAACGCACTCGGCGGCGAGGGCGTGCACATCGTTACGGTGAACGAGTACCTCGCGCAGCGCGATGCGGACTGGATGGGCCCGGTCTACCGCTTCCTCGGTCTCAGCGTCGGTGTCATCAAGAACGCGCAGAGCCAGGCGGAGAAGCGCGCCGCCTACGCCTGCGACATCACCTACGGCACCAACAACGAATTCGGCTTCGATTACCTGCGCGACAACCTCGCGTTCCGGCTCGAGGACCGCGTGCAGCGCTCCTTGAGCTTCGCCATCGTCGACGAGGTCGATTCGATCCTCATCGATGAGGCGCGCACGCCGCTCATCATCTCCGGTCCCGCCGAGGAATCGACCGAGCTGTACCTGCGCATCAACCAGCTGGTGCCGAAGCTCTCGCGTCAGAAGGACAAAGAGGAGGAGGGGCCGGGGGACTTCTCGGTGGACGAGAAGCAGAAGCAGGTGCACATCACCGAGGCAGGGCATGAGCGCGTCGAGCAGCTGATGCTGCAGGCGGGGCTGCTGCGCGAGGGCGAGAGCCTGTACGACCCGGCCAACATCCGCCTGATGCACCACCTGAATGCGGCGCTGCGCGCCCACGCGCTCTACAAGCGCGACGTCGAGTACATCGTGCGCAACGGCGAGATCATCATCGTGGATGAGTTCACCGGCCGCACCATGATCGGCCGGCGCTGGTCCGACGGCCTGCACCAGGCGATCGAGGCGAAGGAAGGCGTCAAGGTCCGCGAGGAGAACCAGACGGTTGCCTCCATCACCTTCCAGAACTACTTCCGCATCTACAAGAAGCTCTCGGGAATGACCGGCACGGCCGATACCGAGGCGCCGGAGTTCCTGCAGATCTACGGGCTCGAGGTGGTGGTCATTCCCACGCACCGGCCGATGGTTCGCAAGGACAACTCCGACTTCGTCTACCTGACGCAGAAGGACAAGTTCCAGGCGATCATCGAGGACATCCGCGAGTGCGTCACGAACGAGCAGCCGGTGCTGGTCGGTACCACCTCGATCGAGACCTCGGAGTTCCTCTCGGGGCTGCTGCAGAAGGAGGGCGTGCCGCACCAGGTGCTGAACGCCAAGCAGCACGAGCGCGAGGCGCATATCGTGGCGCAGGCGGGTCGCCCCGGCACCGTGACCATCGCCACCAACATGGCGGGCCGCGGCACCGACATCGTGCTCGGCGGCAACCTCGAGGCCGAGCTGGCCGCCGCCGGCGAGATCGACGAGGCGGCGCGCGACAGCATCCGCGCGGAGTGGCAGACGCGCCACGACAAGGTGGTCGCCGCCGGCGGGCTGCACATCGTCGGCACCGAGCGCCATGAGTCGCGGCGCATCGACAATCAGCTGCGCGGCCGCTCCGGACGGCAGGGCGACCCCGGCTCGAGCCGCTTCTATCTGTCGATGGAAGACAACCTGATGCGCATCTTCGGTGACCCGGTGCGCACCAAGCGGCTGCTGCAGATTGCGGGCATGAAGGAAGGCGAGGTGATCGAGAGCGGCATGCTCACCCGCCAGATCGAGAAGGCGCAGCGCAAGGTCGAGTCGCACAATTTCGACATTCGCAAGAACCTGCTGCTGTTCGACGACGTCGCCAACGATCAGCGCAAGGTGATCTATCACCAGCGCACCGAGATCATGGGCACCGAGGACCTGTCCGCCGCGATCCGCGGCCTCATGGCCGATTCGGTCGGCAGTCTTCTCGATCTGCACATGCCGAAGAACGTGTCCTCCGCCGACTGGGATCTCAAGGGTCTCGGCGAGGCGGTGCTGCGCGATTTCAACGCGCGCGTCGACCCGGCGGCGTGGCTCGCGCAGGAGCCGGAGCTCGAGGAGCAGGTGCTGCGCGAGCGGGTGGTGGCGGCGGTGCTCGAGGCCTATGAGGCCAAGGTGGCCCGGGTGGGCGCCGCCGACATGCGCCACTACGAAAAGGAAGTGATGCTGCAGAGGCTCGACCAGCACTGGCGCGAGCACCTCGCGGCGATGGACTATCTGCGGCAGGGCATTCACCTGCGCGGCTACGCGCAGAAGGATTACCGCTACGAATTCAAGCGCGAGGCTTTCGAGCTGTTCGCCGCCATGCTGGAGCGCGTCAAGTTCGAGACTTCCTCGACCATGGCCCGGATCGAGATCCGCACCCAGGAAGAGCTGCAGCGCGAGGAGGCCGAACGCTACGCACGGCTGATGCGGGCGCTCGAGGCGCAGCACGCCGAAATGGGCTCGCTGCTCGATGGCGGTGGCACGGCCGATCCGGCGCAGCTGCAGGCGGCGATCGCCGCTGCCGCGGCACCGCCCGCGTCACGCGGCAGGTCTGTCCCGCCGCCCCCGCCGGCGCCCGCGTCCGAGCTGGCGGCTCCGTTCGTGCGCGGCGAGCGCAAGGTCGGGCGCAACGAGCCCTGCCCGTGCGGCTCGGGCAAGAAATTCAAGCACTGCCACGGCGCGCTCTCGAGCGTCGAGTAAATCCCTCAGCTCCATGATCCTGGTGGTTGCCGCGGCGCTCTACGACAAACAGGGGCGGGTTCTGATCGCCCAGCGTCCGCAGGGCAAGCATCTCGAGGGGCGCTGGGAATTCCCGGGTGGCAAGGTGGCGCGCGGCGAGTCCGAGGCCGCGGCGCTGACGCGCGAGCTGCGCGAAGAGCTGGGGATCGAAGTGGCCGAGAGCAGCCCCTTCATGCGCCTCACGCACTGCTACAGCGATCGCAGCGTCGAGCTCTCGATGTGGATCGTGGAGCGCTTCGCGGGGGTTCCGCGCGGGCTCGACGGTCAGCTGCTGCGGTGGGTACCCCCGCAGGAGCTCGCGGAAGAGGACCTGCTGGAAGCGGACCGCCCCTTCATAGACGCGTTGCGCACGCTCCCGCCCCCGGCTGTTGTTTGATCGGCGCAAAGCGCCTGCGGCGCTTCGCGCGGGCCCACCGAATCGCGGTGACGCGCCCGCCGGCAAAAGGCGGGGCTTTTGCCCGCTTGGTTCGGGCTACAGGAAGGGACGCGTGTACAATGACTTCACCAACTCGATGGAATTGACATGGCCGCGCAGAACGATCTTCCGGAAATCGAGCTCGACGCCAGGAGCCTCTATCGCGAGGACGTCTTTACCGACCGCCGCGCGGGCAGCATTCGCCGGCTCACACCGGTCACCGTCGACGGCGCCACGGATGCCTCGAGGCCGGTACTGTTCTCGGGCCAGACACAGCTGCTGACGCCGGCCGGGGTGCTGCCGCTCGGATTCGAGATCGAGGCGCAGACGCTCGAGGAGGCACTGAGGAAATTCCCGGAGGGCGTCAAGGTCGCGCTCGAGCAGGCGATCGACGAGGCCCGCGAGCTGCGCCGTGAGGCCGCCTCGCGCATCGTGGTCCCGGAGGTCGGCGGCGGCATCGGTCCGGGTGCAGGTCCCGCCGCGGGCGGCGGCAAGATCAAGTTTCCTTGATCATGGGCTCGGGATCGCCACGGCGTGCCTGGTGAGCCCCGCTTGAGCCGCCTGGGTGTGGCGCTGTGCGCAGCCGCGCTCCTCGCGGGGTGCGCGGGCGCACAGCTCGGCAATCGCGAGCCCCAGCCCGGCCCGGGCCCCGGGGGCAAGCCCATGCCCACCGCTTCCGATACCGTAATCGGTCGCCCGCCGGGAGCCGACGCCCCCATCTATCCGATCACGGCCCGCGTGGGTGTCAGCGATAACTTCTTCGGCACGAAGGTCGAGGATCCCTACCGCTGGCTCGAGGATCTCGGATCGCCTGCGGTCACGCAATGGGTGGCGGCGCAGAATGCAGTGTCGCGGCCGGCTCTCGAGGCCATTCCGCAGCGCGCGTGGCTGAAGAAGCGCCTCGGCGAACTGTGGAATTACGAGCGCTACGAGCTGCCCGTCAGGCGGGGCTCGCATTATTTCTTCCTGCACAACGACGGCTTGCAGAACCAGAGCGTGCTCTACGTCTCCGAGCAGCTCGATTCCCCGGGACGCGTGCTGTTCGATCCCAACACGGTGCGATCGGATGCAACCGTCGCGCTTGCCGCATTCACCCCCGACGAGCAGGGCAACCTCGTCGCCTACGCAACTTCCGACGGCGGCACCGATTGGCAGGTATGGCGTTTCCGCCGCGTACGCGATGGCGCCGACCTGCCCGACGTCGTGCGCTTCACCAAGTTCTGGGGCGTTTCCTGGGCGCACGACGGATCGGGCGTTTACTACAGCCGCTATCCCGCCCTCGCCGACGGCCGGGGCGACGATGCCGCGCGGCCGGCGCTCTACTTTCACAGGCTCGGCACGCCGCAGGAAGAGGATCGTCTGGTCTTTCAGGTCACCGATCATCCGACCCGCATTCCTTCCGGCCGCGTCACCGAGGACGGTGCCTGGCTCGTCATCACCGAGTTCGACGGCTACGAGAAGAACGGCGTCGCTCTCCTCGACCTGCGCGCGGACGACGCCGGCGTGCAGCCGCTGTTTTCCGCCTGGGACGCGCTCTATACCTTCATCGGCGCACGCGGGGACGAGCTCTATTTCCAGACCACGAAGGACGCGCCGCGCGGCCGCGTGATCGTCGTCGATGCGCGCCACCCGGAGGCCGCGGCGCGCACGGTGGTTCCCGAAGGCTCGAGCGCCCTCGAGGAAGCCAGCTACGTCGGTGGCCGCATTCTCGCCCGCTACGTCGAGGATGCGCATGGGGTGGCGCGCGTTTACGAGCGCGACGGCCGCCCGGTCGCCGATGTGCCGGTGCCTGGCAAGGGCAGGCTCGACGGCCTGCAGGGCGAGGGCCGGCAGTCCGAGACTTTCTTCGGCTATACCGACTACCTCACGCCGCGCCGCATTTACCGTCTCGACGTGCGCTCGAACGCGATCTCGCTGTGGCGTGCGCCGCGCGTGGCGGCCTCGACCGAGACTTACGTGACCGAGCAGGTGTTCTACGCGAGCAAGGATGGCACGCGCGTGCCGATGTACATCACGCACCGGCGCGACTTCAAGCGGGACGGAGACCACCCCGTCCTCCTCTACGGCTACGGCGGGTTCAACATCTCGCTCACCCCGATGTACCGCCCGCAGGTCCAGGCGTGGCTCGAGATGGGTGGCGTCTACGCCGAGGCGAACCTGCGCGGCGGCGGCGAGTATGGCGAGGACTGGCACAAGGCGGGCACACTCTCGAACAAGCAGCACGTGTTCGACGACTTCATCGGCGCGGCCGAGTTTCTGGTCCGTGAGCAATACACGCGCCGCGCTCGTTTAGGGATCTACGGGCGCAGCAACGGGGGGCTCCTGATAGGCGCGGTGCTGACGCAACGCCCGGATCTCTTCGGGGCGGCGCTTCCGGCAGTCGGGGTGCTGGATATGCTGCGTTACCAGACGGCGAGCGCCAACGCACGGCAATGGTCCTCAGACTACGGCCTGGCCGAGGACCCTGAGCAGTTTCGCGCCCTGTACGCTTATTCCCCCTATCAGAACGTCAAGAAGGGCAGCTGCTATCCGCCGACGCTCATCACGACGGCCGATCACGACGATCGCGTTGCCCCGTGGCACAGCTACAAGTTCGCCGCGGCGTTGCAGGCTGCGCAGACCTGTGCAAACCCGATCCTCATCCGGGTCGAGACGCGCGCCGGGCACGGCGCGGGGAAACCCGTGTGGATGCAGATAGAGGATTTCGCCGACCAGTGGGCGTTTCTGGCGAAGTGGCTGGGGATGAGCGCGCCGGAGACTGAGCCCTCCGGCTGAGATTGCTCAGTCGACCTCGAGCATCGCCTCGATGTCGAGCGTCTTTAGATCGAAGAGCACCAGCACGCGCCGGGTGCCCCCCCAGAGGACCAT
>DASQGK010000015.1:0-4864 GCA_035632655.1 Steroidobacteraceae bacterium | reverse complement strand
TGCGGAAGCGATCGACAAGGTGTACGACGAGGTGGCGCCGACCGGACCCGCTGCGCTCGCCCTCATTACGCGCGAGCCCATGGGCGTGGTGGGCGCGATCGTGCCATGGAACTATCCGTTGCTCATGGCGGCGTGGAAGATCGCGCCCATCCTCGCCACCGGCAACTCGCTGGTGCTCAAGCCGTCGGAAAAATCGCCGCTGACCGCGCTGCGGGTGGCGGAGCTCGCCGTCGCCGCCGGCGTGCCTCCCGGCGTTCTGAATGTCGTGCCGGGCTTCGGGCACACGGCCGGCAAGGCGCTGGCGTTGCACATGGACGTCGATTGCATCGCCTTCACCGGCTCGACCGCGACCGGCAAGCTCGTCATGCAGTACGCCGGGCAGTCGAACCTCAAGCGCGTGTCGCTCGAGTGCGGCGGCAAGTCGCCGAACATCGTGCTGGCCGACTATCCGGACCTCGAGAAGGTCGCCACCGCCGCGGCCGCCGCCATCTACTCGAACCAGGGCGAGATGTGCTCGGCGGGCTCGCGGCTGCTGCTGCAGGAGGGCATCCGCGAGGCCGTGCTGGAGAAAGTGCAGGCGATCAGCCGGTCGCTCGTGCCAGGAGATCCGCTCGATCCGGACACGCGCCTCGGCGCCATCGTCGATGAGACGCAGATGAAACGCGTGCTCGGCTACATCGACGCCGGGCGCAGTGCCGGCGCGCGCGTGCGCGTCGGCGGACAGCGGGTGCGCACCGACAGCGGCGGCTACTTCGTCGAGCCGACCGTATTCGACGGCGTGCAGCCGGCCATGTCCATCGCCCGCGAGGAGATCTTCGGGCCGGTGCTCTCCGCCATCACCTTCAGGACGGTCGATGAGGCGATCGAGATCGCCAACGACGTCGTTTACGGGCTGGCCGCGGCCGTCTGGACCCGCGACATCACCACCGCGCACCGCGTGGCGCGCGCGCTGCGCGCCGGCACCGTGTACGTCAACTGCTACGACGCCGACGATCTCACCGTGCCCTTCGGCGGTTTCAAGCAATCCGGCATGGGCCGCGACAAGTCGCTGCACGCCCTGGAGAAGTACACCGAGCTCAAGTCGACGTGGATAGACCTCAGCTGAGGTTCCTCGCCAGCGCGCCGCGCGGGCTCGCGGATCTGCTGGCGCGCGAGCTCGGGTCCTGCGGTGCGCTCGAGCTGCGCGAGCGCTCGGCCGGCGTCGCCTTCGCGGGCACGCTCGAGACGGCCTATCGCGCCTGCCTGTGGTCGCGGACCGCCAACCGGGTGTTTCTCGAGATCGCGCAGTTCGAAGCGCGCGACATCGCGGAATTCGATGCCGCGGTGCGCCGGGTGGACTGGACGGCGCACCTCAGGCCCGGCGCCACGCTCGCCTGCGACTTCAGCGGACGCCACCCGGCGATCACCCATACGCACTTCGGCGCGCTGAAGCTCAAGGACGGCATCGCCGATGCGCTGCGCGCGGCCACGGGCACGCGACCGGACGTGGCGGTGGTGCGTCCCGCCGTGCGCGTGCATGCGCACGCGCGCGGCAGCGCGATCACGCTGGCGCTCGATCTCTCGGGCGAGAGCCTGCACCGGCGCGGCTACCGGGGTGCCGCCGGCGAGGCGCCGCTCAAGGAAAATGTGGCCGCGGGGATGCTGCTGCGCGCCGGCTGGAGCGAGCTGGTCGCCGAGGGCGGCGCCGAGTTCCTCGATCCGCTGTGCGGCTCGGGGACGCTGGTGATCGAGGCGGCCCTCATCGCACTCGACCGCGCACCCGGGCTCGACCGCGATTACTACGGCTTTCTCGGCTGGGGCGGCCATGACGCACCGTTGTGGGAGCGGCTGCGGTCGGAGGCCGGGCAGCGCAGCCGCGCGCTTGCCCCGGAGGGCGTGCGGCTGCGCGGCAGCGATCGCGAAGCCGAGGCGATCGCCAGCGCACGCGGCAATGCCCTGCGGGCGGGCGTGGCGGATGCGGTGCAATTCGAGGTGTGCGAGCTGCGCGATGCCGCGCCGCTCGCCGCTGCGCAGCGCGGCCTGCTCGCCACCAATCCTCCCTACGGGGTGCGGCTCGAGGATCGCGACAGCGCGCGCACCGTGCATCGCGAGCTCGGCGCGGTGCTGCGGCAGCGCTTTCACGGCTGGAGCGCTGCGGTGCTCACCGGCGCCCCCGAGCTCGGCAGGGAGCTCGGCCTGCGCGCTTACCGCACGCATGCGCTGTGGAACGGCGGGCTCGAATGCCGCCTGCTGCGCATCCGCGTCGAGGAGGAGAGTGCGCGCGCGCCGGGCACGCTCGGCAAGGGGCTGGCCCCGCTCAAGGACACTGCCGGTGCGCAGATGTTCGCCAACCGACTGACCAAGAACATCAAGCGCCTGCGCGCCTGGGCGTCGCGCTTCGGTGTCTCCTGCTACCGCCTCTACGATGCCGATATGCCCGAGTATGCCTTTGCGATCGATCTCTACCGCACGCTCGAGCCGGAAGCGGACTGGCTGTACGTGCAGGAGTACGCAGCTCCCGCGGAGATCGAGGCCGAGGCCGTGCGCCGCCGCCGCGGCGAAGTGCTGGCGACGCTCCCCGGCGTCACCGGCATCGCGCCCGAGCGCATCCGCGTACGCACCCGGCGCCGCACGCCCCGCGGCGAGCAGTACCAGAAAGTAGGCGGGCGCGAGCACTTCGAAGTGGTCGCCGAGGGGGGTCTGCGTTTCTACGTCAACTTCGACGACTATCTCGATACCGGGCTGTTCCTCGATCAGCGGGTCACGCGCGCGCGGCTGCGCCTCGCGGCGCACGGCAAGCGCTTTCTCAACCTGTTCGCGTACACCGGCAGCGCCACCGTCTATGCGGCGGCGGGCGCCGCCGTCGAGACCGTCTCGGTCGACCTGTCGCGCACTTATCTCGAGTGGGCGCAGCGCAATCTGGCCCTCAACGCCCTCGCAGGTCCCGCCCATGCTTTCGTTCAGGCGGACTGCCGCGAATGGCTCGCCGAGGCGGCGCGCGCGGCGCGCCGCTTCGACCTGGTGTTCCTCGCGCCTCCGACTTTCTCGAATTCCAAACGCATGGAGGGGGTGCTGGACGTCGAGCGCGATCACCCGGAGCTCATCGAGGCCTGCACGCGCATACTCGCGCCCCAGGGACTGATCGTCTTCGCGACCAACGCGCGGCGCCTGCAGCTCGCCGAATCGCTCGGGGAACGTTATGACATCTCGAACGTCTCGGGGGCCACGCTCCCCGAGGACTTTGCGCGCAATCCGCGCATCCACCGCACCTGGGAGCTGCGGGTGCGCCGGCCGGATTGAGCGGCGCTTTACAGGCCGCCGTCACTCAGGTAGGAACGGAGCATGAGCATGGCGTCCCAGGTCCGCCGCGCCCCGGTGGTGGCCATCGTCGGAGCGACCGGCGCGGTCGGTGGGGAAATGATCGGCTGCCTCGAGCGGCGCCGCTTTCCCCTGAAGGAGCTGCGCCTGTTCGCATCGGCGCGCTCGGCGGGCAAGACGCTGCCCTTCCGCGGCGAGCCGCTCAAGGTGCGCGAGCTCACCGAGACGAGCTTCGATGGCGTGGACGTCGCCCTGTTCTCCGCCGGCAGCGCCACCTCGAAGCGCTTCGCTCCGCTGGCAGTGCGAGCCGGCGCGGTGGTGATCGACAACTCATCGGCGTTCCGCATGGACCCGGCGGTGCCGCTGGTGGTGCCGGAGATCAACCCGCTCGCCCTGCGCGAGCACCGCGGGATCATCGCCAATCCCAACTGCACCGCCATCATCTCCATCACTCCGCTCTGGCCCATCCACAAGGCGAACCGGATCGTGCGGCTGCTCATCTCCAGCTACCAGTCGGCCTCGGGCGCCGGGGCTGCGGCGATGGAGGAGCTGCGCGAGTCGACGCGCGCCTACCTCGAGGGGCGGCCTTACGAGCAGCGGGTGATGCCGCACCCTTATGCCTTCAACGTCTTCAGCCACAATACGCGTATCGATCCGGCGAGCGGCTATAACGAGGAGGAAGTCAAAGTCAGGGAGGAGACGCGCAAGATCTACGGCGAGCCCGACATGCGTGTCTCGGCCACCTGCATCCGCGTGCCGGTGCTGCGGGCGCACTCGGTGTCGATCACCTTCGAGTGCACGCGCCCCATCACGGCGGAGGAGGTGCGTGGTCTGGTCGCCGCTGCGCCCGGCGTGAAGCTCGTCGACGACCGCGAGCGCAACTACTTCCCCATGCCGCGCGATGCCTCGGGAGGCGACGCCATTCTGGTCGGGCGCATCCGCCAGGACCTGAGCGACCCGAGCGGACGCTCGATCGCGCTGTTCGTGGCGGGGGATCAGCTGCTGAAGGGTGCGGCTCTCAACGCGGTGCAGATCGCAGAGGCGTTGTGAAGAGGGCGATTGGAGTCGGCACCATGCTGCAACTTCGACCCAACTGCGAGTGCTGCGATCGTGACCTGCCGCCGCAATCCCCGGAGGCGTTCATTTGCTCGTATGAATGCACCTTCTGCCGGAGATGTGCCGAGCAGGTCCTGAAGGGTGTGTGCCCCAACTGTGGAGGCGAGCTCGTGGGTCGACCACGCCGTACTGCCGCGGAGCTGTTGAAGCACCCCGCCTCGACCGAACGTGTCGTCAGACCTGCGGGCTGTGCGCGGTGACCTGGGGGCAGGCTGCCCGGCGGGCTTGCGCTCAGTGCGGTGCAGATCGCCGGGGCTTTGTGAAGGGAATCAGCGCCGGCACCTCGGCGCTGAACTGCTGGTACTGACCCGGGAAAGTCTCGCGCATGAAGCGCTCCTCGGCGCGCAGCTTGACGACAAAGGCCGCGGCGATGATGACCAGGCCCAGCGCCGCGCGCAGCGTGCCCGAGCAGATCGCGGTGCCCAGGACGCCGGTGAGGATGCCGGTGTAG
>DASQGK010000014.1:0-76895 GCA_035632655.1 Steroidobacteraceae bacterium | reverse complement strand
AACGACGCAGAGCGGGAACGGCGCGCTGCGTGCCATCATAGCCGCCCGCAAAACTAAGCCTCCGGGAGTGCTCCATGGACAAGCGGCCCATCTTTTCCCTGCTCGTGTGCATCGCCTCCGTGCCGGCGCTCGCAGCGCTGCAGTCGGGAGCGAGTGCGCCCGAGTTCACGGCGCAGGCATCACTGGCCGGCAAACCCTTCACGTTCTCTCTGAAGGAGGCACTCGCGAAAGGGCCCGTGGTCGTCTATTTCTATCCGTCGGCCTTCACCGGCGGCTGCGATCTTCAGGCGCACACCTTTGCGGTCGACAAGGAGAAGTTCACCGCCGCCGGGGCGACGATCGTCGGCGTGTCGCTCGACAGCATCCAGCGCCTCAACGATTTCTCGGCCGACCCGCAGTACTGCGCCGGCAAGTTTCCAACCGCATCGGATGCCGACGGCAGCATCTCCAGGTCCTACGATCTGAAGGTGAAGCAGGGCTCCCCCGAGTACAAGGATGTCCGCGGGGTCGCGATCGGGCATGACTTCGTCGAACGCACGACTTTCGTCGTGACGAAGGACGGCAAGATCGCCCAGACGATCACCGGCGTAGCGCCCGACCAGAATGTCGAGCAGGCGCTGCAGGCGGTGCAGCACCTGACCGCGAAGGCGCATTAGCAGGCCAGAGCCGGCCGCTCACGACCGGGGTGCCGCCATGCGCTATCGACTCGACATCAATGGCGCCATCCGGGAGGTCGACGTGCCACCCGAGATGCCGCTGCTCTGGGTGTTGCGCGGCGAGCTCGGTCTGGTCGGCACCAAGTACGGATGCGGCGCGGGGCTCTGCGGCGCCTGCACCGTGCACGTGGATGGGGCCGCGCTGCGCTCCTGCCAGCTGCCGGTCGGCCGCGTCGGTCAGGCAAAGATCCACACCATCGAGCACATCGGCAGCACCGAGGCGGGTGCGCGGCTGCAGGAGGCGTGGCTCAGGATCGACGTCATGCAGTGCGGCTACTGCCAGGCCGGACAGATCATGTCGGCCTGCGCACTGCTGGGACAGAAAGCGCAGCCAAGCGATGCCGAGATCAACTCGGCGATGGCGGGCAACATCTGTCGCTGTGGTTGCTACAACCGCATCCGCAGTGCGATCCGGATCGCCGCCGGCATGGACGAGGAGGGCAGTCATGTCGCATGAGCTGCTGCGCGCCGGGGTCGACCGGCGGACCGTACTCAAGGCGTCGCTGCTCGCGGGCGGGGGACTTGCGCTCGAGGTGCTGATCCCGCTTCCCGCGAGTGCCCTGAAAGCCGGGGAGCAGGCGCAGGCCGGGCCCGCTCAGCTTTCCGCATTCGTCTCGATCGCGAGCGATGGGACCGTCACCATCATGTCCAAGAATCCCGAGATCGGGCAGGGCATCAAGACCTCGCTGCCGATGATCGTGGCCGACGAGCTCGACTGCGACTGGAGCCAGGTACGCATTGCGCAGGCCGATCTCGATCAGAAGCGTTATGGCGAGCAGTACGCGGGCGGCAGCACGGCGACGACCAGGGACTGGCTGCCGATGCGGCAGACCGGCGCTGCCGCCCGGGCGATGCTCGTGCAGGCGGCAGCCAGCAAGTGGCAGGTGGATGCGGGCCAGCTGAGCACGGCCCGCGGGCGCATTCATCATGCCGCGAGCGGACGGTCCATCGGCTACGGCGAGGTGGCCTCGGCGGCAGCTGCGGTGCCGCCACCGGACCTCGCCAGCGTGCCGCTCAAGCGGCCCGATCAGTTCACGCTCATCGGCCGTCCCCTCGTGGGCGTCGACAGTCACAGGATCGTGCGCGGCGAGGGGATTTTCGGCGTCGATACGCGGCTGCCGGGCCTGCTGTACGCGGTGTACGAGGTGGCGCCTGCGCACGGCGGCCGCCTCGTCAAAGCCGACATCGAGTCGGCAAGGCAGTCGCCCGGCGTCAGCCACGTCGTGCCGATCGCGGGGAATGGCGATGCCGACATGGGTCTCGCGGACGGCGTCGCCATCGTCGCCAGCAACTGGTGGCTCGCCAACGAGGCACGCTCCAAGCTTCGGGTCGAGTGGGACCTGAGCGCCGCGAAGGGCCATAGCTCCGCCGTGTATCGGTCCGAAGCCGACGCCGCGATCGCAGCCGGTCCGGACATGCACCTGCGCATCGATGGCGATCCGGCAGCGCAGCTCGCCTCGGCCGCCAGGCGTGTCCGGGCGCGCTACGACTACCCCTTCATTGCGCATGCGCCGATGGAGCCGCAGAACTGCACCGCGCGCTACGCCGACGGCAAGCTCGAGATCTGGGCACCGAGCCAGACTCCGCAGCGCGGACTCGACCAGCTGCGCAAGGTGTTCGGGATCGCGCCCGAGGACGTGACGCTGCATCTCACTCGCGCGGGCGGCGGCTTCGGACGCCGGCTCATGAACGACTACATGATGCAGGTCACGGCCATCGCCAGGGCGATTCCCGGCGTGCCCATTCAACTCATGTGGTCGCGTCAGGACGACATTCGCCGCGACTATTACCGCCCGGGAGGCTGGCACAGCTTCGAAGCCGGAATCGGCGCCGACGGCGAGCTCAGGGCCTTCACCGATCATTTCGTGACCTTCGGCGATGGCAAGACGACCGCGCGCGCCGCCGGCTTCAATACGGCGATGCCGCCCGCAGGCCTCATCGAGCACCTGCGCTACAGCCAGTCGATGATCCCGACGGTCGTGACCACGGGCGCACTGCGCGCGCCCGGGTCCAACGCCCTGTGCTTCGCTTCGCAGTCCTTCCTCGATGAGGTAGCCGTCGCCGCGGGCACCGATCTCCCGCACCTCATGCTGAGGATGCTCGGCGCCCGGCGCGAGGTTGCTCCCCCGCCCGGCGGCAGCGTGGTCTTCGATACCGGGCGCGCGCGCGATGTGATCGAGAGAGTCGTGCAGACCTCGGCGTGGAGCGAGAAGCCGGCTGCGCCCCGCAGGGCCAAGGGCTTCGCGTTCTATTTCTCCCATCGAGGCTATTTTGCCGAGGTAGTGGAGGCGAGCGTCGCGGGCGAGAAGATCGTGGTCCACAAGGTATGGGTTGCGGGCGACATCGGCGGCCAGATCGTGAATCCCATGGGGGCCGAGAACCAGGTGCGCGGCGCCGTGATCGATGGACTCGCGCAGGCACTCGCCGGCCAGGCAATCGAGTTCGTGGACGGCGCCGTGCAGCAAAGCAACTTTAACGACTTCCAGCTGGCCCGCATGCCGGCGACACCCGAGATCGAGATCGCCTGGGTCAGGCCGGACAAGCCGCCGACCGGCCTCGGCGAGCCGGCGCTGCCACCGGTCATCCCGGCGCTGACCAACGCGATCTACGCGGCGACCGGCAAGCGCATCCGCTCTCTGCCGGTCAGGGTCGCCTAGCGCGTCTGCGCCTGCGTTGCCGCCCGCAGCTGCGCGAGGAAGTGCCGGTCGCCGACGAGCGTCGTGGTGCTGGCGACGATGCGGCCGTCCTCATCGAGCAAAGTGATCTTGAGGGAGTGGTCGAAGTCGCCGCCGGGGAGCCGGCGGTAGCTGACGCCGAGGAGCGCGGCAATGCGGCGCGCGTCCGCCTCGGGCGCGCTGCTGAAGGTCCAGCGAGCGGGATCGCTGCGATGCAGTCTCGCCAGACGATCGAGCTCGGCGGGCGTATCGCGCGCGGCGTCGAAGCTCACCAGCAGCACCCGCAGGCGGGCCTGCGAGGACTCATCCAGCCGCGACTCGTACACCTTCAGAGCCGTGATCAGCATCGGGCAGGCTGCGGGGCAACTGCCGTAGAACATGCCGATCAGCGCCGGGTGACCGCGATAGAGGTCGAGGCCGGCGGGCCGCGCCGCCTGCGTGGTGAGCTGCGCGTGCAGCTGATAGACCGAGTCGGTCGGCACATCGGCGGCCACGCAGACCGCCGCCAAGAGAATCGAGGCGAGAGCCGCACCGGGAGCACGACGCCGCCTCATGGCGGGGCCCCTGCATCGCGCGCGCAGCGAAAGCCGACGAGACGGCCGGTGTCGGCGGCACGCAGGCTCCCGAGCATCGCAATGCGCATCAGCACCGCATAGTTCTCCTTCTGCTGCACGTTGAGCGCGCCGCTCCCGCAGAATTTCTCCGGATCGGCATCCGCCGGCAGCAACGAGCTGAAATCGCGCACCCATTCCCATACCAGGCCGTGCAGATCGTGGAGCCCGTAGAGGTTGGCCGGCCGCTGCTCGATCGCGGGCAAGGTCTTGCCCCCCGGGCGCGCGTACCAGTCGAGCAGCTGCTGCCGCCAGGCGGGATCGGAGCGCGCATCGCGCGCGCTGGCGCTCGCTGCCGCGGCGAGCTCCCACTCATACCAGTCGGGCAGGCGCGCATGCTGCGCAGCGCAGTAGGCATCCGCGGCAAACCAGCTCACCTCGGTCACCGGCTGCGCGCGCGCGGCGCCGGGACCGAAGTCGAGCGGGCCGGCCCATGCGCCGAGATAGCCGGCGCCCGCAAGGATTTCCGGGGCCGCGCCGCGCTGCCAGCCGGGGTGCGTGCCGACGAAAGCGAGGAATTCCTCGTTCGTCACCGGGTGCCGCTGCAGCAGGAAGCTGCGCACCCGGACGTTCTCCTGGCCGCCCGAGGGGAGTGCGGAACGAAACTCGGCCCCCGGCACCGCGATGTAGGGGTTGTCCTCAGCCCCGGCCGCGCCCCCCCACAGGAGCACCGCCAGGGCGAGCCCGGCGCGCGCCCGCCTCAATGTGCCGCGCCTTCGGGCCGCTTGGTCGATGCGCGGATCTGCCGGACCTCCTCCGCGCTGACTGCATCGCCACTGTTGCCCCAGCTGTTGCGCACGAAGGTGAGGATGTTGGCGAGCTCGTCATCGTTCAGCTGGCTCATGGGCGGCATCACGGAGTTGAAGGCGTTGCCGTTGACCGTGACCTTGCCCGTCAGCCCGTTGAGCACAATGCCGATGGCGCGCTGCTTGTCGGCCATGAGGAAGTCCGAGCGGGCGAGTGGCGGAAAGACATTGGGCAGACCCTCGCCGTTGGCCTGGTGGCAGACGGAGCAGGTGCCGGTGAAGCGCGACTCGCCGGCCTTGATCTGCTGCTCCCGGGTCAGGGTGCCGCTGGCCTCGGCAGCGCGCGCCTCGCTTACGGCCGCGAGATTGGCCGCCTTGTCGCCGAGGTAGACCGAGTCGACCTCCTTGCCCGAGTAGATCGTCTTGTCCTCGGGCCCGTCGGCCTTGAGGATCGCCAGCGCACCCTTGTTGAAGGCGCGCAGGATCGAGTGGTCGACCAGCACGTAGCTGCCCGGGACTTTCATGTGAAATTCGACGATCGCAGCTCCTCCGGCGGGTATCAGGGTCGTCTGCACGTTCTCCTGCTCGTGCACTCCGCCCTCGTAGCGCACGCGGTCGAAGATGGCGCCGATCACGTGGAAACTGCTGACGAGATTCGGTCCGCCGTTGCCGACGAACAGGCGCACGTGATCGCCCACCTTGGCCTTGAGCGCTCGCTCGCCGACCAGAGAGCCTTCGGAGCCGTTGAACAGCACATAGGTCGGGCGCTCATCGATCGCCCGCTGCATGTCGAAGTCCTGGTGGCCGCGCTCGCGGTACTTGCCGACGGTGTAGAAGTCGCCCTGCATGATGTAGTACTCGTGATCGACCGGCTTCATGCCGCCGGGCGGCTCGACCAGCATCAGGCCGTACATGCCGTTGGCGATGTGCATGCCGACGGGAGCCGTGGCGCAGTGGTAGACGTAGATTCCCTGGTTGAGCGCCTTGAAGGTGAACTGCGACTCGTGGCCGGGAGCGGTGAAGCTCGAAGCGGCGCCGCCGCCAGGTCCGGTGACGCCGTGCAGGTCGATGTTGTGCGGCATCTTGTTGTCGGGGTGGTTCCTGAGGTGGAACTCAACCGTGTCGCCCTGGCGCACGCGGATGAAGCTCCCCGGGGTGGTGCCGCCGAAGGTCCAGAAGGTATAGGTCACGCCTTCCGAGATCTCCCTCTCCACTTCCCGAACCTCCAGCTCCACGATCACTTTGGCAGGGTGATTGCGATGGATGGGGGGCGGCACGTTGGGCGGGCTGCTGAGCGTCGCGTGGATGGGTTCCCCCTGCGGCGGGCCGAAGTCACCGGCATAGGCTTCGGGCGGCGTGCCCACGCCTGCGGCGACCGACCAGGCCGCCGCGACGAGGACCAGGCTCGCCACTGACATCTTCGTTGAGCGTTTCATCGTAAACTTCCCTCGGGTCAGGATATTTTCAGCAGGCTCTGGAGTCTGGCGCGGTTGCGCATGAGGTCCGCGAGCGTGTGCCGGTCGAGCACCGCGTAGAAGGCATCCAGCGCCTGCGCAAAGAGTGTGCGCACCGGGCACGCCGGCGTGATCACACAGCGGTTGTTTTTCGCGTCGAAGCATTCGACCAGCGCGCAGTCGGCCTCCGACGCCCGCACCACCGCGCCCAGATTGATGCGGGCGGCGGGACGCGCGAGCCCGACGCCGCCGCCGCGGCCGCGCACGTTGGTGAGCAGACCCGCCTTGCCGAGATGGTGCACCACCTTCTTCAGATGGCTCTCGGAGATCGCGTAGGCGGCGGCAATTTCGGCGATCGTCACATGGCGCTCGGGCTGCGTTGCGGCGTACATGAGCACCCGCAGGCTGTAGTCGGTGAATCGGGTCAGGCGCATGGCAGTGTCAAAGCGTCACTTGGCATCCACCTTTTATCGGAGAGGATGCGTGCTCGCCGCCCGCGGCGGAATAAGTGCTAGTGCGTATGAGTAATTGCGACGCCGACGATGGCGAGGAAGACACCGAGCGCGCCGAGGAGGGCGAGGGTACGCCCGAGCCTCGTGCGCGCGCGCTTCAGTGCGATGACCCCGAGGAAGATATAGACAACGAGCAGCAGCACCTTGACAGTGAGCCATCCGTTCACGAAGGGGTACTGGTGCACGATCGCGGTCAGCAGCAGCGCGGCGGCCAGCAACGTGGTATCGATCGCGTAGGACGCGAGCCGCAGGATCCGGTGGTTGGCCAGGGAGGAGTCGGCGATCCGCAGCAGTCCCCGGGCGCTGAACAATGTGCCCGAGAGCGCCACGCAGGCGACATGCAGATGAAGGATATCCAGGTAGTGGGCGCTGAGCGTGAGCACGAGATCCTGAAAAAAAAGCGCGCCGTGGCGCTGCCGCAGCGAGCGTACCATGCGAGCCTGGAGGCCCGGAGGGACAGGCCATGAAGCTGACCGGCAAAGTGATCGCCATCACGGGTGGCTTCGGCAACCTCGGTGTGGCCCTTGGAGCGGCCGCCGCAGCGGCCGGTGCGCAGGTCGCTCTCATCGGTCGATCCGCCGCGCCACCCGCGCGCGACCTTCCCCGGGAGCTGACGGGCGCCCTGCTGCTCGGCAACGTCGATGTGACCTCGTTCGAGGCGGCGCGGGAGGCATTCGCCACCATCGTGCGGCGCTGCACCGGTCTCGATGTTCTGGTGAACGGCGCCGGAGGCTTTCGCTGGCAGACGCTCGCCGACGGCGACCTCGAAACCTGGGATGCGCTCTACAGCGTGAATCTCAAGACCGCCGTCGTCGCTTCGAAGGCAGCGCTGCCGCATCTGCTGGCGCGGGGCGGCGGCCGCATCATCAACGTCGGTGCCGCCGCGAGCATCACCGCCGGCAAGGGCATGGGTGCCTACGCCGCCGCCAAGGCGGGCGTGGCCCGGCTTACCGAAAGTCTCGCCGCCGAAATGAAGGACCACGGCATCAACGTCAATGCCGTGCTCCCCGGCATCATCGACACGCCCGCCAATCGCGCCGACATGCCGCAGGCCGACTTCAGCCGCTGGGTGGCGCCCGCGGCGCTCGCGGACGTGATCGTCTTCCTCGCCTCCGACGGGGCGCGCGCGATCACCGGTGCGCTGCTGCCGGTGTCGGGTCGCCTCTAGCTGCGCACAGCCAGGCGATGTCGCTGCGTGCCGACAGTAACGGAGTCGCAGGCCAACGTGAGCACGAGCGCTGCCGCGCGGCCACGTGCCGATCGGCCTCTTTCAAAGAGTGCCGCATGTCCCGCTCCTGGCGCACGATTCCACTATAGTTTGGAGCCCTGATCACGCAACGCTGCGGGAGCTATATGAGCGTTGAACCACTCGACTCGATGAGTGACCTCTGGACGAAGTGGCAGGGACACCTCGTCAATGGCACCTACCGCATCGGGCGCTTTCTGGGCGGCTCCGATCACAGCGGGGTCTTTGTGACGCTGCTCGGGCAACAGCAGCCCGTCGAGGTCGCCCTGAAGCTCATGCCCGCAGGCACCAACAGCGAGTTGCAGCTGCGGGACTTGCGAACCGCCGCAGGACTCTCGCATCCGAATCTGATTCGACTCCTGAAGACCGGCCGCTGCGAGCTGGACGGCGAGCCCTTTCTCTACGTCGTGATGGAGTACGCGGAACAGAACCTGGCGCAGATCCTCAGGAGCCGCTCACTCACGGACGAGGAAGCGCGCGAGGTGCTCGTGCCGACGCTCAACGCGCTCGCGTTTCTGCACGGCAGAAAGCTGGTGCAGGGCCAGCTGAAGCCGACCAACCTGCTTGCGGTCGGAGACAAACTGAAGCTCGCGAGCGATACCATCCGGCCGATCAGCGAAACTGGCGCCAGTCGCAGCGTGGTGTCCGCATACGATCCGCCGGAATACCGCGACGGCGGCTACTCCACCGCGGGGGATATCTGGGGGCTCGGCATGACGCTGCTGGAGGCGCTCGGCCGACGGCTGCCCGCGGGCCAGGACGACGGCAGAGGCGTGGTCGCGGTGCCGCCGGATTTCTCACCGGCCTTCCGCGACATCGTGGTGCAGTGCCTGAGTCGCAGGCCCTTCGATCGTCCCAAGCTGACCGAGATCGACGCCTGGCTGCGCAGACAGGCCACCGAAGCTGCCTGGGCCGGGGGGGCGGGGCGGGCGGACGCGACGGGCGAGGCGGACACGATCACTTTCGAGCTGGAGGAGCCGGCGGCGCCGGTTGGGACGCAGTCCGGCCCTGCGGCGGCCATGGCGGAGCCGCTGTCCGCGCTGCACGTGCCGGAGCCGATCGTTGCGGAGCCGCTCGGTACCCGAACCGCCCGCGATCCGCCGCGGTCTTCCAGGCCTCCCGATCGATCGTTCCTGGCTCCGCTGATTCTTGCGGCGCTTGCCGCGATCGCGCTCGGCTGGGTCGGGGTGCGCGCGCTCCGCGGCAAGGGACACGCCACACCTCCCCCGGTCGCGACGACGATGGATCTCGCGCCACAGCCTGCGAGCCCGGCCCCGGCACCTGCAGCTCCCGTCACCGGGTCGTCCGGCCGGGTGCACGAGGAGATTCCAGACGTACCCGCGCACGCGCGGCAAACGATCCACGGGCGTATCAGGATCTCCATACGGGTGATCGTCGACAGCGCGGGGAATGTGGTTGGCGCGCGCGCCGATCAGGCCGGCCCCAGCCGCTACTTCGCGCGGCTCGCGCTCGAGGCGGCGAAGAAGTGGACCTTTCCGCCGGTGGACACACCGGCGAGACGTCTCAGACAGATCCGCTTCGAGTTCACGCGCGACGGAGTGAAAGCGCACGCCGTCCCGCTGCAGTAGTTGCAGAGAGCTACTGCAGGCCGCTGCGGATCGAGGTGATTCGCTGCGTGTTGAAGCCGAGCCAGTGCATGCGTCCGACGTAGCGCGCGTGCTCGACCTTGATGCAGCGGTCCATGACCACGGTGAGGCCGCCGCGCTCGGCGATGCCGGCGCCTTCCTCGTTGATCACCCCGAACTGACACCACAGGCACCTGGCGCGGATCGCCACCGCGTCCGCGGCGATTGCCGGCAACGCATCCGGTGCACGAAAGACATTCACCACATGCACGGCCACCGGCACCTCGCGCAGGCTCGCGAAGCTCGGCTCGCCGAGTATCCGCGATTCGCGCGGATTTACCGGGATCACGCGGTAGCCGTGCCGCTGCAGGTAAAAGCCGACGAAGTAGCTGGCGCGCAGCGGGTTGTTCGACAGTCCCACGATCGCGATGGTCTTGGCGCTCAGCAGCACCCGTTGGATGGCGAGCGGATCCTGGTAACGCCCGGGATCGAAGCCCGTCATCGTCTTGCCTCCGCGGCTCCCACGGGCCGGGCACGCGCGAAGCCCTGCTCGAGATCCCAGATCAGGTCGTCCGCGTCCTCGATGCCGACCGACAGGCGGATGGTCCCGGGGCGGACCCCGGCGGCGAGCAGCTCCTGC
The DNA here is from genome assembly GCA_035632655.1 of Steroidobacteraceae bacterium. GTDB lineage: Bacteria > Pseudomonadota > Gammaproteobacteria > Steroidobacterales > Steroidobacteraceae > 13-2-20CM-66-19. Next base: position 66,709 of record DASQGK010000014.1, on the reverse strand, counting down.
TCCTCGAGCTGGCGGTGCGTCGTGCTCGCCGGATGGATGACGAGGCTCTTCGCGTCGCCCACGTTGGCGAGGTGCGACCAGAGCGTCACGCCACGAATGAATTCCTCGCCGGCCAGGCGGCCGCCGCGGATATCGAAGGAGAACACGGAGCCGGCCCCGTTCGGCAGGTACTTGTCGACGAGTGCGCGGTAGCGGCTGCTGCCGAGGCCCGGGTAGGTCACGTGCGAGGCGAACTCGTGCGACTCGAGATAGCGCGCGATCCTGCCGGCGTTCTCGACATGACGCGCCATCCGCAGCGACAGTGTCTCGAGGCCCTGCAGGAACAGGAACGCATTGAAAGGGCTCAGGCAGGCGCCCAGGTCGCGCAGGGTCTCGGCGCGCAGCTTCATGAGGTAGCCATAGGTGCCGAAGGTCTCGTGGAACTGCAGGCCGTGATAGGCGGGCGAGGGGTCGGCGATCACCGGGAAACGTCCGTTCGACCAGTTGAACTGACCCGAGTCCACCACCACGCCCCCGATGCTGGTGCCGTGGCCGCCGATGTACTTGGTCGCCGAGTGCAGCACGATGTCCGCCCCCCACTCGATGGGACGACACAGGTAGGGCGAGGCGAAGGTATTGTCGACGAGCAGCGGTAGCCCGTGCCCGTGCGCGACGCCCGCCACGGCGGCGATGTCGAGCACGTTGCCGCCCGGATTGCCGATGGTCTCGGCGAAGAAGGCCTTGGTATTGGGGCGCACGGCCGCCTGCCACGCACCGAGGTCGTCGGGATCGACCCAGGTGAGCTCGACGCTCATCTTGCGCAGCACGTGCTTGAACTGATTGACCGTACCGCCGTAGAGCGCCGCCGAAGACACTACATGGTCGCCCGGCACGAGCAGGGTGAAGAGCGCCGCGGTCTGGGCGGCGAGGCCGCTGGCGAAGGCCACCGCGCCGCAGCCACCCTCGAGGCTGGCGACGCGCTCCTCGAATACCGCCACCGTCGGGTTCACGATCCGCGTATAGGTATTGCCGTACTCCTGGAGGTTGAAGTAGGCGGCCGCCGAGGCCGGGTCTTCGAAGACGTAGCTCGTCGTCTGGAAGATCGGTACCGCGCGGGCGCCGGTGTTCGGGTCCGGGCGCTGGCCAGCGTGGACCTGACGGGTCTCGAAGCCGAATTGGCGTGACGATTCCAAGGGTGGCGCTCCCGGCGCGATGGTCGGACGATCATAGGCCTGTGCTGCGCCGCCTCCAATTGCCGCTGCGAACCTGCTTATAACCGCCAGGTCGTGGTGCCGCCCGCGTGCGCCTTGTACGCTCATCCTCCGGGGCGTAGCCTCGACCGTCCTGCCTCCGCACAACAAGATCGGGCAGGGCGTTTCCAGTCATCCGGAGGTACAACCATGGCACAGCCCGGCGTTCGTAACGGTGTCAACAACGGCGTCAACGTTCAGGCGCTGCTCGATGCGAGGGAGGCGCTGAAGAACGCGCCGGCCGCCGCCGAGTTCACCTGGCGCGCATCCTGCAAGTGGAAGAACGGCACCCACGCCCACTCGACGGTGCGGGGATTTCGCGGGCTGGGCGAGGAGCAATCGCACAAAACGGAGTTCTCCTTCGAGACCGACCACCCCGAGATCTTCGCCTCCGAGGACCACGGTGCGACGCCGGTCGAGCTGGTGCTGGTCGGGCTCGCGAGCTGCCTGACGGCCGGGGTCGCGGCAGTGGCGCAGAACCGCGGCATACAGCTGCGCTCGGTGGAAGCAAAGCTCGAAGGCAAGATGAATATCTACGGCATCCTCGGCATCGACAGCCACGTACGCAACGGCTACGACGACATCAAGGTGACCTTTCACATCGACGCCGACGCCTCGAAGAAAGAGATCGAGGCGCTGGTCGCACAGTCGCAGAAGCGCTCGGCCGTCTACGACATCGTGACCAACCCGACCAATGTGACGGTCGAGGTCGTCTAGTCGCCATCGAGCAGCTCACCACGGTCGTCATCGGCGCCGGTCACGCCGGGCTCGCCGCCAGCCGCGCTCTCAGCGAGCACTCGATCGATCATGTCGTGCTCGAGCGCGGCGAGGTGGCGAACTCCTGGCGGCATGAGCGCTGGGATTCGCTGCGCCTGCTGACGCCGAACTGGCAGTGCCGGCTGCCGGGCTTCCCCTACGACGGCCCCGATCCCGACGGCTTCATGACGATGCCGCAGGTGGTCGAGCGCATCGCGCGCTTCGGCGCGGCGATCGCCGCTCCGGTGCGCACCCACACCGCGGTCACCTCCGTCGGCCGCATCGATGGGGGGTATCGGGTGCTCACCGCAGCCGGCGCCATTCACTGTCGCAGCGTCGTGCTCGCGAGCGGCGCCGCGAATGTTCCGCGCGTGCCGCAGCTGCGCGCAGCGGTGCCGGCGCACATCGATTGCTTTACGCCCTTCGACTATCACTCCGCCGACCGGCTGCCACCGGGAGGGGTGCTGGTGGTCGGCGCCTCGGCCACCGGCGTGCAGCTCGCCGACGAGATCCAGCGCTCGGGCCGTCAGGTGATACTGTCGGTCGGCGAGCACGTGCGGCTGCCGCGGAATTACCGCGGGCGGGACGTGCTCTGGTGGATGGAGGCCTCCGGTGTGTGGGGTCAGCGTTACGACGAGATCGAGGATCTCGAGCGCGCCCGCAGGCTCCCCTCGCCGCAGCTGGTGGGTACGCCATCGCACGCGACGCTCGATCTGAACGCGCTCCGGGCACGCGGAGTCGAGCTTGTCGGCCGGCTCGGCACCATTCGCGACGGGCGCGCGCTCTTCTCCGGAGGGCTGGCCAATCACTTTGCGCTGGCGGATCTCAAGATGGACCGCTTGCTCGATACCTTCGATGCCTGGGCGCTGGTCAGTCCGCCGCAAGCGCCGGTCGGCATGCCGGAGCGCTTCGAGCCGACGCGGGCGCCGGCCTCACCGCGGCTGTCGCTCGACCTGCGCAGCGGCGAGATCCGCTCGATCGTCTGGGCGACCGGATTTCGCCCCGACTTTCGCTGGCTCGAGCTGCCGGTCTTCGACGTCAGGGGCGAGATCAGACATGACGGCGGTGCGGTGGTCGGCTGCCCGGGTGTGTACGCGATCGGACTGCCCGTGTTGCGGCGTCGCAAGTCGACCTTCATTCTCGGTGCCGAGGAGGATGCGCGCGACATCGTCGCGCATCTGGCGCGCTACCTCGCCGGAGCCTAGGCAATGGAGTGCTGCTGCGGCCCCGCTGTACTTATGTCCAATCGAAAGTCCCGGCGGACTATGTCCAATCGGGTTGCAGCGCACACTGACAGGCATATCCTACCGGCCCACAAGACGATAAACGTCGGGCTCGTTGCGATTGCGGGGATGGACCTTGGGGAAGTGCGCCATGGAATGCAGCGTCGAAGAGATTCAGCCGAACGTCTGGCGGGTGAGCATTGCGAGTATCGTCCGCATCGTTCGTTACCGGAACGATGGCCGGACGTTCGCGCCGTGGGAGGTCACCAACGCGGACGGCCAGAAACTCTGGAGCGCCGCATCGCTCGAATCGGCTTTCCGCTGGATCGAGGCGCACACCGGCTACCCCGCGGAGGCGCTGTTCGCTCAGGCGTTGCTCGAGCGCGGCGCCACGGGCGAGGTGCCCCGGCCGAATGTTCCCGAGGAATCGCCTGAGAAGCTCGAGGACCGGCGGACCGGCGGCAGCTGACGATCGCCGGATGGTGCGCACTCCGGGAGCCGCGCTGCTACTGGTCACCGGGCGCTCATGCATTCGAACGTGCCGCACCTGCTCTCACCCGCCACGAGTGGCCGCGCCCTGTGCCGCGCCTGCGGGCGCCCGATCGGCCGTGGGGAGCTGCGCTTTGGCGAGCGCCTGCCCATTGCCTTTGGCGAAGGCGAGATGACACTCTGGTTTCATCCGGCCTGCGCAGCCTACCGGCGCCCGCAGCCCTTTCTTCAGGCACTCGGCGCGAGCCGCGAGGCGGTCCCCGACCGGGTCGCTCTCGAGCGTGCCGCTCGCGCCGCTATGGCACACCGTCGCGTCCCGCGGATCGACGGGGCCGAGCGCTCACCGAGCGGGCAAGCCAGATGCCGCAGCTGCCGCGAGCCCATCGCGCGCGGGAGCTGGCGCATCCGGCTCGTGCTGCAAGAGGGCGGCCGGTTCTCTGCGGGCGGGTATGTGCACCTCGGATGCAGCAGAGCGTACTTCGGGACGAACGAGATCCTCGGGCACGTCCTGTATTTCAGCCGCGCACTGAGCGAGGGGGATCGCGAGGAGCTGAAGCGCGCATACCTGTGAGGCTCGACGCGCTGGCCGCTCAGGGCACGACCCTGATGCTGCTCACGGGATGGATCTCGTTCCACTGCGCGTGGAAGGTGTCCTGCACATAGCTGCCGCTGACGCTCACGTGTGATCCGACCGGCGGAAGCTGCACGCGATCGGTGTATCCGGCGCAGGCCTGCCGGGCATCCTTCTGGGTGACGGGGAAGCGGCAGACGATTTCGAACACCAGATTTCCGCCTTCGGCGCTCTCGTTACCCGCATTCAGCATGTTGTCGAATTGCGGGTCCACCCTGAGCCAGCCGTGCGTATCGCCGTCGGCCTCATGCCGCACGCCATCGGAGTTCTTGCCCGAAGTCGCATCGACGATCGTGCCCGTCACCGTGACGCAGGCGTTTCGCACCATCAGCCGGGTCGGATGGTAGACGTGATTCCAGAGCGTCGCATCGCATGCCGCAGGGCCTCCGGCGGGCGTTGCAACGGAGGCGGGCGAGGGCAGCTGCGGCGCCGGTGAGACGGTGAGCAGCTTCGCGTAGATCCAGCCCACCTCGTCGTCCTCGGTTCTCACATGGAAGAAACCGCCGTCCTCTGAAGCGTCTACCAGGGTGAGGCGCGAGCCGCGCGGGAGAACCGCAAGGCTGCGGCTCGCGGTCGAGGGATCGCGCCTGAGGTTGGCGTTGCGGTTGGTCGTGGCTTCCTGTGCGAGGGCTATGGCCGGCAGGAGGCCGAGGAGTATGAGCGCCGCGGTGAAGCGCACCCGGTACCCGGTAACGTTCTCGGTGGTGACGAGCGGCATGAGTACCCCGTCAGGCGACCTGCGGAGTCGATTCTATCGAGAGGCCGGTGGCTGTTGTCCAGCCCGGCGAGCGCTTCAGCCCGTCCGCAGAACTCTCAGGACCGCGGTGCTCGAAAGCTCCGCGGCTCGCGGCGGCCGGGACTGTGTCAGGTTTCTGTCCAGCTCCTCCGCCGCCTGGGGGCGGGCGAACAGGAAGCCCTGCGCCTGATCGCAGCCATATTGCCGCAGCAGCTGGGCTGCGGCCTCGGACTCCACGCCCTCTGCCACCACGGTCATGCCGAAGCCATGGGCCAGCTGGATGGAGCTGCGCACGATGCGCTGATCGGCTTCATCGGAATTCAGGTTGACCACGAAGGTCTTGTCGATCTTGAGCGTCGAGACCGGCAAGCGCTTCAGGTATGACAGGGACGCGTAGCCGGTGCCGAAGTCATCGATGGCAAGCCGGACGCCGAGCTCGCGGATGGCGTGCAATCGCCGCAGCATGGTCTCGGGATGACGCATCACGGCGCTCTCGGTGATCTCGAGCTCCAGCAGGTGCGCCGGCACGGCGGCGGCCTGCAGCGTCTCGCCGAGCTTCTCCACGAAGGTGTGGTCCAGCAGGTTGTTGGCACTGATGTTGACGGCCACCGGGACGTTGTGCCCCATCTCCCGCCAGCGGGCGATCTGTTCCACCGCGCTCTTCAATACGAACTGCGTCAGCGGATGGATGAGCTCGGTGCTCTCCACGAGGTGGATGTACCTGGCCGGCGACACCGGTCCGATCGCAGGATGCGTCCAGCGCGACAGAGCCTCCAGGCCCATCAGTGCGCCATCGGCGAGCCGCACCTTCGGCTGGTACACCACTCGCAGACCCCCCTCGCGCAGCGCCTTGGCGAACTCGCTCTTCAACGCGAGCATCTCGGGAGTGAAGCTGTCGGCCAGCTTGGAATAGCGGCTGTAGGGTCTGAGGTCGCCCTTGGCCGAGTACATGGCGATGTCCGCACATCGCAGCAGCTCGGTGGGTGTCTGCGCGTCCTGCGGATAGAGGGCCGCTCCCATGCTGGCGGTAAGGTCGAGCTCGACTCCGTCGGTGAGGATCGTTCGCCCGAGGCACGCCTGCATGCGGCCACACAGCCTCTCGACGGCATCGGGCAGGTGTGCTCCGGGGGCAAAGATCACGAGCTCATCTCCGCCCAGGCGCGCCACGAATCCCTCATCGTCGATGAAGTCGCTCAGGCGCCTGCCGAGTTCCGCCAGCACCCGGTCTCCCACGGCATGACCGAGCGTGTCGTTGATGTCCTTGAAGCGATTGAGATCGAGCAGCACGACCGCGAACGACTCGTCGGGCCTCTGCGCGATGTTTTGCGTCAACAGGCGCATGAAGGCGTCCCGGTTCAGCAGGCCGGTCAGCGTGTCGTGGCTGGCGAGGTACTCCTGCTCCGCCGAGTAGCGCCGTTGCCGCAGCAGCGCCGCACGCAGCTGCCAGCCGAAGATCACCACCGCCAGCATGCCGGTCAGAAATATCACTCCCGGGCCGATCGACTGCTGCAGCCACGCCGCGATGAGAGACGAGACCGGCACGGTGGTGGTGACGTAGAGGGGGAGCGATGCCGACCGGGAGTAACCGTCCAGGTAGACGCCGGGGCGTGTGCGCGCCTGGACCGAGGCCGGGAGCTGACTGAGCTCGAGGATTCCGGACGGGTGCGCGGCCGCGAGCTCCAACACCTCGGGCGGGGTCCTTCCCTGCGGGACCTCGATCGCATCGCGGCTCGGCACATAACGGAACAGACGCGTGCCGTCGGTCGTGACGAAGTTGAGCCAGCTTCCGGGGATGAGCTGCAGACTCTGCGCCGCGGCCACCAGGCTGCGCGCCGGGACCAGCGCGAACACCACATCCGCCGAATCGCCGCGGCGGGCGGTGAGCGTCACGGGCAGATACCAGGCGTCATCCCCCGGCAGCGTGATGATGGGGCACAGATCGATCGTCGCGTCTTCCGGCTGGCAGAGCGCACTGCGCAGAGCGGTCCTGATCCGGAGAGAGCCCGGACGACCTGCGCGCCCGACGACGACGATCTCGCCGGTCTTCGAGCTGCGGACACCGAGGTACTCGGAGAGCGGATCGAAGCGCATGGCTTCCTGCAGGGCGGGCAGCAGCCCCGCACTGCCCGCGCCTGACTGTCCGGCGATGTCGGCACCGATGCCGCGCAGACTGAAAGTGGATTGCGCCAGCAGGCCGGTGGCGCCGCGTTCCAGCCCCACGGCGATGTTGAGCGCGCTCTGCCTCGATTCAGTGCGGATCCGCTCGCGCGCCTGGACGACCAGATAGATGGCGGTGCCCGCGAGCAGCAGCAACGCCGACACGAGATAGAGCGTCGCCCGACGATACTGCGAAGCGACTCTGGTCGGATCGTCTGGCTGGGGTAACCGCGGTTCCACCTTCCGTTTTCGGCCCCGGCCGCGATTCCTTTACCGCCGGGGCGCGCAACAGCCGTTGCGGGGGGCCTTATGTCATACCGGGCCCGGTCACGCGGATGACCCGGTTTCCCGGACAACACGTCAGGGGGCGGCTGGTTTCGGCTGCCAGAGCTCGATCTTGTTGCCTTCCGGATCGAGGATCCACGCGAAGCGGCCGTTGGGGTCGTCGTCGACGTGTTTCAGGATCGCGATTCCTTTCGCGCGCAGCCGTGTCAGTAACGCCTCCATGTCGTCGACGGCGTAGTTGATCATGAACTCACCGGTCGATGGCGCGAAGTAAGTCGTCGAAGCGGGGAAGGCGCTCCAGGTCAGCACCGCAGGATGGTGTGGCGCATCGTAGCGCAACAGGGCGCCGCCCCACGATTCGAGCGGTAGTCCAAGCACGTCGCGATACCAGGCCGCGAGTGCCTTCGGATCCTTCGCCTTGAAGAACACACCGCCGACGCCGGTGATGCGTCCGGCGGGCTCGGCGGCTTTGGAATCGCCAGGATCGGCCATCATCACAGCTCCCACGGCCAGAACTACCAGCACTCGCGCAGCCATCGCCATGGTTCAATTGTATGTGTTGCAGGAATCAGCCGGGAAGCCGGGGCCCTAGGGCAGGTCCGGCTCCAGGTGTGCAGCGCCCCTCGGCACCTGGATGCCCCTGGCGGCGGCGACCGTACGCAGCAGATCCGGCCGATCCGAGATGATGCCGTCTACGCCCATGTCCATGAGATCGGCCATCTCGTGCGCGTCGTTCACCGTCCAGGCAATGACCGCGATCCCGAGAAGGTGCGCCTCGGCGATCGAGTGAGCGTCGATGTCGCGATAGTAGGGCGACCAGACTCTTCCACCCGCGGCGCCGACTGTACGTACGACCGAGCCACCGTAGTTGCCCGGGCTGAAGCCCGCGGTAAAAAGGGAAGCCTTGTCCGAATAAACGCTGGGCTCACGACTGGTCTGAGCCGTGAGGTAGACCGTCGGGATTTGCGGCGCGAGCTTCTGGACGAGCAGGAGCGTGCGCCAGTCGAACGACTCGATCATGACGCGGCTCTCGAAGCGCTCGCGGCGCAGCACCGCAAGCACGATTGCCACGAAGCGATCCGGACCGAGCGATTCGTGCGGATGATTCGGGTCAATCTTGATCTCGATGTTGAGCCTTACGTGCCTGTCACCCGACTGGCGCACCAGCGCAAAAACCTCGGACAAGGTCGGAATGCGCGTGCCGGGCACGGCGCGCTGCCCGGGGAACTGTGCCGCGTAGCTGCTGCCGGGACGGATCTGTCCGACGTCGTAGGTCCTGACCTGAGCCAGTGTCAGGTCGATATAAGGGATGCTGGCCTCGATGTAGCGGCCATCGGGACCGCGGGCGAGATCGGGATTCAGTCCGCGGTCGTGTGATACGACCACGACGTCGTCCCTGGTCACCGCCAGATCGAGCTCGAGAGTGTCCACCCCCAGCGAAAGCGCATGGGCGAATGCGGGCAGCGTATTTTCCGGACGCAAAGCGCGTCCGCCGCGGTGCGCCTCGATGTCGAAAGGGGTCAGGCGCGTCGCCATACCGGCAGCAGCCGCGGGCAGCGATCCGGACAGCAGCAGCATCCCGATCGAGAGGAGGAAGGCGAGACGCATGGCCCTGTGACCCGAAGACGGGGATGCGATTTTACCCATGCCCTGGCGCCCGCAGGAGGTATCGGAACAACTACGGATTGACCTTGCACAGTGCCCGACCCATAAGATCGCCGGTGAACCTGATCGAATCCCTGTTGCATGCGCTCAAGGCGCACGGCGCACGTGTCATCTTCGGCATCCCGGGTGACTTCGCGCTGCCGTATTTTCGCATCATCGAGTCGTCGGCGATCCTCCCGCTCTACACGCTCTCGCATGAACCCGGTGTCGGCTTCGCGGCGGACGCGGCGGCGCGCGTCGGCTGTGCGCCGGCCGTCGCGGCCGTGACCTACGGAGCCGGGGCACTGAACATGCTGAACGCGGTCGCGGCCGCCTACGCCGAGAAGGTGCCGCTCGTGGTGCTCTCGGGCGCGCCCGGCAAGGCAGAGGCGAGCTCGGGACTCCTGCTGCACCACCAGGCCAAGCGCATCGACTCGCAATTGGCGATTTTTCGGGAGGTGACCTGCGACCAGGCGTGCCTCGACGATGCCGAGCGCGCCCCGCGCGACATCGCCCGGGTACTGGCGAGCTGTCGGCGGCGCTCGGAGCCGGTTTATCTGGAGATCCCTCGCGACATGGTGGGCGCCGAGTGTGCCGCAGTCGTGGCGGAAAGCCCGCTTGCGCCGGACAGTGACGCACTCGAGGCCTGCGTCGGGGAGATCCTCGGGCGACTCGGGCGGGCCCGGTCTCCGGTGCTCATGGTCGGGGTCGAGGCCAGGCGCTACCGGATCGAGCATCAGGTCGTGGAGCTCGCACGGCGTCTGGGGCTGCCCGTCGTCTCCGGTTTCATGGGTCGCGGGCTGCTCGCGGAAGAGGACGCGCCGCTCGCCGGCACCTACATGGGCGTCGCCGGGACGCCCGAAGTGACGCGCCTGGTCGAGGAGTCCGACGCTCTGTTCCTGCTCGGCGAGATCATCTGCGACACCAATTTTGCCGTCTCGCAGACCCGCATCGACATGCGCCAGACCATTCAGGCACTCGACGGGCGGGTGACCCTCGGCTATCACACCTATCCCGATATTCCCCTGGCGGCCCTCGTTGCGCGCCTGCTCGAGCGTGCGCGCCCCATGGGCCGGGCCACGAGCGTCGCGGCGCCGTCGTATCCGCGCGGTCTGGTGGCTGACGGCGCCCCGATCACGCCGACCGACATCTGCGCCGCCATCAACGACCTGTTCGCTCGCCACGGCAGGATGCCGGTCGCATGCGACATGGGTGATTGCCTGTTCACGGCCATGGACATCGAGCCGACGCCGCTGGTCGCGCCCGGCTATTACGGAACGATGGGCTATGGCGTGCCGGCGGGACTTGGGCTGCAGGCAGCCTCGGGCGAGCGCCCGCTCGTTCTGGTTGGCGACGGCGCCTTTGCGATGACCGGCTGGGAACTCGGCAACTGCCGGCGCTACGGCTTCGACCCCATCGTGCTGGTCTTCAACAACGCGAGCTGGGAAATGCTGCGCACCTTTCAGCCGGAGTCCTCGTTCACGTTGCTCGAGCGCTGGGACTTCGCCGGCATGGCCGCGGGAATGGGAGGCGACGGTGTCCGCGTCGGCACCCGGGCCGAGCTCCAGGCGGCTCTCGAAGGCGCCGTCGGCCGGCGCGGGCGCTTCCAGCTGATCGACATCAGCTTGTCCCGAGGCGTGCTGTCGACTACGCTCGCGCGCTTCGTCGGCGGCGTCAGGCGTCTGAGCGGCCAGTGATGCAGGCTCTGGTGTGCAGGCAGTGGGGGCTACCCGAGACTCTGGTGCTCGAGGACCGGGCCGATCCTGTCGCCGGGGCAGGGGAGGCGGTGCTGCGCGTGCACGCCGCCGGAGTCAATTTTCCCGATGCGCTGGTGATCCAGAACAAGTACCAGTTCACGCCGCAGCTGCCCTTCGTGCCGGGGAGCGAGTGCGCCGGTGTGATCGAGAGCGTGGGCGTGGGAGTCGGGCGGGCCAGGGTTGGCGATCGCGTCATCGCCGTGATCCAGTCAGGTGCCTTCGCCGAGAAAGTGGCGGTTTCCGCAGATGCGCTCACACCACTCCCCGAGGATGTGGACTTCGCCACCGGGGCGGCCTTCCTCCTCACTTATGGTACTGCCTATCACGCTCTGGCCGATCGCGCGGCCCTCAGGCAGGGCGAGACACTGCTGGTGCTCGGTGCATCCGGGGGAGTGGGCATCGCCGCCATCGAGATCGGCAAAGCACTCGGTGCGCGGGTCATCGCCGGGGCCTCTTCGCCCGAGAAGCGCAGCGTCTGCCGCGAGCACGGCGCCGATGCGGTGATCGATTACACCGCGCCGGAGCTCAAGACGGTACTCGGCGAGCTGACCTCCGGAAAAGGCGTTGACGTGGTGTTCGATCCGGTGGGCGGCGCTTTCACCGAGGCGGCGCTGCGCAACTGTGCCTGGCGCGGACGCCACCTCGTCATCGGCTTCGCCGGGGGTGAGATCCCGCGCCTGCCGGCGAACCTGACCCTGCTCAAGGGCTGCTCGCTGATCGGCGTGTTCTTCGGCCGCTACGTGAAAACCGAGCCGGCCGCATGGTCGTCCGATCTCAAGACTCTCTTCGGGTGGCTGCGCGCGGGCCGGGTTCGGCCCCATATCGCTCAGCGCTACCCGCTCGAGCGGGGTGCGGAGGCGCTGACGGCGCTGCTTGCGCGACGGGCTCTCGGGAAGCTGGTCATTACCCCCGTGCCGGGTTGAGTGCGGCTCAAGCGGCCAGCAGCGATCCGAAACGCGCGAGGTGATGATCCATGTCGCCGAAACTCGCATTGATGAGAGTGAGTCGTTTGAAGTAGTGGGAGGCCGCCAGCTCATCGCTCACTCCCATTCCCCCGTGCAGCTGCACCGCCTCCTGCCCGACAAGACGCGCCGAGCGCCCCACGAGGAACTTCGCCGCGCAGATCGCGCGCCGGCGTTCGTTCGCATCGCTGACGGTGAGCCTGGCACTCGCCAGGTAGCTCATCGAGCGTGCCAGCTCCACATGCAGCAGCATGTCGGCCATGCGGTGCTGCAGCGCCTGGAAGCTTCCCACGGGCACCCCGAACTGCCTGCGGTTCCTGACGTACTCGAGAGTGAGCGCGAGCAAGGCGTCCATGGCTCCAACGGCCTCCGCGCACAGGCCGGCGATCGCCGCATCGCTCGCCGCCTCGATCAGCGGCAGTCCGGATCCCTCGGCGCCGATGAGCGCGTCTTCCGGCACGCGCACTGAGGCGAGCGCGACCTCCGCGACGCTCGAGCCGTCGTGAGTCGCGAGCGCGCTGCGCGTCAGTCCCTCGCTCGTACCCGGGAGGAGAAACAGGGAGATGCCGGACAGCGTCCGCGCCGAGGTCACGAGGTAATGAGCGCCGGCGCCATCCGCCACCATCGACTTGTGACCCTCGAGAACCCAGCCGTCGGAGCGCCGCTCCGCCCGGGTCGCCACGGCGTCCAGCCGCCAGCGCGAGTCGCGCTCGCCGTGCGCGAAGGCGAGGCGGATTTCTCCGGCAGCGACTGCGCGCAGGAGCTCTCGCTGTGGCGCGCTGCCCGCGCGTACGAGGATCCCCGCGCCGACCAGCGCGGTTGACAGATAGGGCTCGAGGACCAGCGCCCGTCCCAGCTCTTCCATCACGACCATCGAGTCGAAGGCGCTGCCGCCGATCCCGCCGAGCGACTCGGGGATCGCGAGGCCGAGGATTCCGAGCTCGGCAAACTGAGCCCAGATGGCCGGATCGCAGCCGGTGCCTGCCCGTGCGATGGCGCGCCGCCGCTCCAGGGTGTAGGTCTGCGTCAGAAAGCGTCGCAGGGTGTCGCGCAGCTGAATCTGCTCCTCAGTGAAGGCGAAATTCATGGCTGGCGCAGTCCCAGCATGTGCTGCGCGATGATGTTGCGCTGAATCTCATTCGAGCCGGCGTAGATGGAGACCTTGCGATGGTTGAAATAGCGGCCGGTGATGCCGATGCCCGCCGGGGGACCGGCAAGCGGACCCGTCCAGTCCGCGGCCAAAGCCTCTCGCTGGTGAAGCGGGGCGTAGGGCCCCAGAGCTTCCATTGCCAGCTCCGAGAGGGTCTGCTGAATCTGGCTCCCCCGCAGCTTGAGGAGCGAGGCCTCCGGTCCCGGGGCCTCCCGCTCCCGGTCCATCGCAATCACGCGCAGGGCCAGTATCTCGAGCGCCATCAGGTCGATCTCTGCTTCGGCGATCCGGTCGCGGAAGTGCGGCACTTCTATCAGAGCCCGTCCGTCGCCGGCGGGCGTCCCGGCGGCGATGGCCTTCAATTCCCGCAATGCGCGTTTGCTAAGTCCCAGCGTGGCGTTCGACACGCGCTCGTGACCGAGCAGGAACTTGGCGTAGGTCCAGCCCTGGTTCTCCTCGCCGACGCGATTGGCTACCGGGACCTCGACCTCGTTGAACCACACCTCGTTGATCTCATGCTCGCCATCGAGCATCACGATCGGGCGCACGGTGATTCCGGGCGAGCGCATGTCGATCAGCAGGAATGAGATGCCACTCTGGGGGCGGCCCTCGCTCGAGGTCCGCACCAGACAGAAGATCCAGTTCGCATGCTGGGCGAGCGTCGTCCAGGTCTTCTGGCCATTGACGACATAGTGATCGCCACGACGCTCGGCGCGGGTCTTGAGCGATGCGAGGTCGGAACCTGCGCCGGGCTCGGAATAGCCCTGGCACCACCAGTGCTCGCCGCTCAGGATCCGTGGCAGGAAGTACTGCTGCTGCGCCGGACTGCCGAACCTCATGATGACCGGCGCCACCATCCGCGGACCGAAGGAAAGCACCGGGGGCGCGCCGCCGAGCGCGCATTCCTCCTCGAAGATGAGCTCGCGAACCGGATCCCACTCCTGTCCTCCGAATCGCCGGGGCCAGCCGGGGGCGACCCAGCCGCGCGTGTTGAGGATGCGCACCCAGGCGAGGAAATCCTCGCGCCCGAGACGCTTGTGGCCGAGCACCTTGGCACGAATCGAAGCAGGCAATTGCGTGGCGACGAACGCGCGGACCTCGCTGCGGAAACGCTCTTCCTCGGCTGAAAAATTGAGATCCATCGGGATTGCGGCGGCTGTGTCTGGAGAATGTGGCAATTCTATCGGGAAGCGGCTGACGGCCGCTCATTTCCTGCGGATTCTCCCGAGGAGCCGTTCCGTAACCGACTGCTGGCGGTGCGAGAACCGTTCCACGCAGGCACGCAGATACGGGCTCAGCTGGCGTTGTGCGTAACTCGCGTAGCCGAGCTCGCGAAGCTCGCTGAGTGTGCGGCTGTAGTCCTCGAAGATCGTCGCATAGAGGAGCTTGCCGGTGCGGGCCGCGCCCGCGCGTGCCGATGAGGAGAGCCATCGCGCCCGGCCGGGCAGGGTGCGCACGGCCGAGACCGCCATCAGGGAGGAGGTTGCGAATACGGAGCGTCCCTGTCGCGCGGCTTCCTGCTTCAGCTCTTCCCAGCGACTGCCGAGGTCTTCGAGCGAGGGCAGGTCGGCAGCCTTGAGCCGTGCCTGCGACCGTAGCTCGGTCCATTCCGTGCGCAGGCGCTCGACGTCGAGAGGCGGCACAGTGAGCGTCTGCGCGAGGCGTGCAGAGGTTTTCGACAGTCCATCCAGCAGCTGATCGACGCTCTCGAACTGCGCCTGATTTTCCAGCAGCCCCTCCTGCTTCAATGCATCGGCAATTTCCGGTATCAGCCGACGCCCGAGCCCGCCGAGGTCAGCCAGGGCTGCGAACACCCACACCGGAGAGACGCGAAAGGCCGCGATGCCGAGGAGCTCTATGACGTGGCCCACGCCCCGTCGCGCAAGGAAATCCCGGGTTTGCGCTGCCTCTGCCGGATAGACCCCCCTGGCACCTGCGACTTGCTCGATCACGTATCGCAGCGTCGTGTCCACGAGGCTCCGATACAGCTGGCCCTGCCGCACGCTTCTCGGTACGACCACCTCGCCTATTTCGCGCAGCAGTCCGGCGCACAGGCCCAGCGCCGAGCGGATCGTGCGTTCGGGAAGCGATAGAATGTATGCGCGTGAAGGCATCGCCGTACTTTATATTGCTGCTGGTCGCCACGGTGGCGAGCGCTCAAGTCCAGACCGCCGGCGAGACAAAGCAGCAGGTCACCGTGACCGCGCCGCGTGGCGAGCCAGCGCTGCCGGAGCTGCGGCCGGACGCCTTCACCCGATGCATGGGCATGGTGAGCCCCGAGTCCATCGACTACACCCAGGCGGTGCAGTGCCAGGGACAGCTCAGTCGGGAGAGGCACATCGTGGTCGAGGCGTGCATCAACGAGAAAGGGGACACGCCGCCAGCGAGGATCATTCAGGCCTGCACCGAAGCGCTGGACCAGGACATCTTCGAAGGCCGCACCCGCTTTTTTCTGTTCGCGAGTCGGGCGGCCGGATACTTCGCCGCCGGCGATAAGCAGCATGCGCTGGACGATTTCGCCGCAGCCATCAAATTGGCGCCCCGCAATGCGTACGTCTACTACAACCGCGGTGTCTTCTATGCGGCGCAATCCGATTACGACGCGGCCTTGCGGGATTTTGACACGGCCATAGAGACGAATCCCCGCCTGGTCCTGGCGTTGCGTCAGCGCGCCAAGGTCTACCTGAGTCGGGGCGATTTCCTCGCCGCACGCGATGACTACTCGAAGGCCATCGGTGTTCAGCCGCAGTCGGCCGCGCTGTGGAGCGAACGCGGCTACGTGTCACTGCGGCAAAAAGACTACGCAAACGCCGTCAGGGATGAGGCCGAAGCGATCCAGCTCGATCCGAAGCTGGCACGGGCTTATTACCTGCGTGGCGCGGCAGCGGCCTTCGGCGGCCTCGGTGGGTCGCACGACGCACTCGATGACATCAAGACTGCCGTGAGCCTCGATCCCTCGCTTGCCAGCTACGTGGGGCTCAAAGGCAAGTCCGTCTCGCTTTCACTGCCGCCCCAGTAAGCGGCTAGCAGCTGCCGTCGGTCCCGACGATCGCGGGCCAGGAGGCTCGGCTGGACAGCAGAGCGGCGAGCGCCAGATACCAGATTGCCTGCAGCACGACAGCCGCCAGCAACACATGGGTCATGAGGGGCGATGGAACTGCGGGCACCGCTATGATGGGAATGAGCCCCACAAGCAGGCCAAAGACCCCGATGCTGCGGCGCAGCCCCGGGCCCTTGACGATGGCCACGGACCAGCAGAGGGTCGCCGCGGACTGAAACAGCACGCCGAACGGCATGAGAAAGCCGATGATCGTTCCGCACAGTATAAAAAGAGTGCGGGCCATCGTGAGATTGTCCGTACTGCCTGAATCGGCAAAACGGACCGCGAGCGCCGGGGTCACAAAGCCGTCCAGAATCATCGAGGCGATCATCAGACCGCAGCCGATGCAGAAGGCGATGAGACCGCCGACCACGAGAGGCCTGCCGGAGCCCAGGCGACGGGACAGGAGCACGAAACAGACAATCAGCGCGGCCAGCGTGACCACCAGGGCGCCGTGCACCAGGCCGTTGATCCGTACGCTGTGTGCCTCCTCTCTCAGCAAGTCCGCGAAGGTCCGTGCGCTGCTGCCGGGATGGCTGGCCAGCAGGGTCAGAGTGGCCAGGGAGCAGAGCGCAAAGGCTCCGGCGAGCCGGCGACGTGCGCGATCGTTCGAGATCTCTTCGGCCATCTGGTCCGCCTCGGTTGCCTGGAGATCGTTTTCTACATCAATACCTGCGGCAGTTGCTGGACGCGATAGCCCGCCTGTCCAATACTGAACATGCGAGCCGCCCTGTCCCGGAATTTCCCCCTGGCATCCGGCCATCTCATGCAGAACAACAGGAACCCTGATCGGCGTACTCAACGGACGCGCCACGCCCTGCTGTCGGCGTTCGTCGACCTGGCCCTCACGCGGGGTTATGAGGCAGTGTCGGCCCGCGATATCGCCCGCAAGGCCAATGTCGGACGTTCGACGTTTTACCTCCACTACGCCAGCAAGGACGAGCTGCTGAAGGAGAGTCTGAAAACCCCATCGCGGGCACTGGCGGCTTGCGTGAGCGGAGAGCTCACGCCCGGGCAGCTCACGCGACTGCTCGATCACTTTCGCGAGCAACGCGCGGTGAATGGGGTTTTCTTTGCGGATCCGATCCGGGCTCTGTGGGTCAAATGCGTGGCAACTCTCATCGAGCCTCACCTGCCGCGCCATCAGCCGAGAGGAATGCGGCCGCGCGTGCCGCGATCGCTGCTCGCACTGACGATCGCGGAGATGCAAATCGCGCTCATCACGCATTGGACCACGCGCAAGACGTCGGTCGGCTCGGATGTGATTGGGGCCGTGCTCATGGCTAACACGCGCGCCATGCTTGCGGCCGTGGAGCCGCTCTAGCTCAGGCTCGTGGGCGGCTCGATCAAATGCCGCCGAGCCTCGGTCTACGCGCCGACCGGAAATGCGAACTCGGTTCGAAGATGGATCACGTATCGCGCGCCCGGTGACGCCGGCCGCCGCGTGCGGATGCACGAATCGCGCGGAACGTGATCGGTCTCGCGGTTGATTTTCGCCAGCGGAGGTCCAATGGCCGTCCGAGCCAGGAAGCGGGGGACGCCTCCATGGAAACGCTCAGGTTGCGCCGGATGCAGGAGCCTTCACGGGTTGAGAGACTCCTGGCAGCGTACATCTCGCGCACCCATCTGCCGGAAGATGCCTACCAGATTCGCGATCCGAGCGAGCTGCCTCAATGCCTGCGGCTGGTTCTCACGCGGGCGATCGGGGAGGGGCAGGTCTGGTCGTGCTGGGCGCAAGGCTCCAGGCTCTGGCTCTACACATGCCACATGTCCCTGCCTCTGTCACGCGAGCGTGGATTCCCCGTAATAGAGGTGCGGCTGTACGCGGAAAACGCGGAGCTCAAGGAATCCGGAATCTGGCGCTACGATCCGCTGGGGACGTGGATTCGCTGTGCCGACTGATCTCGCTGCCGTGCTTGCTTCCCGAACGAGCTTCGCGGCGGCTACCTCGACCCCACCGGAAGCAATCCGGTGGGGTCATTTTTTCCGCCGACCGGCCTAGTCCCCGATTCCGTGAATCGTCTTGATGCGCTTGATTGCGGCGGCCGCCCTTGCGTCCTCGGCGACGATCCGCAACAAGGTAGCTCCCGTGGCGCCACCCGTACGCACCAGGTCCAGTGCACGCGTCGTGGCCTCGTAGTAGTCGGCCCACAACCGCAGTTCCTCGGCCTCTTCCTCGGGTGTCACTGCCTAACGCACCGTCCTGACCCGCATGAGCCTCGAGCTGGCTACGGCTTGATCAAGGCGCGGCGGTGGCAGTGCTGGTACGCAATCCGTTAGCCACACCGCCGGGCTGCGAGTCCATGGGAAACGCCGCCGCATAGGGTATCTGTCGCATCCTCGCCGGCAATCTCACCCCTCCACTCAGGCCACCTGCCGGCCCCGCTTTCGCGACTGGCGCGTGTCCGAGATCACCGGGGCCATCTCCTCGACGCTGGTGCCGACGTGGGCGGAAAGGGACTTGGAGGATCCGGTCGGCACCGGCTGTGTCGGTAACGTTGTCGGACTTGGCACGATGACCGGCATGTTCGGAGGACCATGACCGCCTCCCTCCTGCGCGACCGCGACGGTCGTGATACCCGGTGCCAGGAACAAAAGGGCGATGACGGCGTATTTCATTTCATTCTCCTTAAGGCGCAGCGAATACACGGCGCGAGCGATGCCTGTACGCAGTCCATTGCCGCGTCGCCCGATGCTGATTCCCGGAGAAAGCGCCGTATCAGGGATCTGTCGCGAGATATCCCCGCATCTCACTTTCCCGTGAGACCGGCGCGCGCCAGGTGACAGGTAGCAGAGTGAGGGGAGAACTCACTCCAACACGGGAGCTATGCAGTGAGCCGAGTTGATGTGGCAGTTGCCGTGGCAGAAGACGCGCAGGGGCGTCTCTATGAGATCGCTGCCGCCTGCCGCGCCCTTGGCCTGCAGCACACCGCGACGCTGGCGATGGTCGGGGTATTTGTAGGTTCGATGGAATCCGCTGAACTGGCCAGGCTCCGGGCTGTTCCCGGAGTTCTCGCGGTCGAATTGAAGCGCGAGTCTCGCCGCTCGATCAGCGGGAAGGTGCGGTTCGGGTCTGGATGCGCAGATTGAAGGGGAACGCCTCCGCGACGCCTGAATGGTCGCCATCGGGCTGGATGCGCAGCAGGTAATCGCCCGGTGTGAGGCGCGCCGCAGTGGCGAGGCAATGAACGTAGCCGTCCTCGCTCAGGGACAGACCGCTCACGCTGCCCACGGGATGAGAACCTTCCCCTGCTCGCCGCAGCAGCGTTACACGATAGTTCCGGTCGCTCGCCGGCGTGGTCGGCGCGATGCGGAACTCGATCAGACCGGCCGACGGCAGTTCGAGGTCCGGGACGGAGCTGCCGCGGAAGGACACGAAAGTGAAGTGGGCGCTGATCGCCGCAACTTCAGGGGCTGCGCCGGCTCCCGGCGGGCGCATCAGAATCGGGGCAGGGCCGACCACAGGAGACAGCCACAGAAACAGCGCCAGGCCGGCCGCGGCGGCCGCAGCCAGCAGCGGGAACCAGTTGGGAAAGCTTCGGCTCCGCGCGGCAGCCTTTGTGAAGTAGCCCTGCGCCCGCAGCTGCCGAAACCCTTCGCGCATGCGCAGCGATTGCTCGAGCTCGCGCGCGAGCCGCGGCTCGTGCACCAGGCGATCCTCGAATACCCGGCGCTCATCGTCCGCCAGGCGTCCGACGATGAAGTCCTGCATGGTGATCAGGTCGCGGTCGGTGTCCATCACTTAATCCCTGCGAAAAAGCTGCACAGACTGCACAGAGTCATTGCAGCAAGCATCAGGAGATCGGCCTTACGGAAGCCCCGGTGCTCGATCAGCTCCCGAAAGCGATTGCGGGCGCGAAAAATGACGCGATTGAAATGCTCTTCCGACAGCGTCAGGTCGCGGCAGATCTTTTCCCGGTCCTCATCGTCCAGATAGAAGCGGATCAGAACTTCACGATCCCGCGCCACCGGCATCTCCTCGAGCATCCGGCGCACGGTCGTGGCCCATTGAGGCGTCCCGACATTCTCCGGGTGCGGGTCATCGTCGGATGCGGAAAGCTCGTCCAAGGCCTCGGGACTGGACAAGGCACTGCGGTCCTTGCGGCGGTAGTTCCGCAGGTGATTGAGTGCCACGCGGTAAAGATAGCCGCCCAGATTCTGCGGATAGGCGATTTCACCGCTGCGAAGCTTCTCGAGCGTCGTGACCGCCGCGTCCTGCAGGATGTCCGCGGCAAGCTCCGGATCGCGTACCCGCCGCAAGATCAGCGCACGAAGCCCGGGGAAGTCACGATAGACTGCAGCGAGGTAGGAAGCCGGGTCCGAAACCGGCGCGGGAAGATCCGATTGCGGGGGGAGCATCTGCGGCGATGCTGCCTGGTGATTAACACCATGCATGAGCTGAGTATACGCTGCCGCCGGGAGGCACCGCACGGGTCGATGCGCGTGAAGGCCGCCAGGTGGAGTCCGGTGGCCATGATGACGCTGGCCGTGTGGACCGTGCCCGGGTTCGCGGAGAGCCTCTCGTGCACCCGCGCACTCGGAGCGCCCGCGTTCACCGCGGGACCGCTGCGGACCCAGGGAGTGTCACCCGCTGCGGCGGAAGTCCCGGTCGTTCCCGGTCACAGCTACCTGATCCAGGTGGAAGAGCGGGGAAACGACGCCCTGGTCGAGGTTCTCGACCCGAGAAGCCAGATCGTTGCGCGCGCCGACCATCCGGAGCGACGTACCGGAACCCGCCGTATCCTGCTGACGCTGCCCGACGCCTCCTCGCTCCTGGTCCGTGTAACGGGCAAGGAAGAGGCGCGTGCGGCAGGGGTGGCGATCATTCAGGTCTTTGACCTCGCGATCCTCCGCGGGCGCCCCGACTGCCTCACGATCCTCAACGCCCTCGCCGCGGGCGATGCCGCCTACGCCGCAGGGCAGGAAATCTCCAGGGGCCGCTCGACCTCGGGCACTCAGAGTGCACGCGATGCCTTCCTGCGAGCCGCACAAGCCTACTCGACGGCTGAGCAGGCGTTGGGGGCGCCCGGGGACCGGGCGCTTCGCGGCCAGACGCAGCTGGCCCTCACAGCCCTCGAGTACTCCGATTTATCAGACTGGAACCAAACGGCGGACTGGGCCCAGAAGGCCGCCAGAACGATAGGCGCCGACGACCCGTACCGCCGGGCACGTGCCGATGCAATGCTCGCCGCCGCGTGGATCGAAATCGGATCGGCGGCACCCGCAGGAGGTGGCCTGGTCCGCGCAAGGCAGCTGTTGCGGCGATTGCTGCAGTTCCACCTGGCGCGGGGGGAGCAGCATGACGCGGGGCTGCAGCTCTCGAATATCGGTGTGACGTACCTCGACGAGGGCAGGTATCAGGAGTGCGTCGAGGCTTCCGCCCGCGCAAGTCGCCTGTTCGAATCCATACATGAGCTACAGCGGCGCGCGCTCGCATGGCAAAACGAGGCGCTGTGTCTCTGGGGGCTCGGGCGCTTGCCGGAAGCACTGCGCTGGTTCGAGCGCGCGCTCGCCGACTCCGGTCCGGATCCCTACCCGTACCTATACGGAGTCGTGATAACCAACACGGCGCTGGCACGCTATGCGGTCGGCCACTACGACGATTCGCTGCGCCTCTATGACCGCGCGCTGGCCTTCACCCGGAAGGTTCAGTCCCGGCGCGAGGAGGCATATTGCCTCTATGGGATCGGCGTCAACTATTACGCGCTCGGCGATCGGCAGCGCGCGCGCGAGTTCCTCGAGCGCTCGCTCGCGATCCGCACCGTGGCGCTCGATGGCCGGGGGCGCATGGCGAGCCTGCGCTCGCTTGCGACCATCGATGCCGAGCAGGGCAGGGTGGAGCAGGCGCTGGCGGCCGACTCCGAGGCGCTCGGTCTTGCCATCGCGCCTGCCGCCGTCGCGCGCATCAGGATTCAGCAGGCCGCTCACACCGCCGCCGCCGGCCATCCCGAGGAGGCCAGGGCGCTGCTGGATGAAGTTCTCGCGAGCGTCGCCAGGACCGGGCCGGCCATTGAAGGGGAAGCGCTCCTGCAGCGCGCGATCCTGCTGCGCAGCGCAGGCCGGCCACGCGAGGCGCTGGCGGATCTCTCGGTGGCCCGGCCGCGTCTGCGCACCTTCGGCAGCGCCATGGAGGAGTTCGAGGGCGAGCTCGAGCTCGCGCGCGCCCTGCGAGACCTCGGCGAATCCGGCGAGGCGCTGGCAGCGGTCGAGCGGGCGCTGGCGCAAGCCGACGCAGTGCGCCTGCAGACTGCAAATCCCGAGCTGCGCGCTCAGCTTCAAACACCGCTGCGACCGGCCTACGACCTCAAGCTCGAACTACTTCGCGGTCGGTATGAGCGCGCCCTGGCCGCGGGGCGCAAGCAGGAAGCCAGCGCGCTCGCCAGACGCGCGTTCGCAACCGCGGACGCCGCGCGCGCCCGCTCCTTTGCCGATGTCGCAGCTCAGAATTATTCGCCGGCGGTTCGCCGCGATCTGGCTGCCGAGCTTCACCGTCGCGAGGAGCTCTATCGTGAGCTCGCCGCACGTCGGTTTGCGCTCGACACGCGCCTCGACCGGTCGGGAGCCGACGATTCTCGTGCGCGGCACCTGGTTGCAGACATCGCGGAGCTCAGGCGCGAGGTGGACACGGTCAACACGCTCATAGCAACCCGCGTCGGCGCGCCCGCCGCAGGCGGCCGTGCGCGGATGGGGCTGCCCGCGCTTCCTGCGGATACGGCGCTGGTGTCGTACTGGCTCGGGTCAGATGCGGCCTACGCCTGGACGGTCCTGCATGGAGAAGTTCACTGGACACACCTGTCATCGCCCCCGACCGCCATTGCCGAACAGGCGGCGTCCTTTCACCGCTCATTGACCCGTCTGGTGGATCTGCCGCTTGAGCGCCGGCTCGCGGACGGCCGCGCTCTCTATATGATGATCGTTCAGCCCCTCGAGCCCTGGCTGGCGGGGATGCGCAGGTGGCTGATCATTCCGGACGGCCCCCTTGACTATGTTCCCTTCGCGGCCTTGCAGATGCGCGATGGACCCGCTGAATCCTCCGTCGTGAGGGAACACGACGTGGCGGTGACACCCGCCGCCTGGATGTTGGAGCAGAGCCGCGCCCGGGAGCCGGTGAACGAGCGGCGCAGGATCCTGCTGGTGGCCGATCCGGTGTATCAGGCGGACGACCCGCGGCTGGCAACGGTCGCGAATGCGCCGGCGAGCGCCCAAACCTCCGCCCGGGCCGATGCGTACGACGCTGCGGGCGACTATCAACGCCTTCGATTCACCGCCGCAGAGGCCGCCGGGATCTCGGCGCTGTTCCCGGCGTCGGATGTCGATGAATTGATCGGCCTCGATGCGACGCGTGCAAGGCTGCTCGCCACGGACTGGTCCCGATACCAGTTCATCCACATTGCGACGCACGGCATCGTGGATGCGCAAGTACCCGAATTGTCGGCGTTGATTCTCGGCTCTTACGACGACCGCGGACGGGTGACCGATCAGGCCGTGCGGGTTGCGGATGTCTCGCTCAAGACACTGACGGCGGACGTCGTGGTACTCAGCGCGTGTGAGACGGCTCTGGGCAAAGAGGTCCGCAGCGAGGGACTCGTCGGTCTCAGCTCGACGATGCTCGCCCGCGGTGCCCGCGCGGTGGTCGCATCGCTGTGGCCCGTCCCGGACGAGATGGGCGCGCATCTGATGACGGAGTTCTATCGGCACATGCTGCGCGAGGCAATGGGCCCGGAGTCCGCACTGGGTGCGGCCATGCGGTCGATGGTGGTGCTCGATCGCCCGGTCGACCCGGCCCTCTGGGGCGCGTTCCAGATCTCGGTGGGGACGCTGCGCCCGCCGGAACCCGGTCGCGACCCGGCCAGGAGGGGGGCGCCCGGGGTGCGCTGAGCGCCCGCGGCCATTGCGGGTGGTATCCGGCTGAAACTGTGTTCCGGTTGGCGACACAGGGGGCGTGTTGTGCCACGATCGCGTTCCGATGCGACGACTTGCGGTAATTCTCATCGTCTGGGCGAGCTTCCTCGGAGGCATTCTCCCGAACGTCGCGTGCGCGTTCGGCACATGCGATGGCTGCTGCCCGCCCCAAACGTCGCGGTCCCCGGGGGGCGCGCTGAGCCAACTGCCGGGCTGTCACGAGGGCAGGCTCTGCGACGCAGCGCTGACTCCCGCTGCAGCCGCCTCTGTCCACGTCCCATATGCTCTGCCTGATTCCCGTTCCCTTGCGCGACCACCTGGTGCCGCCGCCGCCCTGATGACGGCCGCCGCTGCCGGGTTGCACGCCCGGCGCCTGGCTCGAGTCGCGTTCCTGCCGCTTCCAGCACCCGCTGACCCTGGCTCACAGACCTACCTGCGCACCGCTCGGTTGCGCCTCTAAATCTCCCGCCGACTGATTGGTCGCAGGCGCGACCAATTCCTGGACTCATCGATCCGGCGAGGGCATCCGCGACCCGCGGTGGCTGAATGCAACTGCGTTGCTGCGGCGCTCTCGCGAGCCTTCAAGCCATGGTGTTGGCCACTATGAATCGACTCAAGCTTCGCGCAGCTCCGCGCTGCCAGCGGTTTCTTTGGTTGTTAGGCCTCTGTCCCGTGCTGGGCGCGGCCGGTGAGCCTCCGTTGTCTCTGGAGGAGGCCGTCAACGAGGCGCTGCAGCAATCCCCACAGGTGGGTGCATCGGCCGCCGGTCTCGATGCCGCAACTGCGATTGCGCCGAGCGCCGGCCGACTGCCCGATCCCGAGCTGGTCACGGGCATCGACAACCTGCCCGTCGATGGCGCCGAGAGCTTCTCGCTCACGCGCGACTTCATGACGATGCGCAGGATCGGCGTGAGTCAGAGCTTCCCGAGCGGCGAGAAGCGCCGCCTGCAGGGTGAGCGTGCACAGCGCCAGATCGCCGTTGCGCACGGCGAGTGGCTCAAGGCGCGGTACGACACCGCCCGCGCGACTGCCGATGCGTGGATCGCCAACGCGGTGGACCAGGAGTCTATGGCACGGCTCAAGGCCCTGGAGCCCGAGGTGAGGGTCCAGGCCGACGCGGCGCGAGCAGCGCTCGCCGGCGGCCGGGCTTCGACCGCCGAAGCGTTAGGCAGTCAGGCGCTCTCTGCCTCGCTCGAGGATCGGATTCTCGCCCTCGAACAGGACCGAGCCGTGCAACAAGCCGAGCTCGCACACTGGATCGGCGCAGACGCGCGCCGGCCCCTGGCGGGGATCCCGGTCGACGTGGACCTGCACACGGCGCCCGAGGCGCTGTTGGCCGACGTACCTCGACACGCGCCGCTCGCCCCGGTAGTGGCCCGGCTCGCCGAGGCGCAGACCGAAGTGGAGCTGGCGCGGGCGGACAAGCGCCCCGACTGGAGCGCGGAGCTCGACTACGCGCAGCGCGGCCCGGACTTCTCCAATATGGTTTCGCTCGAATTCCACGTGAGCCTGCCCCTCTTTGGCGAGCATCGTCAGAACCCGGTGATCGCGGAGAAGCTCGCGCTGGTGCGGGCGCAGGAGGCCCGGCGCGATGAGGAGGTGCGCATGCACACCGCCGAGCTCGCCGGTGAGCTCGCCCAATGGCGCCTCGGCCGGGAGCGACTCGCGCACTACGCCGATGAGCTTCTGCCGCTGGCGCGCGAGCGCTCCCGCGCCGCGGTTGCCTCCTACAGTGCCGGCCGCGGCGATCTGCGCAATACCGTCGATGCTCTCGCGCAGGAAATCGACACCCAACTTGCGTATCTCCAGCTTGAAGGGTCGGTCGCCCGCGCCTGGGCTCATCTTCACTTTCTGCACGATGTGGGGAGCCGGCCATGAGCATGCGATCGCCGGGCCTGCAGGGACTCGGAGCTCTCGCACTGCTGCTGGCAGGAGCGGGCGCTGGCTACTGGTGGGGACACGGGCACGCAGGTCCGTCGCCGGCTGCCACTGCGCCAGGGGCCACGGGCGGGCAGGTGCTCTACTGGTATGACCCCATGGTGCCTGCCCAGCACTTCGACAAGCCGGGCAAGTCGCCCTTCATGGACATGCAGCTCGTGCCGAAGTACGCGGGGGCCGCCGACCAGGCGAACGCGGTCCGCGTGAGCCCGGCTCTCGAGCAGAACCTCGGCATCCGCCTGGGCAAGGTGGAGCGCGCATCGTTTCCGTTTCACGTGCGGGCGGTCGGCAGCGTCGCCTACGACGAGCGGCTGCTCGAGGTCGTGCAGTCCCGAGTCGAGGGTTTTGTCACTGACCTCAACGTCAGGGCGCCCCTGGTCCACGTGCGACGCGGACAGGCGCTCGCGACCGTACTCGCGCCGCAGTGGCTCGAGGCTCAACAGGAATATCTGACTCTTCTCGATGCGCACTCGCAGAGTGCGCCCGCGCTGCGCGCGGCGGCTCGCGAGCGTCTGACGGTACTGGGAGTACCCGATGCTGCAGTTCGCAGCCTCGAGGAAACGCGCCGCGCAAACCCGTCCACCGTCATCCGCGCGCCGATCGAGGGTGTGGTAACCGAGCTCGGGGCGCGGGAGGGCGCGAGCTTCGCGTCCGCAACAGTTCTCTTTCGGATCAATGGGCTCGGCCGCGTGTGGGTGAACGCGCAAATCCCCGAAGCCAAAGCATCCGTAGCAGTGACGGACTCCGCCGTCGTGGCGCATGCCCAGGCCTGGCCGGGGGTGGCGTTCAAGGGCCGGGTGCTCGCTGTGCTTCCACAGGTGGACTCGCAGACCCGTACCCTCACGGCACGCGTGGCGCTCGAAAACCCGGGCTCCCGCCTTGCGCCGGGGATGTGGGTCGAGGTGGATTTCGCCGGGCCCGCCGGCGCACCACAACTGTTCGTTCCGAGTGAGGCCGTGATCACGACCGGCAAGCGCAGCGTCGTCATCGTGACAAAGCCAGGCGGCTCGTTCGATGTCGCCCAGGTCTCGACCGGCCTCGAGGAAGAGGGCAGGACCGTCATCCTCTCGGGTCTCAGCGAGGGTCAGTCGGTGGTCCTCTCGGGCCAGTTCCTGATCGATTCAGAGGCGAGTCTCAGCGCGACTCTCGAGCGGCTGACGTCGGGGGGTGCGCCGACGCCCGCGCCGCAGAACGGGGGGCAGCCATGATCGAGCGGCTGATCCGCTGGTCGATCGCCAATCGCTTCCTGGTGATGCTGGCGACGGTGCTGGTCGCCGTGTGGGGCGTGTGGGCGCTGCTCGGAACGCCGCTCGATGCGATCCCGGATCTCTCGGACGTGCAGGTGATCATCCGCACCACCTACCCCGGACAGGCACCGCAGATCGTCGAGGATCAGGTCACCTACCCGCTGGCGACCACGATGCTGTCGGTACCGGGGGCCAAGACCGTGCGCGGCTACTCGATGTTCGGCGACTCGTTCGTCTACGTGCTCTTCGAGGATGGCACGGACCTCTACTGGGCGCGTTCGCGCGTGCTGGAGTACCTGAATCAGGTCCAGTCGCGCCTGCCCGCCGATGCCAGGACTTCGCTCGGACCCGATGCTACCGGCGTCGGCTGGGTCTATGAGTACGCCCTCATCGATCGCAGCGGTCGCCACGACCTCTCGCAACTGCGCACCGTGCAGGACTGGTTCCTCAAGTACGAGCTGAAGACGGTTCCCAATGTCGCCGAGGTGGCCTCTCTCGGGGGCATGGTGCGTCAGTACCAGGTCGTGCTCGACCCCGATCGCCTGCGCGCCTACAACATCACCCAGCAGCGGGTAATCGAGGCGGTACGCGCAGCCAACCAGGAGAGCGGCGGCTCGGTCGTCGAGCTGGCAGAGGCGGAGTACATGGTGCGCGCCGCCGGCTACCTGGAGAGTCTTGACGATTTCCGCAAGATCCCGCTGGCGACCACGTCCTCGGGTGTGCCGGTGCGGCTTGCGGACGTGGCCCGGATACAAGTCGGGCCGGCGATGCGCCGCGGCATCGCCGAGCTCGACGGCGAGGGCGAGGTCGCCGGCGGCGTCATCATCATGCGCTCCGGCAAGAACGCGCTCGAGACCATCCGGGCGGTCAAGACGAAACTTTCGGAGCTGAAGGCGAGTCTCCCCCCCGGGGTGGAGATCGTCCCCACCTACGACCGCTCGGGCCTGATCGAGCGCGCGGTGCGCAACCTCGATCACAAGCTGATCGAGGAGTTCGTCGTCGTGGCCCTGGTCTGTCTGGTCTTTCTCGTTCACCTGCGGTCCGCACTGGTTGCCGTCGTGTCACTTCCATTAGGAGTGCTGATGGCGTTCATCGTGATGCGCTACCAGGGAGTGAATGCCAACATCATGTCCCTGGGCGGGATCGCCATTGCCGTCGGCGCGATGGTCGATGCGGCGGTGGTGATGATCGAGAATGCCCACAAGCGGATCGAGGCGTGGCACCACGGCCACCCCGGCGAGGAGCTGGGGGGCGCTGCGCGTTGGCTGGTGATCGGCGACGCCGCGAGCGAGGTGGGGCCCGCGCTGTTCTTCTCGCTCCTCATCATCACGCTGTCGTTTGTCCCGGTGTTCACGCTCCAGGCGCAGGAGGGGCGGCTCTTTTCCCCGCTCGCCTACACGAAGTGCTACGCGATGGCGGCGGCCGCCTGCCTTGCCGTGACCCTGATCCCCGTGCTCATGGGCTATCTCGTCCGCGGACGGATCCCCGACGAGCGCAGCAACCCCGTCAATCGTGCACTCGTGCGGCTGTATGAGCCGGTTCTTGCCTGGGCCCTGAAGCATCCGCGGCCCGTGATCGGTGCCGCTGTGCTGCTCCTCGGCGCGACGCTCTATCCCATTACCCACCTCGGCGGCGAGTTTCTGCCGCCCCTGGATGAGGGAGATCTGCTCTATATGCCGTCGGCACTTCCCGGTATCTCGGCCGGCAAAGTGACGCAGCTGTTGCAGCAGACCGACCGCCTGATCAAGAGCGTCCCGGAAGTAGCGACCGTATTCGGCAAAGCGGGACGAGCGGAATCCGCCACCGACCCGGCGCCGCTCGAGATGCTGGAGACCACGATCCAGTTCAAGCCGCGCAGCGAGTGGCGCAGGGGCATGACGCCGGACCGCCTGATTCAGCAGCTCGATCAGATCGTCAGGATCCCGGGGCTCAGCAACGTCTGGGTTCCACCCATTCGCAACCGCATCGACATGCTCGCGACCGGCATCAAGAGTCCCGTGGGAATCAAGGTAGCCGGGTCGGATCTGCAGGTCATCGACCGCGTCGCCGGCGAAATCGCGCAGGTCGTGCAGCGCGTACCGGGCGTGACTTCCGCATTCGCCGAGCGGCTGACGGGCGGGCGATACATCGACGTGAAGGTCGACCGCGATGCCGCTGCGCGCTACGGCCTCAATGTCGCGGACGTCCAGAGCGTGGTATCACTCGCGATCGGAGGGCAGGACATTGCCGAGACGGTCGAGGGCCGGCAGCGCTTTCCGATCAACGTGCGTTACCCGCGGGAATCCCGGGACTCCGTGCAGGACGTGCGCGACCTTCCCGTCGTCACGGAACGCGGGGCCCAGATCCGCCTCGGGGACGTGGCGGCGATCGGGATCAGCGACGGGCCGCCGATGCTCAAGAGCGAGAATGCACGGCCGTCCGGCTGGATATACGTCGATCTGCGCGGGCGGGATCTGAGTTCTGCCGTCCGTGACATGCAGAGGGCCGTCGCGCGGGACGTACGGATTCCGCCGGGATACTCGATTTCCTGGTCGGGCCAGTTCGAGTATCTGCAACGGGCGGTCGCCAGGCTGTGGATCGTCGTGCCGGCAACCCTGCTGATCATTCTGGTGCTGCTCTACCTGACCTTCCGCCGTTTGAGCGAAGCCGTTCTCATCATGGCCACGCTGCCCTTTGCTCTTGTCGGCGGGTTCTGGCTCATGTTGCTGCTCGGCTACGACATGTCGATTGCCTCCGCCGTGGGCTTCATCGCCCTGGGTGGAGTGGCTGCGGAGCTCGGAGTCGTGATGCTCCTGTACCTGAATCACGCGACTGCCCGTCGTGCGCAAGCCGGGCGCCTGCGCAGCCGGGAGGAGCTTGCCCAGGCGATTGTCGAAGGTGCGGCGCTGCGTGTGCGTCCGATTGCCATGACCGTCGCCGTGATCATCGCGGGCTTGCTGCCCATCATGTGGGGCAGTGGCACGGGTTCGGAGATCATGAGCCGGATCGCCGCCCCGATGGTCGGCGGCATGATCACCGCGCCGCTCCTGTCGATGCTCGTCATCCCGGTGGTGTATCAGCTCATGCATCGCGCCGATGAGTGAGGCGCGCTCCGGGGCCCTGTAAGCGGGAGAGATTCGCGGCCTGGGTACCCGGGGGTTCCCGATTTCCTGACACGGATCTGCGCGGAGTACCATTTGGCGTGGATCCATCGGGAGTCATATGGCATCCGGCGAATCATGAGTCTCCCGCTTCTCTCAAGGCGGGAGTTCTGCTGCGCAGCGCTCGCAAGCGGAAGTCTGATCGTTCCGGCGCTGCCTGCCGCTGGCGCAAGCCACGGTCGGGATAAGGCCTTTCAGCCCAACGGTTTCGTGCGCATCGACCCGGACGGCCAGGTGACGATCATCGTGGCCCGCCCCGAAATCGGCCAGGGAGTACACACGGCCCTTCCCATGCTGGTGGCAGAAGAGCTGGATGTCGACTGGTCTCAGGTCCGCGTCGAACCCGCGCTGGCGGTCGATCATGACGTGTATGGCGATCAGTACGCCGGCGGTAGTCAGAGCGTGCGGCGCGGCTGGGAGCCACTGCGGCGAGCAGGGGCAGCCGCCCGCGCGATGCTGGTGACTGCGGCCGCGCGGCGCTGGCGCGCGGTCGCTGCGGAGTGCGACACCAGGTCCGGCGTGGTTCGGCATGTATCCACCGGACGGCGCATGCGTTACGGGGCGCTCACCAGGGCCGCGGCGAGTCTCCCGGTGCCCAGGGACGTGACGCTCAGGGAGGCCAGTCGCTGGGTACTCATCGGCCAGCCTGTGCGTCAGCGCGCGACACCCGACATCGTCTGTGGAGCGCAGCGCTTCGGTCTCGACACGCGGGTGCCGGGCATGCGGTTTGCGAGTATCGAGCGGGCCCCGGTACTCGGCGCGCGAGTTGTAGCGGTGGACGACGCCGGGGCTCGGGCCGTCAGGGGCGTGCGCGAAGTGGTCCGGATCGATGCGGATGCACTGCCCGGTTTTGGAGATAACAACCCCCGCCCGGCAAACGGCGTGGCCGTGATCGCGGATTTCACCTGGAGCGCCATCCAGGGCCGCCGGGCATTGCACATCACGTGGTCCGAGGGGGCGGCGTCCGAGGACAGCAGCCAGCGCCGCAACGAGTGTCACAGGCTGGCGGGCGAGCCTCCCGAACGGGTGGTTCGCAGCGACGGTGACGTCGAACGGGCCTTCAGTGCGGCCGCACGCACCGTTGAGGCCGATTATGAGGTGCCGCTGCTCGCTCACGCCTGCATGGAGCCCATGAACTGCACAGCAGACGCCCGGCCCGGGCGCTGCGAGGTATGGGCGCCGACACAGAATCCGGAGTATGCGCGCCGCGTGGCGGCGGCGATTTGCCACCTTCCCGCTGAGGCGGTGACCGTGCACGTCGTGCGGAGCGGGGGCGGCTTCGGGCGCAGGTTCTATGCCGACTACGTTGGAGAAGCGACGGTGCTCTCACGTGCCGTCGGAGCGCCGGTACAAGTGATTTGGACACGTGAGGATGACATCCGGCACGACTACTTCCGACCCGCTTCCTACCACCGGCTGCGCGCGGCGCTGGATGCGCACGGCAGACTCATCGCCTGGACGCAGCATCTGGTGCAGGCGCAGCGTGGTGACTTTCTCAACTGGGCGCCGCCGCGAGGCCAGATCCGCTTGCCGGCAGGGGACGAGGTCGGCGACCTCGATTTCCCCGCCGGCTACGTGCCCGACCTGCGGCTGACGGCGACCGCCATCCGCGATTGTCCGGTGCCGCTTGGCCAGTGGCGCTCGGTGGATGACTTCTCGAACGTGTTCGTCTCGCAGAGCTTTGTCGACGAGCTCGCGCACCTCGCCGGCCAGGATCCGCTGTCCTATCGGCTCGAGATCATCGGCGCGCCACGGCCGATGCCATATGGGAGTGGCACGTACGATTCCGGGCGCCTGCGCAGGGTGTTCGAGCTCGCGGCGGAGCAGTCCTCCTGGAGTTCGCCGGCACCGTCTGGCCTCGGTCGCGGCATCGCCGGATGTTATGCCAATCACGCGTACGTGGCCGTGGTCGCGGAGGTCGAGCTTAGCAATGCAGGGGGAGTGCGCGTACGGCGACTGGTGATGGCGGCCGACATCGGCACGGTGATCAATCCGCTCGGTGCGACCGCGCAGATCGAGGGATCGGCGGTGTTCGCGCTTTCGGCGGCTCTCAAGGAAGAGATCGCCGTCGCGCAAGGCCGCGTGGTCCAGAGCAACTTCGACGACTTCGAGGTCCTGCGCCTGCCAGAGGTGCCACGCATCGAGGTGCATCTGGTGCCGAGCACGGAAGCGCCGCTCGGGGCCGGTGAGCCCGCGGTACCGCCCGTCGCGCCGGCCGTGACCAACGCGATCTTTTCACTTACCGGGGTGCGGGTGCGAAGACTGCCCGTGCGTCCGAGAGACTTCGACGCGCAGGCGACACTCGCCGAGGCGGGAGGTCGAGAATAGCGCCACTCAGGAGCGGTCGATGATCTGGCCAACGAGCATTCCGGCGACCAGCAGCGGCTGAGCGATCAGAAGCCACGCAGGTATAAGACTGAGGAGGTAAGTCATTCCTTTTCCTTTCCCGCTCTCATGAAAGTTAAGCAGGTCAATGCCACGGGGGCGGCGGAGATATTGGTCGAAGGGGGGCGCGAGGATAACCGGGACTATCCCTTAAAGATGTTCCATAACGACGCACCCGGCGTGACACGCACCTCGCTGGGGAGGCGCCTTTATACGCACAAATCCTTTTTGTGGAGCCGGTCCAACTTGACGGAGAAGAAGAGCGACTCGCCGCCCTGCTCGCACGCGAGGCGAGTCAGGTCGGATGCGCGCCCTGCCGCGTGCGTGCGTACTCACAGAGCTGTGCCGCCGGCTGCCGTGCAAAGCGCCCGAACTACGTACAACTCACAGCTGCACAGGCGCGGCCGTGTCGGCTGCCGCACAGATTGATCGGAGCAATCCGCGCAACCTCACGGGATGCTGTGGTATGAGGGTGCGCCGGAGTCATGAGTGCAGTCATCTGGGTAGTGGTGCCGGTAATCGTGGGCTGGCTGGCGACGCTGATCATGCATCCGGACCTCCGCAAGGCGTCCTGGGGCGACTTCGCTATCGCAGCGGCAGGTGCCGGCGTCGCTGCGGTACTGCTCGACCGCTGTTTCGGAATACCCATAACCGGCCCCTTCGGAATGTCACTGTCGGGTACCTTGGGCTGCGGCTGCGGGGCAACGGCTCTGCTCGCAGCCGCCAACGTTGCCCGCTACCGCAGGCTGCGCTCCGAGCCGCCGCACCCAAGGATCCGCTGGTGGCAGTCGCTGCGCGGCTGGCAGCGGGGAAGCAAGGTGTGAGCTTGTGACGGGCAGCATTCGCGAGCAGCAGAGAGGTGGTACGCGCTCCTGTTACTTGCAACCAGGCCGGAAAGGAGTATGCGATGAACGACTACTTTGACTGGGCGCACCACACGTATCGCTTCAGCACTGGCGCACAAGCGGGGTCTTCACCGACTCGTGGTCGGCCTGCAGAGCGCGCAAACGAGCCAAGTCAGGAGCGGCCTTTACTCCCCGCCGCGAGCGAAGCAAGCACGCGAGCGCGAGGCGATCGACCTGCGGCGCGCTCGGCGGCCGTGGCCCCAGCTCGGTAGCCGAATCGACGACCCGGCCCGGCTGGCGAAAATCGCTGCACGGTCGATCGGAGCACACACCCTGGAAGAAGATGAGCTCACTGCGGCGGCAGCGGCGGCGGTACCTGATTGCGAATCGGTTTCAGTGACTTGAGGTAGGCAAACACCGCCCGCAGATCCCGGTCGGTCAGCGCCGCGGCGTTCAACCAGGGCATCGGGGGCAGCAGCGCGCGACCCGCTCCCAAATGCCTTCCGGTACGCATGGTCTTGATGAATGACTCCGGGGTCCACCCACCGATGCCCGTTTTCCGGTCCGGAGTCAGGTTCGCCGCGAAGCTGATGCCCCAGGGGCCTGCCCAGGCAGTCAGGTCGGCATTGGTGATTGCGCCCCACTTGTCGGGACCCGGCCCGATGTCCGCAGGAACCGGTGGCAGTCGTGCGTCGGCTGGATGACCCGACAAGAGGCGGGACTTATCGGGCACCGGGCCGCCGGGTGTCACGAGCTTGGGCGTATGGCAGTCGTTGCAGCCGCCGTAAGTAACCAGATACTCACCTCGTCGAATCGCCTCTCCGGGGGCAGCGGTCTGCGCGAATGCCGCGTGCGAAGTCAACACAGCAACCAGCACCGATCCCGGAATGCCGCGTGCAGCCGCTTTCATCAGGCACCTTGCCGCAGCACCGATCATCGGGAACCGGAGACCAGGCGAGCCGTTATCCGCGCGACGTGCTCGCCCTGATAGCGACACATGTCGAGCTCGAGTGGCGACGGCATACGCAGCTCGCTTCCCGCCCCGGTTACACAGCTCGCGCCATAGGGAGTCCCGCCGGTCACCTCACGCATCGTCGCGAGGTCCTTGAACGTGTAGGGCAGGCCGACCACGATCATGCCGTGGTGGAGCAGGGTGCTGTGGAATGAGGTGATGGTCGTCTCCTGGCCGCCGTGTTGGCTCGCAGTGCTGCAAAAAACACTGCCGACCTTGCCGACGAGCGCGCCGCGCATCCACAGCGGTCCGGTCTGGTCGAGGAAGTTGCGCATCTGGGCCGCCATGTTGCCGAAGCGGGTCGGCGTACCGAATAGAATCAGATCGTACTGGTCCAGCTCCTCCGGGCTCGCCAGCGGCGCGCTCTGATCGAGCTTGAAGCCCGACGCGCGCGCGACCTCCGGCGGCGTCAGCTCCGGAACCCGCTTGACCGTGACTTGCACCCCGGCGATACGGCGGGCGCCTTCAGCCTGTGCATACGCCATGGCTTCGATGTGCCCGTAGCTGCTGTAGTAGAGGACGAGGACCTTTGGCATGGCGACTCCTCAGGGCGCGTTGCGCGCCGTCGTGTGGCGGCTCAGGAAGACGCGGCAGATTTCGCTGTATGTATCCGGCCGGTCGAGATTGGGCAGATGACCGGCACCGCTGATCACGACCCGCTCGGCATGCGGCAGCTCGCCGCTCAGGCGATCGGCGCACCGAATCCGCTGTGGCAGGTCGAGCTCACCGCTCAGCAGCAGTGCAGGAGCGTTCCATGACGCGGGTAACGCCGGCAGCGGCGGGAGGTCGCGCTCGGGCGCGGGTCCGGCGAGCTCGTTGCCGGCAAATCGCGCAATCATTGCGCTGAGATGCGCGCGTACCCGCGGATCCGTAGTGCGCAGTTGCATGAGCGGATGGTGCAGCCATTCGCGGCGAAAGGCTTCCATGCCGTGCATACGCACGACCGCGCGGAAGTGCTCGAGCGGCACGTCCTCCGCCGCGGGGAGCAGATCGAAGCAGGGCGGCCCGTCGAGAATGACGGCGTCCACACGTTCGGGGGCCTCGCCGGCGAATGCAACCGCAACGCGCGCCCCCTGCGACATGCCGATGAGCGCGACCCGGCCCAGTCCGAGGTGATTGCAAAGCGCTACCACGTCGGCCACGTCGCGCTGCGGCGACGGCGTACCGCTCGAGAAGCCGTGTCCGCGTCTGTCCACGCGCACCAGGCGGAACTGCTGCCGGAGCCTCCCGACCTGCAGGTCCCACATTTCGAGGTCCAGAGTCCAGCCGTGCAGCAGTACGACCGCGGGACCCGCGCCTTCGTCCCGGAAGCGCAGGCGCGCACCTTCCACCGAGAGGTACTGATCTGTCGGATGCGTCGCCAGATTCCTCGCCGCGCTCGCCATAGAATTGCAATTCGAATAGCGAAAAACTTTTCGCACTCAGGCTACGAGGTCACCTAAACGTCGTCAAGCGCCGCGACTGCGCGGCATGCGGGCGGCTAGATCTGCGCGCTCAGGGACAGCCAGGGAACGGTGGCAAGGTCGGCAGAAATCTGCCGGCTCACCTGCTGCAACATCGCCAGCCGCTCGCGCACCAGCTTCGTCCTCGATATGCGGCGCGAATGGCTCGATGAGTTGAGGGCTGCGACGACACGGCCGCGGTGGTCAAACACCGGGACAGCCAGCGCGATGACGCCATAAGCGAGCTCATCCTGCACCGCCGAGTAGCCGCTGCGCCGGCAATCGTCGATCAGCGCACGCAGCTTGTGCGCATCTGTGACCGTGCGCTCGGTGAGAGCCTCGAGCTTCGCAGTCTGGAAATAGTGCTGCAGCGTTTCCGCGCTCACGCCAGCGAGCAGAACGCGGCCCGTGGACGTGGCATGCGCCGGGAAGCGGCTGCCGACGTGCGCCTCGAGGCGCAGCAGCGTGCGTACCGAGGCGCGGGCCACGTAGACGATGTCGACGCCGTCGAGGACGCACAGCGCCGCCGAGTCGGCCGTGCTGCGTGCCAGTTCTTCGAGGTGATTGCGGGTGACTTGCTCGATGTTCATCGATTCGAGGTAGGTGGCACCGAGCTCGAGCACCTTTGGGCGCAGGAGGAAGCTACGGCCGCTGCGCGTCAGGTAGCCGAGTTCCTCCAGGGTGAGCAGGCAACGGCGTGCCGTGGCGGCCGGGATACGCGCGCTGCGCGCGATGTCGCTGAGGCTGAGCGCCGCATGATCGCGCGTGAAGGCGCGGATCACCGCGAGCCCCTTTGCGAGCCCACCCATCGCCTCGCGACGGGCCGGCGCCTTTCTGTTCCTTGCCACGCCTGCAGAGTCTATTTCGATATCCGAAAAGCCGGAAGGGGCACGGAGCGCGCTTGACGCGGCCGAGCGCTGGAGTTCAATATCGTTTCGTATAGCGACGTATATTTCGATATACGAAAAGAGGCGGGGAAGGCGTTGAAGATCGGTCGGCAGGATCAGCACAGCTCGGCGATCTCGACCTCGAACGAAGAGACCATCGTCGTCCGTGGCCGCGACCTGGCGCGCGAACTGATCGGCAAGATCAACTTTACCGAGCACTTCTGGCTTCTGGTCACCGGCTCGCTGCCGAGCGCCGGTCAGCGGCGCGTGCTGGATGCGACGCTGGTGGCGATCGC
Source organism: Steroidobacteraceae bacterium (assembly GCA_035632655.1). GTDB lineage: Bacteria > Pseudomonadota > Gammaproteobacteria > Steroidobacterales > Steroidobacteraceae > 13-2-20CM-66-19. The sequence continues at coordinate 29,496 of DASQGK010000014.1, read as the reverse complement.
CGAGCACGGACTGGTACCGAGCGTTCAGGTCTCGCGCATGACCCTGGCAGCGGCGCCCGAGGCTCTGCAGGGCGCGGTTGCGGCGGGGATCCTCGGGTGCGGGTCCGTCGTGCTGGGCTCCTCCGAGGCGGCGGGTCGCTTGCTCGCGGAGATTCGCGCGCGCAGCGATGCGGCCGGGTCACTCGAGGCGGCTGCCCGTGAGGTAGTGCGTGAATACCGCGAAGCGCGGCGGGCGATCCCCGGCTTCGGCCATCCGCTGCATCGCGAGCGTGACCCGCGTGCGCAGCGCCTGCTGGCGGTGGCCGCCGAGGCGAATACCTCCGGACCTCACGCAGAGATCGCCCGCGCTGTCGAGCGGCTGCTGCCGGAGCTCGTCGGCCGCGCGCTGGCCCTGAACGTTTCCGGGGCGATTCCGGCGGTGCTGCTGGACGCCGGCTACCCGCTGCTGGCCCTGAAAGGCGTGCCGCTGCTCGCGCGTACGGCGGGGCTCGTCGCCCATCTGCTCGAGGAGCAGCAGCGCGGCATCGGCTTCGTCCTGTCGCACGCCGCGGCGCAGGCGATCGACTACGACGGTGAGGCCCCTCCCGGGTTCAAGCCGGGCGAGGACGGCTGAGGCAGTGCGCACCGCAATGAAACCGGCGTTGGCAGGCGTTCGCGTCGTCGAGCAGGGTACCTTCATCACCGGCCCCTGCGCCGGGATGATGCTGGCGGACCTCGGAGCGGACGTGATCAAGGTGGAGAGCCCCGAGGGGGATCCGTACCGTGCCTACCAGGGGGGGCGGTATTCTCCGCACTTCCAGGCTTACAACCGCAACAAACGCAGCGTCGTGCTCGATATGAAGCAGCCGGCCGACTGCGAGCTCTTCCAGGGCCTGGTCCACGAGGCGGACGTGTACATCCAGAACTTCCGCCCCGGAACCGTCGAGCGCCTCGGCGCAGGTGCCGAGCAGCTGCTGAAGATCAACCCGCGCCTCGTCTACTGCACCATCAGCGGTTTCGGCGCCAGCGGTCCCTACGCGGAGCATCCAAGCTACGACTCGGTCGCGCAGGCGCTCAGCGGCTTTCTCAGCGTGGTGGTCGATTACCGCCAGCCGCAGTTCCTCGGTCCCGCACTGGCCGACGCCATCACCGGGCTTTACGCCGCGCAGGGCATCCTCGCTGCCCTGGTGCAGAGGGGCCGCACCGGTCGCGGCGCTCACGTCGAAGTGTCGATGCTGGAGGCGATGACCCACTTTGCCATCGAGCCCTTCGCCGCATTTTTCGCGCTGGGTCAGATCCCGACCTCCGTGGACCGGCCGCGTCTGGCACAGGCCTACATTCTGCGCACCGCCGATGAGCGCCTGATCGCGATTCACTTGTCGTCGCTCGAGAAGTTCTGGCAGGGGCTGGTCGCCGCGCTCGAGGCGCCGGAGCTTGCGACGGATCCGCGCTTCAACCCGCGCGAACGGCGCATCGCCGCGTACGAGGTTCTGCGTCTGGAACTCGACGCGCGCTTCGTACGCAAGCCGCTGTCGCACTGGATCGGGCGGCTGCACGCCAATGACGTGCCTTGCGCACCCGTCAACCGCATCGACGAGGTCGTCGCCGACCCGCAGGTACGGCATCTGGGCATCGTGGTGCCGATCGAAGGCTCGCACGGGCCGAAGGAGGCCGTGCGGCCGGCACTGCAGTTTGACGGTAGCCGCGCCAGGTCGGTCACTGCTGCGCCGCTGCTCGACCAGCACGGCCGGGAGATCCGCGCGGCGCTCGCCGGCGCGCGCGCATGGCCGGGCGCTGCGGCGCACGCGGTGGTCGCCTAGGCGCGCAAGCAGAGGGACTGCCATGCTCTTTCCAACCATGCTCGTCGGCAGCTATCCGCAGCCGGAGTGGCTGATCGACCGCGAACGCCTGGCGGGGCGCTTCCCTCCGCGGGTGCGTGCGCGCGAACTGTGGCGCGTCCCCGAGCCCTTCCTGGCGCAGGCGCAGGACGATGCAACCATCGTGGCCATCAAGGCGCAGGAGGAGGCCGGGCTCGACATCATCACCGACGGCGAGATACGCCGCGAGAGCTACTCCAATCTCTTTGCGACCGCCCTCGACGGCGTCGACCTCGACAATCCCGGCACCGCGCTCGACCGCAGCGGGCATCCGAATCCGGTGCCGCGCGTGATCGGTCCGATCCGTCGGCGGCGAGCCGTCGGCGTGCGCGATCTGGAGTTCCTGCGCCGCCACACGCAGCGGCGGGTCAAGGCGACCGTACCGGGTCCTTTCACGATGGCGCAGCAGGCGCAGATCGACTTCTACGGCGGCAGCCGGCAGCTCGCGGCCATGGACTACGCCGCGGCCGTCAACGCCGAGATCCGCGACCTGTTCGATGCCGGCGCCGACGTCGTGCAGATTGACGAGCCCTACATGCAGGCGCGTCCCGAGGAGGCGCGCCAGTTCGGCCTCGCCGCGCTCAACCGCGCGCTCGAGGGCATCACCGGCACCACCGCCGTGCATATCTGCTTCGGCTATGCCGCGATCATCCACTCGCGGCCCTCGGGCTACTCGTTCCTCGCGGAGCTGTCGGAGTGCCGTTGCCGGCAGATCTCGATCGAAACCGCGCAGTCGAAGCTCGACTGCACGGTGCTGAAGAGCTTGAGCGGCAAGAAGATCATCCTGGGTGTCATCGATCTGTCGACCAACGAGATCGAGACGCCCGAACTGGTCGCGAGCCGCCTGCGTCGCGCGCTGCCGTACGTCAGCGCCGCCGATGTCATCGTCGCGCCCGATTGCGGCATGAAGTACCTGCCGCGCGCGGTCGCCTTCGGCAAGCTGCAGGCCATGGTGGCCGGCGCGCGCATGGTCAGAGCACAGCTGCAAGGTGAGCAGCCCGCCGCCGGCGGGACGGCTGACAATAACTTGAGACAGGGGGGCATATGAATAGTCCGATGAGGCGACTGTCCGCGCTGGCGGTGACCGCAGTGGGTGCCATTCTGGCAGCCGAGCCGATCCTGGCGGCCGAGTCCGGGGAGCTCGAGGAGATCGTGGTCACGGCGCGCAAACGCGACGAGGCGTTGCAGAGCGTGCCGGTGACGGTCGACGCCTTTACCGAGCAGACGATCCAAGCGGCGGGCATCCAGTCGCCGCGCGATTTCGTCGCCATGGTGCCGAATATGACTCTGGTCGAGGTGCAGAACGTCGGCAACTCCTTTATTACCATCCGCGGCATCTCGCAGGCGCGCAACAGCGAGCCGTCGGTCGCGGTACTGGTCGATGGGGTGCTGGAGACCAACCCCTATGAGTTCGATCAGGAGCTGGCCGACATCAAGAGCATCGAGGTGCTGAAAGGCCCCCAGGGCGCCTTATACGGCCGCGATGCGATCGGCGGCGCGATCATCATTCGCACCGCCGACCCGTCCGATCACTTCGAAGGGACGCTGAGGCTTGGCATCGGCAACGGGCCGGCGCAGCGGGCTCAGGTGGCGGTGAGCGGCCCGATCGATGCGGCCGGCACGCTCAAGTACCGCGCCTCGCTCAACTTCTACAACACCAGCGGCTATCTCGAGAATACCTTCCTCGGCCGCAAGGCGGACCCGTACCGGGACTACTCCGGACGGCTGCGGCTGCTGTGGAAGCCGGCGGACGACTGGTCGGCGGACCTGCGCTTCTTCCGTGATCGCGTCGATACGACTGCCTATTACTACATCATTCCGCGCGCCGATGAGGCCAACCCGTTCAGCAGCTTCACGACGCCACCGAACGCCAACGACGTTACCAGCCCGATCCAGACGCAAAACCTCGGCACCGACTACCGCGACGTGACCGATGTCGCGCTGAAGCTCGATTTCAGCCGGGATTACGGCACCTTCACGTCGGTCTCGGATTACAACTTCACCAAGGAGATCGACACGGGCGATGCCTACGATTTCCGGCCGATCCCGAACTCCATCGCTTTTAACTTCTTCTTTGCCGGTATCCCGGCAGCCAATGGCGGCCCGGCCGGCGAAAGTCAGAGCCAGTTCATCCGTGAGGAGACCGAGAGCCAGGAGCTGCGCTTCACCTCCAACAAGATGGGCGGCTTCTCGTGGATCGCCGGGGCATATTTCGTGCACACCAAGCGCTTCATCTCCACCGACAATCTCTTTGACCGCGGGCAGGGCATTCCGGCCGTCTACGAGACCCCGCTGGTCGATCCGAACAACCCCTTTGCCACCAACACCAACGTCACCTTCCTGGCGGACTCGCAGAACAACAACGCCTGGGCGGTGTTTGCCGATGCGACCTACGAGTTCAGCAAGGAGTTCGAGTTCGATGCGGCGATCCGCTACGACCGGGATCAGCGCCAGAACACTACCGATACCCCGGATGCCTTCCTGCCTCCGGTAACCCGTCCGGCTGCTTTCAACGGCCTGGTGCGCGATGTTACCTTCGATGCGACGGAGCCCAAGTTCACGCTGCGCTACAAACCGACCGACGATCTGACCTTCTACGGCGGCTGGAGCCGCGGCTTTCGCAGCGGCGGCTTCAACCAGACCGGTGTGGGTGCGGTGGCGGCGGCCAGCGGGCATCTCGGCGTCCAGGATCTCTTTCAGGCCGAAGTCGCCGACACCTGGGAGGTGGGCGCCAAGAGCGAATGGCTCGACCACCGCCTGAGCGCCAATGCAGCCCTGTACTACACCAAGTCGCACAACGGCTATTTCTTCTACTTCGACGCAACGACCTCGACGCAGAATCTCGGCAATCTGGACGCGTTGTACAAGGGCGGTGAGCTCGAGCTGAAGGGGCGCGCGACAGACTGGCTCGACCTGTACCTCAACTACGGCTACAACTACGGCTCGATCACCGCAATGCAGGATCCCACCGTCAGGGGCAACAGGCCGCCGCTGCTGACGCAGGACACCGTCAACGCGGGCTTCCAGGTCCATGAGCCCATCGGCAACGGGCTCAACGGCGTGCTGCGGATGGACTATCAGATGATCGGCCGCACCTGGTGGGACCCGTACAACGTCACCTCGCGCGATCCGGTCAACCTGATCGATCTGCGCGCCGGCATCGAGGGCGAGCGCTGGACGCTGACCGCGTGGTCGAAGAATCTCACTAACAAGCTCTACAATGCCGAGTTTTCTCCGGGCGGCTTCCTCTGGCGAGCCCCGCCGCGCCGCTACGGGGTGGATTTCACCTATAAGTTCTGACGCTAAGGGAAATGCGCCATGGCCCAGTTACAGAAGCTGCCGATCCGGTTGCATCACAATGCCTACGTCACGCGCGACCAGGAGGCGACCCGCCGGTTCTACGAGGAGGTCATCGGCTTGCCGCTCATCGCAACCTGGTGCGAGTCGGACGAGCTGTTCGGCAAGATGCGCACCTATTGCCATACCTTCTTCGGCATCGGCGATGGCGGCGCACTCGCCTTCTTCCAGTTCGAGGATCCCAGTGACCAGGAGGAGTTCGGGCCGCAGATGCCGGCGACGCCGTTTCATCACCTCGCGCTCGCGGTGGACGCCGAAACGCAGAGCGCCATCGAGAAGCGCATCGCCGCCGCGGGCATCGAGCCGCCGAACACCTACGTCCTGGAACACGGCTATTGCCGCTCGGTCTACGTAACGGATCCCAACGGGCTGATTCTCGAGTTCACGCGCGACCACCCCGAGGCGGAGCGGATTTCACGCGACCGGCGTGCGGATGCGCACCAGGAGCTCAAGCGGTGGCTGGCCGGGAATCACAGATCGAACAATACCTACCGCTGAGGGGAGGGTCTGCCGGAGTGTTCGATGCGTCGGGCGCCGGGTGAACGCGATGCGCGAGTTCAGTGAGACGAGCATTACCCAGGCCGTGATCGGGCGGCTGGCCGAGTGCGACGATCCGCGATTCAGGCACATCATGATCTCGCTGGTTACTCATCTGCACGACTTCGTCCGCGACGTGAGACTGACCGAGGCCGAGTGGCTCACTGCCATTCAATTTCTCACCGACGTCGGCAAGAGCTGCACCGACCAGCGCCAGGAGTTCATCCTGCTGTCGGACACACTCGGTGTGTCGGTGCTCGTCATCACCCTCAACCATCCGGCGGAGGAGGGCAGCGTCGAATCGACAGTTCAGGGTCCCTTCTATTGGGAGGGCGCTCCCGATCTGCCGCGCGGCAGCAATCTTGCCGAAGGCGTGCAGGGTGAGCCGGCGTTCTATTCCGGGCGCGTGCTCAGCGTAGCCGGCCAGCCGCTCGAGAATGCGCTGCTCGACATCTGGTCGGGCGACGGCGAAGGCAACTACGACATGCAGATACCCGGGGCGACCGGCATGCGGGCGCGCGGCAGGATCCGCACCGACGCCGCAGGGCGTTACTGGTTTCGCTCCATCAGGCCTACGTTCTATCCGGTGCCGACTGACGGGCCGGTCGGACGCATGCTGCGCAAGATGGGACGCCATCCGTATCGCCCCGGCCACATACACATGATCGTCTCGGCGCCCGGACACCTGCCGGTGACCACGCACCTGTTCGTTGCCGGCAGCCCCTACCTCGATTCCGATGCCGTGTTCGGCATGAAGGAGTCGCTGGTGGCGCAATTCGACCGGCACGCCGCGGGAGTCGACCCCAATGGCGAGCGCATCGACACGCCGTTCTACACGGTGAACTACGACTTCCGCCTGAGGCCCGCAGGCGCAGCGGCGCGGACCAAAGGCTGAGGGCGCGGCCATTCGCACCAGCACCGATCGGATCCTGACTACGCACGTCGGCAGCCTGCCGCGCAGCCAGGCCGTGACCGACGTGCTGTTCGCGCGCGAGCGCGGCGCTACGACCGACGCGCGCGCCGATGCCGCAGTGATCACCGCGGCGGTGGCCGAGGTGGTGCGCCGGCAGGTGGCGACCGGCATCGACGTGGTCAGCGACGGGGAGATGAGCAAGATCAGCTACGCGACTTACATCGCGCAGCGCTTCTCGGGCTTCGGGGGCGACACGCCGCGCGAGCCCGGCCAGGATCTGGTCGAATTTCCGGCGCTGCTTGCCAAGCTGGCGCAGCGCGGCTCGACGGCCAAGTACCGGCGGCCGCGCTGCATTGGCGAGGTCAAAGTGCGGGATGCCGAGCCGCTGCGGGCGGATCTGCGCAACCTGCAGGCGGCGATCACGGCCGCGCCTGCGACGGAGGCATTCATGAACGCCGCCTCGCCGGGCGTGGTCGCATTGTTTCAGCCCAACGACCACTACCGTACCCAGGATGACTATCTGGTCGCGCTCGCCGAGGCGCTGCGCAGCGAGTACGAGGCGATCGTGGCGGCGGGCTTCATCCTGCAGATCGACGCGCCGGACCTGGCGATGGGGCGACAGACGATGTACCGGGATCGCTCGCTCGAGGAGTTCGAGGCGCTCGCTGCGCGCCACATCGAGGTGTTGAACCACGCACTGCGCAACGTGCCGGCCGATCGCGTGCGCATGCACGTGTGCTGGGGTAACTACGAAGGCCCGCATCATCACGACGTGCCGATGGAGCGCCTGCTGCCGATCGTGCTCAAGGCGCGGCCCCAGGGACTCTTGTTCGAGGCCGCCAATCCGCGCCACGCGCACGAGTGGGCGGTCTTCAAGGACATGAGTCTCCCCGACGACAAGATCCTCATCCCGGGTTTGCTGGCGACCACCACCAACTACATCGAGCACCCGCAGCTGGTCGCCGAGCGCATCGAGCGCTTTGCCGGCATCGTGGGACGCGAGCGGGTCATGGCGGGGACCGACTGTGGCTTTGGTACCTTCGCCGGCTTTGGCCCGGTGGAGCCGGACATCGCATACCTCAAGCTCAGGTCGCTGGTCGAGGGAGCGCAGCTCGCTTCGCGACGGCTCTGGAGCTGAGCCCTCCCGTCGTGCTCCGTCATCGCTGCAGGCGCCTGCCATGAACGCTTCCGGCGACCCGGCGCCGGCTCCGACCAGCCCTGCGCCGGAGGTATCGCCGCCGTTTCGCTTCTACGACAACCGCCAGAAATACCTGGCCTTCGTCACGACCTGCAACGAGAAGGCTGCCATCGCGCGCCGGGCGGCGCACGAGGTCGCGTTGCTGCGGCCGACGCCGCCGGCGGTACGCATATTCGACGCCGGCATGGGTGACGGCACGGTAATCGGGCGCGTCATGCGCAACACCCACCGGCAGTTTCCCACCGTGCCGATGTTCGTGGTCGCCAAGGAGATCAGTCTCGAGGATGTGCGCCTGGGACTGGAGAAGCTGCCCGACCGCTTCTTCGAGCACCCGGCCACCGTGTTCGTCGTCACCAACCTCAATTATGCCGAGGCGCCGCGCCTGATGCCGCGCGATGCACATCTGGCGGCGGCGCTCAATTGGCAGGAAGTGCGCCTGACGGGCACGACCGCGGATGAGTACGCGCAGCAAATCGAGGAGCTGAGCACCGCGCTCTCCAGCGGCTGGCAGACGCGACCGAGTCCGAAGACCGGCAACCCGATGATCGTGCGCCCCTCAGTGCTCGTCATGTACCGCGAGGACCACAAGTTTCTGCTCGACGGCGTCATCCCCAAGCCCGGCCAGATCTTCGAACACTACGATCTGGTGCTTGCTTCGCAGCCCTGGCGGGCGCGCATGGGAGCGGACTTCAAGGTGCGCAAGGTGCTCGCCCCGCTGGCGCGCAGCCTCGCCCGCGGCGGTCGGTTGCTTGCGATCCAGTCCTGGGGACATGACCCGGGACTGGAGATCATCCGGCAGCTGTGGCCGGAGGAGCATCCGTTTCGAGTCGATCGTCACGAGCTGCTGACCGCTTTGCGCCGCGAGCTTGCGCGCGAGGCGCGCGAGTTCAACCTCGTGGCGCTAGCGGACGAAAAAGCCGTGTTCCGCTACGAAATGCACACCTTGCCGTCGGAGATCGGGGATCGGATCGGCACCTCGACTCTGTTTGCCGCCTGGAATGCCGCAATCTACGTCAACCAGATCGAGGACGAGCGCCTCGACGCCGTCGTCACCAACGGGGCGTACCTGGAGGCCACGCAACGCGTGCTGCAAAGACACGGAGGCCTTTGGTTCAACGATGAAGCTTTCGTCGTCACCAGGCGGCGCGACTCATGAGCAGGCGGATCAACGCGGATGTCCGGTGACCGTCGTCATCGCCCCGCCATGAAGTCAGCAACGTGGTCGTTGATGAACTTGTTGTCTTCGGGTGTGAACCCCGCGCCCGCGACGTGTCCCCATAGCGAGGGAATCACCGCCAGGGTGCAATGAGGAATGAATTGCGCCTCGTAACGCGCATCGGTTACCGGGAAGTACAGATCCGTCTCCGAGGGCATGTAGAGCACGGGCACCTTGATGGAGCGCAGCGCCGCCTCGACGTCGCCGTGGAAAGGTGCAGTCGCGCCGACGTCGTGTTTCTCCCAGCTACGCATCTGCAGGATGAGATTGTTGGCGTCCGCGCCCGGAATGAAATTGGAGCGGAAATGCTCAAGCACCTCGTCGAAGGTCCTGCCGAAAGCGGGCGCGGTGCGCCACAGTTCCCTCCGCCACCACTCCTGCGAGAACAGCCAGCCGGCCCACACCATGCCGAATGCCGAGATTCCCCGTGCCGGCTCCACCGTGTAATCGCCGCCGTCGAAGGCCGGGTCAGCGGTCATGGCGGCGATCTGTCCCTCGAGACGCACGATGCCGTGACCATAGGTCTTCGCGGTTCCCGATGTGGCAACGATGCGATCCATGTAATCGGGATAGCTCACCGCCCACTGGAAGGCTTGTTGCGCCCCCATCGAAAAACCGATGACTGCCCGCAGATGTTTGACATGCAGACTGTCGAGCAGAGCGTGCACGGCGTTCACGTTGTCCCGGATGGTGGTTAGCGGAAACCTGGCGCCATGAAAGGGCTCGGGCGTGTTGCTCGGCGAGGAAGAACGCCCGTTGCCGAATAGCTCACTGGCCACCAGAAACAGCTTGCCGGGATCGAGCGCCTTGTCGGCGCCGATGAGCCAGACGTAACCATTCATGTCGGCCATGTAGTGCGAAGGCAGCAGCACGACGTTATCGCCCGAGGCGTTCAAAGTGCCGAGTGTTCCATAAACGACCCGGGCTTGCGGCAGCACCGCGCCGCTCTCGGTCCTGAAGTCCTTGATTACGAACTCATGCTGAACCGGTCCCGGCGCTGGCGCCGCGCTTTGCGCCAGTGCGAAACACGGCAGCAGCAGCGTGATGAGCACGAAGCTGCGCCGGATCTGGAGAAGGCGGTTTCGCATGGCGGATCCCCAAAACTCAGAGGGAGTGAATCGTAGCCGGTTTGCAGCCAGCTTGTCCGGGGCCCCTGCTCAGGGCTTCGGCGAGCCCCTGATCTGCTCAGCAGCCGAGGAGCTTGAAATGCACATGGACTATACGTATCGTGAATTGGCAGAGTGACGACATGACGATCAAGGGACGCAGCGAGCGACGATTTGACCTGAGCTCTGATCTCGCCAGGTCCCTGGCGGCCTGGTGGTGGCAATGTCGGAAGCCGAATTAGCGCAGCTTGCTGCAGCGGTCGCCCTGGAGCGAGACGATCCGTCCAGTCGCGATGCGCAGTGGTGTCTCGAACAGTACTTTCAGGAGCTGGACGTTCGGTTCAAGAATGGATTCGATCCAGACTTGAGTGTCGCTGCGTCCAACGATGACTTCAGTCCGCCGCGAGGTTGTTTCATCGTTGCCCGGCTCCTCGGACAGCCCGTCGGGTGTGGGGCGCTCAGAGTGGCCGAGCCCGAGATCGGTGAGATCAAACGCATGTGGGTCGCTCCACGGGCCCGGGGCCTCGGAATTGGGCGAAAGCTGCTCGCAGAGCTCGAACGCAGTGCCCATACCCACAAAGTGAAAATTCTTCGCCTCGAGACCAACGAATCGCTGCAGGAAGCACACGCGCTATACCGCTCGGCCGGCTTCGCCGAAGTCGAGCCGTTCAATGGCGAGCGGTACGCGCATCACTGGTTTCAAAAGCGCATCGGCTAGAGCGAGTGCCCATCAGCGCGCATCGGCTCCTGCCGCTGGCGTTTCGTGCTTGCCCGACTACCCCCTGTTGAGCGGGTTCAGACTTCCATGGCCGATGACCAGCGCCTGGCCGCCGACCCGAAGCTCTTGCAGGACTCCGCCGCTGCTCGAGAGCGCGATATATATGCGACTCGGACGTCCCATCCGGACGCCCTGGAGATTTACCAGGGTGCCGGCGTCTGCCGACACAGCGTGGTGGTGCAGAAGATAAGCGCCCAGCGGTCCGCTCGCGCTCCCAGTGGCCGGATCCTCCGGAATGCCCAATACCGGGGCGAACAAGCGGCTGTAAACCGTCGCGTCATCGCGGCCGGGTTCGGGCGAAAATATGCAGACCGGCAGCTCGTCAAGGTTCACCGCGCGGAGCAGCGCGCACAGCGCCGTCCGCTCCAGACACGCCGCATCGACCGCCGCGCGTGAGTTCAGCGGGACGTACAGAAACGGGACCCCGGACGATGCGACCTGCACCGGTAAGTGCCCGCCCGCAACGTCGCCGGGCTGAACGCCGAGCGCTGCGGCAACGGCGACGGTGTCCTTGACGGCGGGTCCAAACGTCGGGAGCGGTTGCGTCATCCAGGCAAAGCGCAAGCCCTCCGGGCCCCACTCGAGCCCAACGGGCGTTGGCCCTACGCCAAGGCCAAGCACCGCCTCCCTGGTGTCAGCTCGCAGTCGTCCGGCTCCCGCCAACGCAAAGGTTGTGCCGATTGCCGGGGAGCCGGCCATCGGCAGCTCGCGCGACGGCGTGAAAATGCGCACGCGCACGTCGGTTCCAGGAGCCTCGGGCGGGAATACGAACGTCGTTTCGGGAAGTGCCATTTCATTGGCAATCCGTTGCATCCGGCGGTCGTCGAGCCCCGCCGCGTTGAGGTACACCGCCAACATGTTCCCCGTGAATGGCAGATCGGTGAACACGTCAAGACGAACGTACTCGAGCGCGGACATCGCAGCCTCCTGTGAAAGCGCACCGACTGGCCGGCGGGGTACGCGCTCCTCCGGCGAGACGCCGCCAGCCGATTGCGGTGGCCCTATCGGGCAATTAGATCGATTTCAATCGATGCACCCAAAGGTAGCGCGGCCACCGCAATCGCGGTGCGCGCCGGATAGGGCGCTTCGAAGTGACGCGCGTAGACCGCGTTCATGGCGGGATAATCTGCGATGTTGGTCAGGTACACGCCTACTCGCACAACATCGGCAAAGGTTCTCCCGCTGGCGCGCAACACCGCGCCCAGATTCCTGAATATCTGCTCAGCCTGTGCAGAAACATCTCCGGCCACCAACTTGCTGGTCGACGGGTCCTGCGCCACCTGACCGCTGAGAAAAACGAACTCACCGAAACTGACAGCCGGCGAAAACGGCCCCACGGGCGGGGCGATCTCCCGGCAGTTTATGGCTTCTCGAGGCATATGCGCTCTCCCGGGTGTCGCCCGCTGGCTGCTGGCTATCGCTTGCTGAGTGCGATTATAGTTAGTCAATAGACGAACTATCAACGAGCTCAACATGAAGTCCATGCTTCGCGGAACTGATGCTTCGAGGTGCTGGCGAGTGTCGTATACTCAGCACGGCTGCAAAGCTCTTAGCCATGCAAATACTCCAAATGTTTCAGGCGCTTGCCAACGACCGGCGCCAGCAAATTCTGGTGTGGTTGAAGGATCCCGAATCCCACTTCCCCCCGCAGGTTGATGGCGATCTGGTGAAGGATGGGGTGTGCGCTTGCGCGATAGCCGAGAAGCTTGGAATTTCGCAGCCGACACTCAGCGAACACATGCGCGTCTTGTCGGCCGCCGGCCTCGTTCAGGCAAAGCGGACAAAGAAGTGGACTTTTTACAAGCGCAACGAGCCGCAAATCCGCAAATTCAAAAAGATGGTCAGGTCTGAAATCTAGAACCTCGAGCGCGTGCTGACGGCGTCACCGCCGCGAAGCGCGTTCCTTATCCCGCTTTGGTCCCATGGGGAGTCACCATGCGTCAGTCTGACGCCTTGTCACCGTGGAGTTTTTCGTGACGAGCAAGGCAGAGATTGTGGAGTTCTTTGAGCGCGAATTTCCTCAGAACAAGTGTATCGTCGAGTCGATCGGCAATGCTGCGGCGATCGTGAAACATCAGATCGGCGCTGAGGAGCTGCGCCCGGGCGGCACTGTTTCCGGGCCGGTGCTCATGACGGTCGCGGATGTCGCGCTCTATGCGGCGATCCTGGGCGAAATCGGCATTGTTCCTCTCGCGGTGACGACAAGTCTCACGATCAATTTTCTACGCAAGCCGTCACCGGAAAGAAGCATCGTCGGTGTCTGTAATCTCCTGAAACTTGGCCATTCTCTGGCTGTCGGCCACGTGTCTTTGTACTCGGAAGGCAGCCAGGAACTGGTTGCGCACGCAGTGGGCACTTATTCAATCCCGAAGCAGAGGTGACGGCGGCCAGGTGCAGAGGTGGCGGTCTCTTGATTCAAAGAGCACGACGGTGCGATGCACGGCGCCTGTACTCGAGGTCCTCGGAAATCCACTCACCTTGACAGTGCGTTTATCCGCCGCCTATGATCACTTCGTCTAGAGACGAAGTGTATGGATTCGATCCGTCGGCTGGTTCGCGCCGGTGCATGTCGCAGCACGGTGCTTCGAGGAGTTGTCTATGAAGCTTGCGCTGTCAGCTCTCTTGGTCTCCGGCCTGGTGGCCATGCCTGTGCATGCCGCAGAGGTTCCGGGTCGCGCCTCGGCGCGCGCGGAGGTGCAGCAGTTAGTGGAACGTTTCAAGCATGCCGTCGTCGTGAAAGATGGCGAAGCCGTGCGAGGCATGTTCCTGGCCGGCGGATCGGGGTTCCGGGTCCTGGATCGGACCTCTCTGGCTGCTGTGCGTGCAAAGACGCCCGAAGCCAGACAGTTCAATCCCTGGAGCTACGAGGACTTCGCCAAATTCCTGGGAAGCAGCCCGGCGGCGCTCGAAGAGACTTTCGATAACGTTCGAATCGAAACGGATGGCACCGTTGGCATGGTCTGGTTCGACTACCGGTTCATCAAGGATGGCAAGCAGAGCAACCACGGGGCGGAGACCTGGCAGGTCGTTCGCGACATCGATGGCTGGAAGATCAGCGCCATGTTGTTTTCGGTTACTCTGGACGAACCCCGCTAGCGAAACCATACGTGCCCGGGCGGAGCACGCCGCTGCAGCGTTGATCTCCCGCGATGCAATTGTCCCGGCTGCGGTCGCAGCTTGAGCCCGGGCGCCTTACACCCCGAGTAGCACCGCCTGCAGAGCCTGCGAAAGGTCGGCAGTGAGGTCTTCAATATCCTCCAGGCCAACCGAAAGCCGTATTAAGCCCGCGTCGACCGATCCCCCGGAGAGGTCTTTTCCATACCAATCGAGGTCGTAAGGCATTTCCATCACAGTCTCGACGCCGCCGAGGCTGCTGGCGATCTGAATGAGGCGCAGGGAGTTGAGAAGTCTTCTTGCGGCGGTGGCACCGCCCTTCAAGGAAAATGATACGACGCCGCCTCCGCCCCCCGTCATCTGGCGAGATGCGACTTCAAAGTCGGGGTGGGTGGGCAGGAGTGGATAGCACAGGGACTCGACGACGGGCGAGCTCTGCAGGAGCTCAGCGAGTGTCCGGGCCGAAGCGAAAACCCGCTCGGTCCTCACCGCCAGCGTCTTGATGCCTCGCAGCAGGAGCCACGATGCCTGCGGATCGAGAACGCCGCCGAGCAGCCGCTTCATCGCGCGGATGGGCTGCACAACCGCGGCATGCCCGGCTACGACGCCGCCCATCACATCCATATGGCCGCCCAGCAGCTTGGTGGCGGAATGCAGCACGAGAGAAGCACCCAGATCCAGCGGCCGCTGGCTCATCGGCGTTGCGAACGTACTGTCCACGAACACCTGTGCGCCGCGCTCTCGCGCCAGCCCGGATACAGCGGCGATGTCACTCACCCGCAACGTCGGGTTCGATGGGGTTTCGAGATAGATCACCCGAGTATTCGCGCGCAGCGCCGCGGCTACGCCGCGCAGATCGCGCGTGTCGATGAACGTGACATCGACACCGCGACCCGCCGCAAGCCAGCGCAATACCTCGTCCGTCTGCGCGAAGATCTGATCCGCCGCGAGCACGTGAGAGCCCGGGGGTAAGTGCGCCAGCAGCGCCGTGCTGATGGCCGCCATGCCGCTGGCGAATACGAGGGCCGATTCGGCCCTCTCGAGAGCGGCGACTTTTTCTGCGAGCTCCTCTTCGCTAGGGTGGCCAAAGCGCTGATAGAAGGTCGTTGCGCCATCCTGATAGAGGCGCGCGTGCTCTTCGGCAGAGGCCGCGGTGTAGATCGTGCCGCGCACGATCGATGAGGCCAACGGGCGGTTCCTTCTCTCGCCGTCGAGATAGGTGCGTACCGCCACCGTGCCGGCCTTCATACCCGATGCCCGTCCATCGCCCATCACGTCCTCCGAGCCGTCACTGCGGCGCGGCCAGCCGGATTGAATTGTAGTCAACGGGTGCATAGAGTACAGACACACAAATATCGTGTTTTGACCAGTACAGAGCAGGTGCCGGTCATGAGCAAGTCAGCCGCGCTCGGCGGCGAGATGCGACGGATGATTGAGACCGGCGGCCTGCGTTTCGGCGAAAAGCTGCCCTCGGTGCGGGCGCTCGCACGGGCGCGCCGACTCAGCGTAACGACGGTAGTCGAGGCATATCGGGAGCTCGAGGCGCTCGATCTCATCGATGCGCGGCCGCGCTCCGGATACTACGTGAAGCTCGACGCGGCCGGGTTGAAGGTGCGGAGGCGGCGCTTGCCGAGTGCGCCGTCAGGGCTGCGGAGCTACCGCGACCTCATGCCGGAACTGCTGTCCGAAGCGGATCGGAGCGAACGCCTGCTGCGCCTGGGCGTGGCCTCGATCGAGGACAGTCTCCTGCCCCGCGATTCGCTGGTGCGGCTGACCCGGAGAAGCCTGAGGACGTCCGGCGCGCGTGCGTTTGAATACTCCGATCCGATGGGCTTGGCCTCTCTCAGGAGACGAATCGGCGCCCTCATGATGGATCGGGGTGTGGCGGTCGACGCACGTGATGTGATTGTCACGTCGGGATGTCAGGAAGCCCTGTGGCTTGCGCTGCAGAGCGTATGCAGGCGGGGCGACGTTCTCGCGATCGAATCCCCTTGCTATCCCGGCCTGATCAAGATGATGCAGTTAATCGGCCTCAAGGCCGTGGAAATACCGACAACGCCGGCCGGATTGGATCTGGAGGCGCTCGAGCGCGCGTTGCGAAAACATAAGCTCGCTGCGTGCTATGTCATGCCCAACTGTGGCAACCCCACGGGTCTGGTCTATGCAGAAGAGACAAAGCAACGCTTGTGCGACCTTGCCTCCGGATACGATTTGCCGATCATTGAAGATGGCGCCAACGGCGATCTCTATTATGGCGGAGCACCCTTGCCGTCATTGAAGCGCTACGACCGCGAAGATCGGGTCCTCTTTTGCTCGTCCTTCTCGAAGACGGTGGCGCCGGGCTTTCGAGTCGGCTGGATCGTCCCCGGGCGCTTTGCCAGAAGGGCTATGGAGCTCAAGTACGCAGTCAGCATGGGAACTCCGGTGCTTCAGCAAATGGTGATCAGCCGCTTCATAGCCGAAGGCAGCTACAAGCGCGGGCTGCTGCGGGCGCGCCGCGTCCTGGCGACCACTATCGGTCGCATGCTCCGCTGCATCGAGGATTCCTTTCCGACCGGCGCGATCGGGCAGCGGCCTTCCGGTGGCATGTGTGCGTGGATCGGGTTGCCTGCAGGCGTCGACAGCGAGCGCCTGCGTCGCAGTGCACTTGAGAAAAACATAAGCATTGCGTCCGGTCGCATGTTCTCACCGTCGAGCGCCTATGCAGGGCACATCCGGCTCGGCTGGGGCGGCGCCTGGACCGAACGAGCCGAGGCTGGGGTGAGGGAGGTTGGAGCTATTGTCCACCGGCTTTCGCGCGCAGCGGTCAATCGGCGACGCAGGGCCCCATGAGTGCGATGCAGTGGCTCGAGCGGCGTAGCACAGGCTAACTCATCGCGAACTTGCGCGGTCGCGCGCCCCGCCGCGGCGTGGATACACGCCTGCGGCTCCTCTTGACGGGTTTGTTTGTGTCGGCTGTCTCAAACAGATGCCGAATGCCGTCTTCCAACAGTCCGACGGCCCTCTCCAGGGCGCCGAGGTGTCCAACCCGCACTATCGCGACCGACATATGCAAGTCGAACGATGGGGGGCGCAACACTTCTATCTTGCTGAGAGAATTGCTCCTGGCGATGAACCGCGCCGGCAGCAAGCCGACCCCATATCCCGACTGAACGAACGCCAGCTGCAGGTGGACGTTGTGGACTTCGGCGGCGATCACAGGGGAGAAGCCGGCACGGCCCATCTGATCGATGAGGTTTGCCCGCAGGAAACACCCGGGCGGATTGAGCACCCACGATGCCCGGCCTAAGCTCTTCCAGTCACCGTCGATGCCGCCTGCCGCCCGCTGAACGATCTCTGCGCGGTCCGTCGCGACGATATTCGTCAGAAGTGGCGGAGGCGCGGTCCTGCCTACGGGCAAAAGCACGGCCGCAACATCGAGCTCGCCGGCGAGGAGCCGGCTGAATAATTCACCCGTGAGCTCGCTCGACAGCCGCAGTCTGAGCCTGGGGTATTGTTCGGTCAGCGCCCGAATAGGTTCGATGAGCGTTCCCTCGGCCAGGGGATGCGCGAGCCCGATGCGCAACAGACCGTGAGGTTCGGCGTCGCGCGAGGCAACGGATCTCAGCGCTTCCGTCCGCTGCAAGAGATCGCGTGCTTGTTCGAGGACCCTGGAGCCCAGTGAGTTCAGACGCGGCGGCTTCACTGAGCGGTCGAGCAACTCGGCACCCAGGGCAGCCTCCAGCCTTTGTAGTTGCCGCGTCACGGCAGACGGTGTCCGGTATAGCCGATCGGCGGCCGCGGCTATGGACCCGGCCTGGGAGAACTCCACGAGGGCGCGTAAATCATCGAGCAAGTGAACCTCCCAAAGCGCTCGCAGGCGGCCGACCCCACGCCTGAGCTGCATCGTGCGTAAGAAACACTATTATAGTGATAATAATGCACTGGAGGAATTTACTGGCTTACGCTACAAGACGCCGTGCCCGATGCGGGCAGTCGGCCAGATACACATCACACGAGGTGAAGAGGAAATGATCAAGGCCACCATCTTATCCATGTGTCTGGCGGCTTCCCCGCTTGCGCTGCATGCAAGTACCCCGGATGAGCGCCAGTACACCGACGGCCCAGTCACCGAGGTGGACGAAATACACGTTGATTACGGGCGCTTTGAAGAGTACGTCGACTGGCTCAATTCGACCTGGAAGCCGACCATGGAAGCTTTCAAGAAAGCCGGGCTGATCATCGACTACAAGGTCTTCAGGCTCACTCCGAAATCGCCGGATCAACCCAATGTGTATCTCTGGCTCACTTTCAAGAACGCGGCTGCGGCTTTGGATAAAGGCGTAGAGCTCGAGGAGGTTGCCAAGAAGGTAATCTGCAGCACCGAGTGTCAGAACAAGGCCAGAGTGGCCCGGGGCGAATACAGGAAGGTTCTCGGCACTGAATACATTCGCGAAGTGATTCTGAAATGAAATTGCCGTGCGTGTTGAGAGCCCCGGCCGTTCACGCCTTCAGCGGTCTCTTCGCCGTGGCCGTTTCGATGTCACAGCCTTGTTGATGCGACATTCGCGGGTCGCAGTCTCCAGCAGTATGTCCCTGAATTCCTGCGCCGCGGCGGATAAGGAGGGCGTGGAATAAAGCACGATGTCTATCGGTGGCAGCGCTGGCAAGCCTGTGGAAGCGGGCACGATGGCGACGTCCCGGGGCAGGAATAGGGCGGTTCGGACTGCTACACCGAGACCCGCACGTACGCCGCACCACAAATCAGCGAGACTGGGTGTGGTCATTGCCAGCCGCCAGGAAAGGCGCGCGCGCGAAAGTGCCTCTATGGCCATGTCACGGAAAAAGCATGGGTTGTCGAAGACGACCAACGGCACAACCCGATCGACGGGTGCTCTATCTGACTTTTTCGCCAGACCCACCCAGGAGGCGGGGATTCTTGCGATTCTGTCGCCTGCTCCCTGGCCCATGGGAGCCCAGGCCAGGGCCAGATCGATCCTGCCATTCGCTACTTCATCGGCCAGGCCGCAGGTCCGGCCGGCTCTCACCTCGACGTGAGTCGCCGGGCGGACTCTTGCGTAACGCAGCAAGAGATGTTGGAGAATCGCATCGGCGAAGTCCTGGGAAATTCCAACGCGAACTGTGCCGCCGTCCTTGATCGCCCCCAGCGCCAGTCCCATTTCGTCATTGAGCGCCAGAACACGCCGAGCGTGTTGCAACAGAAGCTCACCTGCCTGCGTAAGGGCCAGGCCGCGGCCACTACGCTTGAATAGCCGTTGTCCCGCCTGATTCTCGAGTTTCCGCAGCTGCATGCTCACGGCCGATGGCGAGCGATTGAGGCGCGCGGCGGCATGCGCAAACCCGCCGAGGTCGACACCCACGACCATTGTGCGGAGGGCATCCATGTCGAAGTTCAGGGTTTTCACTTTCGATATACAGAACTGTTACTTCAAAACTATGTGATTTTGTAAAGTCTCGAGCGAACATACGATAGCGCAGCTTGCAGGCAGGTGCCTGCCTGGCCGTCGCGGGACGCGAACTCTCACCGTCGACGTCAGTTACGTCGCAAAGGCTGGCAAGTATGGAAATGTTCAAAGTCTTTCACGCACTTGCCGACGATCGACGCCATCAGATCCTGGAATGGTTGAAGGATCCCAAGGCTCACTTCCCGCCATCGGCCGGCGGCGACCCGGTCAAGGACGGGGTATGCGCCCGCTCGATTGCCGACAAGCTTGGAATCTCCCAATCGACACTCGGCGATCACATGCGAGTGCTGGCAGCGGTTGGTCTCATTCAGGCAAAGCGCACGAAGAAGTCGGCCTTTTACAAACGGAACGAGCCGGAAATCCGCAAGTTCAAGAAGGTGGTCGACTCGGAAATCTAGAGTCGCGACGCCGATACCAGATTGAGGGAAGAGGTATGATTGACTTCGGTGTGGGAAAGTTGCGGCGCTGGAGCGCGGCAACTGCCTGCACGGGCCTGCTCATGGCGCAGGCTGCGGGAGCGCGCCCAGCAGCCTTCACGCTCAACGAGGTGATGCAGGCGCCATTTCCCTATTACATGGTGGCCGCGCCCAAGGGGGCAGCCGTGGCGTGGGTATTCGACGCGCAGGGCTGCCGTAATATCTGGGTAGCAGACCCCTCCCATGGCGCGAGAGCCCGCCAGATCACGCCGTACACCGAGGACGACGGTTTCGATCTCGGCGAGCTCGCCTGGTCGCCGGATACCAGGTCGATCGCCTTCACGCGGGGCGAGAGTCTTGAGGAGGATACGCCGGCCAACGTCAATAGCTCCCCGCAAGGCCCTGTGCCCAAGGAAGTATGGGTGGTTGCCGCGGCCGGCGGCGTGCCGCACAGGGTCGGCGCTGGAGACTCCCCCAGCTTTTCGCCCGATGGCAGCCGGCTGCTGTTCGTCGATCAGAAAAGGATACTGACGGTGGCCGCGAGCGGAGATGGCGACCCGCTGCCATTGCTCATCGATCAGGGAACAGTGGACTCGCTGACCTGGGCTCCGGACGGCAAGCGCCTGGCGTTCGTGAGCCATCGAGGCGGCCACTCGCTGATCGGTGTCTACGATTTCGTTGGCCAAACCATCGTCTGGCTGAGCCCGAGTCTCGACTACGACAGCTCGCCGGCGTTTTCACCGGACGGCGCGCGGATCGCGTTCGTTCGTGTGCTGGCCGAGAAGACTGCCTCCTTCTTCTCCCGACGCAGCGGGCGGCCGTGGTCGATCTGGACGGCGGACGTGAAAACCGGTCGGGGGCGGCGTGTCTGGATCGCCGATGCGGGACCGGGCAGTGTGTTCCATCCGACGCTCTCGGCGACGAACGATCTTCCCTCGGCGACGAACCTCTTCTGGACCAACCGCGATGATCTGGTGTTTCCCTGGGAGAAGAGCGGCTGGCTGCATCTATATGCCGTCTCGGTGCGCGGCGGGGCGGCGCGCGCACTCACGGCGGGAAAGTTCGAAGTCGCACACGTCGTCTTCAGCCAGGATCGCGAGCGCCTGGTGTACTCGTCGAACCAGGACGACATCGACAGGACGCATATCTGGACGCTCGATGTCGAGCACGGTTCGCCGGTGCGCGCCGCCCAGAGCCGCGCCATCGAAGACTTTCCGCAGATCGGCGCCGAAGGCGCTCTTTTCGCATTGCAGAGCGACGGCAACCAGCCGCTGCATCCGGTCGCGTTGAGTGCGGGGGGGCAATGGCGGCGGCTCGCTCCCGAAGCCATCCCGTCTTCGCTCCCGAGTTCCAGGCTCGTCATGCCCCAGGCCGTGACCTTTGCTGCGAAGGACGGCCAGGAAGCGCACGCGCAACTGTTCCTGCCACGCGAGACCAGCCCCACGCAGCACCCGGCCATTCTGTTCTTCCACGGCGGCCCCCAAAGACAGATGCTGCTGGGGTTCAATCCCAAGCGGGCCTACAGCTGGATATACGCATTCGATCAGTATCTCGTCGCACAGGGCTACATCGTGCTGTCGGTCAACTATCGCGGCGGTACGGGCTATGGCCTCGACTACAGGGAGGCCGACAACTTCGGCCCCGGAGGGAGCAGCGAGCTCAATGACCTGGTCGGTGCCATCAGCTATCTGCGAGGCCGACAGGACGTCGACCCGCATAGATTGGGCATCTGGGGGCCAAGTTATGGGGGACTCATGGCGGCCCTCGGCCTCGCGCGCGCCTCAGACGCACTCGCGGCCGGTGTCGATTATGCGGGCATTCATGACTGGGCGACGCTTCTGTCTTCGGTGGGCGAGCCAATCGAGGGAGCCGATGCGAACCGCCGGGCGGTGGAATCCTCCCCCATGGCGACCATCGACCAGTGGCACTCACCCGTGCTGCTCGTGCAGGCGGACGACGACCGCGTCGTACCCTCGCAGCAGGCCGCCGAACTCATCGAAGGCCTGCGATCGCACAACATCGACCATGAGGTAGTCGTGATTCCGAACGAGATTCACGATATGGCGCGCTACTCATCGTGGATGACGTTGTTCAAGGCGGCGGATGCGTACTTCGATCGGCATCTCGACAAGCGGGGCGGGCCCGCTCCGTAAGCAGGCCTGTTGCCGGGTCTTGATGCTCAGCCGAGCGGACGCCGCTGGGATCAGCGGCGCGGATTCCGCGTAACCCGTATTATAGGTTATGCTGCCAGGCTCGTGCGTTCTCTGCGATCCGTCAAGCGGGTTACATGCTGGTAGTGGGAGCACCGTCTGAGCGTCCTCAGGACAGGGACGGCTTCCGCTTTCGCGGTGGCTGCAACGCCATCGATTTGCCCGCCACCCTTCAAGCCAGGCTGAGCTCATCGCCTCGTGAACTGCTGAATACACCGGAGGATTTGGCTCGCTGGCTGGTCTCGGCCGGGATGGCCAGCACCAAACCGCGAACAACGGCCGGGGATCTTGCGTCGGCTCGCGTGCTACGCGAGGCGATCTTCCGGCTGGCGGGGAAACCGAGCAGGCCCAAGGCGGAAGCGGCACGCGAGACCTTGAACCGGATCGCCGCCGGCAGCGCCGCGGCACCCCAGCTTCAGACCAACGGAACCATGCGGCTGGAAGGGGGTGCCGGCGCCCTGTTGGTCACGCTGGCGCGCGAAGCAGTGCAACTCTTCGGCAGCGACGTAGCCAAGCTGATCCGACAGTGCGAATCGGCAACCTGCACGCTCTACTTCGTCGACACTTCGCGCAGAGGCGATCGGCGCTGGTGCTCCATGTCAGGGTGCGGCAACAAGGCTAAAGTCCGCGAGTTCCGCCGGCGCAAACGAGAGAGATAGCCTGGCTCGCGGTTTCGCGGGGGACTGAATCATGAGGTCGGCAGGAGAGAGCGAATCTGCCTCACTGCGTAATCGACCTTCATATCGAATGCGCGCTTGCCCAGCTCTGCCGTCGAGCGGCGCGCGTCACCCAGGATTCCGTTCTGCGGACTGTGCGGCCCGAACTGTGCCTTGCCATCCACGACGGGATCTCCCACCGCAGAGGAGACCAGATCCCTGCGCACCCATTCGTTGTCCTTGTCGAGATACAGCATTTCCGAGGTGTCGAACAGATAACCGTGAAGGCCGGGCGGATAGCCGTGCTGGGCCAGGTACTGATCGAAGGCATCATTGGCGGCCCTGTAGACCTGGTCGCAGTAGAACACACGAGCTCCGCCGCTCAACGTGCCGTCGAGCTTCCTGGCGACCTCCGCGTAGACCTGCGGCTGCCCGCCGGCATGATCGCCCATCAGGATCACATTGCGGAAACCGTTGAGTGCCGCCTGCTGCGTGATGCGCTCGAGCATCGCGGCGAGCAGCTCGTTCGTGATCCCGATGGTGCCGGGAACCGCTTCGGCATCGTTCGGCGTGTAAGGCAGTACGGGCAGGAAGATAGCATTGCCGAGTTTTCTCGCGATCGCCTCGACGGTCGCGTGCGCTATCAGGTTATGGCCCCCGTTCGCGTTCTGCGGGCCGCGTTCCTCGACGCCGCCGGTGTAGATGAGCGCCGTCGTCTTGCCCGCCGCGATCGCGGACTTCACTTCCACCCAGGTCATCTTCTCGAACTCCACGAGATCGGGCTGCGCGGGCGGCGCAGCGCGCGCAGATCCCGCAACCAGCATCAGGGAGGCCGTGCCACCAGCGATCGACATCAGCAATGAAAGCGAAACCGAATCCACGCGCATGCCGCTCTCCCCGTGTAACCGGTGCAATAGGTTACGCGCGCGACTTTGCGCTTTTCGCCGAAACCCGTCAAGCAGGTTACAGAATTGACTGCTTGGAGGAGAACGCCGCCCCGATGGTGGGGATTCTCTCGAGCCTACCAAGTGCCTCATTTGCCTGGTGCCACGAAACTCGCCGCCGACCTGGCCAGGAGAAGAAACCCGGGAACCTCCGCTCGAGTTTGAGCGCATATGCAAAGAACCATACAAAGAAATTGCGGGCCTTCCGGGCTGCCGGGCCGCCCAAAATAAAGAAGCGCTGTTCGTCGTCCGGGTAGGAGAAGAACCCCACGCCACCTCGGCCGATCGCGACGCCTTGACCGAAGCTCGAGAAGCTGAACGGCCATAGCGTTCGCCCGGCCTGGCTCGCCGTGATGACATCGGCAGCATGGGCACCGGACACAGCCGCCACAAATGCAGAGAGGCGATAGGGTGCTCCTGTCGGAGCAATCGGGCGTGCAGCGTCACCCACCGCGAGAATACTGGGGTGCGAAACGGATCGTAGCTGCGCATCCACGAGAATCCGGCTCCGAGGGTCTGTCGCAACGCCTGCGTCACGGGCGACGCCTGGTGAACGAAGGCCGGCAGCCCACACGCAAACGTCATAGTCATAGTTGCGGCCACCCACGGTCAGGATCCGGCCGGGCCCGATTTCTGCGACGATCTCGCCGTCGACCAACCTGACGCCCAATCGCGTGAGCTCAGTGCGCACGGCATTCGTCACGCGCGGGCCCTTGAAATCGCCGCAATGGGACCGGCTCAACATGGTGACTTCCAGCTCGGGCCATGCGGCCTTGATTTCTCCGGCGGCCTCAACAGCCGTCTCGGCGCCCCCGACCACGATCACTCGCAGGACGCCCCCGCCCTTTGACTGCAATCTCAACCGCAGCGCCGCCGCGGAGCGGGGGCCGTCGCCCGGCGCGAGCCGATACGCCCGCTCGGCTGCGCCAGGAACCTCATCCACGTCAATGCCAGAACCCAGTGCGTAGATCGCTTCCGTGAACGCTATGTCCCTTTGCTCAGCCCCGAGGGAAATCCGCACGAGCCTGCGCACCGCATCCAGGGAGATGACCTCGCCGCGGATGAACGCGATGCCCGTTCCTCTTAGCAATGCCGCGATCGACGGGATGCGGGCGGGCACGGCTGCGACGATGCACTCCTGAAGTCTGACGCGCTCTACAAACTGCCCGCTTGCATTCACCAGGGCAATTCGCAATTGCCATCGGCGCCGAGCGAGCCTTAGAGCGGCCATCAGGCCGGCATAACCGGCACCCAACACGACCACATCGTAGTGATGGGACGCGGGAGTCTCAGACTCTGTGTTCACATCTGCCTCATAGGGTTACCGTGCGTGACTACAAGACACGCGAGTCGGCCGAAGTGTGACGCAGCCCTGCGAAGATTCAGTCGGCCTGGCACGTTCTAGCGGGCCTTGAGGCTGGTGGGGTCTGGTGCGTGAATTCGTTTGCCGAAGGCCATACGCCGCAACAGTCGATCCTTACGTATCAACGTGTGGTAGATCACGCCGCTCAAGTGCACCGCGATCAGACCGATGAGAGCTCGAGACAGCACATAGTGGACGCGGCGGATCGGGTACGCCCAGAAGTCCGCTGGCATAGGGGGGTGCCCGCCCGCGACGAGCCCAATCACGCCGGTTTGTAAGCCCATGATGAGGCCACTCGTGGCCATCGCGATGACGATCCCGTAGAACGACACGTGTGAGAACCGGGCGAGTCGATCCAACAGAGGTTTGCCAGTTCCCGCTCGAGGTGGCCGCGACGTGAATCGGCGCGCGAACGCTCGCAGACACATCAATGTGAGAATCACAATGCCGCCGCTCATGTGAACACGCAAACCCTCGGCCTTCATCGGGTTCGCGTTCGCCAGCGGCGCGAGCTTCAAGGCCCCGCCCGCCAGTGCTCCCATAATGAGGAACGCCAGCGTCCAGTGAAGAATCACCAGAGCCGGGTGATAGCGCGACACGGGTTCGGCGGCTTTCACGGGGGCGGGCTGCTCGTGCCGCAGTGCCCGCGCCGGCATCGGGCTCTGGCGCAACTTCATGATTTCTGCGCTTTGAGACCGGTGTTCAATGACGTCAACTCTTCGCTGATCTCCCAGTGCCTGCGCGCTATCGTCCGATCGTAGGTAATCCCGGGACTCTTCCTTTGTTTGCAATTCACGAAGTAGCCGCCAGTCACGCCGGCGACCTCCGGGTCGACAGCAAGATAGACGGCTGTCCGGGCCCCAACCTCGGGACTCCTCATGATCGGGCGGAGGATCTTTGACAGGAGCGACAGCGTACCGCCGGCTTTTCGTGTGAACTCGGTTCGAACAGGCCCCGGATGAACGCAGTTGACCGCGATACCGGTTCCTTCGAGGCGCCGGGCAAGTTCATACGTGAAAAGAATGTTTCCGACCTTCGACGATCTATAAGCGCTGAATTGGCCGTAGCGCATCTCTCCCTGGAGATTTCCCAGGAATGAAGCGCGCGATACGGGAATTCCTGCAGTCAGGTTGACGATACGGCCCTCGGGGGATCTGCGGATCAGATCGAGCACCAAGTTGGTCAGCAGGAAGGGCCCAAGATGATTGGTAGCGAAGGTCTTCTCGATTCCATCCACGGTGAGCTCACGCTTGGCAAATGCAGCCCCGGCATTGTTGATCAGCACGTCTATTCGCAGGAGTTGCTCATGCAGGGTCGCGGACAGCTGACGAATCGAGGCTTGTGAGGAGAGATCCGCGATGAACAGCAAGGGCCGCGCAGCCGCAACTCTTGCGACCGCACGCATGGCGAGGTCGCCGCGGTTGGGGTCCCGACAGACCATGGCAAGCTTCGCGCCTTGTTTGGCCAAGGCGAGCGCAGCGGAGAAGCCGATGCCTGCGTTCGCACCCGTGATAACAATGACCTTTTCCGGTACGTTCATACGTCCTGGATTTCCCTCATGTGCTCACAGCACTGATGCGAGCTCGCAAAAAGCGTCAGACTTCAGGCACCAGCAGTCGCGGGCAGGGGATTGAGCTCGGTACCGATGGCCAGATCGAAGTTGTTACGAAAGACGCCCAGCGCGCCGCTGATGCTGCCTCTCTCAAGCATAGTGAAGAGCTCCCGCGGTTGATGCCGGAGGCTGAGTCGCTGGCGGCTCACGGGGCGAACCCCGCTGAGACGTCTGCCAGTGGAGGTACCGCGACCATCCTTGGTGTACGTGCTCCGAACGCGGCAACGCGCTCATCGCGTGTGATCGCGGCCGGGTGCGCGGGTCTCAACCCGTTGAAGTACCCGCCGGTATAGGCCTGCAGACCTCCCGAGGCGGCGAGGTGCGCGATCGCCCCTGCACCCGCTGAGGCCGGACGAACGAACCGTGATAAGTCGGACTTGCAGCAATCGCATCACTCGTTCCTTGCCCCATAGTTCGGGTGTAAGACCGAGCAGCGATCTCGTTCGTGACAGATTCTCGCGTCAGGCTACGTGGGTGAGCTTATCGGGGTTGCTGATGATGTAGATATTGCGGATGCGTCCATCGGCAAGATCGAGCAAGAGGACAGAATAGGTCCGCGCCTTCAAGAAACTCACAAGGGCCGGTTGACCGTTCACGCGCATCAACTTTGTTGTCAAGGTCTTCGGCACGAGCTTGCGCTGAGCCCCCAGGATGCCGCGGGCGACCTTGGCGGCTCCGACGATCGGCACTGGCAGCGCGGGGCCCTTGCCACCGCCATCTGAGTAGAGAACCGCATCCTCGGCGAGGAGCGCCAGCAGGGGCTGGAGCTCGCCGCCGGCGACGACGGTCTGGAACTGCGCGAGGACTTTGGCATGGAGCGTGTGAGTTGGAGCGAAGCGCGCGCGGGCGCGGCTGACGTGTTGCCGTGCACGGCGCAGGATCTGCCGGCAATACACCTCCGACTCGCCAATGATGCGTGCGATTTCGGCGTGTGGGTAATCGAGCACCTCGCGCAGCAAGAACACGATGCGTTCGGGGGTCGAGAGTCGTTGGAGCATCAGTAGAAATGCCATGGAGAGGCTTTCGTCCGATGTATCGGTGGCCTCAACGGGCGTGGCCAGCGGCTCAGGCAGCCATTGACCGGTGTATGTCTCCCGGCGGACGCGGGCCGATTGGAGGAGGTTGATGCACAGGCGGCTGACCACGGTTACCAGGAACGCGCGCGGGGACACGATCGATTCGATTGAGGTTTGCTGCCAGCGCAAATACGCGTCTTGCAACATATCCTCAGCATCCGCGGCGCTTCCCAGCATACGGTAGGCGAGGCCGAAGAGGAGCGATCGCTGCTCGTGGAACAGCGCCGCCCGCCGCTCCTCCGTCAATGTAGCGGCGGCCGCCCGGTCTCGAGCGGGAGCCCTTTCGCTGCCGACAAGGTTTGCGCTCATCCCGCTCTTGCAGCGGCCGATCCGACGGCCGCGCTCAGTGCCTGGAGGTCGCGCTCCAATCGCTTGAGCCGCTTCGGTCCAAGCGAGCGTCGTACGGCCTGGTTTAGCCTGGCGCGCATGCGAGCACACGCTGCGCGCAGCTCGATGCCCCGTACTGTGAGTCGCACGAGCTTCGCCCGCGTGTCCTTCGGATCGGCGATCTGCTCGATATAACCGCGGCGCTCAAGTTCCCTCACCAACTGGCTCATCGCCTGCTTGGTGACACCAGAGCGCTGAGCGAGTTCCCGAGCGCGGCTGCCCTTGCCGGTGGGATCGAGTAGCGGCATCAGTTTGGCAAAGGCAGGGGTCATGTCCTTGAACCCGCATTCCGCAACCTTAGCCATCATGGCGATGATAAGGCCGTGATAGGCGGCAGCAAGAGTAGGTGCGAAGTCGTCAGTCATGGGTCAGCTCGGCGATATAGTCAACATTATTTACGGAAACAGTCAAGATACTTTACTCAAATTGAATAGTTCGCGATCGACGGACATGAGTGTCACGCATAGGAGCCGCTGCGCTGACTATTTGGGCTGGTAGTGGCGCACGAAGTCTTGGGGCGGACGCAACACGAGGGTCAGCCTCGTGCATATGCGCCGCCAGGTGGTAGCTTATTCCTGGCGACGCACACTGCGAGAGCGGCGGGTTGTGCGGCATTTCGTAGGTTGTCGTCCGACGCCTGCGAGCTGAAGCGGATGTACGTGCGCCCCGCGTTTCGAGGAATGGGACTTGGACGACGTCTGGTCGATCAGCTGATTCAGGCTGCCAGAGAGTCGGGCTATGGCCTAATGCGGTTGGAGACGACAAAGGCCGCGGATGCGGCGGTCTCCCTCTATCGAGCTGTCGGGTTCAGACCCTGCGAGCCCTCCTACACAATTCGGGATGCCTTTCGCGAAGCAGCGATATTCATGGAGTTGAGTCTTATTTACAGTGACTCTGAGCGGACAGCGTCTCGCTGAGCATGGATCCATGAAAGGCCATGCGAGCAGAAACGGCGTCCGGAAATCTGTATCGCAGCGGAGGCCCCGTTGCACTCGGCGCCTTCAATAAGAGAAGGAAGGAGTGACTCCGACATTCGTCGGGACAATTAGCACGCGCAAGTCAAGCAGGGTGCGTAGAATTGCGCCCGCTGATTCGCCAAATCAGGCCGAGTCAGCGTCTATAAATCACATCTAAAATGTATCGTAACTTATTGAAAATGGTGCCCGGGAGAGGACTCGAACCTCCACGGAGTTACCCGCTAGTACCTGAAACTAGTGCGTCTACCAATTCCGCCACCCGGGCAGGTGAGGAAGGCGGCGAAATGTACGCACGGGTCCCAAGGCTGTCAATTG
>DASQGK010000013.1:0-22118 GCA_035632655.1 Steroidobacteraceae bacterium | reverse complement strand
CCCCCCCACGGCAGCGCTCGCCGGCGGGGCTCATCCCGCCACCTGGCGCATGCTCGAGAGCGTCGGCGCGCGGCGCGTGCACTTCGCTGATGCGGCGGCCTTCGCCAATCTCAACACCCGCGCCGAGCTCGACTCGCTCGCGCAGCGCTACCAGCGGTAGAGGCTCGCGACGTAGCCCGCGGGAAACTCCTCGGCCCGCGGCGGCAGCTCGACGAAGCCATGTGTGCCGGCGAGCGCCAGGAAGTCGCCCGGCCCGTTCGGCCGCCGCGGCTCCGCGCGCGGCAGTCCGTGCTCCTCGTAGCGCACCGTCACTGGCATGAAGGAGCTCATCGAGCGGCCGAACTTCACCGCCGTTGCCAGCGCGATCGGCTCGGGGCTGGCACGCGCGGCACCCATTGCCGAGGCGATTGCCGGTACCACGTAGCGGATCAGGCACACCAGGGTCGAGACGGGATTCCCGGGGAGCCCGAACACCATCTGGCCGCGCGTGCCGACGCCGAACCACATCGGCCGGCCGGGGCGCTGAGCCACCTCGTGGAACACCTCGGCGACGCCGAGGCGTTGCAGCGCCTTCGGCACCAGGTCGAATTTGCCCTTGGAGATCCCGCCGCTGAGGATCAGCACGTCGCGCTCGGCGAGGTGTACCGCGAGCCGGTCGAGGAGCTCGCGCTCGTCGTCCCGCAGGTGATCGTTGGCAATCCCGGCGAGCCCGTGCTCGCGCAGCGCGGTGATGAGCGCGTAGGCGTTCGAGCGGCGCACCTGATGCTCGGCAATCGGTTGCCCGGGCTCGACCAGCTCATCACCGGTCGAGATCACCACGACCCGCGGTTGACGGCTGACGCGCACACGCGCCAGCCCCGCCGAGGCGACCACCGCGATCTCGGCGGCGCCGAGCCGGGTGCCGCTCTTCAGCATCGCGACGCCGGGCCGGCTGTCCTCGCCGCGCCGCTGCACGTTGCGGTGCTCCGGCCCGGTGGCGTTGGGGTTGAGGTCGATGAGACCGTCTGCGATCACGTACTCCTCCAGCGGAATCACGCTGTCGGTGCCGCGCGGCATGATCGCGCCCGTCATGACCTCGATGGCGTGCTCGCGGCCGATGAGTGTCAGGGCCGGCACGCCGGCCGCCTGCGTGGCCTGCAGACGAAAGCGGCGCACACCCGCGGCGAAGGCGCCGCTGTCGATGGCGATGCCGTCCATGCAGACACGGTCGAAGGGCGGGTTGTCGCGCTCGGCGTAGACATCCTCGCGCAGCGTTCGCCCAATGCACTCCTCGAGCGGCCGCGTCTCGGCGGGCATCGCAATCAGCCGGGCATCGATCGCGGCCTCGGCCTGCTGCGGCGTGGGGGCGGAATCCTGTCGGTTCATCGAATCACATGTTATCCGACCCCACCTATGCGCGGGCGTTCATATCGTAAACGCGGATCGGCCCTGCTAGTTTTCTGCGCCGCCCGCGCGTGCTCAAGCGGGATCCTGACCACAACACCAAACGTCGGAAACAACATGACCGCTCGAGTTCACCTGTGCGCGCTGCTTGCGCTCCTGGCGCTGACGTCCGTGGCCCGCTCGGACGATGCGGTACCGGCCGCCGACCCGCAGGCCGAAGAGTCGAGTCTCAAGCGCGTGGTGGTGACGGCGCAGCGGCTGCCGCAGCAGGACTACCGCGCCCCGAGCCTCGATTCGCTGGGTCCGCTCGGCACCACGCCGGTGCTCGACACGCCCTACACCATCGGCATCCTGACCCACGACATGATCGAGAATTCGCAGGCGGTCGATTTCAGGGATGTGTCGAAGTATCTGCCGCTGGTCGCCTACCAGGAGCAGCAGGGGCCTGACATCCTGCGGCCGCAGACGCGCGGCATGCAGGGCGGCAACTTTCAGAACACCAGGCTCGACGGCATGACGATGTTCATCACGGTCGCGAACGCCATGGAGCAGTTCCAGCAGATCGAGGTTCTCAACGGCCTGTCGTCCTCGCTGTACGGACCCGCCAATCCCGCGGGCATGTTCAACTTCATCTCCAAGCGCCCGACCGACTACGATCTGCGCGAGGTCACCGCCAGCTACTCGAGCGACGGTATCGGCACCGCGAAGGTGGATCTCGGGGGGCGGATCGATGCCGGGGGCATGTTCAGCTACCGGCTCAACGCCCTCTACGGGGAAGGCGATGCCTACGTCGAGCACAGTCACCAGCGCCGTGCACTCGGCGATCTCGGTGTCGACATCCGGCCGTGGCAGCACGGCGTGCTGGAGCTCAACTATTCGAGCTATTCGCTGGACGACAGCGGCTACCCCGGCTGGTTTACCTACAACGAGAAGACCATCCTGCCGCCTGCCCCGGATCCGACGCGGGTCGGCTACGGACAGTCGTACGCCGGCGTCGATCTCAGCACCCAGATTGCAACCGCCCGCTTCAAGCAGGAGTTCGCCTCCGGCTGGAAGCTGGTGGCGGGTGTCCTCAGCCAGGACGCCGCGCGTGATATCAACACGCCGGTGAACAACCTCAACGCCAACAACAGCGGCGCCTACACCTCCTCGTTCGCCAACGGCTTCGCGCCGCGCTTCGTCATCACCAGCGACGTCGCCTACCTCAACAACAGCTTCACCGCCTTTGGGGTCGGCAACGACCTGACGCTCGGCACCGCCGGCTACAAGGCGCGCACCTTCGTGCCTCTCACCAGGGCGAGCGCCGCGAGCGTGCTGCTCGGCAACGCCAGCATCGCGGATCCGGCGATCTACCCGGAGCCGCCGCAGGGGCCGCCCGATACGCTCATCAACTACGACTCCTCCGACAACTACCAGCAGGGGGTCAACGTCGGCGACACGCTGCGCTTCAGCGAGCGGTGGCTGGCGCGGCTCGGTGCCAGCCAGGACTGGTTCAGCACCGACAACTACAACACCCGCCGCGTGCGGACCAGCGAGTACAGCGAGCACGGCCTGAGCCCGACCGCGAGCCTCATGTACAAGCCGCGCGCCGACATGACCGCCTATGTCACCTGGGCGAGCAGCCTGCAGACCGGCGACCTGGCGCCGGCGGGAACCGTGAACGCCGGCCAGAGCCTGGCGCCGTACCGCAGCACCGAGTACGAGATCGGCTACAAGGCCTCGCTCGCCGCGATCGACCTCGGCGCAGCGCTGTTTCGCATCGAGAGGCCGTTTGCCAACATCGACCCGATCGACAACGTCTTCAAGATCACCGGCGACCAGGTCAACAAGGGGCTCGAGCTGTCTGCGGTCGGCCACCTGACCGAGAGCCTGATGCTGTTCGGCGGTGTGACCTATCTCGATGCCCGCATGGAGCACACGCCGCTCGCCAGCACCAACGACCAGCTGTACGTGGGGGCACCGAAGCTGAAGGGCAACGCGCTGCTCGAATACCAGATCAAGGGCCTCGCCGGGCTGGTGGCGACCTTCGACTGGCAGTTCTCGAGCGAGCGCGCCGGCAACGATACCAACTCACTGATGGTGGCGGGCTACAACCTCTTCGACATCGGCCTGCGTTACGTGGCCGATCGGGTCACTGTGCGCCTGGCGGTCGACAACGTGACCCACCGTTACTACTGGAGCACGGTGGCGCCGAGCAACCTGACGGGCGCCAACACCGGAAGCCTCATCGGGCACCTCGGGACCCCGCGCACGGTGCTCGCATCGGTGAGCGTCTTTCTCTAACAGCGCCGGCACGAACGCGCTAGAGTGCGGCGATGCAGCCCGAGAAGATCGCGGCAGCGCCGCAGCCGCCTTCGCCCAAGGCCGACGCAGAGTGCGAGGCGCCTGCCCCGCGCGTACACCTGCACTACTCCTACGAGGACGGCGAGCAGCACGGCGCCACGCTCGGCAACCCGCTGTTCGAGCTCCTGGCGGCGGTGGTCGAGGCGGGCTCGATACGCCATGCCGCCCGCACCCTCGACAGGTCCTATCGCTATGTCTGGGACTCGCTCAGGAGGTGGGAGCGGGTACTGCGTGAGCCGTTGATCGACTGGGCGCAGGGGCGCCGCGCACGACCGACCCCCTTCGCACTCAAGCTGCTGTGGGCCGAGCGGCGGGTGCGCCTGCGCATGCAGCCCGAGATCGAGACGCTGCGCGAGGATCTCGGGCACGTGCTGCGCGACGCCCGCGACGAGCGTCATCAGCTGCTCAGCGTCCGGGCCAGCCACGATCTGGCCCTGCCGGTGCTGCAGAAGCATGTCGCCGTGAGCTCCGATTTGCACCTCGACCTCGGCTTCCAGGGCAGCGTCGAAGCTTTGCGCGCGCTCAACTCCGGCGAATGCCAGGTGGCGGGTTTTCACGTCCCGCCGCTGCGCGGCGCGGCTCCGGCGTTCGCCCGCGCGCTGAAGCCGCTGCTCAAGCCCGGCGTGCACCAGCTGATCGCCTGCTCGCGGCGCATGCAGGGCGTGATGGTGCGCCGCGAGCACGCGGCCGCGGTGCGCACCTTTCCCGACCTCGCGATGCAGCGGCTGCGCTTCGTCAACCGCCAGGGCGGATCCGGTACCCGGATGCTGGTCGACCATCTGCTGTACGAGCACGGCATCGCGGCCGAGGCTCTGCCAGGTTATGCGGAGCACATCGAGCACTCGCACGTCGCCGTGGCACTGTGCGTGGCGAGCGGCGTGGCGGATGCCGGGGTGGGCGTCGAGGCGGCGGCGCTGCAATTCGGCCTGCACTTCGTGCCGCTGGTGGAAGAGCACTATTTCCTCGCCTGCCTCGATGCCGGCCTCGAGCACCCGGCCGTCCAGCGGCTGCGCGAGGTGCTGGCCGGTTCCCGCTGGCGCGAGATTCTCGCGGGGCTCCCCGGCTACCAGCCGGCCGAGGAGGCCGGGAGTCTGCTGGTGATCGAGGACGCGCTGCCCTGGTGGAGGCATTGCCCGAGGCCGGCACAGCGTTGATCCGCTTCGATCGCATGGAATGGGCCGGATCGTTCGGCGACCTGGGGACCTTCATTCCCTTCGTGGTCGCCTATATCGCCGTCGTGAAGGTCGACCCTTTCGGCATACTCCTTTCCTTCGGCGCGGCGATGATCGCCTGCGGCCTCTACTATCGGACTCCCTTCCCGGTTCAGCCCATGAAGGCGATCGGCGCCGTCGCGGCCACCCAGGCGGCGCAGACCGCCACCATCACTCCGGCGACGCTCTGCGGCGCGAGCCTCGCGACCGGCCTTGTCTGGCTGGCCCTGGGACTCACCGGCACGGCCCGGTATCTCGCCGGCCACGTGCCGCGCTTCGTGACGATCGGCATCGTGCTCGGGCTCGGCATGGGCTTCATGCTCCAGGGCGTGCGCACCATGAGCGACGGCTGGATCATCGCCGCCGTGGGACTCTCAGGCACGCTGCTGCTGCTCACCAACCGCGCTGTACCGGCGATGTTCCTGCTGTTGCTCTTCGGAATCGCGTGCGGAGCGCTGCACAATCCCGACCTGCTGCAGAGCCTGCTGGGTGCGCGGCCGGCGTTGCGCCTGCCCGATTTCGCGCTGCGCAGTATCAGCTGGCATGACCTGCTGATCGGCACCACGCTCCTGGCGCTGCCGCAGCTGCCCCTGACCCTCGGCAACGCCATCATCGCGATCCGCGAGGAAAACAACCGGCTCTTCCCCGACAGGGCCGTGAGCGAGAATACGCTCGCGACCACGACCGGGCTCATGAACCTCGCGAGCGCCGCGCTCGGCGGAGTCCCCATGTGCCATGGCGCGGGCGGCATGGCCGGTCACGTGGCCTTCGGCGCACGCACCGGCGGCGCGCCGATCATCCTCGGGACCATGCTGGTGGCGCTGGCGTTCCTCTTCAGCGGCTCGGTGAGCGCTCTCCTCGGTCTCTTCGCGCGGCCGGTGCTCGGCGTGATCCTGTTCCTCACCGGCGCGCAGCTGGCGCTCGGCTCGTGCGACTTCAGCAAGCACAAGGGCGAGCGATTCATCACACTGGTGGTCGCCGCCTTCTCCATGTGGAACGTCGGCGTTGCCTTCCTCGCGGGCCTCGCGCTGGCGTTCATCCTGCGGCGCGGCTGGCTGCGCCTCTAGCCGTGGGCTTCAGAACTGCCAGCTGACCGTGCCGGCGAGGCGCTTCGCGACCGGGTAGGGGAAGAGCTCAGTGGCCTGGTCCTGGGCCGCGAAATACCCCAGGTCGACACGCCAGCGGCGCCACTCGAGAGCCAGTCCCGCGTTGCCGTAGAGGTAGTCGACCGCCGGTGGAGGGCGGTGATCGGGCTGGCTCGCGTAATAGTAGCCGAGCGCGGCCGTGAGATAGAGCTCGCCGCCGAACAGCCGGTCGAGCAGCAGCCACTGACCGGACGCATCCGCCACGAACGCGCGGCTGCGGTACACCGCGTAGTACTCCTGCCTGATACCCTGGTTGAGGTACACCACCGTCGAATAACGCAGCGCGTTGGGTATGGCGGTGAGCGAGAGGGTGTAGCGGTCGAGCCAGCCGAGGGCGGCGGAGACCTCCTGATAGTCGTCCGAATGACGGGCAGGTCCGCCGACGAAATAGTCGGCGCGCCCGCTCAAAGTCGCGCTCCAGCCGCCGCTCAGGTTGAAGTGCTGGCCGAGATACAACTGCAGCGCTGTATTCGTGCCCGGCTCGAGGGTCCTGTCGCGCGTCGAAGCCCAGACGCCGGCGAACGTCGCGGCCTGGGTGCTCGCATGCAGGTCCGCCTGCAGCGCGCCGTGGCCGTCACTCTGGGACATCCCGCGATAGATGTAGTCGCTGGTCGCGGCGAGGCTGCCGCCGACCACGGCCGGGTCGGTCTGCGCGCCCGCCGCCCGCGGTGCGAGCAGGGCCAGCGCGCAGGCGCACACCCATCCCGATGCGGCGGGCTGCCCGGGTGGGCGGTTCAAGTTTGCGCCTGCTCAAGCATGTGGACCGTCTATATAAGGCGTCCTGCGGACGGCGGACGTATACTGTTGGCCTCAATTATGCAGACGTTGAATCCCGGCGACAGCAGGACTGCACGCCGCATCGTTTCCGGGGGCGTGGCCCCGTGACTCCATGAGCGCCGAGGCCTCGGAGGCCGCTGTCCCGGTCAGCGCAGAAGTCACCGTCGACCGCTGGTTGCGGGGTGCCACCGAGCATGCGACCGACCAGGTGGCCGAGGAGCGCCCGGTGGCCCTCGTCTATCACGAAGTGCCACATGTGGTGATGCTGGCGACGCCTGCCGACCTCGAGGACTTCGCCACCGGCTTCACTCTGAGCGAGGGCCTGGTGGCGCACGCCGAGGAGATCCGCGAAGTCGAGGTGCGCCGCGGCGCCGAGTCGGTCGATGTGCACGTCACGGTCGCCTGGCAACGCTTTACCCAGCTGCTGCAGCGGCGGCGCAATCTCACCGGCCGCACCGGCTGCGGCTTGTGCGGCGCCGAGACCGCCGCCGACGCGATTCGCGAGACCGGCCCGGTTCCGCCGGGCGTCGAGGTGACGAGCGCCGAGCTGCATGCCGCCATCGAGCAGCTCGGCGGGCTGCAGCCGATCAACTCCCGCACCGGCAGCGTGCACGCGGCCGCGTGGGTGGTTCCGGGGAAGGGGATCCAGCTGGTGCGCGAGGATGTCGGCCGGCACAACGCGCTCGACAAGGCCATCGGCGCGCTGATTCGCGGCGGCGCGGACCTGGCGGGCGGCTTCATGCTGATGACCAGCCGCGCGAGTTACGAGCTGGTGCAGAAGTGCGCCACCGTCGGTATTCCGTTTCTCGCGGCCCTGTCGGCGCCCACGGCCTTCGCGGTGCGCCTCGCCGAGCGTTCCGGTCTCACGCTGGTCGCCTTCGCGCGGCGCGACCGGCATGTCGTCTACGCGCACCCACGGCGGTTGAAGCCTTAGCACCGTGGGCCGGGCGCTGATCTGCGGCTCGCTCGCCTACGACACCATCATGGTGTTCGGCGATCGCTTTGCGAATCACATCCTGCCCGACAAGATTCACATGCTGAGCGTGTCGTTCCTGGTGCCGCAGCTGCGCCGGGAGTACGGCGGCTGCGCCGGCAACATCGCCTACAACCTGGCGCTGCTCGGCGATGAGGGCCTGCCGATGGCGACGGTCGGACGCGACTTCGGGCCGTACCGCGAATGGATGGCGGGCAACTCGGTACCTGCCGGGCACGTGCGCGTGGTGGATACGGAGCTCACCGCGCAGGCCTTCATCACGACCGATCTCGACGACAACCAGATTACGGCCTTTCATCCGGGGGCGATGCAACACTCGCACCTGAATCAGGTGGCTGATGCCGCAGGCATCACGCTCGGGATCGTAGCCCCCGACGGCCGCGAGGGGATGATCAGCCATGCCGCGCAGTTCGCCGCGGCCGGCATCCCCTTCATCTTCGACCCGGGGCAGGGCCTGCCGATGTTCGACGGCGCCGATCTCGAGCGCTTCGTCGCACAGGCCCGCTGGGTGACGCTGAATGATTACGAATGGCAGCTGGTGCAGCAGAAGACCGGCTGGCAGGTGGCCGATCTCACCCGGCGGGTGGCGGCGCTGATCGTGACGCACGGCGCCGCGGGCTCCACCATCCATACGCGCGGCGGCGCCCTGGAGATTCCCGCCGCCCCGGTGAGTGCCGTGGTGGACCCGACGGGCTGCGGCGATGCCTACCGTGCCGGGCTCCTCCATGGGCTGCTGCACGGGCTCGACTGGCGCACCACCGGACATATTGCCTCGGTTCTGGGGGCCATCAAGATCGAGTCGCGTGGCACGCAGAACCACCGCTTCACGCGCGAAAGCTTTGCGCAACGGCTGGCAGCGGCAACGGCGGCGGCGGGATAACGCCAGCTGGGTTAAACTGTTCCGATGGCAAACGATTACCTCTTTACCTCGGAGTCCGTCTCCGAAGGCCACCCGGATAAAGTCGCGGACCAGATTTCGGACGCCGTGCTGGACGCCATTCTGAAGGACGACGCGCGCGGCCGTGTCGCCTGCGAGACCCTCGTCAAGACCGGCGTCGTGATCGTGGCGGGCGAGGTCACGACCAGCGCCTGGGTGGATGTGGAAGCGCTGGTTCGCAAGACCGTGCTCGACATCGGCTACGACTCCTCGGACATGGGTTTCGACGGGGCGAGCTGCGGTGTGCTCAACATCATCGGCAAGCAGTCGCCCGACATCGCCCAGGGCGTGGACCGCAAGGACGAGCGCAAACAGGGCGCCGGCGACCAGGGGCTGATGTTCGGTTACGCGACCAACGAGACCGATGTGCTGATGCCGGCTCCTATCACGCTCGCGCATCGGCTGGTCAAGCGCCAGGCGCAGGTGCGCAAGGCCGGCAAGCTCCCGTGGCTGCGGCCCGACGCCAAGAGCCAGGTGACGCTGCGCTACCAGGACCACGAGCCAGTGGGGCTCGAGGCGGTCGTGCTGTCGACGCAGCACAGTCCCTCGGTGTCGACCAAGGTGCTGCGCGAGGCCGTGATGGAGGAGATCCTCAAGCCCGTGCTGCCGACCAAGTGGGTGGACAAGCGCACCCGCTTCCACATCAATCCCACCGGGCGCTTCGTGATCGGCGGCCCCGTAGGGGACTGCGGTCTGACCGGGCGCAAGATCATCGTCGATACCTACGGCGGCTATGCCCGCCACGGGGGCGGGGCGTTCTCCGGCAAGGACCCGTCCAAGGTCGACCGCTCGGCCGCTTATGCGGCGCGCTACGTCGCCAAGAACATCGTCGCCGCCGGGCTCGCCGAGCGCTGCGAGGTACAGGTGTCGTACGCGATCGGCGTAGCCGAGCCGACCTCGATCATGGTGGAGACCTTCGGCACCTCGCGCCTCTCGCGCGAGCACCTGACGCAGCTCATCCGCAAGCACTTCGACCTGACGCCCTTCGGCCTGCGCGAGATGCTGGATCTGGTGCGGCCGATCTACCAGAAGACCGCCGCCTACGGGCACTTCGGCCGCAACGAGCCGGAGTTCAGCTGGGAGCGTACCGACCGCGCCGCCGCGCTGGCCGCCGAGGCCAAAGGAGCGCGCGCCGCCTAGGACCGAATAGTTCCGGGCCGCTGTACGCGGCAAGCACGACACGCTGAGGAGCGTTGCGACAGGCCGGTGGCTCAAGCCTCCACCCTGCCAGGCTCAGCGGTTCGTGATCATCCATACGGCGCTCACTCTGTCCACGGAGTATCCGAGCATGAACGCCACGCTCAAACCCGCCGCCAACGCCGACCACCACGTCGCCGACCTCAAGCTCGCCGACTGGGGGCGCAAGGAGATCGCGATCGCCGAGACCGAGATGCCGGGTCTCATGGCCATCCGCGAGGAGTTCGCGCCCACGCAGCCGCTGCGCGGCGCGCGCATCGCCGGCTCACTGCACATGACGATCCAGACTGCGGTGCTCATCGAGACGCTGCAGGCGCTCGGCGCCGAAGTGCGCTGGGCCTCCTGCAACATCTTCTCCACGCAGGATCATGCGGCGGCCGCCTGCGCCGCGCGCGGCACGCCGATATTCGCCTGGAAAGGCGAGTCGCTCGATGACTACTGGGAGTACACCCACCGCATCTTCGCCTGGCCGAAAGCGCAGCACGCCAACATGATTCTCGACGATGGGGGCGATGCCACCCTGCTGCTGCACCTCGGGGTGCGCGCCGAGAGCGATGCGAGCGTGATCGCCAAGCCCGCCAACGACGAGGAGCGTGCGCTGTTCGCCTCGATCCGCACGCACCTCAAGAGCGATCCCAAGTGGTACTCGAGCCGCATCGGCCACGTGAAGGGCGTTACGGAGGAGACCACCACCGGCGTCAAGCGCCTCTACCAGATGGCGAAGGAGGGCAAGCTCGCCTTCCCCGCGATCAACGTCAACGACTCGGTAACCAAGAGCAAGTTCGACAATCTGTACGGCTGCCGCGAGTCGCTGGTGGATGCGATCAAGCGTGCCACCGACGTGATGGTGGCCGGCAAGATCGCGGTGGTGTGCGGTTACGGCGACGTCGGCAAGGGCTGCGCGCAGGCGCTGCGTGCGCTCTCGGCGCAGGTGTGGGTGACCGAGATCGATCCCATCTGCGCGCTGCAGGCGGCGATGGAGGGCTACCGCGTCGTCACCATGGAGTACGCGGCCGACAAGGCCGACATCTTCGTCACCGCGACCGGGAACTTCCACGTCATCACGCACGAGCACATGAAGCACATGAAGCACAACGCCATCGTGTGCAACATCGGGCACTTCGACAGCGAGATCGACGTCGCCAGCCTCAAGCAGTACCGCTGGGAGAACATCAAGCCGCAGGTCGATCACGTGATCCTCCCCGACGGCCGCCGCCTCATCCTGCTCGCCGAGGGGAGGCTGGTGAATCTCGGCTGCGGCACCGGGCACCCGAGCTACGTGATGAGCTCGAGCTTCGCCAACCAGGTGATCGCACAGGTGGAGCTCTTCGGCAACACCGAGAAGTATCCGGTGGGCGTCTACGTGTTACCGAAGCTCCTCGACGAGAAAGTCGCACGGTTGCAGCTGAAGAAGCTCAATGTCGAGCTCTCGCAGCTGAGCGACGCCCAGGCGCGCTATATCGGGGTCGAGAAATCCGGGCCCTACAAGCCCGACCACTACCGCTATTGAAGGAGCCCCGCGGATCCATGAGTACGGGTGGGGCGATCCTTCTCGACGGCAAGGCGGTCGCCGCACGCACGCGCGCCGCGGTGGCGGCGCGTGCTGCCGAGTTCGCCCAGCGGCATGGACGCCGCCCGGGCCTCGCGGTGGTGCAGGTGGGTGAGGATCCGGCGTCCAGCGTCTACGTACGCAACAAGCGCAAGTCCTCGCTCGAGGCGGGCATCGAGTCCTTCGCGCACGACCTGCCCGCCTCGGCCTCCGAGGCCGCGATTCTCGAGCTGGTGCGCGCGCTCAATCGCGACGACCGGGTCGATGGAATCCTCATCCAGCTGCCGCTGCCGAAGGGCGTCAACGCCGACCGCGTCATGGACGCCGTCGATCCGCTGAAGGATGTCGACGGCTTTCACCCGGTGAATACCGGGCTGCTGGCGCAGAAACGCCCGCGGCTGCGGCCCTGTACTCCCTACGGCGTCATCAGGCTGGCGCAGGCCTACGATCTTGCGCTCACGGGGCTGCGCGCCGTGGTGGTCGGCGCCTCCAACATCGTCGGTCGGCCGATGGCGCTGGAATTGCTGCTGGCGCGCGCCACCGTGACGGTCTGTCATACCGGCACCCGCGACCTGCGGGCCGAGGTCGAGCGGGCGGAGCTCCTGGTCGCCGCGGTCGGCAAGGCCGGGTTCATCCCCGGGGAGTGGGTGCGTCCCGGCGCCGCCGTGTTCGACGTCGGCATCAACCGCGGCCCCTCCGGCAAGCTCGTCGGTGACGTCGAGTTCGAGCGAGCCGCGGAGCGCGCCGGGTGGATCACGCCGGTCCCCGGGGGCTTAGGTCCCATGACCATCGCCATGCTGCTCTCCAATACCGTGGATGCGGCGACGCTGCGTGCCGCGAGACCGGAATAAAACGCGCCTCCAGCCAGTCTCCTCTGCATTGGACGACAAACGCACGCGTTTCGAGGCGCTGGTGCTGCCGCACCTCGACGCGGCACATCGGCTGGCGCGCTGGCTCAATCGTTCCCCGGGCGATGCCGATGACATCGTGCAGGAGGCTTGCATGCGTGCGTACCGCGCCTTCGACACGCTGCGCGGTCCCGACGCGCGCCCCTGGCTGCTGGCGATCGTGCGCAACTGCTCCCTGAGCGCGCTCGCCGAGCGGCGGCGGCGCGCTCACGAGCCGCTCACCGGGGAGCACGAGGCGCTGGCGCAGCAGGCGGGCGCCGAGCCGCCGCCCGACCCGGAGAGCGCTTCGATCGAGCGCGACGAGCAGCGCCTGCTGGCGCGCCTGGTCGCCGCCCTGCCGGAGGAGCAGCGCGAAGTTCTGCTGCTGAGAGAGATGGAGGACATGAGCTACCGCGAGATTGCCGAGATCGCCCAGGTGCCGATCGGTACGGTGATGTCGCGTCTCGCGCGGGCGCGCGCCGCCCTCAAGGCGCTCCGGCCGCAGCTTGAGGGAGAGCCGCATGCAATGCGCTGAGAGCCTGGCCGTCCAGGCCGCCTTCGACGGCGAGCTCGACGCGGTATCCGCGGCCGCGGTGGAGCGGCACGCCGAGCGCTGTCCCGAGTGCCGTGCCCTGCGCGAGCATCTCGAGCGCACGCGCGAGCAGCTGCGTCGCGATCTCCCTTATGACCGGGCCTCCCCGGAATTGCGGGCCCGCATCGCGCGCACGCTGGACGCCGCGGAGGCGGCCGAGCGGCGCGCCGCGCGGCCGCGGCCGGCGTGGCGCTCGCCCCCCTTCTGGCTCGGGACCGTGACCGGCGCGGGAGCGGCGCTGGCGGCGAGCCTCGCCGCCGTGCTGCTGGCGCCGCTCCTCCTGACGGCAGTGCCGGACGAGCTCATCGCCGCCCACATGCGCTCGCTCATGCCGGGGCAGCTGACACAGGTGATTTCCACGGATCGGCACACGGTGAAGCCGTGGTTCGCCGGGCGCGCCGACGTTTCCCCCGTCGTCGCCGACTTCACGGCCCAGGGCTACCGGCTGGTCGGCGGCCGTGCCGACCGTCTCGATCGCCAGCGCAGCGCCGTGCTGGTGTACGAGCATGGCGCGCACACCATCAACGTATTCGCCTTCATGCCCGGCCACGAGGCGCTGCCCGCGGCGGTCAGCCGCCGCGGCTTTCACATCGCCTGCTGGAAGTCGCGCGATCTCGGCTACTGCGCCGTATCGGATGCCGGCTGGCAGGAGCTGTCCGCTCTGCGGACGCTGCTTCAGGACTCCAGCGAGCGCGACACGCCCTGAGCGTGCTTGCCGCAGTCCGGGAATAAAACGACTTCCCGCCCTGTCTCCTCCACACACAGTGAGGAGACCAAACATGCTGGACGAGATCCCCGTCGTATCGCGCCGCCAGGCGCTCAAGTGCATGGCCTTCGGCGGCGCCGGCACGCTGTTCGCGCTCGCCGGCGGCGTGCTGACGCCCATCGGCCTGGCCGAAGCCGCCGGCGACCGTGAGGGTGCGGCGCGCCTCGGCAAGCCGCTGTTCGTACAGATCAGCGACAGCCACATCGGTTTCCACAAGGACGCCAATCCGGATGTGAATGGCACGCTGTCCGCGACGATCGCTCTCGTGAATGGCATGGCTCAGCAGCCGGGGCTCATCCTGCACACCGGCGATATCACCCACCTGTCCAGGCCGGAGGAGTTCGACGTGGCGCAACAGCTGCTGGCGCAGCTGCGAGCAGGCGAGCTGCACACCGTTCCTGGCGAGCACGATGTGGCCGATGCCACCGTCAGCGAGTACTTCAATCGCTTCGGCAAGCCGTCCGCCAACAAGGGCTACTACAGCTTCGATCACGCCGGCGTGCACTTCGTGGCACTGGTCAATGTATTGCAGGCCAGGGACGGGGGCGCGGGCTTCCTCGGCGAGGAGCAACTCGCCTGGGCGAGGTCGGACTTGCGCGGCCGCAGCGCCAGCACGCCGATCGTCGTCTTTGCGCACATGCCGCTGTGGAACGTCTACGAGCCGTGGGGCTGGCGCACCTCGGACGCGGACGCGCTCCTGAGTGAGCTTCGCCGGTTTGGCTCCGTCACGGTGCTGAACGGACACATCCACCAGATCGTGCAGAAAGTGGAGGGCAATATTACCTTCCACACCGCCCAGTCCACGGCCTACCCACAGCCGGCCCCGGGCCAGGGCCCGGGGCCCGGGCCGCTGAAGGTGGCGCCGGAGGAGCTGGCACACCGCCTCGGTATGACCAGCGTCTCGCTGCGCAAGCACCCGCACTCGCTGCTCCTGACCGACACCTCGCTCGCCTGAGTACTCGCACGATCGTGAAAGAGGTTTACACAGCGATGCTGACACTCTGGACCGCCGTGGTCGTGCTTGCGGCCGCGTGCGTTTACGCCGCGACGACGCCCGACAAGCCTGTGGGCAATGCGGTGCGTGGTCAGACGCTCTACCAGGTCTGCATGGGATGTCATTCGCTGGATGAGGACGACGTCGGGCCCCGACACCGCGGTGTAGTCGGGCGCCTGGCCGGGAGTGTGCCGGGCTATGCCTATT
The DNA here is from genome assembly GCA_035632655.1 of Steroidobacteraceae bacterium. Classification (GTDB taxonomy): domain Bacteria; phylum Pseudomonadota; class Gammaproteobacteria; order Steroidobacterales; family Steroidobacteraceae; genus 13-2-20CM-66-19. The sequence goes on along the minus strand of DASQGK010000013.1, from coordinate 7,136 downwards.
CGCCGGCCCTGAAGAGCTCGGGGATCGTCTGGGACCGGGACACCCTGGACCGGTGGCTGACCAACCCCCAGGGGCTCGTGCCGGGTGTCAAGATGTTCTTCGCGATGCCGGGTGCGCAGGACCGGGCCGATGTCATCGCCTATCTCGCCGAACAGCGCTAGCCGGCTCGATATCAACACCTGACACGCTGACGCTGCGCAGCCGGCAAGCTGCCACGGTGCAGTTACAAGTTGAATCGGCGCGAGCGATGCAGGCCGGGTTCCAACATGTAACGGCCTGTAGTCCTTACAGCGCGTGGCGCCTCGGTGTATGATCCCGGCCCGCCCCTGTGGATAGACACGGAGTAGCAAATAATGGCCAGACGTCCACCGAACGACGGCGCATCGTGGAGTGCCCGGGAGCTGAAAACCCTCAAGGCACTCGCCAAGGCTGGAACTCCCACCAGTCAGGTCGCCAGGAAGCTTGGCCGCACCGCGGCCGCGGTTCAGCAGAAGGCCATGCGGACCGGAATTTCGTTCCGGGCGGCCAAGCGCTCCGGAGCCCGCAGGAAGAAGTAGGCCTGGATTTCAGGGCCGCCCGCGCGGTGTGCCCGAGCGCGGCGGCTGAAGTGATGGAGGGGGCAGCATGAAGAACACGCTCATCCGGCTCAGCTGGGTCCCGCTGGCGCTCGGCCTGAGCGCCTGCGACGTGCAGGTGACCGACACCACGCCGCCGGAGTTCCAGGCCAACAACGACATCGGCATGTACGAGGTCACCGCGACCGATAAGGAAGGGGCGCTGGTGGCGCCGGGCACGGTGGTGCTGTTTGCGCTGGGCGATGGCGGCCAGAAAGTGCAGCTCAACCCCAACTCCGACGGCAGCGGCTGGCACGGTCTGTACTCGGTGCGCTGCAGAAGCAGTTTCCCGCTGCAGATTCAGGCGGTGTGGAGGCTGCAGGGCCTTTCGACCCGCAGCATCGTGGTGCCGCCGCAGCCGCGCCAGATCAGGCTGACCGAGCCGCCGCTCACCCGGCAGGAGGGCTTCGACACCGCCACCAGGCCGGGAGAGTCCAAGGGTGCAAAAGGCCCCAGGGGCAAGGGCGGTAAAGGCGAATGGACCGGTGCGGTTGTCTACCGCTTCGCCACGGTGCCGGTCACGCAGATCACGGCTGCGCATATCGAGCCCTCGGGCTCCTCGCCCGAGGACGTCGCCGCGGCGCGTGCCATCTCGGTGAAGACGCCGTTGCCGGTGGGCGCCATGTGCGGCGACCGGGTACAGGTGCAGCTGGTCTCCACTGCCGAGCGTGCTCACGGCACGCTCAGCATCGAGACCGACAATCCGGGCATGCCGCGCTGGCAGACGTACGTGGAGTTCTCGCCGAAGTAACACCGTCATGCCGGGTCTCACGGGGCTTCGGGTTCTCGCTGCCGCACTGGGATGTCTCGCGGCACAGCCCGCGGCTCCAGCTGCTGCGCCGCTCAAGGTTGGCATCATCGGCGCCGGTGAAATCGGCGGCACGCTGGCGCGGCTTTGGGTCGCGGCCGGGCACGAGGTGCTGGTCTCGTCGCGCCATCCCGACAGGCTTCAGGGGCTGGTGCACTCGCTGGGGCCTAAGGCGCGGGCGGGCACGCCGCGCGAGGCCGCGGCGTTCGGCGAGGTGGTCGTGGTCTCGGTCCCGTATGGGGCGCTGCCGGAGGTTGGGCGCGACCTCAAGTCGGAGCTCGCCGGCAAGGTCGTCCTCGACACCTGCAATCCTTACCCCTCGCGCGACGGCGAGATGGCGGTGGAGGCGCGCAAGGTGAGTACCGGCGTAGCGGACCCGAAGTTTCTGCCGGGTGTACGGCTGGTGCGCGCCTTCAACGCCATCAACTCAGGCGATCTCGCACGGGAGGCGCATCGCGCGGGGGAGCCGATCGCCATTCCGCTCGCCGGCGATGATGCCGAGGCGCTCGCCGTCGCGCAGCGGCTGGTGCGGGACGCCGGCTTTGCGCCGGTGGTCGTAGGCTCGCTCGCGCGCGCCCGCGATTTCGACGTCGGGACGCCCGTCTACACGCGGCTCCTCACGGCGCCGCAGCTGCGGGCCGCGCTCGGACTGAAGAACTAACCAGCAGGCGGCGGCTGCCGCTCGACCTTGGGTATGCGCTCGTCGATGCAGGCCCAGCTCGGCGCACTGGCCGTCCAGATGGTGAGCGAGGGGCGGGCGATCTCCGGGTCATCGAGCGTCCCGGCGCGCACGAACACCAGGTGTGGCCGCGCCTCGGAGGCACTGAAGAGGTGCGTGCCGCACACCGGACAGAAGCGCCGGTGGGCGGTGTTGCCGCTGTCGGCGACCATGCTGTAGTCGCGCAGCTCCCCGCTCACGCTGAGCGCCGCGCTCGGAAAACAGGTGTTGACCGTGGCGCTGCCGGCGCCGATGAACTGGCAGACGCGGCACCAGCAGGTGCGCGTGACGATGGGTGCGGCGCTGATCTGGTAGCGGACCGCCCTGCAAAGACACCCGCCGGTGATTTCCACGAGAGCGCTCCTCGCTCGAGGGTGGGGCGCGAAGGATAGCGAAGACGGGCGGGGGTCGGAAGAGATTGCACCGGTGTGACGGGCTCAAATCCGAACGTGCTTCGTAATGGTGCCCGCGCTGCAATTGGGGGCCGCTCGGGAGCACGCCAACCGGTGCAGCATCAGTATCGGCGACCGCGGCTGAACCTGTAGTGAATGGCGGCACGCGCGGGCGTCGCCGAACGCACGCCGGTCACATTTCTTTAATCGCGCAGCCGCGCGCGCAGGCGGGCGATTTCCTCCCCCGTCAGGCCGATTTCCCGCAGGTAGGCGCGCACGCCGCCGGCATGCGCCAGGAATTTCAGCATGTTGTGCGCGCCTGCTTCGGGGCAGTGCAAGGCGGCCAGAATGTGCGCCGGATCCCGGTGCGCGTAGCGAGTGAGATATCCCTCACGCAGGCTGTCGGTGCTCGCCGCGTAATCGCGTGCGATGGCATCGGGCACGGCGTCAGCGAGGGCCAGCAGCAGCGCGGCGACCAGGCCGGTGCGGTCCTTGCCGGCCACGCAGTGAAACAGCAGCGCGCCGGCCGGAGCGGCGGCAATCGCCGCGAGCACGTCCCGCAGCTCCTCGCGCACCTGCTCGAGCACGACGCAGTTCCACAGTTCCTTGGTCGCATCGCCGCTGCGCACCCGCCACTCGTCTTCCGTGGGCGTGAGGAGCGCGAGGCGCTGATAGCGCACCTGCGGCAGCGCGTGGGGGATCGGGCTCGGGTGCCGCTGTGCTTCCTCGGGCCAGCGCAGGTCTATCACCGTCTCGATGCCGTAGTCGGACAGCGCCCTGAGGCCTGCGTCGTTCAGCTGCACGAGATCGTCGGCGCGCACCAGCGAGCGAAAGCGCGTCTGCCCGCCGTCGAGCGTCGGACAGCCGCCCAGGTCCCGCACATTGAGCAGCTGCGGGAATTGCAGATGCCGCCCGGCCATCACCTGCCCGCGGCGCGCTGCTGGCTGAGAGCGACGCCCGAGAGAATGAGCACGCCGGCGAGCGCCATGCTGAGGGTCAGCGGCTCACCGAGCAGCAGCCATGCCCAGACGACTCCGAAGAGCGGAATCAGATAAGTGACCGTCGAGGCGCGCGGCGCGCCGATGCGCGCGATGAGGCGGTAATAGAACACGAAGGCGGCTCCGGTGCACAGCACCCCGAGGAGCAGCGCGCTCAGCCAGGAAGCCGCCGGAATCGCGGCCGCAGGCCAGGTGTAGAGCGCGAGCGGGGCGAGCAGCACGGATCCCGCGATGAGATTGGCGGCGGCCACCGCGGCCGCGGGATAGCCGGTGAGGTAGCGCCGCACCAGGTTGATGCCGAATCCATACATGACGGAGGCCGCGGTTCCGGCCAGCGCCGCCGGCCAGACGCTCGCACCCGCGGTCTTGCCGCTGGCGAGCACCGCCACCCCGACGAAACCCGCGGTGAGGCCGATCAGGCGCCGCGCACCGACCTGCTCGCCGAAAAAGAAGAAGGCTACCAGCACCGTGAACATCACCGTCATCGCATTGGTGATGGCGCCGATCCCGGCCGGCGCGCGCTCCGCGCCCCAGGCAAAGAGCGCGAAGGGAATGACGGAGTTGATCGCGGCAATCCCGGCGATGCGCAGCCACAGTCCGGGCGTGAAGTGGGCGCGGGCGCGCCACAGGAAGGGAGTGAGCACCAGTCCCCCGAGGACGAGGCGCGTCTCGACCAGGGGCACGGGACCGAAGTCGGCGGCTGCCACCCGCATGAAGAGGAAGGAGCCGCCCCAGATGGCGCCGAGCACGATGAGCTCGAAGGGTGTACGCCACGAGGCGCCCTGCGGGCGCGCTGCAGTCGTCATGTCCTGCATGCTCAGGTATGCCGGCGAAGCAGGCCACCCGGAACTTGCGCCCCTTCCCTCATGCGAGCGCTGCCGCGAAATCCTCGATCAGGTCCTCGGTGGCTTCGATACCGACCGAGAGGCGCAGCAGCCCGTCGCCGATGCCGAGCCGCAGCCGGTCCTCGCGGGAGAGGCCCGCGTGCGAGGTCGTGGCGGGACGCGTGAGGAGCGTGTGCACGCCGCCCAGGCTCGGGGCCACCGCGGGAATGCGCACCCGGGCGGCGAAGCGGTCGGCGAGCGCCGCATCGCCCTTGAGCTCGAAGCTCAGGACGCCGCCGAAACCGGCGAACAGCGCCCGCGCGCGCGCGTGCCGCGGATGGCTCTCGAGGCCGGCGTAGTGCACGCGCTCGACGGATGGGTGTTGCGCGAGGAATTGCGCGATCCTGAGCGTGCTGTCGTTCTGATAGCGCACCCGCAAGGCGAGCGTCTTGAGTCCCCGGTTGAGGAGAAAGGCCGCGTGCGGATCGAGCGAGCCGCCGAGGTGGTTCGCCTTGTGACGGATGCGCTCGATGTGCGCACGGCTCCCGGCCACGGCGCCCGCGACGATGTCGGAGTGGCCGTTCAGGTACTTGGTGGCGCTGTGGATCACCAGGTCGAACCCCGCCTCGACCGGCCGGTAGTTGACCGGGCTCGCGAAGGTGTTGTCGATGATCGAAACCAGGCCGTTGGCGCGCGCGAACTCGACCACCGCGGGCAGATCCGCGACCTCGAGCAGCGGGTTGGTCATGGCTTCGACGTACACGGCGCGCGTATTGGGCTTGAGGCGCGCGCGCCAGCCGTCGGGCCGGTCGGCGTCGATGAAATCGACGCTCAGGCCAAGGCTGCCGAACTCGCGGGTCACGAAATCATGCGTACCCCCGTAGAGGCAGCTCTGCGCGAGCAGATGATCGCCCGCCGCCAGCACCGTAAGCAGTGTCGTGGAGATCGCCGCCATGCCGCTCGCGGTCACCAGCGCGGCTTCGGCGCCTTCGAGCTCGGCGAGCTTGGCGTGCAGCGCCAGATGGTTCGGGTTGTTGTTGAGGCGCAGGTAGCGTACGTCGTCATAGCGCCGCTCGCCGCGGTACTCGTACGTGGCCGACTGGAAGATCGGCATCTCCACCGCGCCATCGATGCGCGGGCGCGGGTCGCCGGCATGAACCAGCTTGGTCTCGATGCGTTTGTAGGGACCGGTCACCTGGGAAGCTCCTTGCGCGACATTGTCACGCGATTACGTTACCGTGTCCTTATGTCTTTATGGAGAGGCGCGCGCCGCGCGCGCTGCGCGCACTGTGCAGCCGCGCCGCCGGTACAGCGGCGAGCGGGATGAGCGGGCCGACCGAGCGCTTCAGCTCGCGCGCCGACAACTATGCGCGCTACCGACCGGGCTACCCGCCGGGCGCCATCGAGCTCCTGCGGGCTCGCTGCGGGCTCGCTCCCGGCGCCGCGGTTGCCGATCTCGGTTCCGGCACCGGGATCCTGACGGAGCTTCTGCTCAGGACCGGCGCCGAGGTATTCGCGGTCGAGCCCAACGGCCCCATGCGTGCGGCCGCCGAGGCGCAGTTGCAGCGCTACCCGAATTTCCACAGCGTGGAGGGTTGCGCCGAGGCAACGACGCTCGCCGCGCGCAGCCTCGACCTCCTGGTGGCGGGCCAGGCCTTTCACTGGTTCGACGCGCCGCGTGCGCGCGCCGAGGCGCTGCGGGTGCTGCGCCCGGACGCTTCAGCGGCACTGCTGTGGAACGAGCGTCCGGCCGAGCCGACGCCGTTCCTCGCGGATTACGAGGCGCTGCTGCTCGAGCACGCCGCGGAATACGCACCTATCAGCGCGAGCCGCGCCGATGCCGCCGCCATGCGCGGCTTTCTCGGCGAGGCGATGGAGCTCGCGACTTTCCCCAACCAGCAGGTTCTCGACTACGCAGGGCTCGAGGGACGGCTCATGTCCTCGAGCTATGCGCCCGAGCCGGGGCATCCGCAGTACCAGCCCATGATCGCGGGGCTGCGCGAGGTCTTTGCCCGTCACCAGCGTGACGGGAGCATCGTCATGCCCTACCGCACGCTGGTCTATTTCTCGTGTCCCTTCTACCAGACGCGCACCCGGTCCGCCGGCGCCAGATAGAGCTTCTCCCCCGGCTTGACGTCGAAGAGCTGATACCAGACGTCGAGGTTGCGCACGGTGTCGGCGCGATATTCGTCCGGGGCGTGGCCGTCGGTGACCAGGCGCTGACGCAGCGCCGGCTCGCGGATCTTCTGGCGCCAGGACTGCGCGTAGCTGAGGAAGAAGAGCTGCTCGGCGCTGAAGCCGGCGCTACCCTTCGCGGGCTTGCCATCGAGCGTCAGGCGCCAGGCATCGAAGGCGTCCGCGAGTCCCGCCACATCGGCGATGTTCTCACTCAGGGTCTGCTTGCCGTTCACCGCCACATCCGCGAACGGACGATAGCGGTCGAACTGGTCGGCGAGGCGTGCACCCGCGGCTTCGAAGTGCGCGAAATCCTCCGCCGTCCACCAGTTGCGCAGCCTCCCGGTGGCATCGAACAGCGCCCCCTGGTCGTCGAAGCTGTGGCTGATCTCGTGACCGATCACGGCGCCGATTGAGCCATAGTCGAGCACCGGATCGCGCCGCGGGTCGAAGAAGGGTGGCTGCAGGATCGCTGCCGGGAAGTTGAGCGCGTTCATCGCCGGCAGATTGACCGCGTTCACGGTCTGCGGCGTCAGGCACCACTCGGAGCGGTCGACCGGTGAGCCGAGCTTGCCGAGGTTGTAGCTGTATTCGAAGAGGCTGGCGC
>DASQGK010000012.1:0-11619 GCA_035632655.1 Steroidobacteraceae bacterium | reverse complement strand
GGTTCAAGCGGCAGGCCCTTGCGGCTCACTGTTTTGACGGTACCCACTGCAATGCCGTTGACGTAGTAGTCCCGGTCCATACGCGTGACGCTGTCGCCGGTCATGCCGGCGACGATCTTCACGAAGGTGACGCCGGCCGGGTAGGGGCCGCCACCCGGCCAGCGGAAGGCCACGTACTGGCCGCGCTGCGGAAGCTCACCTTTGTGGATGAGGAACAGGCGGTCGGGCAGACTGGGCGAAGCGTTGAGGCCGAAACCGAAGTTCGCCTGGAACAGCGCAGCCACGATGAGGAAGACGGGGTAGGTAATCCCCCAACGGCGGGCATGCTGGGAAAGCCGCTCGCGAAACACTGTCGGCACGAAGCGATCAATGAAGGGACGATGGACGAAGAGAGGTCGCATCGCGTCCTACAAGCCGAGGCGCCGGCGCACTTCCGGCGTGAGATCGGGAAGCTGCGGTGCGGGTCCTACGACCGCGCCGCGGGCCAGAATCAGGCAGCGGCATTCTTCCGGCAGCGACTCGATCAGACGGGTCACTTCCAACCCGAAGGCAGCGGCATGCTTCAGCGCCTGGGCACGGTCCTCGTTGGATGCATCGCGTTTCACGAGTACGGTGGCGACCTGGGTTTCCTTCAGCCGGTACAGTTCGCCCACGTCGAGCACGGCGAGTGCTGGGCTGGTTGCCGGCGCGAACCAGTGCGCGTAGGCGCCTACGATGCACGCGCTCAACAGCAGGTTCACGGCGAGGAGCAGCGAGAAAGTCCGTACGTTCACGCCAGCCCCCGGTCGCGCAGTACGGCATCGATGGCCTGCGAAACGTCCATCCCCCCGGCGCGCTTCTCGTTGATGGCGTTGAAGTCCTCAGCGCGGCTCGAAAAGAGCAGCAGGCTGTACGGATCGACGATGAGTCGGCCGATGCCGTTGCCGACAGGAGAGTGGATGAAAATCTCCGAGTAGGCGCCGTGCTCGGTTCGCAGCGACTGCAACAGGCGCTTCATCGCGTCATCCATCGTCAGTTGCCCGAGCTTGTCCATCATTTCGATGGATTCGGTCTTCTGGCGCAGCAGGAACATCCAGTCGGAATTGTCGAGCGCGGCCTTAGCGGCCGGGTTGCGGTAGTAGTCGTCCACGCCCTGGGTGGCCGACATGAACGCCCCCTTGTACTTGCGGGCACGGCGGTAGCCTGCCTCGATGAACTCGGCAGTTGCGCCGCCCGAGAGCAGGTCCCAGGCCTCGTCGATGATGACGATTTTCTTGCGGTCTCGACTGAAGTACATCTCGCGGGTGATGCGGTACATGACGATCAGCAGCACCACGGTTTGCAGATCCTTCTTCGCTTTCAATTCCTCCAGTTCGAGCACGATGAAGTCGGAGCCGAAATCGATGGTAGCGTCCGATTCGAAATACTTGCCGTAGGCGCCGTCTCGCGTATAGGGGTGCAGCATCGCCGCGAGGTCCTTCAGGCGGCGGTCTTCGTCGCGGCTTTCCTCGTCTAGCCGGCCGGTGGCGAGCAGATCGTGCACGTCGGAGACGCGCATTGCATTGCCCTTAGCCTTCCAGGTTTTCTTGATCGCCGCACCGAGCGTCGAGTACTGGAAGCCATCGAGCGGTTCGCGCGGAGAGACCATCTGGGCGAGCAGCGGCTGCAGGAGTTCCATGTCTTCGTCGATGTCCTGCACGAAGGTGAACGGGTTGAGAGACAGCGCTGCGTTTTCGGTGAACTCGATGAAGCTGCCGCCGAAATTGCGGCAGGCCTTTTCATAGGAGCGGCCGACGTCGATGATCCAGACGCGTGCGCCCGTACCGAGGTAGGCTGCGGCGATTTCATTGAGCAGGAGCGACTTACCCGAGCCCGAAGTACCGGCGATCGCCACGTTGTAGTTACCCGCCGGGTTGTCGTACACATCGAGCTGCATGATCTGCCCGCGACGGCCGCCGAAGAGGAGCACCGGCGTTCCGGTACCCTGCCACTCGGCGACCAGTGGCGCCAGGTGCACCGCGTTCGAGGAAGTTTTTGTGGACACGCGCTTCATGCGCTTGAGATCGGCATGAAAGGGTGGCGAGAGTGTCATCGGTAACGAGCCGATCAGCGCCTGGGTCATCATCATGGTGTCGTTGGTGAGTTCGAACCCGCGTGCGCGGAAGATCGAACGCGCGGCCTGTTCGGCGCGGGTGATGTCCTCGACGGGCGCGAAAAGCGCGACTTGGTGGACGAGATCGACCAGCTGCTGGCCGTCGTCCATGGCTTTCAGAACGATGTCCCAGTCGGCCTTGCGTTCCTGCAGGTCGGGCAGAAAGCGCGCCATGTAGCTCGTCGCATTCGTGGTCGCCCGCGCGGCCTTGAGGAAGGCCCAGTTGCGCGTCGCTTCCGGGTCGAGGACATGTACCCCAAGCGTAAGGAGAAACGGGCAGGGGTATTGCAGCGTAGCCTGGTACAAGTCGCCAATCAGGCTTCCCATGTTCCAGAGCGCGAACCGCGGCGGATAGGAGCGTACCGACAGCAGCCGCAGTTCGCTGGTTCGCGTATCAGCGGGATTGGCCAGATCGATACCGGTCTGTCGAATCCGCATGCGGGTCGCACGGTCGATCACCTGGTCGCGAAGCTCGCGGCCTTCGTCGTAAGTGAGGGGGATACCATCACCGCTCTGGCGGTGTGGGTCAACGAGGGCGGACACCCAGTTGACGAGATCGGCTGCCGTCCATGCGCGCGACGGAAATCCCGCTGCATGCAGAGTAGCGCGCAGGCTGTCGCGCAGTAGCAGAAGGTCGTCGAGGCGCGCGAGATCCTCGGGATTGCCGGGAACCGAAATGCTCACCACCAGACGGAACTCGCGGAAGAGGTAGCTTTGCGCGGGCAAGAGCGAGGCTCGGCTGCCGGCGAGGTAGTGCTGGACGCGGCGCCTCGCCATGGTGCGATGGATGTTGGCGTGGCGGCCGGCGCGGCCGAGCTGCGCGAATTCGGGAACCGCCTCATCCGACAACCGTAGGCCTGCGTAGCGCGCGAGTGGTCCCCGGATCGACGGGCTGGCGAAGAGGTGGAACTGGATCCCGGTCCCCGGCGGCGATGCGGCATAAAGCGCGGTTAGCACACGCGCCATTTCCTCGTCGGCGCCGGACTGTGGGCGAACTTCAAGGCAGAAGCCGAGCGAATCGCGGTTGACGAACACCTGGCGGTCTTCGAGGTAGGCGCGATATGGCAGCCATTCTGAGAACGCTGCGGCGTCCCCGGCATTGAAGGTCGAAGGATCGGTCTGGCCGTGCAGCAGGTCCGTGGGCTTGGCGCTGGCCAATGCGGATTCGATGTCGGCGATCAGGGTGCGAAGCACGGTTCAGGGCTCCTGGGGCATTGCGTCAGACCCTGAGGTGAATCCGCCTGGGGATAGCGGGAAGCGTGTAGGCGCCTGCGGTGCCTCGACCGGGGCTTTCGTGGCCGGCTCCGGGGCGGCCGGCGTCGCGGGGGGCGTCGGAGGCGCTACGCCCTCGATGCGGGATCGCGGGGCCGGCCGTACGTGCTCGATCAGCCAGCGGCCAGTGTCGACGACCATGTGGACGAGGGATTCCTCGTGGAGGTCGCCATCGGCATCCTCCCAGGGGGCGATCCACAGGCGCAGTAGGCGCTGCGTGGACCGAATCGAGCCGCTGGCGGCGCCCGAGGAGGCTCCGGGCGCGATGGAGGATGCACCGTAGATCGCCGGCGTGGCAGGCGCGGGCGCCTTCTCGACGGGCTTAGCCGGCTTCGGCGTGCCTTGCTTCGAATTGGCGTAGACACCGGATACGGACGTGCACATCGCGCCTTCGGGTGCCTTGCAGGCGTAGCCATCCGCGCCCCCGACGCCGGACAGGGTGGAGGCGCAGCCCGAGAGCGTCAGAACGGCGAGGAGCGGCGGGGCAATAGCCGCGCGAATCGTCTCGACTGCAGTCATCGACCGGCGCCCTTCGCAGAGACGGGACCTTCGGCACTTGCGGTCGAACGCGCGAGCCAGGCCTCGATCTGCGCGCTACTCGCGGCGCCCGGCAGCACGCGCCCGTCGCCGGCTACCAGCGTCGGCGTACCCGACACACCTAGACGGTCACCGAGCGCGACATTGCGATCAACGGGATGCGGGCAATCCTTGGCCGAGACTTTCTCGTCACGCCACATCAACGCATGCCAGGCCGCGATGCGGTCTTTCGAGCACCAGACGGCGATTGCCTTGCTTCGCGCTTCCGGATGCAGCGATGCGATCGGCATCAGGAAGGTGTAGATCGTGACATCGGTGAGACCCTTGATCTCCGCTTCCAGCCGGCGGCAATAGGGGCAATCCGGATCGCTGAAGATCGCGAGCGTGCGCGCGCCCGTGCCGCGCACCTCCTTCAGCGCATCGGCGAGCGGCAGAGCGGCGAAGTCGATGCGTGCGAGCGAATCCTTGCGCTCCGCCGTGATGTCGCGTTGCGCCTTCATGTCGTAGAAGTGCCCGAACAGGAAGTACTGGCCGGTCTCGTCCACGTAGGCGAGATTCGCGCCCATGACCACCTCGAAGACGCCCGGCCACGGCGTCGTGTTGACCTCTCCGAATCGGGTCGAGGGATAGAGGCTCTTCAGACGATCGGCGATCGAGGAGGGCGCCGCCGCGCGCTCCTGCGCAACTGAAGGAAGGGCGAAGGTCGCGCCGAGCAGGCAAAGGCAGAGCGCATAGCGAAGCTTACTGATCGTCATCGGTGTTTCTCCTCATCTGTTGTGTGCGTTCGGTGAGTTGCGGAAACTCCTCGCGATCCTGGGATGCGGCATCGAGGGAGCCCTGCAATGAAATGCCCTGCGTGATCACCACATCGACCGTGCGTCCGGCATCCACTTCGATCACCGGGAAAACCTTCTCGGCGAGGGTGATGTAGTACTGGGCGAGACGGTCGAGCGCGCGGCCGACACCGGTGCCGAACCCGGCTTCGAATTGCTTGCTCGGATCGACTGCCGTGGTCGCACCGAGCGGTGAGACGGAAAGCGTGGTTGAACTTTGTTGAAAGGCGTGGCCGATGCCGCTCGCCACACCTGCGAGCAGTGCGTTCGCTAGGAGTTGTCCCTGTTTCGACACTAGCCGTCCGCGCATGCCAGCCTTGCCGTCTTCTCCCGCGACATAGCCCTTGACTGGAACATCGATGGCGGTGCCGTCACGCGTGACGCAGGAAAGCGACTCGGTGCGAATGTAGGCACGCTCCGAACTCATATCGCCGTACCCTGCGCCGACCACGAAGCATTCCTTGATCTTCGAGCGGAAGTGGTTGGGCAAGACAGCGTTGTCGACGAGGCGCAGCAGCACGGGCTGCGGATTGCGCTGAGACTGCCCGCCGGTGGGCGCATCCAGTCCCCCCAGGAGGATCGCCCGGGTGAAGGCGCCGCTCGGGATGTAGCGTCGGGAGTCGCGAGGCGAGGTGCTGGATCCCTTCGATGCCTCTGCCGGGATCTTTCCGGCCTTTGTGACGCTGGCGTCGGCGATCGAAACTGTGAGGATTCCCGCACCGCCACTTTGCACGACGGGGCCGACTACGGGACCGGCGGGCGAGGTAAAGGGCGGAACGGCGCCAGTGCGTGTAGTCGATGGGGACGGCGGAGGCGGGGGCAGGCGCAACGGCACGCTCTCAGCCGGCTCCGCGCCGGGGCGATCCGGTCCGAAGTTCGGGCGGGTGGCCGGTGAGGCAACTGGCGGTGGAGGCAGAGCAGTGAGGCCGCCGGATTCTAGCTTTTTCAGCCGCTCCAGCATCTCCTTGTTCTGTCCTTCCAGCTCGTTGTTCCGCTGCGACAACTCGCGTGAGCGTTGCTCGATGCCCTTCAACTGGGCATCGGCCTGGCCGCGCCAAGCATCCTTGGGATCGACCTGGCCGCCGGGAGCGAGAATGTTGGTTAATTTGGGCTTCACCGGACGCTCGTTCGGGTCGCGCGAGCCCGTCAGCGACACCGAGAGCAGCGCCGCGCCGGCGATCAACCCGGCGATGCCGGCGAGCAGCAGGTACTGGCGACGTTTCACCGCGGACGCGGATACGGGTGTAGTGTCAGTCATTGGCGCGCCGCTCCCGGATCACGAAGAGATTGGTTGCCTCGCCCGGACGCAGGCTCGCGTGTTCCAGGCTCACCGCCATGACACCGGGCTTGTACAGGTCTCGCTCGACGAAGTTCACGTCGTTCTTTCCGATGTTGGCGATCTGGTACTTCTCGCCGACGATGCCTGTGCCGCGCCATTCGCGCTGTAGCGTGAGGCGCACCCCCGGCCACAGCGCGAGCTGAAGAGCTTGTTCGCGCACTTCCATGTCCTCGGGCAGCCCGTCGCTTGCCATCACGAGCAGCAGGTTCTTCAGCGTGCGCACGTGGAATCCGCTTTTTTCGGCGCGGGTAGTGCCGAGCGGATCGCGTCCTTCACGGATCACGATGGTGTCGCTCGGCGTATCGACTGGCTGCAGGAGCAGGGCGACCGTGCTGCGTTCGGAGGACACGAACAGATTGATGGGCTTGGTGCTCTCCGGCGAGGCAGGCCGAATGAAGATGTATCCTTTCTCCTCGTCCTTCTCCAGCGCAAACTCGCCGGCATTGCCGGTCACCTTGCGGATGCGACTGCGCTCGAAGCTGATACGCGTCACCTCCTTCTGCGAGATTTTTCCGAGCACGGTCTCCCCGTCCTTTGCGTCCAGAATCTGGAGCGCGGAGGCCGGGTTACTGAGCAGCAGCGGGAGAAGGACGAGGCTGATTTTCAAGGGGGTCATTTGGATTGGTCTCACGAAATGCCTTGAGGAACACGCGACCGCCCGCGTACTGAAGCTCGATGGCATAACCCTTCGAGACTTCGGACACGCGTCGGTCGCTGATGAATGTGGTGAGCTGTCCGCGCACGCCGACTCGCAGATTGCGCTCATCGACGGAGAGGTCCTGCGCGCTGAACACCGTGGAGGCGCCGTCGCGCTTCAGGCGTTCCGCGGCTGCCATCAATGCGGTGCGCAGTTCGCCGTAGGAGCCCGGGGCCGCGTATTGCATCAACACCTTTGACTGGTGATCAACGCTTTGCGGCGTCACGTTGAGCGTCAGCTGCATGAGGAAGTACCCCATCTGTTCGAGGTACTCGCTGCTCACGCGCTCTGACTCCACCCAGAAGGTCTTGTTGATGGTGGGTGGCACCACCACCACGCGTTCATGTCCGGCCAACCGCACCGCGAACATCGCAAGGATCAGGTTCACGAGCATCGAACCCACCAGCAGGACGACGAGAAACGTCGTCGCTCGGCGCGCGCTGGCAAGGTCCTCGCGCATCCAGGCGAGCTTCATCCGACCAGTTCCCGTAGATGGGATGGAGGCGTTCGCTTGAGACCCGTGACGGCAGCCGGCACATGCCAATACAACAGGTGCAGCGCGAAGGCCGGGTGCTTACCCGCCTTCGCGCGGCCGTAGGCCGAGGCGAGCAGCACGCCCATCGCGCAGCCGCTCAGAAAAAATCCGGAGATCATGCCGGCGAGCGCGGCGGCGAGCACGAGCAGCGCCACGTCGATATCCCACCAGAACATGCGCGGCGGGTCGTTCAGCCGTCGCGGAATCTCAAGCGAAACGTCGATCATCGTCGCGTCGCGATCAGATGACAGCCGTCATGATGCTGTCGATGATCGTCGGCACGTACACCATGAAGAGGGCAAACACGACGCCGGCCAGCGCCGGAATCGGCGAGGAGCGGGCGATGCCGATGCCGGCGCCCAGGATGAACGCGGCGATCGCGATCGATTTCCCGAGAAAACCAGTCGCCCAGTTGAGAAGCGTGGTGTACATCGTCTGGAACTCGGTGCCGGTGGTGCCGGCGAGGGCGGAACCGGCGGCGAGCGTCAGGACGAACGCGACGGTGGTGCCAAGGACTGCGTGACTGCGGGACTTGCTCATGGCGTGGATCTCCAGTGATTGAGAGGAAGAGAGGCGAAGGGACTGCGCGGGACAGGAGTTGGGGGCATCGGCGTCCCGCTCTAACGGGCCAGTGACCCGGCGGCAGGGGCGACGCTGAGGTAGCGACGCACCTTTTCGACGTAGTTGCGGCGCAGGGCGGGGCTCGCGGCGTTGTACGCACCGACGGCTTCCCAGGTGTAGCCGAGGCGCGAGACATTGCCCGCCAGAATCCATGCGCCGACATGTATGTTGGTACAGGGCTCGTAGAGGTCGCGCTCGCCGATGCCGTGGGAGGCCAGTGTCGGCAGCCACGCGGAATTGATCTGCATGAGACCGATGTCGCGCGAGCCATTGGTGTTGCGGCCGATGGCTTGCGGATTCAGGCCGGATTCGGTACGCGCGATCGCGTAAAGCAGGGCGCTGCTGAGCTGATAGCGGCTTGCCGCGTCTTCCCAGCAGGCCTGTGCAGGAAGCGCTGCGCATAGTGCGAGGGCGAAGCCCAATCGCATCGACGCCGTTTTGTTCAGCTGTCCTGGCATGCAGTTCTCCCGATTTCATCTCGGCGCGCATTGATGCGATCACGCGCATTGGTCGAGATGGATCGTAATCAGGGAGAACCCCTGCGTTCGCTCGAATCGGAGCCTCGTTGAGGCCACGAATCGGCACGCAATCGATCAGAACTTCGCGCGAAACGCAGGGTGCGCGCAGTGGTCTTCACCCGCGAGAACACGAACGCGATGAACGTCAAGGCCGAATCGGAGCTTCGTTGAGGCCACGATTCCACCGAAGCGCCTGTTTGAGGGCGGCAATATTCGGCGGATGAAGATTGCAGCGAAGATCGGGCACCGTGTCGGCGCCGAACCCGGATGCGCGCCTCCATCCGGAACCAACGTTCAGGGCATTAGTTTTCCCGTACTGATCGAGCGAACGGGCACAAGGGCGCTTGTCGATCTGCTGCGCATCAAGCTGGGTTTCCCCAAGGAAGTGTTCGAGCGCGCCGTAAGCCCGGTCATCGAAGGCTATGCGGGTGTCGTGCAATTGCGGCCCGCGCTGGATTCGGACCTCCATTCGCGGTCGGGTGGTCTTTTCATACGCGGCCTTGAGCTGGGCAGTCGCGCACTCGACTACCGGCGGGGTCAGATCCTGCCGCGCGGCGCGGCGCCTGAAGTGATCGGAGCACACGCACACCGGTGGAGCTACGCGGTGCTGGTCGCTGCGGTGCTGAACGGCATTCGCGGCAACGCATCAGAAGTTCTTGACGTGAATGCCGCGCACCTATTCGAGCGCGCTGTCCCGGCGCCGGTCCGGGAATGGCTGGGTGAGGACCCCGCGCTCATGCGCGAGCTTGTGGCATTCCTGTCGGGGGACGAATCTGCATCGTCGGGAGCGATTGGCGAACTGGTGCGGCGGGCGGCCGGGCAATCGCCAACCTTCGAGCCGCTTTCGCATGGGGGGAGCGCTCAACCGCCAGCGGCGAAACACTCGGACGAGGGGCAGCCACCGGAGCCGGCGATCCCGGTCCATCCGGCGGTACCGACCGCGGAAGCGGAGTTTCTTGAGTCTGTCGAGGACGCGCCTGACCAATTGAGCGAGCAGTCTCTGGAAGCGGAATCAGGTTTGGCACCAGCGCAGGGATTGGCTGGCCGCTTCATGAGTTGGCTGCGACAGGGGTTGGCCGACCGCAGCATCCGGGCCAACCAGTCGGGTGCATTTATACATTTCGTTGCCGAAGGGATGCTGCTCGTGTCCCCGCGCATCTTCCGGGAGTTCGCCCGTCAGTTCCCCGGGGCATCCAATGGTGATCAGACGGACGTGTCCGGCGACACCGATATTGGCAAGCCGATCCAGCGCCAGCTTCTGCGCGCTGGCTGGCACGTGCGCGCCGACAAGGGCGTCAACATCCTGACCTACCAAGTGATGCGCGGAGATCGCGTTGTGTCGCGGCTGTCAGGAATCGTGATTTGCGAGCCGGCGCGCTTCGTGGACATGGTTCTTCCGGTCAATCCATTGCTGGTGCGCTCAACCGAGCCGAGCGAAGGGGCGTCGACGCATGGCTTATCCGCTTGAAGCGCTGCTGCGCCCGGCGTACGAATTGCGCGCATCCGCGGTGTCGGGGTTGGCTGGCGCCGTGGTGGTCTGGACACCTTCGACTTTCCTGTTGACGCAGGAACTGGCGTGGGGACTGGCCGGGGCGTTTGCATGCCACGCTTTCTGGCGCGGCCTCTCCGGTTTGAAAATCGTTGGTTACCGCGCGAACCTGCGCCGGCAGCGCCGTTATGTGGTCGCCTCCGAGGAGATTCCATGGTCGGAAAAGAGTCTGTTTCTGGGGAGGGGGTTCCATTGGGATCAGCGCCACACGCAGCGGCTGCATGAGGCCAGGCTTCCGGAGAAGCGGGACATGCTCGAACCCGGATGGTTCGAGCGGATCTCCGAATTACTGAGTAGCCGGTCGCAAGGTGTCCTGGCGGTTGGTGGTGATCCGGCCATCCACGGTGTCGAAACCGCCGAATCCGACATCTGGATGGATATCGGCGACCGTGTCGGTCATACACTCGTGCTGGGCACGACCCGTGTCGGCAAGACCCGGCTTGCCGAGGTACTACTGACGCAGGACATACGCCGCGGCGAAGTGGTGATCGTGTTCGACCCCAAGGGTGACATCGACCTGCTGCGCCGCGTGTATGCCGAGGCGAAGCGGGCAGGGCGGCAGAGTGAGTTCTTCATGTTCCACTTGGGGCATCCCGAGTTGTCAGCACGCTATAACCCAGTGGGCAGCTTCTCGCGCATCACCGAGGTGGCGACGCGCATCGCCGGCCAGCTTCCCTCCGAGGGGCAGTCGGCCGCGTTCAAGGAGTTTGTGTGGCGTTTCGTGAACGTCATGGCCCGCGCGCTGGTGGCGCTTGGCCGCAAACCCGACTACGAGCAGATCAACCGCTACGCCTCGAACGTCGAGCCGCTCCTGATCGACTACTTCGAGCATTGGCTGGATCGGGAGTCCGCGGCTACCGGCTGGCGAGAAGAGGTCGAATCGATGGCCATCGACAAGAAAAGCCTCGACAAGGGGCTGCAGACGCGCGGCTTTCGCGCGGTGACGCTCGTCGAATACGCACGGCGCAAGAAGCTCTACGACCCGATCGCGCATGCGCTTGCCTCGACGCTCAACTACGAAAAGAGCTATTTCGACAAGCTGGTCGCGTCCCTACTGCCCCTCATGGAGAAGCTCACCACGGGACGGACGGCATCATTGCTTTCGCCGGACCTGGACGATCCAGCGGACTGGCGTCCGGTGTTCGATTGGGCGTCGGTGATCAACCTGGGTGGGATCGTCTATATCGGACTGGATTCCCTGTCCGACTACGAGGTGGCTTCGGCGGTGGGCAATTCGATGTTCGCCGATCTCACCAGCGTAGCTGGGAGCCTCTACAAGTTTGGCGTCGGTCGCGGGTTGCCGGGCGCGACGGCGCCTCGCCGAATCGCGATTCATGCCGACGAGTTCAACGAGCTGATCGGTGATGAATTCATCCCTCTGCTGAACAAGGCCGGTGGTGCGGGGTTCCAGGTAACGGCGTACACACAGACCTGGTCGGACGTGGAGGCGCGCATCGGGTCGCAGGCGAAGGCCGGGCAGATTGCCGGCAACTTCAACACGCTGATCATGCTGCGCGTAAAGGAGGTCGCGACGGCCGAGCTGATGACCAGCCAGCTCCCGGAAGTGCGCGTGGTATCGACCATCGT
>DASQGK010000011.1:0-1817 GCA_035632655.1 Steroidobacteraceae bacterium | reverse complement strand
TGCTGGCTCATGTTCCTCGCCACGTGCTCGAGCTCCTCATCGTCGTAGCAGTACAGCACCCTTTCGGTGCTCATCACCTCGCGCACCGGGGTATCGGGTCCCTTGCCCTGCGCCACCGCGCGAATGGCGATGTCGCGGTCGGTGATCATGCCGACCAGGCGGTCGTTGTCACCTACCGGCATGGCGCCGGCATCGATCTCCGACATGATCTTCGCTACGTCTCGGATGCTCTGCCCCGGGCTCGCCACGCGAACTTCGCGCGTCATTGCTTCGCTGACTCGCATAATCTCTCTCCTTCCTTGGGGTTATTCCCACTTGGAACCGAGCAAGAGATAGACCGCGGCGATGAGGACCGTGACTGCAATCGCGATGCTCGCGCCGACGGCGAAAGCCGCCGCGGAACTGGCTAGGCAGCGGCAATTTTCTCGCGCATCTGGGTTTTCATCCTAGCGCTCCGGACTGCACCATGGTCGGGCATTGCGCTTGCAGATGACGTGCGCATGGATACTCATGCGCTACACCATTATCCGAGCACCGAGACCCTGCGCTGGATCGTCGTCGGCTTTCTTGCCGGCGCGGCATCGGTCCTTCTCTTCCACCAGGGCGCGCTCGCCGTGCTCCACGCCTCTCACCTCGCGGCGCGTGCGCCGTACTCGCTCGCGTCCACGGCACCGTTCGGCATTCCGCAGGTCTGGTCGCTCGCCTTCTGGGGCGGTGTTTGGGGCCTGGTTCGTCGTTGCTTCGCTGAAAGGGCAGCCGATCGCGGCCGGTGGCGCGCCGATAGCGATGGCGGTCGCGCTCATCGTCAATGCCGCCTGGGGGCTCGGCACGGGACTCGGGCTCTATCTCTTCGACCGACGCCGCTGACTACCCGGTGGCCAGGCGCGCGGCGGCCAGGCGCGCCGCGACATCGACGGTGTGCGCTTTCTCGTCGTGGCGGCGCCGCGCGACGGCGCGCTTGAGCTGCGTCTCGATGGCGCCGAACGCCTCGTTGATCACCGCCGGCAGCTGCGTTTGCATTTCGTGGATCTGCTTCTGCTTGCGTACCGCGAGGTCGCGCTGGCGCGGCATGCGGACTTCGACCATCACGCTGTAGCGGTTGCCCTTGCGCTGCGAGCTCTGCTCGCGGCTGAGCGTCACGTGGCAGCTCGTGATATCGCTCGAGAACTTCTCCAGGTGCTTCAGGCGTTCGCCGACATAGGTCGCCACCCCGGCGCTGCGCCGCACGCCTTTGAAGATGACTTCGGGGGCCACTCTCATGACCTACTCCCCCTTGCGCTTGGCCGCCGTGCCTCCGGACGCAGCGGATGAGTCCGTGCGAAACGGCGGTATCGGCCGCGCGTCGTTCGGTCGCATAGGCGGGTCATAGTTCGGGCGCGTGCTGCCGCGGGCTGCGGCGCCGTCGCTGCCGCTCATCGCCTCATCGGCGCGCGGGGTGGTGCGCGCTTTACGCTGCTCGGACTGAGCGCTCGGCTTCGCCTTGTCGGGCCAGGTCATTGCGGCGTCGTCGGCGACTGCTGCGACGGGGCCGGCAAGGACGGCGGAAATTGCTGCTGAGACCAGGATCTTGGTCATGGGCACACTCCTCGCCCCGGTAGCTGCAAGCACCGTGCCTTTCGGAGCACCCCGAACGGGCGATTTCGCGCCGCGCGGCCGACGGGTAAAACATCGGCCATGCGGGGATAGCTCAGTGAAGAGCGCGATCTATCCCAGGTCGAGACATGAGTTCGAAGCTCATTCCCCGCTCCATCCCTCCTTACTGCCGCGCGCCGGCTCGGCCCCTCCTGATCCATACCGAATTCCGGACGACGTCCGGA
>DASQGK010000010.1:0-17057 GCA_035632655.1 Steroidobacteraceae bacterium | reverse complement strand
CTGCTTCGCAACAGGTTCCGGGTGCACCAACCCGTCGCACACGGGTTGGTTGAACATCGCGGAGCTTCGCCTGCTGTCGGAGTGGCTGGATATTGGCGCGCAGTACCACAACGATCCGTTCGCCCCCGCGGCGCCCATGTGAGCAAGGGAAAGATCTGACAACACGCGCTCCGCAACGGCCGGCGCGTGCGGTGGTTTTGGCGCTCGCCGCGCTGCTCACGCTGCTGGCCCCGGCCGTGAGCGCCGCGCGCGAATACCTGCAGCTGTTCGTGTCCGAGCCGTACCTGGAGCTGCACACGGGCCCGGGGCGCGGCTACCCGGTATTCCACGTGGTGCCGCGCGACGAGAGCGTCTCGGTGCTCTTCCGCCGCACCGACTGGTTCAAGGTGCGCACCGAGCACGGAGTGGAGGGCTGGGCGGCGCAGCGCGAGATGCTCAAGACCGTGCTGGCGGACGGCTCGCCGTTCAAGTTCGAGCTCGGCGATCGCGCCGGCTTCACCTCGCACCGCTTCGAGCTCGGCGTGTTCGCCGGCGAGTACGGCGGCGCCAACCTGATCTCCGCCTACTGGTCGGTATCGCTGAACCCGCAGCTGGCGCTGGAAGCGACCGGCGGACAGTTCCTCGGCCGCTTCTCCAACGGCGAGTCCGGCGACCTCGGCTTCGCGCACGTGGTCTCCCCCGAAACACGCTGGTCGCCGTTCCTCACCATCGGCACCGGCATCGTGCACATCGAGCCCAAGGCGACGCTCGTCAGCCCGAGCAACCGCACCGAGCAGACCGCCTACGTGGGCGCGGGCATCCGCTACTACCTGACGCGGCGCTTTTTCATGCGCACCGAATACAAGGCCCACTACATCTTTACCCGGCGCAACCAGAACGAGGAAGCCGACGAATGGAAACTGGGATTCGCATTCTTCTTCTGACGGTGGCGCTCGCCATGCTGCCCGGCTGCGCCTCGGTGCGCGGCTGGTTCCATCACGGCGCGAAGAAGCAGACGCAGCCGGCGCCCGAGCCTGCCGCAGCCGCCGATCAGGAGACGCCGCCACGGGTGATCGAGCCGCAGGTCGAGCGGCGCACCATCAAGGTGCCGCGCATCAGGAGCTCGAACGTCGAGCTGGGGCTGAATTACGGGGTGCTGTCGATCGAGGACTTCGGCAGCAACCCGGTGTACGGAGCCACCCTCGCCTACCACATCACCGAGGACTTCTTCCTGCAGGGCGAGCTGGGCCGCTCGCGCGGCGGACGCACCAGTTTCGAGACCCTGAGCGGCAACATCCAGCTGCTTACCAACAATGAGAGGCGCTTCACGTACTACGACCTGTCACTCGGCTACAACTTCCTGCCGGGCGAGGCCTTCGTCGGTCGCGGCGTCGCCATGACGAGCGCTTTCTATCTCCTCGGCGGCTTCGGCGCCACCGACTTCGCCGGGGATACGAAGTTCACGGTGAACTTCGGCGCCGGCTACCGCGTCGTGCCCTGGGACTGGATGGCCCTGCACGTCACGGTGCAGGATCACGTGTTCCAGACGAGCCTGCTCGGTGTCACCAAGCTCACCAACAACCTCGAGGCGCGGCTCGGAGCGACCGCCTTCTTCTAGTCATTGAGGGACGCAAACGATGAGGAACCGAATCGCAGCCGTGATTGCCGCCGCCGCACTGGCCCTGCCCGCGCTGGCCGCAGACCCGACCGGCGCGCCGGCCCCGCAGTTCACCCTCGGCTCCAAGGCCGGGCCGAGCGTGAGCCTGGCCCAGTACAAGGGCCAGGTGGTGATGCTGAATTTCTGGGCGAGCTGGTGCGGACCGTGCCGCCAGGAAATGCCGTTGCTCGAGAGCATCTACAGGAAGTACAACCGCCTCGGTTTCACGCTGATCGGCGTGAACGTGGAGCCGGACTCGAATGCGGCCAACGAATGGCTGAAGCAGACTCCCGTGAGCTTTCCGATTCTTTATGATAAGGAGAGCAAGGTCAGCAAGATGTACGATGTCGCCGGAATGCCCAGCACCGTGATCATCGACCGCAGCGGCAAGGTGCGAGTGCTGCACCGGGGCTACAAGCCCGGCGACGAGAACGAGTATCTCGACAGTATCCGGACGCTGGTACGGGAGTAGCGCGATGCGGGGTGGCGGGGAGGTGCGCGGAGTGATGGGACGGCTGCGGGCCGCGCGAGCGCTGCTCGTGCCGCTCGGGCTCGCCGCGGCACTCGCCGGCTGCAGCAGCCTCGAGCCCTGGGTCAAGCCCTACGAGCGCGAGCACCTGGCCGATCCCATCATGTCCCTGAGCCGCAACTCGATCGCCGCCACCTATCGGGACCACGTATTCGAGACGCGCGAGGGCTCGCACGGCGCCACCGGAGCGGTCGGAGGCGGCTGCGGATGCAACTAGCCCGGCGGCTATCCGCGGCGGCGCGAGGAAGACGCCGGTGATCGCGGCCCTGCCGCGTGCGCGCAGGCGCGGCGGCCGCCTGCTGCCGCCCTTCCTGCGGACCTGCCTGGCGCTGTGCGTGATCGCCGCACCGGTGCTCGGCGGCGTGCTGCCCGAGGATCAGGCGGACCTGATGTACCACTCCTACTCCGGCGGCGACATCACGGTGCGCGGGCCCTCGGTGCTGATCCGCAAGAAGGTCGGCGACAGCCTCTCGCTCAGCTACAACTACTACGAGGACATGATCTCGAGCGCGTCGATCGACGTGAAGCTCTCGGCGAGCCCTTATCACGAGATCAGGAAGCAGAACAGTTTCGGCGCCGACTATCTGCACGGCAAGACCACCTACAGCCTCGGCTACATCTACAGCCGCGAGCCCGACTACATTGCGAGCACCAGCTACTACTCGATCAGCCAGGACATGTTCGGCGACCTCACCACCATCTCCCTCGGCTACCGCCGCGCCTGGGACCAGGTGTACCGCGACCTGTGCGCCGCGCCGCACCCGAACAATCAGGAATGCCCCGACATCATCAACGACCCGACTTTCCACCAGCGGGCCGATCACCGCGGCTACACCTTCGGCCTCACGCAGGTCCTCACCCGCAACCTGCTGGCGAACCTCAACTACGAGATCGACACGGACCAGGGCTATCTCGCCAATCCCTACCGCCAGATCCGCTATGCGTCGCCGGGCGGAGTCGGCTTCACGCTCGCCCCGCAGATCTACCCCAATACCCGCACCAGCAATGCCGCCTCGCTGCTGCTGAAGTACTACCTGCCGTGGCGCGCGACCCTGAGCGGCTCGTACCGCTTCTATCACGACACCTTCGGCATCGTCGGCAACACGCTGGAAGCCGATTACACCATGCCGATGTGGAAAGGCTGGATCTTCGACGGCAGCCTGCGCTACTACACGCAGACCCACGCCAGCTTCTACAGCGATCTTTTCCCCTACGCCAACTATTCGAACTTCATGGCGCGCGACCGCGAGCTCGCCGCCTTTCACAGCCTGACGGCCGGCATCGGCGCCTCCTACGAGTTTCCGATCCCGCAGTTGCCGTGGATCCACAAGAGCACCGCCAACATCCGTTACGACCGGATGATGATCACCTACAAGGACTACCGCGACGCGCTGCTCGCGGCCCAGTACGGCGCCGGCGGCGAGCCGCTCTACAAGCTCGACGCCAACGTCCTCGAAGTATTCCTCTCCCTCTGGTACTGAGCTGAACCGCGGCTGAATGGCGCGCGGCGGCGCGGAACCTGCCGCCGGCCGCTCAGGTCTGAGTTAAGCTTGGCACGTGTTTATTGCTCGTGGCGCACTCTGTCGGCAGGCTGCGACAGGCACGCGCAGGGAGGAACCATCCATGACTATTCGCACCACTGTCTTCACCGCGCTGGCTGGCCTGATGCTCGCCTGCGGCGCCGCCGCCGCCGACACGGCGGGGCGCGAGCAGGCCAGGCTGCTCACCGCCACCCAGGTTCTCGAGGAGTTGCGCAACTCCCGCGACCAGGCGATCCCCGACCGGCTGCTGGAGCGTGCCTACGGCATCGCCGTCATTCCGGACATGACCAAGATCGCGTGGTTCTTCGGCGGGCGCCGCGGCCACGGCGTGCTGCTGGTGCGCGATAAGGACGGCCGCTTCACCAGCCCGGTGTTCATCACCATGACCGGCGGGAGCTTCGGCTTCCAGTGGGGCGTGCAGCTGACCGACGTCGTGCTGGTCTTCACCACCCCGAAGGGTATCGAGGGAATCAACGGCGGCAAGGTGACCCTGGGTGGCGATGCCGCGGTGGCCGCCGGCCCCGTGGGGCGCCAGGCGAGCGCCGGGACCGATGCGACTTTCAAGGCAGAGGTCTACTCCTACTCGCGTAACCGCGGTGCCTTCGTGGGGCTCGCGCTCGACGGCTCGGTGATCAGCATCGACGACCGTGCGGACGGCAACTTCTACGGCAAGCCCGGGATTGCGGCCGCCGACATCCTTTCGGGGAGCGTCCGCAGCAACGATGACGCGGCACGGCGTTTCCTCGCCGCCATCTCGACCAGCACCGAAGGCCAGCAGCACCAGGCATCGGCCGCACCGGCCCCCGCGCCCGCGGTCTCGCGCACCGCGCAGGCCCCGGCGCCAGCGCAGAGCGGTGCGCAGTCCTTCCCGCTGTCCGACCAGCATCCGGGGAGCGAGCCGAAGTAACGGCGCAGGCTCTAGAACTTGTGCGCGTACCGCAGCGCGATGGTGCGCGGTTGCGTCGGTACCGCGTAGTTCGCCACGATGCTGCAGGATCCGCACTGATTGAAGCGGAACAGCTGGCCGCGCTCGTCGAAGACGTTGGTGAGGAACAGGTCGAGCGACTGCGTATCCCGGGTGATGCCGAACGAGAGGTCGAGCGTCCCAAATGACGGCTGCGGCCCGATCTCCGCCCGCTGCGCGAGCCGCAGGTCGTCCCACTCCGAGCTCTGGTAGACGTAGGCCCCCTGCGCGTACGCCATCCACTGACCGATGCCGAAGTCGTCACGCACGATCAGGTTGCCCTTGACCTTCGAGGTGCCCGGCAGCTGAGTACCCGAAGGTGAGAGCGGTGCCGGGCAATCGGTGATCGGGCTCCCATTAGCATCGATCGCGCCGCAATAGTTCTCGGTGAGCCGCGGGTTGAGCAGCGACAGTCCGGCCGCGAAGGACACGCCCTGGGCCACGGCCCATTGCAGCTCGTTCTCCATGCCGGTCACCCGCGCTGCGCCGGCATTGGCGATGCGTGTCAGGCCGTTCGCTCCGAGGAATGCGAACTGGAAGTTGGTCCAGTCCTCCCAGAAGAACGCCCCGTTGTAGCGCAGGTGGTTGTCGAGCCAGGTGGTCTTCCAGCCGATCTCGTAGTTCTTCAGGTAGTCCGCCTGATACGGCGGCAGATCGCCGACGCGATTGATGCCGCCCGGGCGGAAACCCTTGGAGTAGGTGGCGTAGACGAGATGGTTGGCATCGAACTTGTAAGTCGCCGTGAACTTCGGCGTGTTGCCGGTGCCACTGGTGGTCTTGTCGAAGCTCAGACAAGGCGCGCCCTGGAACTGCACCGTGAAATCGCACACCCCGGCCTCACCCAGACCGCTGGCGATTCCCAGCGGATTGTTGATGCCGTAGCCGCGGTATCCCTCGAGCGAGTTGTCGTACCTGAACTGCCGCAGCCCCGCGAGCAGCGACAGGCTGGAGGTGACATCCCAGGTCACCTCGCCGAAACCCGCATAGTCGCGATCGACGCGCTGCTGCTTGGTGAGCCACCAGGTGTCGGTCCAGCCGGTCACCCACAGCGAGCAGTTGGGGCCGAAGGTGCACCCGGGACCGGCAAGGTTGTCGATGACGTAGTCCTGCTCGATGTTATGCAGCTGCCGCTGGTAAAAGCCGCCGACGATGAAGTGCACGACCCAGTCACGCGGCGACTGCAGACGCACCTCGTGGCTCACCTTCTCGTAACCGTCCTTTCCCCAAATCATCTGCGTCGGGTTGATGTGGTTGCCGGCGTTGTCGACGATCGGTGCGGTATAGCTCGGCAGCGTCACGTCGTAGGCCAGCGAATAATCCGAGTAATCGGTATGCGTCAGGTCATGGCGCTTGAGGTAGGCCCCGGCGTAGACCAGGTCGAAGTTGCTCACCTTGCCCTCGATGGTGAGCGCGGTGTCGACGAAGTTGTCATACACATAGTCGTGCGAGAAGTGCTCGAGCTGCAGGTCGCCGACGTTGACGCTGTTGTAGCCGCTGGCAAACGCCGGAAAGTCTGCGGCATAGGCGTTGAAGCCATTGGCCCGCGTCCCCTGGGTCATGATGAACGGCGTCACCGTCCAGTTGTCACCGAGATCGATCTTGAGCGCGCCGCGCGCGCCGAAGATCGTAGTGTCGTTGAAGTTCTTCCTGGCCCACGGTGCATTGTCGATGGCGACGCCGAACTGCGGGAAAGTGCGCGTGGCATGCACGTTGTCGATGTAGCCTGGGTCGTGCTCATACCAGCCGACCAGGCGCACCGCCGCATTCGTGCCGAGCGGGATGTTGACGAAGCCCTGCAACAGGCCGCCGGCGTCGTGCGAAGGGATCAGGCTCCCCTCGAGCTGATATTCGGCCTTGAAGGCGCTCGGATCGGGCTTGTTGGTGATGATCCTGAGGGTACCGGCCTCGGAGCTCGCCCCGTACAGGGTACCCTGTGGACCGGCCAGCGCTTCGACGCGGGCGATGTCGTACAGGTGTACGTCCATCGCGCCCTGGATGGTCGTGATCGGCTGCTCGTCCAGATAAGTGCCGACGGTGGGCGTGGGGCCGGAGTGATTCTGGCCGGCATCGCTCGAAATGCCGCGCATGATCACGCTGCCGAAGCCCGGTCCGTTGGCGCCGCCGCCCGAGCCGCTCTTCTGTGTGGTGACGCTCGGCAGGAACTTGATGTACGCGTCCTGGCTCTGGATGTTGAGATTCTCGAGCTGCTCGTTGCCGATTGCAGTGATGCTCAGCGGTACGTTCTGCAGGTTCTCGACCCGCTTCTCCGCAGTCACCACGATTTCCTGGAGACCGCCAGTCGATTCCGCCGGCTGCTGCTGGGCGCTCGCCGGGTGGACCGCCGTCGCGATCGCCGAGGCGATCGGCATCATCTTCAGTGCCATCCGGCACTGCACGGTCCGCGACCGTTTGAGCTTACGAAAGCGGCTGCGAGTCATCGCGCTCCCCTCGACGTTGTTCTGTCGCAACGAGTGTAGCGGATTTCACACCGCGGGGGGATCCGGGTAACTGTCCAGAGCCGGACCGATCGCAGCCTCGAGCGGTCCGAGCCACGGCTGGAAATGGCGCCAATGCTCGACGGCGTCCCGGAAGATCGGACGCCGCACCTGCTCGGAACTGGCCGTGCGCACCGCACGCTCGTTCTCGTAGAAGCGCAGGCACTGCTCCTCGAAGGGCAATCCGCAGTAATCGAGCAGCGCCCGCACCTCGGTCTCCGTGTCGTCCACGAGGCGTTCGTAGATCACGCGGTGGATCCGCCCGGGGAGGACGTCATCAAAGTGCGCCATCAGGGCGACGTAGTCGCGGTAGTAGCTGCCGAGGTCGACGAGGTCGTAGGCGAACTGTTGTCCCCGCGCGAAGTGCTGCCTGAACACGGAAAAGCAGCACCCGAGCGGATGACGGCGCGCGTCGATGATGCGCGCGTTGGGCAGGATCAGCTGGATGAGCCCGATGTAGGCGAAGTTGTTGGGCATCTTGTCGATGAAACAGGGCCGTTGCGTGCGGCGCTGCACACGGGTCTGCGCAAGATAGCGCTCCCCCAGCTCGCGGCACTGCCCGGACGTGAGCTCGCCGAGCAGGGCCGGATAGGGCGAGGGTTGTCCGCCGCGCCCCTGCGCCTGCGCCGCGAGATCGCGGGCCATGGAGATGATGTCCGGGAGCTCCATGGTGCCCTCGACCGCCGAGTGGCTCGCGAGGATCTGCTCGAGCAGCGTCGAGCCGGCGCGCGGCATGCCGACGATGAAGATGGGATCGCGGGCCTGCGAGCCGAAGCCGCGCCGCGCGCCGAAGAACTCGCGCGTCAGTATCCGACGCGAGCGCTCGAAGCGCGCGGTGGTGCGCCTGGCATCGTAGCCGCTGGCAGCGCGGCGCAGGCGATTGGCCTCGAGGTAGTGCCGGAAGGACTCCTCATAGTTGCCCGCATCCTCGAGTGCCTTGCCGAGCGCGAAGTTGAGCTGCACGCGCTCATCGAGCGGCAGGCGTGCCTCGGCGGTGAGGTCGCGCATGGCGCTCAGGTCGGCGGGCGTGAAACGGAATGTCTTGAGATTGGCGAGGCTCCACCAGGCCGCGCCGCTGCGCGGCGCGATGGCGAGGCCGCGCCGGTAGGCGGCCACGCCCGCCTCCTGCCGCCCCGCCGTCTTCAGAGCGTGTCCGTAGTTGATCCACACCTTCTCGTGGTGGGGATACTCCGCCAGCACGCCCGCGTATACCTCGATCGCCTCCTCGTAACGCCCGAGGCCGCCGAGAATCGCCGCCTTGAGATTGCGGCAGGTGGGATCGCGCGGATCCTTCGCGAGCAGCCGCCCGACCTCCTCGAGAGCCGCCACGTCCTTGTACTGGCGGTGCAGCACCATGGCGAGGTTGCGCCGCGCGGCGGCAAAGTTAGGCGCCAGCTCCAGGCAGCGCTGCAGCAGCTTCTCGGAATCCGCGTAGCGCTCGAGCCGGGCCGCCACTTCGGCAAACATGCGGATGGCGGCGACATCGGTGGGACGCTCCTTCAGGTGCTCGCGCAGCAGCGCTTCGGCCTGCGGGATGCGATTCGAGGAGAGCGCGGCCGCCGCCTCGATGAGGCGCGGGTCCCTGGTGGAGCATTGCATATGCCGCGCGTACGCCGCATCCGCGCCCGGCTCATCGCCGACGGCGCTCAGGTGCCCGGCGAGCGCGAGCCAGGCCTCCGCGAGTCCGGGATTGAGCGCCAGCGCGCGCCGCAGCTCGGAGATCGCCGCCTCGCCCTGCCCCAGGTCGGCGAGCGCCAGAGCGTATTCATAGTGAGTGGGCGCCGATTGGGCTTGCGCGGCGGCCAGCTGCGCGAGAATCTGCGCTGCCGCGGCGGCATCGCCGCACGCGCGCCGGGCCGCTCCCAGCAGCAGCGTCGCGAGCGGATGGCCCGGGGCGACCTTGAGGATCTCCTGCGCCTGCTCGGCGGCAAGCGCGGGGCGGTTCGCCAGCAGTCGGGTCGTATGAGTCAGCGCGACTTCAACTGAACCGACCGGATCCGACTCTCCGCTCATCTAGCCAGATCCGCCGGCACCGGTCCCGCCTGCCGCCATGGCAACCGCGGGCGCAGCGGCGCCGAGTCTGCGCCGGAACTCGCGCCTGAGCAGCAGCAGACTGGTGAGAGCCTGCAGCGTCACCGTCGCCACCGACAGGTACCACACCTCGATGAGCGAGAACTGCGGCAGAGTCGAGAGGACCACCGCCGGCAGCACGAACGTCACCAGGCGCGATGCCGAGCTCGCCAGCGACGGCCAGGTGTTGCCGAGCGCCTGGAACAGCCCCGAGCAGGTGAAGATCAGCCCCGTGGCGAGGAAGTTCCAGGAGATGACGCGCAGGTAAGTCGCGCCCACCGCGACCACCTCGGGCTGGCGGCTGAAGAACTCGATGAAGATCTGCGGCCGCCACTGGCACACGAGCGTGAGGAGCAGCATCAGCACCGAAGACAGGAGCGCCGCAGCGCGGAAAGTCTCCCGCACGCGCTCGAACTTGCGGGCACCGAAGTTCTGACCGGCCACCGCCGGAGCTGCGAAGGCGAGCGCCATCACCGGCAGAAACAGCGCCTGCATGACGCGCCCACCGATGCCGAAGCCCGCCTGCGCCGCGGGGCCGAAGCCGCGGATCGCCCAGTAGATGACGCCGAGGATCACGAACATCATGAAGAATTCGCCGCCGGCGGGGAGCCCCACGTTGAGGATGCGCCGCACCAGCGCAGCGCGCGGCCGCATGAGCGTGCTGTCCAGCCTCACGTAATGCTCGAGCCGTGCGAAATAGATCCACAGGAATACAACGCCCGCGGCAACGGCAAGGCTGCTCGCGAGCCCGGCGCCCGCGGCGCCCAGCGGGTGATGCGTGCCCCAACCTGCGATCAGCACCGGCGCCAGCACGGTGTTGAGCACCACCGTCAGCACCTGCACCACCATGGTGGGCTGCACGATGCCGGTGCCGCGCAGCGCCGAGCCGAGCGCCACCATCGCGAACTGCAGCGCGAGGCCCGGCGTGTAGTAATAAAGGAATGCGGTTCCGGCGGCGGTGGTGGCGCCGTCCGCAGCCATCGCGCGAACGTAGAGGCCGCCGAGCAGCCAGCCGCCGACGAGGGTCGCCACGCCGCAGATGACCGAGAGCGTCACCGACTGGTTGAATACCAGATTGGCTTCCGCCTGGTCCTTGGCGCCCACGGCATGCGAGACCAGCGCGACGGTGCCGACACCGAGCATCTGCGTCAGCGCCATGATGACGAACATGGCGGTGCCGGCGGTGCTCACGCCGGCAATGGCGGCATCCCCGAGGTGCGCCACGAAGTACATGTCGACCACGAGATACAGGGTTTGAAACAGCATGCCGATGGCGAGCGGCACGGCCATCGCGATCAGCTGTCCGGTGACCGGGCCCTGGGTCAGGTCTTTCATGGAGCTCCCCCGATTGCTGCGGCCGACACATTAGATGAGGACGGGCGCACTTGCCATGCCGCGAGCGCAAACGGGCCGGTCCGCCGCCCTTCCCATTCCGGGAGATTGGCACCGCTCGACGATTTGGGTCACATTGCCGCCCATGAATGAGTCCGCCCTTCGCCTGAGCGGCGTCCAGGCCGCCGGTCGCACCGCCGTCACCATCCTCGCGGCGATCAGCTTCTGCCATCTGCTGAACGACATGATGCAGTCGCTCCTGCCGGCGCTCTATCCGATGCTCAAGAGCCGCTACCAGATGAGCTTCGGACAGATAGGCCTGCTCACCTTCACGTTCCAGTTCACGGCATCGCTGCTGCAGCCACTGGTGGGGGCGATGGCCGACCGCACCCCCCGCCCCTACTCGCTCGCCACCGGCATGGCCTTTTCGCTCGCCGGGCTGCTGCTGCTCGCCTTCGCCGGCAATTACGCGCTGCTGCTGCTCGCGGCGGCGCTCATCGGCACCGGCTCCTCGGTGTTTCATCCGGAGTCCTCGCGTGTCGCCCGCATGGCCTCGGGCGGCAAGCACGGGCTGGCGCAATCGGTGTTCCAGGTCGGCGGCAATCTGGGCTCCGCATGCGGTCCGCTGCTCGCGGCCTTCATCGTGCTGCCCTATGGGCAGTCGAGCATCGCCTGGTTCTCCGCGGTGGCGCTGCTCGGGATGTTCGTGCTCTTCAATGTCGGCCACTGGTACAAGACTCACGGCATCACCCGCCTCAAGCACGCGGCCCAGACCCGGCACATCGAAGCCTCGCCGCGCCGCGTCGCCGGCGCGCTCGCGGTGCTGCTGGCGCTCATCTTCTCGAAATATTTCTATCTCGCGAGCATCACGAGCTATTACACCTTCTATCTCATCGGCCACTTCCAGCAGTCGGTGCGCAGCGCGCAGCTGCATCTGTTCGTGTTCCTGGCCGCGGCCGCGGTCGGCGGCTTCATTGGCGGCCCCATCGGCGACCGCATCGGCAGCAAGAAGATCATCTGGGTCTCGATCCTCGGGGTGCTGCCCTTCACGCTGCTGCTGCCGCACGCCAACCTGCTGTGGACCAGCGTGCTCACCGTGCCGATCGGCCTGATCATCGCCTCGGCGTTCCCGGCGATCCTGGTCTATGCCCAGGATCTGATGCCGGGGCGCACGGGTGCGGTCGCGGGCCTGTTTTTCGGGCTGGCGTTCGGCATGGGCAGCGTCGGTGCCGCAGTGCTCGGCAGGCTCGCCGACCACTTCGGGATCGATGCGGTCTACCGGATCTGCGCGTTCCTGCCCCTCATCGGGCTGCTCGCCGGCTTCCTCCCCGACGTCAAGCACCGCTCGCCCCCGGCGCAGCCAGCAGCCGCAGCCTGAAAGATGAAGCTCATCTCGCAGAGTCTCCTGGATGAGCTGGCCCGCGCGGCCGCGGCGAGCCCGCGCCGGCGCAGCCACTTCAATCTGCATGCCTCGAACGCCGACCTGGTGCAACGCTATCTGGTGGTGGCGAATCGCGACTCCTACTTCCGCCCGCACCGTCACAACACCCGCGCCGAGCTGGCCCTCATCGTGCGCGGCGCGCTCGACCTCCTGGTCTTCGACGAGGAGGGCCGCATCAGCGCGCGGCATGCGCTCGGCGCCGGCAGCGGCAACCTCGGCTACGAGAATGCGGCCGGCGGCTGGCACACCGTGGTGGTACGCGAGGACGGCACTGCGTTCCTCGAGATCAAGCAGGGGCCGTACGATCCGGCCACCGCCTCGGAGTTCGCCGGCTGGGCGCCGGCGGAGGGCGATGCGGGCGTGGCGCGCTTTCTCGAGTGGGCGCGGCGCGCGGCTCCGGGGGAGCGCGCCCCGACGCCCTGAGCGCGGGCGCCACGAGGACTGAGTAGCCGGCAAAAACCACGCTTTTTGCCGGCGGCCGACGGAGTGATGTCCGCCCAAATTGCCGCAGGCGATTTGGGCCCATTAGCCCAGAAAGCCCGCGAGGTCCTTGCCGCTCATGATGGTCTCGAGGTAGCCGAAGGTGCCGGACTCCTTCACCTCGCGGCCGGCGGCGTAAAGCCCGGTCATGGCGGCGCGATAAAGCGACGTCGACAGGCTGATGCGCCTGACGCCGGCATGCACGAGCTCCGCGACGCTGAAGGAGCGGCCGCGGATCCCGACCATGAAGTTGACGGGCTTGCTCAACGACTGACAGACCGTGCGGACGGCGGCGAGGTCGGGAAGCCCCGGCGCGAACAACACGTCCGCTCCGGCGCGCTCGAAGGCCTGCAGCCGGCGCACGGTGTCATCGAGATCCGCCCTGCCGTGCAGATAGTTCTCGGCGCGCGCGGTGAGGGTGAACGGAAACGGGAGCTTGCGCGCCGCCGCTACCGCCGCCGCGATCCGCTCCACGGCGAGCGGCATTTCGAAGATGGGGGCGCGCTCATCGCCGCTCGCATCCTCGATCGATCCGCCCACCAGCCCCGCGGCCGCGGCGCGCCGGATGGTCTCCGCGACAGTCTCGGGCGAGTCGCCGAAGCCCTGCTCGAGGTCGGCGGAGACGGGGAGCGCGCTCGTGGCAACGACGGCGCACGCATGCGCGAGCGCCTCATCGCGAGTCAGCCCGCCATCGAGCTTGCCGAGAGTGCCCGCAGCGGCGGAACTCGAGGTCGCGAGCGCCTCGAAGCCGAGGCCCGCCATGATGGCCGCCGAGCCGCCGTCCCAGACGTTGGGGATGACGAAAGCGCCGGGCCGCTCGTGGAGCGAGCGAAAGCGCGCCGCCTTCGCCGACTGGTCATCGTTCATGGGACACCCTCCCTTGCCTGCGCAATACTAGGCCAATGAGTCGCCGCATCAGAAGCCTTCCGGCCGTTCTGCCTTTGCTGGCACTCCTTGGTCCGCTCGCGGCTGCACAGCCGGTCTGCGAGCGCAGCACCTCCGGCGCTCCCGCGCTCGAGCGTCTGACCCGGGTGATGGCGCAGGGTCGCTTCGTTGCCTACGAGCCGAGCGCCCTCAAGGTCTACGACGGACGCGTCCAGGCCGCAGATCCGGCGAGCATTCGTGCCGATCTCGCGGCGCTGCGGCCGCGATTCGACGGGCTCATCACCTATGACTCGATCCACGGCGCCGAGGCGATCCCGCAGCTCGCGGCACAGCTCAAATTCCACGCGCTCGTCATCGGGGTGTGGAATCCCGCCAATGCCGCCGAGCTCGACGCGGCGCTGGGCGCCGCACGCCGCTATCCGCACCTGGTCGTCGGCCTCTCGCTCGGCAACGAGTCGATCCTCGCGCATCGCGCCGAGTTCGCCTCCCTGGCGGCCACCGTCGCCGCGGTGCGCGAGCGCGCTCCGCAGCTGCCGCTCAGCACCACCGAGCCGTTCCATGTCTTCGAGGATCCCGCGGCCCGGGGGCTGCTCGGCCGCATGGATTTTCTGCTGGCGAACGTGCACCCGGTGTTTCAACCCTGGTTTCACGGCGCCAGCGATGCGACCGCGACGCAGTTCGTGGTCAATGTCGCCGCCGACCTCGGCCGGCACTTCTGCGGCCCGATCCTGGTGAAGGAGACGGGACTGCCGACCGCGCCGGCGAGCGCCGGATTCAGTCCCGGGCGGCAGGCGAGTTTTTACGCCGAGCTGCGCCGGCGCCTGCAGCCGTCCGCAACGCGCGCCTTCGCATATTTCTCGGCCTTCGATGCGCCGTGGCGGGCCTACGATGCGAGTCCGGTGGCAGGTGCAGGGACAGGTCCCGAAGAGGCATTCTGGGGCTTGTACGACAGCGAGCGGAAACCCAAGCCCGCGGCGCTGGCACTGCCGCCGCTGCAGTAGACCCGCAGTCAAGCGGACGACAGCTGGTTCGGACAGACGACTACCGCGAGCGCGTCGCCCTCGCCACGAGCGCCGCGCGCCGATGGAGCGCGATGTTCACCCGGGTGAGGTCCCCCTGCACGTGTGGCAGCGCGAGCAGCCGCCTGTCCATCACCCGGAACCAGAGCGAGGGCCACCAGGAGAGCGGAAACATGCCGAAGTAGCCGCTCGGCAACTGCGGCACGTCGGCCCAGGTGCGCAGCGACTGGTAGCGGCGCGACGGATGCGCGTGGTGGTCCGAATGCCTCTGCAGGTGGAACAGCACCAGGTTGGTTACCAGGTGGTCGGTGTTCCAGGAATGATGCGGCTGAGGGATCTCGTAGCGACCGCTGGCCGTTTTCCGGCGCAGCAGTCCGTAGTGCTCGACGTAGTTGGCGGAGGTGAGCTGCCACCAGGCGACGGCATTGTGCACGGCGAGAAACGGCACCATCACCCAGCCGAAGGCCAGGAACAGTCCTCCCTGGACGAGCACACTCACGGCATAGGACTGGAGGATGGTGTTGTGCACGGACCAGGCGGACCGCCCCTTGCTGTGCAGGCGCCTGCGCTCCAGGCGCCAGGCCCGAAGGATGCCGCCCGGCAGCTCGCGCAGCGCGAAGCGGTAGATGCTTTCCCCCATGCGCGCGCTGGCGTTGTCCTCCGGGGTGGCCACGGTGCGGTGGTGGCCGCGCCCGTGCTCGACCGTGAAGTGTCCGTAAAACGGCACGGCCAGGGCCAGCCGCGCCAGCCATTGCTCGAGGCGGGTGTGCTTGTGCCCGAGCTCGTGGGCGGTATTGATGCCAAGGCCCGAATCGGCGCCGGCGACGTAGGCGAACATCAGCACCGCCCACCAGGACAAGGCGTGGGTGCCCACCCACCAGGCGCAGCCGATCAGCGCGAGAAAGTGCAGCGGCACGGTGGCCCAGGTCAGCACGCGGTAATACCGGTCTTCCTCCAGCTGCGGCACCACGGCCTCATCCGGGTTGTTGCGGTCGTTGCCGATAGAGAGATCGAGGAGCGGCATCAGCAGGTAGCTGATGAGGAGCGGCAGCCCGAGGGCGATCTGCCGCCCCGTTGCCAGGTGCGCCGCGATGCCGGTGAACGGAATCAGCGGCCAGACCACGGACAGCAACCACCAGCGCCGCTTGTGGTCCGTGTACGCGATGCGTCCGCGCTCGGCATCCACGGCAATGTAGGTCGCGCTCATCGGCGCCTCCGGCCGGCCCGCGCCGCGGATCGGCACCCCATGTTCTGCCCGCGGAAGGCGGCCGGCAAGGGGACCCCCTGGGCGAGAGGCTGACGCGGCC
Organism: Steroidobacteraceae bacterium; assembly: GCA_035632655.1. GTDB lineage: Bacteria > Pseudomonadota > Gammaproteobacteria > Steroidobacterales > Steroidobacteraceae > 13-2-20CM-66-19. Next base: position 1,358 of record DASQGK010000010.1, on the reverse strand, counting down.
CTCCCGGCCCCGGGGCGGGCCATCTGGCCGGCGCCTGGAGGTTTTTCGCACCGGCGGCGTCCCGCAGGTGAGATCGGCGCACGAATCCTGACAGATTCAGATCAAACGGGACCGCGACCGGCATGGGCCGCTGCACTGCAGTGCCATGCCCGATAACTACAAAGGAAGACTTTCACCGGCTGAACAGACAACTCCACGCTGAGGAGTCAACTTGCAGTGAAGTAGTCAGATCAGGCATCCACGGAAAATTCCTGTCGCAGCGCGCGTCCAGCGGCGATCCGGTGCACGGTCCACCGCGGCGCCTGCGACGGGGGTTCTCCGGGAGTCAAATCGGCTCTTCCCGCCACCCGAGGCTTCTCCCCGAACCTCGGGTCCTTTTTTTTCTGCGCCTGCGTGATCGCCTCGGGGAAGCCAATCAAATCCCCGACGACCTGAGATTCACGATGTCGCGGATCGGTGCGGTTTAGACGGGGGTGCGCCGCTCATGTGAGAATCGGTCGCATGATCGCAAAGAGACGCTCAAAGCCTGAGCCCGGAGCTCGCCGCACCCTCTATCCCGCGATCAGGCCCTACCGCAGAGGGTTTCTGCGTGTCTCGGATCTGCACGAGATCTATTTCGAGGAAAGCGGTAATCGACGCGGCAAGCCCGTGATTTTCCTCCACGGTGGACCCGGTGGGGGCACCGAAGGGAGGATGCGCCGTTTCTTCGATCCCAAACGCTACCGAATTGTCCTGTTCGATCAGCGTGGATGCGGCAGGAGCCGACCCCACGCGAGCCTCGTCGACAACACCACCTGGCACCTGGTGCAAGACATCGAGCGCCTGCGTCAGCACCTGGGAATCGATCGCTGGCTGGTATTCGGAGGTTCATGGGGCTCTACCCTGGCGCTGGCCTACGCCGAGACTCATCCCAAAGTTGTGACCGAGCTCATCCTGCGCGGCATCTTCCTGCTGCGGCGCTGGGAGGTGGAATGGCTGTACCAGAACCCATTCGGCACCGGCGCTCAGTTCCCGGAGGGTTGGGAGGCCTTCATCGATCACATTCCGCCCGAGGAACGCGGCGACATGATCGGCGCCTACTACAAACGACTGACCAGCCCCGATCGCAAGGTGATGATTGCGGCCGCCAGAATCTGGTCAGCCTGGGAAGGCTCCACCATCCACCTGCAACCTGACCCAGGTACGGTCGCCTCCTTCAAGAAGCCCGAGTACGCCGCCGCTTTTGCCCGGATCGAGTGCCACTACTTCCTGAACAAAGGCTTCATGCGCTCGGACAACCAGCTGCTGGAGGACATCGGCCGCATCCAGCACATCCCCACGGTCATCGTCCACGGCCGCTACGACGTGCTGTGCCCAGC
>DASQGK010000009.1:0-4466 GCA_035632655.1 Steroidobacteraceae bacterium | reverse complement strand
GACGACCCGGCGGACGCCGCTGGCGCTTACCGGATCCTGGTCGAGAATCTGACGTGGATCGATCCAGACGAGGCCGAACGGCTCTTGGCTAGCGGGGAAGAATGGACGACCCCACTGGCGAGCGGCGCGGATGCCTACATTCGTGAGGAACGCGGCATGCTCATGCTGGCGCGGCACGAATACGACCGTGCGGTGGCGCTGCTCTCTGGCGCGAGGGTAGATGGGCTCGGGACAGCCCTTGATCGGCCGGACATCCGCGGGCCGAGAACATTTCTCGTCGTGGCGCATCTCCTGCGCGGAGACGCTCCCGCCGCAGCCACCGCGCTCGACCACACGCTTGTGCGCCAGCACATGTCGGGCTGGCCGTCGTACATAGTATCCTACCTGCGCGCTCTCATTGCTGCCGTCCGTGGTGATCTGTCGGTGGCGCGAGCCCAGATTGCCGAGGCCGTGGCAGTTGTGCGGCACTGGAAGATTCCACTCGGGCTAGCCGATTGCGTGGTCGGCTGCGCCGTGATTGCGTTTCACTCCGGCGATCTTCCGCGGGCCGCCGAGTTGTTCGGCGCTGTGTACGCCGCAACCGGCGGCGGCCTCCGCACGCCGATGTCGATGGCGGTCTACCGTCACTACGTTCGTGCGGTGCATGCGAAGCTCGATCGCGAGGCGCGTGCGCACGCACGAGCGGCGGGCGCAGAACTGTCACTTGAGGCAGCCTTGGACCGTGAACTCGGTACGTCACTCGGCCGCTGATGCGCCGAACAGCATCATCGCATATCGAGTCCCGTCAATCACGGAAGGCGCCGATGTCGATCACTGATTTACGACTTCCACGGATGATCGCGTGAGGCGAAGAAATTTACGCGGCGGCGGAGCCGACAAGCTTTTGCAGCGTGGCTTCGCGGACCGCGAAGAGTGCCGCACAGAGGAGGCGGCCGCGGGTGGTGAGTTGATAGCGATGAGTTTTCGAGAGTTTCTTGATCACGCCGTGTGCGCGCAGCAGACGCAGTTGGCGGCTGATGCGGGCGGAGAGTCGCCGTGCGTCGGCACCGGTCACGGGACGTTTGGAGGGGTATAGGAGCCGGCGCAGGTCGCGGTTACGCAAGCCCGCCAGGGCGAACTCGCCACGGCTGATGGCCTGGAGGAGCGCGAGATCCTGGGCATCGCCCATCCGCAACGCGCGGACGTGACGACCGTGATAGCGGACGCGACGGGCGACCTGATCGAGGAGCTGATGCAGCGGCGTGGAGTCCTCCGTGGCGGCGAGGGCGTCGAGGTAGCGCTCGTTGGCCCGTTGCGACACCGCGGCCCGGCGGTGGAGGTCGGCCACCCCCTTGCGCAGCGGTTGCCAGGCCAGCGGGCGGCGGCGGGCGCGCTCGCGGGGACGCAGCACCTGAAACTCGGCGGGGTTGCCGATGGTGGTCTCGACGCGCAGGAGCTGGGGGGCCTTGTTGTACATCTTAAGCGAGTTGCCCTGCACCCAATGCTTGATGCGCACGCCTTCGGGACGCCGCTGGCAACTCGATACCAGCTTGCCCTGGAACGTGCCGTGAAGCCCCTTGCGACCAAGAAAGCGCATGACATCAGGGCTCTGAAAATGCAGGCTGGCATGGCGCACGAGGTCCGGGTAGATCGCGGCCAGCGTGGCGGCTTCGGCAAACATCACATCGGTGGCCCACTCCGTCTGGTAGGCGGACCAGTAGTAGGTGTGCGGCCAGCGGCGGAAGATGCGCGGGTGCAAGGGATTGAGCGTGCGAGCGATCGGATCGAGCGCGCGCGGCCAGCCGGTGCGCAGTTGCTGCGTCATCAGGCGCTGGGCGAGGGCGGCATCGCCGAGATGGGTAAAGCAGTTAGCGTCCCGCGTGAAGTCGGTGTGCCCTTTGCACTGGAATTGGCGCCCCAACCACTCGCGGCCATTGAGGCAAATTTGGATGTTGAAGGGAAACCAGGTCTGGAGCCGAGCGCTCATGAACCCGAAGATCGGGTGCAGGAAGTACTGATAGATGTGCAGGCACTTGCGCGGACGCAGCCGCAGCCCCCGTTCGCGCGGCTCAGCGGACCGATGGTACTCAAAGCTCATGCAGGGTTCGACCGTGCGGAAGGCACAGATCAGTCCCTGCTCGATCGGCTGTTCCGCAAGGAGCTGGTGCGCGAGCGCCTCCTTGTCAGTGCGGGCCGACTCCAGATAGCGGATGGGCCGTCCCTGCGCGATGGCCACACGCAGCGAGGCGTCTTTCACCTGCTCGCTGGTGCACGAGACGTACTGCTTGAAATCCAGCAGCCGCACGCCCGCACTGTTCAGAAAGCTCTGCATGCCGCCTTTCCTGACGAGGCCCACGAGCGTTCCGCGGAAGACGAGGCGATCGAATCCCGACAAGGTAGCGATGATGGCAGAGCGATAACGTGCTACGAAGGTCTTCACGACGGCGTCCTCCTCGATGCGCAGGTGTGCTTCGCAGCCCCTACGTACACTGAGAAGCGGCGCCGTTGCTACTTTGGGTTGCGGGCGTCCGCCCGCGCTAGGCTACTACTTCCGAAAGTCTTGGTGTGACGCGAAGATTTGCCGACGCGTCATGCGGCGGCGCGCAGAAGTTGCTGGATGCTGGCGTCGCGCGTCGCACGCAGGGCGGCGGTGAGTAGTCGGCCGCGCTCGGTGAGTTGGTAGCGGTGAGTCTTGGGCACCTTACGAATCACGCGGTGCGCCCGCAGGAGCCGCAACTGGCGGCTGACCTTGCTGGAAAGTCGCCGCTGGTCGACGGCCGTCTGCGGGCGCGCGTAGAGGTGTGCGCGCACGTCGCGGTTGCGCACGCCTGCGGTCACGAACTCACCACGGGCGATGACCGCGAGCAGCGCGAGGTCGGCGGGGTCGCCGAGACGCAGTGCACGAAAACGGTGGCCGGCATCGAGCACGGCTTGCGCGACGGCGTCGAACAGACGGGAACAGGGTGTGGTGTCGTCGACGACGGCCAGTGCGTCGAGGTAGCGCTCGTTGGAGCGCTGCGACACTTCCGCCCGACGATGGAGATCCGCGACGCCCTTGCGTAACGGCTTCCACGCCAGCATCTCCTCGGGGCGGTCGTCGCGCCGCGGACGCAACACCTTGAAGTCGGCGGTGCGCGCGATGGTGGTCTCCACGCGCAGGACACTGCGGGCCTTATCGTACATCTTGATGGAGTTGCCGCGGACCCAGTGCTTGACGCGCACGCCCTCGGGACGTTCCTTGAAGCTGGTGATTACTTCGCCCTTGAAGTTGACGTGGAGCTTCTGACCCAGAAAGCGCATCACGTCGGGGCTCTTGAAGTGCTCGATGGCATGGTGCACCAGCGCCGGATAGATCGTGGCCAGCGCCTGCGGGTCTTTGAACAGGACGTCGGTCGCCCACTCCGTCTGGTAGCCCGACCAGTAGTAGTCCATGGGCCAGGAGGCGAAGATCGCGTCGTGCAGCGGGTTGACGGCCCGGGCGATCGCGGTGAGCGCGGCCGGCCAGTCGGTCGCGAGCTGGTCGTCCATCAAGCGCTGGGCGAGGACCGGGTTGGCCAGCCACGGGAAGCAGTTGTCGGCACGCTGGAAGCCCGAGCGTCGGCGCTGGAGGTGGCGCGCCAGCCATTCCCGGCCGTTGAGGCAGATCTGCACGGTGAACGGAAACCAGGTCTGGATGCGCACGTGCATGAAGCCGAAGAGCGGGTGCAGCCGGTAGTGGTAGATGTGGAGGCACTTGCGCGGACAAAGCTTGAGCCCGCGCGCCTGCGGGTCTTGAGAACGGTGGTACTCGAAGCTCATGCACGGCTCGATGGCCTTGAACGAGCAGATGAGCCCCGGCTTCTTCAGTGGGTGCTGCGCGAGCAGCTGGCGCGCTAGATCCTCCTTGCTCGCGCCGCTCGAGCTGAGGTAGAGCACCGGGCGTGCGCGCCGCTGCGCCTCGGCCAGCGCCGCCTCCTTGACGCGCTCGCTGGTGCGCAACGCGAAGTTCTTGAAGTCCAGCAGGCGGACCTTCGCACGGGATAGGAACACGTGCATGCCTCGATCGCGCACCAGCGGTATCAGCGTGCCGCGGAACACGAGGCGGTCGAATCCAGACAGCACACACGTGACGAGCGATGCGTGACGGGTTATGAAGGTCTTCATGGCGTCCTCTTTGGGTTCGTTGGTTGGCTTCGACACCACCTTCGTACCCGAGGAGGACGTCATTCCGCGAACGCTTCGTTCGTTGGGTTGCGGGCGTCAGCCCGCGCTATGCTTGTCGAAGGGTTCGTCCTCTTTTTCGACCAACTGCTAGTACTACTGTGTCCGCGCCGGTCAAGCGAGGTTCACCACGATGCCGCGCGGCGATAGATCGTCACTTCGCCGGGAGCACTTCGGCCAAAGATGCGAACGAACGGACCGTTGGGATCATCCAAGCGGTGCAGTGCCAATTGCACATCATCGTGTTCTTGGCTCCACGGCCCCAGCGCGACGATGCTGACGCCGCG
>DASQGK010000008.1:0-84570 GCA_035632655.1 Steroidobacteraceae bacterium | reverse complement strand
GGCCGGGCAGCGCTCGCCTCCTGGGAGCCCGAGGTCCTCGTCGTGGTCGCTTACGGGCTGATGCTTCCGCCCGAAGCGCTGCGCTTGCCGCGTCGCGGTTGTCTCAACATCCATGCCTCGCTCCTGCCGCGCTGGCGCGGCGCTGCGCCCGTGCAGCGCGCGATACTCGCCGGCGATGCGATCACCGGCGTCACCATCATGGTCATGGACGAAGGACTCGATACCGGCCCGATCCTTCTCAAGCGCGAGATCGCGATTGGCCCGCGCGATACCGGCGGGACTCTCCACGGCACTCTCGCAGCGCTCGGAGCCACCACGCTCCTTGCCGCGCTCGATGGTCTGGCCGCCGGGACACTGACTCCCCACCCGCAGCCCGCCGACGGGGCCACCTATGCCGCCAAGATCACCAAGGCGGAGGCCCGGATCGACTGGGCGCAGGACGCTCCGCGCATCGACGCCCAGGTACGGGCCTTCGCTCCGAGACCGGTGGCCGAGACACGGATCGGCGGTGAGCGTCTGAGGATCCACTCAGCGGAAATTGTCGACCGCGAACTTGTGGCTAAAAACAGCCGAAATGCGTCTAACTCCCTCGAACATGGCTGGATAATTGGATTACAGGGAGGTCTTCTCCTCATTCAGTGCGGCCGGGGTGTGTTGGGACTCCGGGAAGTGCAGAAACCGGGCGGTCGTGTTCTCTCCGTGTCTGAATTCGCCCACAACCTCGATCTGGCGGGAAAGAGACTTGGCTAGGACTCGCTGGGCGCCGGGCGCTTCGGCACTCGCCGGGGCAGCCCGCATCGTCGAGGCCGTCGCTTCAGATGGCCGCTCTGCGGATGCCGCCCTGGGAGCCTCCGATCCGGGAGAGGACCGGGCCGCGCTCCGAGCCATCGGCCTCGGGACTCTGCGGTGGTACCTGCGGCTGATGCCGGCGGTCGAGTCGCTGCTCGAGCGTCCCTCGGGGATACCTGCCCCGATCCGCGGGTTGCTCGTGGTCGCCTCCCACCAGATCGAGTACTCGCGGAATGTGCCGGAGCAAACGGTGCATGCGGCAGTGGATGCTGCGCGCATCCTTGGCCGCGAGCGCTCCACCGGTCTCGTCAATGCGGTGCTCCGACGCTACCTCTCGGAGCACCGCGATCTACTCGAGCGAGTCGACCTCGACCTTGCTGCGCGCACGGCGCATCCGCGCTGGCTGGTTGACCGCCTGGGCGCAGCCTGGGGTGACCGATGCACGGCCATCCTCGAGGCCAACAACATCCATCCGCCTATGACGCTGCGGGTCGACATGTCGCGCTCGAACGCGGACGAGCGCATGCGGGCACTCGAGTCGGCCGGTATTGAATCATTCAAGGTACAATGGATTGATTCTGCTATCACTTTGAAGCGCCCGACGACCATAGATCAACTGCCGGGCTTCGCAGACGGCCTCGTGTCGGTCCAGGACGCGGGTGCCCAACTGGCCGCCGACCTCCTCGATTTGAAGCCCGGGATGCGGGTGCTCGATGCCTGCGCCGCACCCGGCGGCAAGACGGGACACATCCTCGAGCGGCTCGGCGACGGGGCGGACGTGACGGCGGTGGACGTCGACGCCGAACGTCTCGAGCTCATTCGGGAGAACCTCGGGCGACTCAGGCGAACCGCGCACCTTGCGGTCGCAGACGCCCGCGACCCCGAAAGCTTCCCGGCCGGCCGCGCGTACGACCGCATTCTGGTCGATGCGCCGTGCTCCTCCACCGGGGTCATCCGCCGCCATCCGGACATCAAATTGCTGCGCCGCGCGAGCGATCTCCCGGGCTTCATTGCCGCACAAGTCGCGATCCTCAAGGCAGCCTCGCGGGTGCTCGCTCCGGGCGGTCGGCTCGTCTACTCGACTTGCTCGGTGCTGCCCGAGGAAAACGAGCAGGTGATACAGCGCTTCCTTTCGGACGCGCCCGGCATGGCTGTCGCCAAAATACCTCGGGCTGCCGAGCTCACGCCTGGAGCGCTGGACCGCCGCATCGGGGTGCAGCTGCTGCCGGGGGCAGAGGCGGGGACCGATGGCTTCTATTATGCTTGTGTCGAAAAGACAACGGCCGGAACCTGAACGCCCCCCCCACCGTAGTCGATTAACTGTCGTTGCATCCATGCTACGCGTCGTTCCAGCAAGGGACGGAGTGATCCGGCGCGGCTTCCTCATTGCCTGCTGCGTGCTGGCGCTCACCTCGTCCGGCCGCTCCCGGGGCGATGCGCTCGACGGGGTGCTCGAGGTCCGCTCCGCCTACGTGAACATCGACCACGGGGTGTTCCTGCTGCACGCGCGGATCGAATACCCGGCGGGACCCGCGGTACGCGACGCGCTGCGCGACGGCATCACGCTCGCCTTCGACCTCGACGCGCGGGTCGATCGCGACCGGCGCTTCTGGTTCAACGCCAACATCGTCGACCTGACCCTGCGGCGCGAGCTGAGCTATCACGCGGTCAGCGACCGCTACGTGGTGCGCGACGTGCGCAGCGGCGACCAGGACACCTTCGCGACGCTCGAGGAGGCGCTGGAGTTCCTCGGCAGAGTCGACGCCTGGCCGATCCTGGTCGAGCCCCAGCTCGACAACGGCAACTACACGATCAGCGTGCGCGCGGGACTGCGGCGCGGGCGGCTGCCGGCGTCGCTGCGCACGCTCATGTTCTGGACCGACGACTGGGCACGCGAGAGCGAGTGGTACTCATGGTCGCTGCCGGTGTAAGCCGCCTCAGGCAGCGCCGGGCGGGCCTCACCGCCGTGGCTCTCGGGCTCTTCTGGGGCCTGATCGGCGTGGCCGCATTTCTGCTGCTCGCCAAGAGCGTGCAGAACTCGGCGGAGTTCGCGCGCCTGCAGACCTGGATCGTGCTGCTCAATACCTGCGCCGTGCTGGTGCTCGCCGTGCTGGTGGTGCGCCGGCTGTGGGGGCTGGTGCGCGATTACCGCGCGCACGTCCCCGGCTCGCGGCTCACGGCGCGCACGGTGGGTATTTTCGGCGCGCTGGTCATCGCCCCGCTGCTGATCGTCTATTTCTCCTCGCTCGAGTTCCTCAATCGCGGCATCGACAGCTGGTTCACCGTGGAGGTGAAGCAGGGGCTCAACGACGCGGTCATCCTGTCGCGCGCCGCCCTCGATCTGCGCATGCGCGAATACTCACAGCGCACCCAGGAGCTGGCACGCACGCTGGCGGAGGTAGGACCCGCTGCCGTCCAGGGGCGGCTCGATGCCGAGCGCAGCAGGAGCGAGGCGCTCGAGGTCGCGCTCTTCGGAGCCCGCGGCCGCATCATCGCGGCGAGCTTCGAGAACCCGGTGCAGGCGCTGCCGGCGCAGCCGCCGCAGGATCTGCTGCGCCAGATACGTCAACGGCTGCCCTACGTGACCCTCGAGCCCCAGGCGAGCGGCACCTATCTCATTCGCACGGCGGCCGCGCTCGCCGATTCTGCCGCCAGCCAGGACCCGCGCTTCGTGGTCGCGATCTATCCGGTTCCCGCGCAGCTCGCCGCGCTCTCCGAAGCGGTGCAGGGAACCTATTCGCAGTACGGCAATCTCGCCGCCATGCGCGCGCCGCTCAAGTACAGCTTCAGCCTGACGCTCACCCTGGTCCTGCTGCTGGCGATGCTCGCCGCCATCTACGGCGCGATCTTCTCGGCGCAGCGCCTGGCGCGCCCGGTGCAGGACCTCATCGAGGGCACCCGGGCGGTAGGCAAGGGAGACCTGGAGACGCGGCTGCCGCTTCCCTCGCGCGACGAGATGGGATTCCTGGTGCACTCCTTCAATGACATGACCAAGCGCCTGCGGCGTGCGCGCGCCGAAGCGCAGCACAGCCAGGAAGAGGTGGAGCGCGAGCGCGAGCGGCTCGCCATCATCCTGGCGCGCCTGTCCACCGGCGTGCTCGCCATCGATCGCCACATGACGGTGCGCATGGCGAATCAGGCCGCGGGCGCCATCCTCGGCACCGAGCTCTCGGCAGCCACCGGCAAGCCGCTCCCCGAGCTGGCCGCGGGCAACGAGCGACTCGGGCAGTTCGTGGCCGCACTCGCGGTGCGCTTCGCCGCCGGGCGCGAGGAGTGGCGCGAGCAGCTCGACCTCGACAGCAGTGCCGGGCGACGCACGCTCATGTGCGCCTGCACGCCGCTGCCCGGCGAGGATCGCGACATGGGCTTCGTGATCGTGTTCGACGACATCACGACACTGCTCGCGGCACAGCGCGATGCCGCCTGGGGCGAAGTTGCCCGCCGCCTGGCGCACGAAATCAAGAATCCGCTCACTCCCATCCAGCTTTCGGCCGAGCGCCTGCGCCGGCGGCTGCTCACCGGCATGAGCGAGCGCGATGCCGAGATCCTCGAGCGCGGCACGCGCACCATCGTGCAGCAGGTCGAGACCATGCAGCAGATGGTGAACGCGTTCAGCGAGTACGCACGCGCGCCCGAGATGCAGATCACGCGCTTCAGCCTCAATCAGCTGGTCACCGAAGTTGCCGACCTGTACCGCTCGCAGGATCCGAAGGCGCGCATCCGCCTGAGCCTCGATCCGAAGCTCGAGACCATCGAGGCCGATCGCGGGCGCGTGCGCCAGATCCTCAACAACCTGCTGACCAATGCGCTCGAGGCGCTCGAGGGCGCGACCGGGCCGTCGCTCGAGATCGAGACGCTCCTCAGCAGCACCGCCGAGGCCGACTACGCCAGCCTCACGGTGTGTGACAATGGTCCCGGCTTCCAGCGGGAACTGCTGGGCCGGGTGTTCGACCCGTACGTCACCAGCAAGCCGAAGGGAACCGGCCTGGGTCTCGCGATCGTCAAGAAGATCGTCGAGGAGCACGGTGGCCGGATTGATGCCGATAACCGTCCCGAGGGGGGCGGCCGCGTGCGCGTGGTGCTGCCGGTGAAGGACAGTACCCGCTCCGCCAGCGGCGGTGCGGCTGCGCGGCGTGAGCAGTTGCGGAGGGAGAGGGCATGATGAGCAATCCACACATTCTGGTAGTCGACGACGAGGCGGACATCCGCGGCCTCCTCAAGGAGATCCTCTCCGAGGAAGGCTACGAGGTGGATGTCGCGGCCAATGCGGCTCAGGCGCGCGCGTCGCGCGCCCGGCAGAATCCAGACCTCGTGCTGCTCGACATCTGGATGCCGGACGTGGATGGCATCACGCTGCTGCGCGAGTGGTCTGCGGGCGCCGCGGATGGCTGCCCGGTGGTCATGATGTCGGGGCACGGGACGGTGGAGACCGCGGTCGAAGCCACGCGCCTCGGCGCCTTCGACTTCGTCGAGAAACCCCTGTCGCTCGCCAAGCTGCTGCGCACCGTCGAACGGGCGCTGGATGCCGGCCGCCGCCATCGCCAGTCGGGGAAGCTGCTGGGCGCGGCCATGAGTCCCCCGGTCGGCAAGAGCCGCATCATGCAGCAGCTGCGCGCGGAGCTGCAGCAGATGGCGGCCAACCCGTCGCCGCTGATCCTGGTCGGCGAGCCCGGCTCGGGCCGCGAGGCGTTCGCGCGCTACGTACACGAGCACAGCCCGCGGGCATCCGCCCCCTTCGTCACCCTGATCGCCGGCACGCTGCGCGAGGGGGACGCCGAGGAGCAGCTGTTCGGCCGCGAAGCCCCGGACGGCAGCAAACGCGCGGGACTTCTCGAGCAGGCCGGCAGCGGCACGCTCTTCATTCACGAGGTGGAGGATCTGCCTGCGTCCGTCCAGCGCCTGCTCTACGGAGCGCTCGAGTCGGGGCAGTTCACGCGCCTCGGCGGCGCCGAGCCGCAGTCCTTCCGTGCACGTCTGATCTCCTCGGCGCAGCCGGGCATCGAGCAGCGTGCCGGGAGCGACTCGCTGCGGCGGGATCTGCTCGCGCACCTCAACGTGCTCATCATGCGCGTGCCGCCGCTGCGCGAGTACGCCGAGGACGTGCCGGAGCTGCTGCGCCATCACGTCGATCGCATCGTCGACAGCGACGGGCTGACGTTCCGCCGCTTCAGCGTCGCCGCGCAGAATCGCCTGCGCAACTACCCGTGGCCGGACAACGTGCGGGAGCTGCGCCACCTGGTGCACCGGCTCCTCATCCACGGGGGGAGCGAGGAAATTCGCCTCGAGGAGATCGAGCGCGAGCTCGCGGTGCAGGCGCCGGCGGACGAGCCACTGGTGAAGCAGGACCTGCTGGCGCTGCCCTTACGCGAGGCGCGCGAGCAGTTCGAGCGGGCGTATCTGCAGCAGCAGCTGCTCCTTTGCAACGGCAAAGTGGGGCAGCTGGCGAAGCGGGTGGGGATGGAGCGCACGCACCTCTACCGGAAACTGCGCTCGCTCGGAGTCGACTTCAGGAATATCACCGAAGACTGAGCGCTGCCGCTGCGCAGTCGTGGCCCTGAGCAGCGATTTTCTCGCCTACGTGCTCGAGCAGCTCGCCGCGCTGCGGGGCGTCAGCTCGCGCCGCATGTTCGGCGGCGCGGGCCTGTACCGCGAGGAGTTCTTTTTCGCGCTGATCGCGGACGACGTCCTCTATCTGCGGGTCGACGACTCCAATCGGGGCGACTACACCTCGCGGGGCATGGCTGCCTTCCGGCCCTACGCCGACCGGCCGCACCTGAGCATGAGCTATTTCGAAGTCCCGGCGGATGTGCTGGAAAATGCCGTCGAGCTGGTGAGCTGGGCGGAGCGCTCCGTCGCGGTCGCGATGAGCGCGCCGGCACGGCCGAAGCCCGGGCGGCCGCGGGCGCGCCCGGCTGCGCGGGCGCGGCGCCGCCGCTGAGCCTCACCTGGGGGCAGTCGCAGACTTCGCGTCCCTATCCGGCGCGGTCGCTGCCGGCGCGGTGGCCGCCTCCTTGATCCGCCTCGCCGTGTCTTTCTCCAGCTCGACGATCCGTGGCATCAGGTTGCGCATGCGCTGCTGCATCAGCTGCGATGTCTGCTGATTCACCAGCGGCATCTTGTCGGCTACCGACTGGCCCGCGGGCGAGGCATAGAACTTCGTCAGGGCGTCCACATCGCTCTGGCTGTAATTGCTGCGATACGCTTCGAGCATCACCGGCTCGAGACTCGACCAGTTGAGCTCCTCCTTCATCATGGCGATGAGCTTTGCCTGCATGTCGTCGCGGATCTTCTGTTGCCCGGCGTTGAGCTTCTGCCCGCCCATGGCCTGATCGAGCGCCGTGCGCATGGTCGAGTCCATGGTACTCAGCGCGCCGTCGATGAGGTGGCTCGTATGCATCACCTCGAAGAGGTGTTTCACCGACTGCTCGGTGGGTCTGGCGTCCGCGGCGAAAGCGGGCGACAGGCCAAGGGGCAGCAGCGCGGCGATCAGGCAGATTCTCATGCGATGTTCCTCGGGAGCGTTGCCCGCCGGCTAGTCTCCCACCCGGATGACCAGCGCATCCACCTCGGCGGCCTTGAGCTGCCTGCGCACGCGGTTCAGCTCATCGAGATTGGTGATGGGCCCGATGCGCACGCGGTGCCAGACGTCGGCGTCCACCGCCACCCGCTGGACCTTGGCCTGCACGCCCTGCAGCGCCAGCTGGGCGCGCACCCGCTCCGCATCCGCCTGGTTGCGGTACGAGCCGGCCTGGAGCACGTACACGCCGGGCCTTTCGATGGGCGCGCCGGCGGGCAGGTCGCGCTTGACCTCCTTGTCCTTCTCCGGCACCACCACCTCGAAATTGGGCAGCATCCGGTAGAAGTCGTACTTGTTCGCCGCGGGGTTGTCCGCGGCGTCGGCCGTCGCGTTCGCCGGCGGCGCGCGGTGCGGATCGGGGTGCGGGACCTCGGCCGGATCCGCCGCCCTGTGGCGGTTGCCGCCGGCGTAGAGAAAAGCAAGGCTCGCCAGCACCAGGCCCGCCAGCAGTCCGTAGCCGAACTCCCGATACCTGCCGAGACCGAGCGCGCGACGCGAGTGTCGCTTGTAGTCGCGGGCGCTGAGTCGCGTCATGCCGGGAGCCGCGCGCTCACATGCTCTCGGGCGCCGACACGCCGAGGAGCGTGAGGCCGTTGCGCACCACCTGCTGCACGCCGAGCACCAGGGCGAGGCGCGCGTTGCGCAGGCCGGCGTCCTCCACGATGAAGGCTTGCGCGTTGTAATACGTGTGGAAGGTGTTGGCGAGCTCGCGCAGGTAGTGAGCCAGCGCGTGCGGTGCGCGGTTCTCAGCCGCCTGCTCCAGCACTTCCGGGTAGCGCGCCAGGGCCTGCAGCACCGCCTGCTCGTGGCTGTCGTCGAGCCGGGCGACGGCGGCAAGTCCCGCGGCGCGGTCGAAGGCGAGGCCGCGGGCGGCGAGCTGCTTCATGACGCTGGCGACCCGCGCATGCGCGTACTGGATGTAGTAGACCGGGTTCTCGTTGCTGCGGGACTTGGCGAGCTCGAGGTCGAAGTCGAGTGGCTGGTCGTGGCTGCGCATCAGATAGAAGAACCGGCAGGCATCGTTGCCCACCTCGCTGCGCAGCTGCCGCAGCGTGACGAACTGCGCCTCGCGCTTGCCCATCGGGATCTTCTCGGCGCCGCGGAACAGGCTGACGAACTGAATCAGCGGTGCCTCGAGGCTCTCGGGCGGCTGACCCATGGCGGCGAGCCCGGCACGCACGCGCGCGACGTAGCCATGATGGTCGGCGCCGAGCACATCGATCAGTCGCGCGAACCCGCGCTCGCGCTTATTGAGGTGATAGGCGATATCGGAGGCGAAGTAGGTCTTCTGTCCGTTCTCGCGCACTACTACCCGGTCTTTCTCGTCGCCGAATTCGCTGGCGCGGAACCAGAGCGCTCCGTCCTGCCGGTAGAGGCGCTGCTGCGACTCGAGGACGCTGAGCGCGTGATCGATCGCACCGCTGCCGGCGAGCGCGCGCTCGGAGCACCACTGATCGAAGACGACGCCGAACTCGCCGAGATCCTCGCGGATGTCGGTGAGCATCGCTTCGAGAGAGAGCTCGAGCACCTGAGCGAAGCCCCCGCCCAGCAGCTCGCGCGCCCTCGCGATCAGGGCATCGATGTAGGCTTCCTTGTCTCCTGCAGGAGCATCCGGCGGCAGGCCGGCGAGCACCGCCGCGGCCGGGCGGCGCAGCGTCGCCTCCGCCGCCGCGGTCTTGAGGTCGTGAGCCAGCGTGCGCACGTACTCGCCACGATAGCCGTTCTCGGGAAAGGGCAGCTGCTCTCCGCACAGCTCGAGGTAGCGCACCCAGGCGCTCACCGCCAGGATATCCATCTGGCGGCCGGCATCGTTGATGTAGTACTCGCGTGCGACGTCGAAACCGACCGCGGTGAGTATGTTGGCGAGGGTCGCACCGTAGGCGGCCTGGCGTCCGTGTCCTACGTGCAACGGTCCGGTGGGATTGGCCGAGACGAACTCGACCAGCACCCGCTGCGCGCCACCCACACGGCTCTCGCCGTAGTGGGCGCCGCGCTCGTGGATGGAGCCCAGCTCGCGCGCGTAAGCCTCGGGTGCGAGATGAAAGTTGATGAACCCCGCGCCCGCCACTTCGGCGCGCGCCACCAGCGGACTGTGCGGCAACGCCCCGACGATCGCGGCGGCGAGATCGCGCGGGCTCCGCCGCGCGGCTTTTGCCAGCCGCAGCGCGACGTTGCTGGCGAAGTCGCCGTGCTGCGCGTCGCGGGCGCGCTCCACCACCACGCTGGCGGCGGACGGGGTCTGCGGAAGCAGACCCGCGGGCAGCCTGGCCAGCGCTGCCGCAAGCAGCTGCTCGAGTTCCTGCTTCAAGATCTCTCTTTGGGACGTCGGATGCGGGCAATCGGCCCGGCGGGAAGTTTACCCGAAGCCCCGGGATCGCCCAGTCTTTCAGAACAGCTCGAGCGGATCGACATCGAGCGCGAAGCGCACGCGCTGGGCGCTCTTGAGACTCTCGACTGCGCCTAGCCAGTCGTCGAGAAAGCGATGCAGGGGCGGCCGCTCGCGGCTCTCGATGAGAAGCTGCGCGTGATAGCGCCCGGCGCGCTTCGGCATGGCGGCGGGCACCGGTCCCAACAGGCGCAGGCCACGCGGGGTGTTGCCGGCGCGCGCGCGGGCTTCGGTCAGGAAGTCGAGCGCCGCCTCGCGCGTCGTGGCGGAGGCGCGCAGCGCCGCCAGGCGGCTGAAGGGTGGCCAGCAGGCCTCGCGCCGCTCGGCGAGGGCCGTCCGGGCAAAACCGTCGTAGCCGTCCGCGAGCAGGCCCGTGAGGAGCGGGTGTTGGGGAAACTCGGTCTGGATCAGCACCTCGCCGGGTCGTGCGCCGCGACCGGCACGGCCAGCGACCTGCACGATCGTCTGCGCGAGGCGCTCGGGGGCGCGAAAATCGGCGCTGAAGAGCCCCTGGTCCGCGTTGAGGACGACTACCAGGGTGAGGTTGGGGAAGTCGTGGCCTTTGGTGACCATCTGGGTACCGACGAGGATGCGCGCCTCGCCCGAGGCCATGCGCTGCATCGCCTGCTCGAGGTCGCCGCGGCGCCTCACCACGTCGCGGTCCAGCCGCACGAGCGGTACACCGGGGAAGCGCGCCGCCAGCGCCGCTTCGATCCGCTCGGTCCCCTGGCCGACCGGCTTAACCGGGAAGCCGCACTGCGGACAGCGCAGCGGGAGCGGTGCGTCGGCCCCGCAGTGATGACAGCGCAGCCGCGCAGCCGCCAGATGCACGGTGAGGCGCGCGTCGCAATCGCGGCACGGGGCGATCCAGCCGCACGCCGTGCACAGGAGAGTTGGCGCGTACCCGCGACGGTTGAGGAACACCAGCACCTGGCCGTCGGCCTCGAGGTGCCGCTCCATGGCGAGCGCGGCGGGAGTGGAGATGCCGGACTCCATGGCGCTCGTGCGCAGGTCGATGAGCCTGAGCAGGGGCGGCTGCGACTCGCCGGTCCGACGCGAGAGCCGCAGCCGCGTGTAGCGGGCCGCGTCCACATTGTGCAGCGTCTCGAGCGAGGGTGTGGCGGACCCGAGCAGGACCGGCACGCCGCCCATGTGCGCGCGCACTACCGCGAGATCGCGGGCCGAATACCGCAGCGACCCTTCGTGCTGCTTGAACGAGGCGTCATGCTCCTCGTCCACGACGATGGCGCCGAGCTTCGGCACCGGCACGAACACCGCCGAGCGCGTGCCGAGCACGATCCGGGCGCGGCCGCCGAAAGCCTCGCGCCAGGCCTCGAGCCTCTCGGAATCGTTGAGCGCCGAGTGCAGCACCGCGATGGGAGCGGCGAAGCGCTCGCGGAAACGCGCGATGAGTTGCGGCGTGAGGCCGATCTCCGGCACCAGCACCAGCAGGGAGCGATCCTGCGCCAGCAGGCGCTCCGCGAGGCGCAGATAAACCTCGGTCTTGCCGCTGCCCGTGACTCCCTCGAGAAGGAATGCCGCATAGGCGCCCGTGGCGCCCGCGACGCGCTCGACCGCCTGCGCCTGCTCGGGCAGGAGCTCAGGTCCCGCGCTGCGCAGCTGCACCGGCTCGGAGCGCCGCGATTGCGGGACTTGCGCACGAGTCACGAACCCGCGTGCGGCGAGCGCGCGCCCCGCGTCCCGCCAGGCGCCCGCGTGCTCGTCGAGCCACACCGCCCCGGCCTTTCCGCCGCAAGAGGCGAGGAGAGCGAGGAGTGACCGTTGTTTCGGGGCTCGCGCCGGCTCCCCGGCGGCGGCCGCCGCCGCCCCCGACTCCGTCATCCCCCAGTGCTCCTCGATCGCCGTCAGCGGGGCCCCTGAGCGCAACGCCCTGGGTGTCGCGGCTGCAAACACCTGGCCGATCGGATGGTGGTAGTACTCCGCCACCCACTTGAGCAGCTCCAGTCCCTCGCGCCCGAGGAGGGGCTCTCCATCCAGCACCTCGAGGATGGGTTTGAGCCGTTCCTCGGGGACCTCGGTGTCGCAGGCGACCTCCACGACGAGGCCCACCAGCGCGCGCCGCCCGAACGGCACCCGCACGCGCATACCCGGAGCCGGGGCTGAACCCCGGGCGTTGGCCGGCGGGAGGTAATCGAACAGCCGTCGCAGGGGGGTCTCGAGCGCCACCCTGAAGAATTGCGGCACAGGTCTCACAGATCAGTTAAATCAGCGACTTGCGCTTTGGGTGGGCGTCAACCGGTTGATGCGGGCGCGCGTTATACACGCCATGCCCGAGTTTGCTACGCTCGCCTCGCCTTATAGCATGCCGGCCGCACTACACGGCGACACGGACCTGACCGACCGAGAAGAGCAAACGCGGACCCGAGCGCTGAACCAGTTTTTGGCCGGCGTGGAGCTGAAGGCATTCAAGATCGCCCAGGCGGCGTTGCGGCACGAGGACGACGCGCTCGATGCCGTCCAGGACGCCATGTTGCAGCTCGCGCGGGCCTATGCCGCCCGTCCGGCAGAAGAGTGGAAGCCTCTCTTCTACCGGATTCTCGAGAACCGCATTCGCGACATGCAGCGTCGGCGGACCGTGCGGGGACGGATCATGGCGTGGCTCCCGCTACGCGGGGGCGACGACGACGACGAGGAATTCGACCCGCTCGCCCTCGCCGCGAGCCCCGACCCGCAGCCGGTGCGCCGGCTGGAGCTGGATGAGGCGATGGGGACGCTGGAGCAGGCGCTGCAGCGTCTGCCGCGGCGGCAGCAGCAGGCATTCCTGCTGCGTACGCTCGAGGGGCTCGACGTGGCGCAGACGGCGGCGGCGATGGGCTGCTCGGAGGGCAGCGTCAAGACACATTACTTTCGCGCAGTGCAGGCGCTGCGCGCGCAACTTGGAGAGCTCTACACATGAGCGGTGAGACAGTGAGCCCGTTCGAGCGCAACGCGCGCACGGTGCTCGAGGAGAGCGTGCAGCGGATCGACGCCCGCACGCGCTCGCGGCTGAACCAGGCACGCCAGCGGGCGGTCGCGGCGATGAGCCCGAAGCGAAGCAGCACCTGGCGCGGCCTCAACCTGATGCCGGCGGCCGGCGCGATCGCCGCCGCGGTGCTGGTCGCCTTCGTCCTCTTTAGCCGTGGGCCCCAAAGGGCCTCGCCCCCCACGGCGCTGGATGCGCAGCATGCCGAGGACATGGAGCTGCTGACCGACAACGATTCGATCGATCTGATGGAGGGTTGGGACGGCTCATTTTACGAATGGGCGGCTTCGCAGCCCGAGGGCAATGTCGAGAGCAACACCTGATGCGGCTTCATCGCGGCGTCGCGATTGCAGTGCTGAGCGCGCTCATCCTCGGCAGCGGCATCGGCCGCGCCGAAGATGCCGCGAACGCTCCGCCGCCGGCGGGGTTTCTCGAATTCCTGGGCAGCGTCGACCGGCTCTCGGACCTGAACCCCAACTATCTGTCCCGTCCCGCACCGGTGAAGGTGGCGCGTCCTGCGGCGAACGCTCCGCCGTCGCCGCCGCCTCCGCCCCCGCCGCCGTCTCCACCGCCAGAGAAGACCAATGGGTAGTCCAAGCACAAAAAGAATAATGAGTGCCCGGATCGCCGCCGTGCTCGCAGCGCTCGCGCTGTCTGCGGCTGCGCTCGCGCAGGAGCCGGCGGCAAGTGCGTCCGCAGCCGCGGCCCCGCCGGCGCCTGCAGCTCCCGTGCCCTGGTCGAGCCTGTCCCCGCAGCAGCAGAGGCTGCTCGGCGGTTACGGCGACAAGTGGCAGAGTCTGCCGCCGGATCGTCAGCAGGCGCTCGCCCACGGCAGTGAGCGCTGGCTCGGTATGAGCGCCGGGCAGCGCGATCAGGCGCGCGAGCGTTTCTCGCGCTGGCAGTCGCTGCCGCCTGCGCAGCGTCAGTCGCTGCGCGACCGCTGGCAGCGATTCCAGGCGCTGCCGCCCAACCAACAGGCGATCGTGCGCGAGAACTTCCACCGCTTTCAGCAGCTTCCCCCGTCGCAGCGGCAGCAGCTGCGCCAGCAGTGGCGCAACGCGAGCCCCGAGCAGCGCCAGCAGATGGTGCAGCGCGCCCGCGAGGAGCGCATGAAGCGCTTCGAGCCGCGCGGCGGCCGTCCCCCGCCGCCGCATCGCTGAATCGCTATCTGCGACTCGTCGCCGCGGGCCGCACCGGCACCGGCACGTTGCACACGTCCACCCGGCCTGCCGGCACCTTGAACCAGGCCTCGTGCCGGTTGCGGCGCGCCTCGACGTAAGCCGCGAAGGTCGGCGTATCCGTCCGCAGCACCTCGAGAGGCGTGCGCTCGGCCTCCGGCACATCCGCCGCCACCCGCAGCGACTTGAGCGGCGTTCGCTCGCTGGCGTGCTCGTAGAAGCCCAGGTCGCCGTGCCCGCGCGGCATCACCGACAGCAGCTCCATGCCGCGCACGACTCGTCCGAACAGGGTGACGTTGCGATCGAGGTGGCGCGGTGCCTGGCCGATCACGACATAGATCTCCGTGCCGCCGCCCGAGTCGACGTCGTTGTCGCGTCCGGCGCCCACCATGCCATAGCAGTGCACGAGCCAGGCACGGCCGACCTGGCTGTCCGCGGCGACGGGAAATCCGTCGACGAAGCCCGTCACCGGGGCGTAGGTGTCGGGATCGGCGAGACGGGTGATGGTGAGCCCGCGCAGCGGCCGCTCGAACTCCGCCGCCAGCGTGCGCTGGGCTTTTTGCAGCGGCTTCTTGCCGTCGGCATCGCCCCACTGCACGACGTAGTTGTCCTGCGCGCGCATGACGCCCAAGCCGTCGAAGTATTGCTCGCGCGCAAGCGCCACGACGTTATCGACGTGGTGCGGCGCGAACCCCGGCGCGAGCTCGATGACGACGCGCCCGCCCGGCAACTCCAGATACAGCGTCTGCTGCGGGTCGAGCGCGCGCCAGTCGGCAGGAGTGGAAGCCGCGAGCACTTCGGCCGTGGTCTGCGCCTTGAGGACCGGCTGGGCAACGGAGGTGGCGTGCGCGGTGCCGAGCGCGCAGGCGCCCAGCAACGCGGCGAGCAGTACCTGTCTCCTGCCGGTCGATGCTCGTAAGGTGTTCATCGGTCACGCTCGTCGCAGTGAAAGAGATGCAGCATGCGATGCAGCAGCGGGGCCAGGATGATG
Organism: Steroidobacteraceae bacterium; assembly: GCA_035632655.1. Classification (GTDB taxonomy): domain Bacteria; phylum Pseudomonadota; class Gammaproteobacteria; order Steroidobacterales; family Steroidobacteraceae; genus 13-2-20CM-66-19. The sequence goes on along the minus strand of DASQGK010000008.1, from coordinate 69,666 downwards.
CTCACGGAGATGAGGAACATGAGCCCCGCATACAGCGCATAGCAGCCGGCGAACAGTTTACCCGCCGGGGTGAGCGGATTGTTCACCGGTCCCATGCCGCCGAGCAGCATCGCCGCATTCAGAAAGGCATCGCGCCAGGCGAGATGCTCGTAGTGCTCGTAGCCGGCCATACCGACCCACAGCGACACGAGCAGCAACAGCGCCGCAAGCGCGGCGTGGCGCAGCATCCGCAGCGCGAAGCTCCGCCGGCTGATGGGCGGGCTGCGGCGTCGCTCGTACATGCCGTTCAGCCCCGCACCCGCGTGAACCCATCCGCGCTCCAGTCCTCGCTGCCGACGCCGTGATGCACGATGAAGAGGCCCTGCGGATCGTACTGCCTCTTTATGGACCTGAGACGCGGGTAGTGGGAGCCGAAATAGGCCTCCTGCCAGCGCTCGTTGAAGAAATTGCTCTCCGACAGATAGGAGCCAGGGTCGGGAGCGACCTGCCTGAGCTCCGCGGTCGCCGCATCGATCGCGTGGGCGTCGGCGCGCGCGGCGCTCAGGTCCATGGGCGGGCGCGCCTCGCCGGGATAGGAGGGCCGCTCGCCGTCGGCGATGATGGCGAGCGCAAACGCCTCGGTCACCGCCGGGTTCATGGCGGTATCGAGCGAGGCAGCGATCGCGGCGCGCGGCGCGAACGCCAGGCCTTTGTTGATGTGCAGCTGTACTTCCTTGTGACGCGAGGCGGCGAACAGCGCGGCGGCGAGGCGCGGCTGTGCGGCGCTCTCGAGGAGCGCGGCGGGGAGCCATAGCGAGTCATAGCCGTGGAGGAAAGCCCCGACCTGGTCCTGATCTCCCTCCCAGTAACCGTGATCGGGCGAGGCGCCGGGGCGCTTGTCCGGGATCATGCTGGGATTGCCCTGAATCTCCCACCAGCTCTGCGGCTCGTGGCCGCTGGCGCCGAGCTCCTCCTTTATCGACAGGTCGGAGGAGCTTTTCACCCAGTCGAAGAACGGTTGCCACACGGCGCGCGCTTCCTCGCGGGACAGGCCCTGCTGCACCATCCCGATCTTCAGCGAGTTGTCCGGCTTCACCGCCACCTGCTCGCCCCAGTGGGGATTGGCGAGCCGCTCGGCGTAATGCGCGACGAAGCGTGCGATGAGTCGACGGAAAGCCTCCTCGCTGCCGGCCTGGATCACGCCCCAGGCCGCGCCGAAATACTGCGGCAGCGCGTGAGTGCGCAGTGTCAGCCGCGTCACCACCCCGAAAGTCCCGCCGCCGCCGCCCTTCAGCGCCCAGAAAAGGTCGGCATCGCGGCAGGCGTTGACGATGCGCACGCGGCCGTCGGCCGTGACCACCTCCGCTTCGATGAGTCCCGCGGCGGCATTACCGAAACCCTTGGAGAAACTCCCGAAGCCGCCCGACTGGACGAGGCCCGCCACTCCCACGGTGGTGCAGCCGCCGCCCTGCACGTAGCGTCCGGCGCGCGTCGTCACCGCGGTATAGGCGTCTATCCACACGCAGCCCGCGCCGAGTGAGACCGCCGGTTCGGCCGCGGCGTGCGCCGCGCAGCCCTCGCCGACGAACGCATCGTGCAGGCGGATGTCGTTGAGCGAGCGCGTCCAGATGAGGAGCGAGTCCGGGGCGCTGGAGGTTCCGAGGTAGCTGTGAGCGCCGCCCTTCACGACCACCCGCAGGTTGTGCGTGCGTGCGAAGTTGACCGCGTGCGCCACATCCTGAGCGTTGCGCGCCCGCACCGCGCAGGCGCTGGGCGCGGGCGACCAGGCATCGAGCCAGCCGGAAACCTGGGTGCCCCCCGGCTGATCGCCGATCCAGAAGGGGTTGCGAAGGTTCGCCGACACGTCGGCACAGGCGGCCGAGGTCGCGGCGGCGGCGCAGGGAGCGAACAGCGCCTGCGGCCTGAGGAGATGGCCGCCGACCCTGGAGCCGAGCTCCTGCCACTCGGCGGCCGTGGGCCAGAAGGGATCCCCGGGGCGCACGCGCTCGAAGGGCGACATGGCGCGCGCCGCAAGTTGCGCCGGCACGGTGAGGGAAAGCGGTAATGCCGCCCCGAGCTTCAGAAGACTTCTGCGCTGCATCGCTGGTACTTTTTCAGCTGCCCGGACCGCTGCCCGCCCTGGGCACGGCTACACCGATCATGCAGTCGCGGGTCACGATAGTTGCAAGCTTTTCCTCGCTCCAGCCCTCCGTCCCGGAGGGACGTGCGGGCAGAACGAGATAGCGCATGTCGGCGGTGGAGTCGTGCACACGCACGGTCGCGTCGGCGCCCACGTCGAGCCCGAACTCACGCAGCACCTGGCGCGGCTCGCGCACCGCGCGGCTGCGGTAGTTGCGGCTCTTGTACCAGTCCGGCGGCAGCCCCAGGAGCCAGCGCGGGTAGCACGAGCACAATGTGCAGACGACCAGGTTGTGCACGTCGGCGGTATTTTCCACCACCACGAGCTTGTAGGGGCCGCGCTCCAGGCCCAGCTCGACGAGCGCATCGTTCCCGAGCTCGAGCAGCTTCGCCTTGAATGCCGGGTCGGCCCAGGCGCGCGCAACGACCCGCGCTCCCTGCGCCGGGCTGCGCGCGTCCATCTTCTCGACCTCGCGCCGCACCGCATCGGCGCTCAACACGCCCTTCTCGACGAGAAGCTCGCGCACGGCGACTTCCATCACCTGGTAGTAGCTCAGGGTGTCGTCCGCGTCCGGGCGCACGCCGGCATGCGGGTGGCCGTGATCGTGGGTCATGCCGGCTCCAGCCAGTGCTGGAAGATCTCGACGTCGATCGAATCGGCAGGGCGGCCCGCGTAGTCCGGCCACACCTGCGCCTGCGCGAAGCGCACCCGGTAGAGAGGCTGTGCCGGGAGGCCCGAGCGTGCGTACGCGAGCTCTTCGGGATTGGGGTAGGCCCCGCAGAGGCGCTCGATGACGCCGGTGTGCCCGCGGATGTACCAGGGCGTGCGGATGTGCCCGGGCACATCGGCCCGGCGCACCTTCACCCGATCGCCACGGCGAAAGCGCGCGCCGACGCCCGTCGGGGTGACCGCGGCGCTCACGCGCGCCGGTCCTGCGCCCGGGCCTCGACCTGCGCCATTTTTCGGCCGAGCTCCTCGATGCTGATCAGGCCGCGCTGGATCAGCGTCTGGCCGATCGAATGGATCCAGCGCTCGTAGTAGCTCATGCGATCGTAGGCTTCCGGGCCCAGCGCCTCGATGTTGCGGCGCAGCTCGTCCACGGTGATGTGCCGGGTGGCGGAGAGCAGCACCATGAGTGCATCGACGCGCTTCTCCCACAGCGCATGCTCGTGCTCGGCGGCCTCGACGCGGCCGGCGGGCAGTCCCCCCATGTCGTGATGACTGCGCATTGCGATGGAGCCTGGCAGATCCCGCGGCTCAGCCGACCGCCTTCACCGCCGCGATGAGCTCGGCGGCAGCCTTCTGCGCATCGCCGTACAGCATGCGGGTGTTGTCGAGATAGAAGAGGGCGTTCTCGATCCCGGAGAATCCCGCCCCCTTGCCGCGCTTGATGACGATGACGTTCTTCGCCTTGTCGGCATTCAGGATCGGCATGCCGTAGATCGGACTCGACTTGTCGGTACGCGCCACCGGGTTGACGACGTCGTTGGCACCGATGATCAGCGCCACATCGGCGGTCTCGAACTCGGCGTTGATCTCGTCGAGATCGGAGATGAGATCGTAGGGGACGCCGGCTTCGGCCAGCAGCACGTTCATGTGCCCCGGCATGCGTCCCGCCACCGGGTGTATGGCGAAGCGCACGGTGACGCCGCGGTCGATGAGCAGCTGCACCAGCTCCCAGATCTTGTGCTGCGCCTGGGCGACCGCCATGCCGTAGCCCGGCACCACGATGACCTTGGAGGCGAACGCCATCATCACGCCGACGTCGGCCGCCTCGATGGGCTTCAGGCTCCCCGTGACTGTGCCGGTCGCCTCGCCTCCCGTGTCGCCGAAGCCCGAGAACAGCACGTTGCCGAGCGAGCGGTTCATCGCCTTCGCCATCAGCTGCGTGAGCAGCGTGCCGGCCGAACCGACCACCGTGCCGGCGATGATCATGGCGGCGTTGTCGAGCACGAAGCCCTCGAGCGCGACCGCCAGGCCGGTGAGCGCGTTGTAGAGCGAGATCACGACCGGCATGTCGGCGCCGCCGATCGGCAGCGTCATGGTGATACCGAGCAGCAGCGCCAGCACGAAGAAGCTGGTCACGACGGCCGGGCTGGCGTTGAAGTGGGCCGCCACCAGGGCTCCGAGCACCAGCGCCGCCGCCAGCACCAGCAGGTTCAGGATCTGCTGGCCCGCAAAGCGGAAGCTGCGATTGATGAGCCCCTGGAGCTTGCCGAAGGCGATCAGGCTGCCCGAGAAGGAGACCGCGCCGATGATGCCGCCCAGGACCGCGAGCGACACCGTGACGTAGCCTTCAGCTCCGCCGCGGTAGAGCTCGACCGCCGCGATCGCCGCCGCGGCGCCGCCGCCCATGCCGTTATAGAGCGCGATCATCTGCGGCATGTTGGTCATGGCGACCCGCTTGCCGCTCCACCAGGCGAGCACGCCGCCCACCAGCATGGCCGGCAGGATCAGCTCGTAGTTGGACATCCCGGGGTAGAGGAAGGTGATGAGCGTCGCGACCGCCATGCCGGCGCCCGCCCAGAGGATGCCGCTGCGCGCCGTGACCGGCGAGCTCATGCGCTTCAGGCCGAGGATGAAGAGCACCGCGGTGACGAAGTAGCTCGCCTGGATAGCGAGACTCGCCGACATCCAGCCGGGCATCAGTGCGTCCCTTTCTTCGCGCGCTGCCCGCTCGACTTGAACATCTCGAGCATGCGCTCGGTGACGACATAGCCGCCGACCGCGTTGCCCGCCGCCAGCAGCACGCCGATGCAGCCGATGCTCTTCTCGAGCGGCGTGTGCGCGGCGCCCAGTGCCACCATCGCGCCGACCAGCACGATGCCGTGCACGAAGTTCGAGCCCGACATGAGCGGGGTATGCAGGATCACCGGCACGCGCGAGATGACTTCGTAGCCGGTGAAGGCCGCGAGCATGAAGATATAGAGTGCCACCATTCCGGTCATATCAGCCCCCGAGCGCCCTGGCCGTCGGCGCGTGTTGGATCGCCCCGTCACGCGTCAGGCACGACTGCGCGAACACCTCATCGCTCCAGTCGATCGCGAGCTCGCCTTTGGGGATCGCCGGCTTGAGGAAGTTGAAGAGATTGCGGGAGTACATCTCGCTTGCGTTGTAGGCGAGCTCGGCCGCCAGATTGACGGGGCCGACGATCTGCACGCCGCGGTGCTCGACCAGCTCGCCGGCGCGCGTCAGCTCGCAGTTGCCGCCCTGCTCGGCGGCGATGTCGACGATCACGGAGCCGGCGCGCATGCGCTCGACCGCCGCGCGCGAGATGATCTTCGGCGCCGGACGCCCGGGGACCGACGCGGTCGTCACCACGGCATCGCTTGCTGCGATGCGCGCATCGAGGGCCTCCTGCTGCTTCGCCTTCTCCTCCGCGGTGAGCTCGCGCGCATAGCCGCCGGTGCCTTCGGCGCTCACCCCCGTCTCGACGAACTTGGCGCCGAGGGACTTCACCTGCTCGCGGGTGGCAGCGCGCACGTCGTAGGCCTCGACCACGGCGCCTAAGCGCCGGGCGGTGGCGATCGCCTGCAGGCCCGCGACGCCAGCGCCGATGATGAGCACCTGTGAAGGACGGATGGTGCCGGCCGCGGTGGTGAGCATGGGAAGAAACTTCTGCAGATGGCTCGCCGCGATCAGCACGGCCTTGTAGCCGGCGATCGATGCCTGTGAGGAGAGCGCGTCCATCGACTGGGCGCGCGAGATGCGCGGCACCAGCTCCATGGCGAAGCTGGTGATGCGGCGCTCCTTAAGCGCGCGCACCTCGGCGGCACGCGCGTGCGGCTGCATGAAGCCGATGACCACGGCGCCGGGCTTCAATTGCGCGATCTGCCCGACGCTGAGCGGCTGCACCGTGAGGACCACGTCGGCAGTGCCGAGGATCGCCGCCGCGTCATCGGCCCATGCCACGCTCCTGTAGGCGGCGTCCGGAAAGCGCGCCCGCTCGCCGGCGCCGCGCTCGAGAGTGACGCGCGCGCCCTCCCTGGCGAACTTTTCGGCGACCTCCGGAGTCAGACTGACGCGCGTTTCCTCGTGCGCGCTCTCCCTGAGCCCGCCAATCGTCACTGCCATTCAGCGCCCCTCGCAGTCGCGTGGCCGGTGGGCCACGCCACTGGAAAATTTCAATTTAATTAAGATCTTGCGGTGTTGAATTCTTGCACAAAAGTGCCGTATCTTACAGCGTCATGCTCGGCATCGACCTCGATCGCGCCGATTCCGGCCTCCCCGACGATCTCGCGATCGTCGCCGCGCCTGCGGCGCGCGGCCTTTCCCAACTCGTGCTGCGCACCGACGTCGCCGGCATGCCGCTCGAGTGGATCGACTACAAGGAAGCCGCGCGACTCTACACCCAGGAGCAGGTCGCTTACACGTGCGGCTCGCTCCTCTATCAGCTGTTCGGCGGGACCAACGCGCGCACCGGCCGGCGCACCATCCTCGAGGTGAATTCGATCGTGGCCACGGTCGGGCACACCGGCAATCCCGGCAATACCCGCCACGACTACATTCCGCCGCTCAACAACCAGACGCTGTTCCGGCGGGACGCATACCTTTGCATGTACTGCGGCTCGCGCTTCCCGGCCCGTGAGCTGTCGCGCGACCACATCCGCCCCTTCAGCCAGGGCGGCCAGGATGTCTGGACCAACGTGGTGGCCGCCTGCCGCCGCTGCAACAACCAGAAGGCCTCGCGCACGCCCGAGCAGGCGCGCATGCAGCTCATCGCGGTGCCTTTCACCCCGACCTATGCCGAGTACATCTTCCTCAAGGGCCGCCGTGTGCTCGCCGACCAGATGGAATACCTGGTGGCGCACTTCCCGCGCACCAGCCCGCTGCACGACCGCATCCGCAGCTATTTGGGTTGAATTGGGCTAAGGTCCGCGGCGTGATCTTTCTCGTCGACGCCTCCGTCTACGTGTTCCGTGCGTGGCACTCGATGCTGCCCGACATGCGCGACCGCGACGGCAACCCCACCCACGCCGTGTTCGGATTCGCGCGCTTCATCGGCGATCTCATCGAGCGGGTGCGGCCGGCCTACATCGCGGTGGCCTTCGATGCGCGCCGCCGCGACTCCTACCGCAGCCGCATCTACCCGGCCTACAAGGCCAACCGCGAGCCGGCGCCCACGGATCTGGTGCGCCAGTTCGAGCGCTGCCGCGAGTTGTGCCGGCACCTGGGTCTCGCCCACTTCGTGCATCCCGAGTACGAGGCCGACGACATCATCGGCACGCTCGGGCGGCAGATGCGCGCGGCCGGGGTGCGCGCCGCCTTCATCACCCGCGACAAGGACCTGGCGCAGCTGATGCGCGACGGCGATCTGCTCTGGGACTTCGGCGCCCGCGGCCAATTCGGCTATCACGACATCGAGCGCCACTACGGCGTTCGACCCGAGCGCTTCGCAGACTACCTGGCGCTGACCGGGGATGAATCCGACAACATCCCGGGCGTGCCCGGGATCGGTCCGCGCACCGCCGCCTCCATCATGAAGGCCTTCGCCTCTCTCGATGAGGTCTACGGGGACCTGGGCCGGCTCGCGTGTCTGCGGGTGCGCGGTGCGAGCACGCTGGCCGCGCGCCTGGCCGAGCATCGCGAGGCCGTGTACCTCGCGCGCCGACTCACACAGATCGCCTGTGACGTGCCGCTCGGCGCCAGTGCCGAGAACTTAAGGCGCCGTCTCCCGGATCTTCCCGGGCTCGGCTCCTTCTACGACGGCCTCGGCTTCGGTCCGTTCCTGCGCGCGCAGGGTGCACGGCTGGCACAGCTGCCTGCCGTTGCCTGAACGCGCGGTGAGCCGTGCAGCGCTTTGCCGCGGTCGCAGCCGGGATCGCTCGCGTTGCGGGGCTCAGGTGCGCCGCGAGCCCTGAGCGTCGCGTAGCGGGCGGCAGCATCAATGACTGCTACCGCTGGCTCGCCGGGAGCACGCCGCTGTTCGTCAAGGTGGCCGGGCGCACGGCAGCTCCCGTGCTCGAGGCCGAGGCCGCAGGGCTCGCGCAGCTCGAGCAGGCCGGCGCACTGCGTGTGCCGCGGGTCCTGGCCTGCGGGGAGTCGGGAGAAGTCGCATTTCTCGCTCTCGAGTGGCTCGAGAGGGGCGCCGCGGACGAGCGCTGCGAGGCGCGCTTAGGTGCCGGGCTCGCAGCGCAACACGCGAGCAGCGCCGCCGCCTTCGGCTGGCGCCGTGACAACACCATCGGCAGCACGCCGCAGGCGAATGGCCCGCTCGATTCATGGGTCGAGTTCTATCGCGAGCGGCGCCTGCGGCCCCAGCTCGCTCTGGCCGTCGCCAACGGCTTCGGCACGCTCGTCGGTTCCTGCGGCGAGCGGCTGCTCGAGGCGCTGCCGCAGCTCCTCGGCGGACACCGGCTCGTGCCGGCGCTCCTGCACGGCGACCTGTGGGGCGGCAACTGGCTCGCCACCGAGGACGGTGAGCCCGCGGTCTTCGACCCCGCCGTCTACTACGGCGATCGCGAGGCGGACCTGGCGATGACGCGCCTCTTCGGCGGTTTCGGCCCGGCCTTCTACCGCGCCTACGAGCAGGCGGCGCCGCTCCCGCCCGGGGCTGCGCTGCGGCGCGATCTCTATAACCTCTATCACGTGCTCAATCACGCCAATCTGTTCGGCGGCGGTTATGCGCTCCAGGCACGCGGCCTGATCGAGCGGCTACTGGCAGAAGTACGCACCTGAAGGGTGCGCGCGATTGGGCTATGCTGCCCGTTCCGGTCCAATAACAAGAGTCTCGAGAGGTGGTTATGGCGGCAGTCACGGACAAGCACATCGAGTCAGCCCTCGTCGAGCAGCGGAAATTCCCGCCGTCGCGTGAGTTCACCGCGCGCTCGCGCATCAAGCCGCATGACCTCGAGACGCTGCGCAAGCGTGCCGCCGAGGACAACGTCGGGTTCTGGTCGGATCTGGCCGCTCAGGAGCTCTCCTGGCAGACGCCCTTCACCGTGGCGCTCGATGACAGCCACGCGCCCAACTACCGCTGGTTCACCGACGGGAAGCTCAACGCCTCCTTCAACTGCCTCGACGTGCATCTGAACGAGCGGGGTCACAAGACCGCCATCATTTTCGAGGGCGAGCCCGGGGATGTGCGGCGCATCAGCTACCGCGAGCTGCACGCCGACGTGTGCCGCTTTGCCAACGCGCTCAAGGCCCAGGGCGTCGCCAGGGGCGACCGGGTCGTCATCTACATGCCGATGGTGCCGGAGGTGGTGGTCGCCATGCACGCCTGCAACCGCATCGGCGCGATCCATTCGGTGGTGTTCGGCGGTTTCTCGGCCCCCGCGCTCAAGGATCGTATCGAGGACACGGAAGCCAAGCTGGTGATCACGGCCGACGGCGGCTGGCGCGCCGGTACGGCCGTCGAGCTCAAAGCCAACACCGATCACGCGCTCGCGGCCGGCTGTCCGACCGTCCAGCGGGTCATCGTGCTCAAGCGCACCGGACGGCACGTGGCGATGGACGCCAGGCGCGACGTATGGTGGCACGAGGCCGTAGAGGGAAAGACGCCGGCGTGCGACCCCGAGTGGGTGGATGCCGAGCACCCGCTCTTCATCCTCTATACCTCGGGATCGACCGGGAAGCCCAAGGGCATCCAGCATGCCACGGGCGGCTACCTGCTCGGCTGCAAGGTCACGACTCAGTGGGTCTTCGACCTGCGCGACGACGACGTGTTCTGGTGCACGGCGGACGTCGGCTGGGTCACCGGGCATTCCTACATCACCTATGGACCGCTCGCAGCCGGGGCGACGATCGTCATGTACGAAGGTGCGCCGACGGTGCCTGACGGAGGTCGCTTCTGGAAGAACTGCCAGACGCACGGTGTGACGGTCTTCTACACCGCGCCCACGGCGATCCGCGCGCTGATGAAGCTCGGCGATGCGCTGCCCAACAAGTACGACCTGTCGAAGCTGCGCCTCCTCGGCACGGTCGGCGAGCCGATCAATCCCGAGGCGTGGATGTGGTATCACCGCGTGATCGGCAAGGAGCGCTGCCCGATCGTCGATACCTGGTGGCAGACCGAGACCGGCGCGATCCTCATCGCACCGCTTCCCGGCGCCATCGCCACCAAGCCGGGATCGTGCACCGTTCCCCTGCCCGGGATCGAAGCGGACATCGTCAATGATCATGGCGAGTCGGTGAAGCGCCCCGATGCCGGCGGCTATCTCGTGATCCGCAAGCCGTGGCCCTCGATGCTGCGCACCATCTGGCGCAACAACCCGCGCTACGTCGAAGGCTACTGGTCGAAGTTCCACACGCGCTGCTACGTCGCCGGCGACAGCGCGCACCGGGACAAGGACGGCTACTTCTGGATCATGGGGCGGATCGACGACGTGCTGAAGGTCTCCGGCCACCGGCTCGGCACCATGGAGATTGAGTCGGCGCTGGTCGCGAATCCGCGCGTCGCGGAAGCCGCGGTGGTAGGCAAGCCGCATGACATCAAAGGCGAGTCGGTGTTCGCCTACGTGGTGCTGCGCGGCCCGCGGCCGACGGGCGATACCAGCGCCCTTACCAAGGAGCTGCGCGACTGGGTCGGCGAGCAGCTCGGCCCCATCGCCAAGCCCGACGACATCCGCTACGCGGACAACCTGCCGAAGACGCGCTCCGGCAAGATCATGCGCCGCCTGCTGCGGGCGGTCGCCAACAATGAGGAAGTGACGCAGGACATCTCGACGCTCGAGAATCCCGCGATCCTCGATCAGCTGCGCGGAGTCGATAAACCGGCTGCGAAGAAGACCGCGGCGAAACCCAGGGCAAAGCCGGCACGCGCGAAAGCCAAACGCGCCAGGCCGGCGCCGCGCCGGGCCCGCAAGCCGGCAGGGAAGGCGAGGCGGCGCAAGAGCGCGCGCCAGGCAGCCAGGCACCCGGGCAGCAAGCGGCGCGCTGCGCCAAAGCGCGCGTCGCAGCCGGCCAGGCGGCGCGCGCCACGCCGGCGCACGGCGAAGCGGCGTTAGCCGCTCGCCTCGAGCCCCAGCACCACCAGGCGCTGCTCGAGCCGCTCGCCGAGAGTGCGCGGCTGATCGAGGCCCATGCGTTTCAGGGCCGCGGCGTGGGTGCGCGCGGCGCCCCCGCGCAGCAGCGCCCGAGCGATGGTGGCGATTCTTCCCGGGAGACTCGCGCTGCGTGCCTCGAGGTACTTCAGCGCCCGCGCGAGGGCGATCTCCTCGGTCGTGAGGTCGGTACCGAAGGGATACTCACTGAAGAACCCCTGCGCGCGATGGCCGCGCAGCGCGCGCTCGAGCCGCTCGGGCGTGTTGGCGCGGTACTCGGCCGGAATGCGGTAGTCGGGCCGCAGCTTGCCGGCGCTGCGTGCCCTCGCCAGCAGCGCTTCCTGGAAGCGCGAATCGGCGACGTTGAGGAGCGCCATGATGATCTCCTCGTCGGTGCGGCCGCGCAGGTCCGCGATCCCGTACTCGGTGACCACGATGTCGCGCAGGTGGCGCGGCACGGTCTCGTGGCCGTAGCTCCAGAGGATGTTCGAGGTGGTGGTTCCATGGCGGGTGCGTGTGGCGCGCAGCGCCAGGATCGAGCGGGCGTCGGGGAGCGCGTGCGCCATGGCGACGAAGTTGTACTGGCCACCGACGCCGGAGACCACCTGGCCGCTCTCGAGCGCATCCGACACGATGGCGCCGAGCAGCGTCACCATCATGGTGGTGTTGACGAAGCGCGCGGCGCGGCGCTGCAATATGCGCAGCTCCTGATCCTCGCCGTACAGCTGGTTGATGAAGGCCACGCCGCGCATGTCGAGCTGCGCGCGGTCGCTCTCGGCGAGCTCCCGCAGCGCCGCGTAGAAGCCGCGCGGACCCAGGAAGAATCCGGCATGCAGCACCTTGCCGTTGCGCAGCTCGCGACCGAGGCACTGCGCGGCAATGGCGGCGCGCGCGGCCGCATCGCCCAGGTCCGCGCGCAGCCACTCCCCACCGCGCACGCGCATGCGCCCTTGCGCAAACTCCACGTCTTCGCGGAACACGCCGTGGAGCCGCAGCTCGAGAAATTCGGCCTCCGACAACTGCGGTCCGGCGCCGGCTTCCATGAGCCGCTCGAGGATCGACTCATCGAAACGCTCGGCCGCGGCGCCGGAGGCGAGCAGGCGCTCGAGCGGCAGGCAGTCGTAGGCGCGGCGGCGCACGACGCCCGCACGGTAGAGCTCGAGCAGCTGGTCGACGAACATCTCGGTGGCGGCGAACACGCCGGCGCCGAAGGGCTCGAGACCGCCGTCACGGCGGATGAGCTCCGCGGCATTGCCCTGGCCGAGCGCATCCAGGGCGCTGCGCCAGGCGGCGTTCTGCTGATGCCGCAGCAGCAGCGCGTAGGCGAGCGAGTCGCCGAGCTCGCCGATGCCGATCTGCAGCGTGCCGCCGTCGCGCACCAGACTGCTGGCATGGAGGCCGATCGCGTGATCGACCGTGCCGAGCGGCGGATTCGGAGGACAGAAGAGGTCGAAGTCGTAGCGCGGATCGTCGACGAGGAAGTCGAAGCGCTCGGGCTGGACCTGCGCGTGCCCGGTCATGAAAGGCATCTGTGCGTGGATCTCGCCGATCAGCAGCAGGTCGCGCCCCTGGCGGCGCGCCGCCTCGATGACCGGCAGGAGGTCGGGGGTGATATCGGCATTCGAGCCGAAGGACAGCAGCGTCTGCCCGTTGACGCTGCGCCGCGCGACGAGCTGCGCGATCACATTGACCCCGCGACTCAGCACCTCGCGCGCGACGTGGGTGTAGTTGGCGGAAAGATAATTGCGCTGCGCGTGCGGCGCGCCGAGAAATGCACCGGGCGTGAGGAAGAACTCGATGACACGCACGTTGGGCGGCAGGCGGTCCGCGCGCACCGCACGCGCGTACTCGGGCTCGACATAGCTGCCGAATACCCGCTCGACCAGCGGGCCGACGAGCCGCGCCTCGAGAGCCGAGCGCGCCGTGGGCTTCAGCAGCGACAGCGCCGTGACGATCGTGAGGCTCAGCCCGGGATCGCGGACGGCGCGCCGATAGAACTCGTTGGCGAGAGGGTTGGGCTTGCCGACACCCAAGGGCAGCGCCAGCACGATGCGATTTCCCACGCGGCGCAGCACCGCGTCCACACAGTGCCCGACGTCGTCGAATATTTCAGGCATGTTGACTTGTGGCATGCTCCCCGAAGGGACTGATGCGCGTCAACCACGCGCCAAGGAGCACCGCATGGCCCTCGAGAAGCCCGCACTGGACCCGCGCAGCCTGACGGCCGTGAGCCGCTCCGGTTACCCCGAGCCTTACCGCTCGCGCGTCCTGCCGCGCGAGAAGCGCCGGCTCGGAGAGGCGCTGGGGCTCAGGCACATCGGCATCAACCAGACGACGCTGCTGCCGGGAAAGGAGTCCTCGATGCGCCACTGGCACACGCACGAGGACGAGTTCGTCTACGTGCTCGAGGGCGAGGTGATGCTGCGGACCGATGCCGGCGAGCAGCGGCTCACCGCCGGCATGTGCGCGGGCTTCCCCGCCGCCAGCAGGGACGGACATCAGCTCGTCAACCGCAGCAGCCGGCCGGCGGTGTATCTCGAGATCAGCAACCGCGATCCCGAGGACGTCGGTCATTACTCCGATCCGGAGGTGGATCTGGTGTACAGCCCGCCGCAGGCGCGCGGCAAGTTCACGCGCCGGGACGGCAGCCTGTATTAATCGGCCCGGGCCAGCGCAGTGGCTCTAGTGCACTGCGCGCGTCAGGCGCAGGTTGAACGACACCGTGACCTCGTCCCCCGCCTGATCGGTCGCCTTCCACTCGCCCTGCCCGACGCCGAAGTCGAGCCGGCGCACGACGGTCTTCCCCGCCATGTAAGCGACCGTGGCGCCGCCCTCGGTGGCCGCGCGGAAGGTGAACGGCACATGCGTGTCCCTGGTGACGCCGCGGATGGTGAGGGGGCCCTCGGCGTCGAAGCCGGTCGCGGTCCTTACGATCTTGGTAGCGCTGAAATGCGCCTGCGGGAATTTCGTCACGGCGAAGAGATCATCGCTGCGCAGGGTGTCGTCGCGGTCCTGGTCTCCGGTTGCGAGCCCCGCGACCTCGACCGTCACATCGAGCCGGCCGCCGGCGGGGTCCGCTCCCGGACAATCGAGTCCGACGGTGAAGCGCGTGAAGCGCCCCGTGTTCCTGGCTCCCGCCTGGAGGAAGGTGAACTCGAGCGAGCTCCTGGCCGTGTCGAGCGTGTAGTGGGCGCCGCCGGAGGGCGCCGTCGGTGCGGCAGCAGCGGCGGGCGCAGGCGCTGCCGCGGCGGGCGGTGTGGCGGCACGGGCGCAGCCCGAGGCCCCCGCCGCGAGCAGTGTCAGGACCATGGTGAGCGAAGATGTACGCATCGGTCGATTCCCTTCAGCTGCGGGTGAACGGCAACATGCGGCGGAGCACGTCGTCCTTGTGCACGAAATGATGCTTGAGGGCGCCCGCAATGTGCAGCGCCACGATCGCCAGCAGGATGCAGACCAGGGTCACATGCGTCGTCACCAGCGCCTCGTACAGCGGCCGGCTCCTGGGAACGAGGTCCGGCAACTGCAAGAACCCGAACCAGCTCACCGGAAACCCACGCGCCGAGGACATCGTCCAGCCCGAGAGCGGTATGGCGAAGAGCAAGGTGTAGAGTGCGCCGTGGGTGAGAGAGGCGAGCCTTCGCTCATAGGGCTTGAGGTTATCCGGGAGAGGTGGATGCGGATTGAGCGAGCGCCAGGCGAGCCGCAGGATCACCAGCATGAGGATCGTGATGCCGAAGGACTTGTGGCGCGCCAGCAGCGTGAGCTTGCGCACGCCATTCGGCAGGTCGTCGGCCATCTCGGCGAGCGTCACCTGTACGATGATGAGCGCCACGATGAGCCAGTGGAACAGCTGCGCGATCGCGCCCCAGCGTCGGGTGGTGTTGCGGAGAGTCATGAAACCTAAGCTTACGGCGGCGACCCGCGGTTGCAAGCTGCAGCTGGCCTGTACGCTGTTCCTTGCATTCGCACTGAGCGGCTGTGCGACGCGTCCGTCTCCGGCCCCGACCCCGGTGCACGCCCCGCCGGCGCCGACCCCCCCTGCGCGGAACGGTCGTCCCTACGATGTCGTCACCGGGCAGTCACTGCTCGAGCTGCTCGTCTATCGCGGCGGAACGCTGGCCAGCGCCGGACACAACCATGTCATCGCCTCACATGACCTCACCGGCACCCTCTATATTCCAAACGACCCGCTCGCGGCCAGCTTCGAGCTGCGCGTTCCCGCAGCCTCCCTCACCGTGGACGAGCCGCAGCTGCGGGCCGCCGAGGGCGCCGGCGATTTCCCGCCCGATGTGAGCCAGTCGGCGCGCGAGGGCACGCGCCGCAACATGCTGGGACCTGCGCTTCTCGATGCCGCAGAACACCCGGAAGTCCTGCTCTGGTCGGTGCGGCTGGAGAGTGCGTCCCCGGCGCGGCCGGGTGAGGTCGTGGCGACGATCGCGACTCAGGTGCGCGGCGCGTGGCACCAGGTGCGCATGCCGCTTCACTACGAGCTCTCCTCCGGGACCCTCACCGTCACCGGCGAGACGCCGCTCCGGCAGAGCGAGCTCGGGCTCACGCCCTTCACGGCTCTCATGGGAGCGCTCGCGGTCCAGGACGAGATGCACCTCAAGGTGCACCTGGTGGCGCACGCCGCGGAGTCGGCACACTGAGCGACTACTTCGTGTGGAGCTCGGCCAGCAGCTCGTTTGCCTTGTACACCTTGCGCAGCGCCTCGAAGATGATGGTCGGATCGACGGACACGGCCCGATTGAGCTCGGCGTCGTACCAGTAATCGCCCGAGAGCGAGTGGATGTTGCCGTCGAAGATGAGCCCCACGACCCGCCCGTGCGCATCGAGCAGCGGGCTGCCCGAGTTGCCGCCGATGATGTCGTTGCTCGATGACTGGTCGAAGCGGGTCGCCGGGTCGAGCTCGCTCTTTACCCTGAGCCAGCTCTCCGGGATCGCGAACGGGTCGGCACCCGTGGCGCGCTCGAAGAGTCTCGACAGGTGCGTGAAGGGCTCGACCTGCGCTGCGTTCTCCTTCCAGCCCTGCACGGTGCCGAAGTTGAGCCGCAGCGTGAAGGTCGCATCCGGCGGCTCGCTGGTACCGAGAATGCGAAAGCGGGCCCGTGCGATCTTCGCCGCGGCCGCATCGACCGGCGCTTCCACCTGGTCCTCGTACAGTTTGCGCACGGCGCGGGCCTCGGGGTCGACCGCGCGGGCGAGCTCGATCATCGGATCGTGCGAGGCAGCGACCGCCGCCTGGCCGCCATCCCACAGCGCCTTGCGCACCGCCGGGTCCGCGAGCTTCGAGCCGTCTACGACGCGCGCGGCGAGAGCATCCGGGGACTCCGTTGCCAGCAGCCGGCGCACCAGCGGCGCATCGGGCCCGAGCCACTCGCGCATGCGCTCGGTCGAGAAGGACAGCGTGAGTTTCTCGAGCTGCGGATAGATCGGCAGCGGCGCGGTCAGGCGCCGCGCGACCCGCGGCAGCGCCGAATCGCGATACTCCCGCAATCTCTCGGTGTTGGGTTTGGCGCGCTCGGCGGCGCCGCGCACCAGGGTGCGGGCGTAGTTATAGAGCGCACTGTTGAAGCCGGCGCCGAGCTCGACCCAGGTGTAGGGCAGCTCGATGCTGCGGTAGGCGTCCTCCGCCTTGCCGATGTCGGCCCACGGGTCCCCGGTGGCCGCCGCAAGCTGCGCATCGGCCCGCACCCTCTCGCGCAGTGCCGCCTCGTCGGCGCGCTTGGCGGCAAGCAGCCGGTCGTCGAGCAGCGCCGCGAGCTGCCCGCGGCGCACCTTGATCGAATTCTCGAGCCCGGCGAGCGGATCCTCGACGATGCGCCTGGCCTCCGCGCCCGTCTTGCCGAACTGGATCAGCCGTCCGCGCAGCTCCTCGGCGCGCAGCAACCAGCGCGGCAGGTACTCATCGCGCAGTTCCTGGAGCTGGGCAACCGTAAAGAGCCGATCGGTCCCGCCGGGATGGCCCGCTACGAATACCACATCGCCCGCCTGCGGCCCCTCCGGGCGAAGCGTCAGGAAATTCGGCGTGTGCGCGGGTTTGCCGTCCGGCCCATAGGCGCGCAGCACCGACATGTCGAGGCACCAGCGCGGGAACTGGAAGTTGTCGGGATCGCCGCCGAAGGCGGCAATGTCGCGTTCCGGCGCGAACACCAGCCGCACGTCGTCGTAGCGGTGGTACTTGTAGAGCCAGTACTGGCCTCCCTGGTAGAGATCGACCGACTCGCATTTGAAGGGGCCGCCCGAGGCCTTGCTGCTGTCCTCCTCGCAGGCCTGCTCGAGCTGCGTGAGGGTCTTCTTGCGGGCATCGTTCGCCGCCTTGTCATCGAGCCCGCGCAGTGCCGCAGCCACCTTGTCGGTGACGTTCTCCATCGCCATCAGCACGTCCGCCAGCTGGGTGGTGCAGCGCAGCTCCTTATCGCGCGTGCGCGCAAGAAAGCCGTTGCGCAGCAGCGGCTGCGCCGCCGTCGAATGCTCATCGAGGCAGGCTTCGGCGCAGTGGTGGTTGGTGAGGATCAGGCCCTCGGGGGATACGAAGGATGCGGTGCAGTTCGAGAGACGGATGACGGCGGTGCGGGTGCGGTCGAGCCAGGCGCGGTCGATGTCCGCGCCGTACTTGCGCTTGACGAGCTCGCTCGGGAAGTTGTCGAAGGTCCACATGCCGGCGTCGGCATGCGCGCAGGGCGCCGCGACCAGCACGGGGAGCGACCCGAGGAGGGCAGACAGGAAGGCGCGGCGCATGGCAGTCCTTTCTTGTTTCGGTCCGCGAAGCGGGCATTATCCGCGAACCGTTGCCGGCGCGCGCCCCCCGGAGGCGTTGCGCGCGACTCCGCCTGCCGCGTTGCGGGCTCCGGCTGTCGCCGCTGCTAGTCCTCGCCCTGGAGCAGCAGCAGGTGCGTACCTTCAGGGGTCAACACCAGCGCATTGTCCCCGCGCCTGAGGCCGTGCGGCAGCGGGTGATCGACGGTCAGCCCCAGGGTGCTCAGCCGCCCGATGCGCTCCGCCATGTCGGCAGCGCGGAAGACCAGCAGCGGCTCATCGAAGGTACGCGAACGATGAAAAGCCAGGTCGAGGTGATCGCTGGTGAGCGGCAGATGCACGTAGGGTGCTGCCACTTCCTGCGTCGCAACGAATCCGAGCGGCTCGAAGAAGCCCTGCGCTGCGGCGAAGTCCGTTACCGGCAGCGACACCTCGGCGAAGTCGCCGCACAGGGAGGTCTCGCCGGCCGAGCGGGCGGCAGGAGAGTAGGTGCGTGCCTCGACCACGCGCACCGCCTCGCCGTGCGGGCCTGCGAAGCCGATCTCGTTGAACTCATCCTCGCCCACATGGCAGAGCGTGAGCTCGATGCCGCGCGCGGCGAACTCATCGAGGCAGCCGGCGAGCCCGGCGCGCACGAAGGTCAGGGTGGGCGAGGATGCATGGCGCTGATGCAGGCCGAGATAGAGGCGGCCGTCGGTCAGCACACCGTAGGGGTGCGAGTAGGTGTCGGTGGTCTCGGCCTGCGAGAACCCGAGACGTTCGTAGAACTCCACCGAGGAGCGGATGTCATCGGTCGCGAGGCTCAGCTCGTGAAAGCGACCGGGCAGCGGCAGCGGCGCTCCGCTCATTTCAGGCGGAGGCACCGCGCGCCGCGCTCGGCAGGCGACCGTGCGCGAGGTGCGTCCAGCCCTGGCAGTGCTCCTCGATGAGATCGGTGAGGCACTGGGCGTGCACGGGGCGGGCGTTGAGGGCCGGCACGTACTGGAAGCGCTCCCCGCCCGCACTCATGAAAGCGGCGCGATTCTCGATGTCGATCTCTTCGAGCGTCTCGAGGCAATCGACTGCAAAGCCCGGGCACACGACGGTCACGGCGCGCACGCCCCGTGCGGGCATCGCCTCGAGCACCTCGCGCGTATAGGGCTTGAGCCAGCCGGCGGCGCCGAAGCGCGACTGAAACGCTGCGCTCCACTCGTCATCGCGCAGCATCAGCTCGTCCGCGAGCAAGCGCGCCGTCTTCTGGCACTTGCAGAAATAGGGATCGCCGCGATGGAAATTGCGCTCCGGGATGCCGTGAAAGGACATGAGCAGGTGAGGCGTGCGACCCTCGCGCTGCCAGTGCTCGACGACGCTCGCACGCAGCGCATCGATGTAGCCCGGGTGGTCGTGATATTCCGCCACCAGGCGCAGCTCCGGCAGCCAGCGCCAGCGGCGCAGCTCGCCGCTCACCTGGTCGTAGACCGCACCCGTGGTCGCGCCGCAGTACTGGGGAAAGAGCGGCACAACCAGGATCCGCTGCGCGCCCGAAGCACGCAGCCGCGCCAGTGCATCGCGTACCGAGGGCGGGCTGTAGAGCATACCGAGCTCCACCGAGAGCGGCGCCAGCAGGCGCCGCGCCAGGGCTGAATTCAGCTCGGCGCGCAGCCGTTCCGAGAAGTCACGGAGCGGGGAGCCGGCCTCCGTCCAGATCCTGCGGTATTTGCGCGCCACGCGCCGCGGGCGCAACGGCAGCACCACGGCGTAGAGCAGCGGCAGCCACAGTGCCCTGGGGAGCTCGACCACGCGCGGGTCGGAGAGGAAGCGCTTGAGAAAGCGGCGCACCGCAGCTGCGGTGGCGGCCTCCGGCGTGCCGGAGTTGACCAGCAGGATGCCGATGCGCTCGGCGCCGTCGTGCTGGAAGTCGGGCGAGCTCTCGTAGCGCATCGGCTCAGATCAGGCCCGTGCAGATGAACTTAAGCTCCGTGTAGTCGAGGATTCCGTATTTCGAGCCCTCGCGCCCGATGCCGGATTCCTTGACGCCGCCGAAGGGCACGACCTCGGTGGAGAAGATGCCGGTGTTGAGCCCGATCATGCCGTACTCGAGCGCCTCCGACACGCGCCACGAACGCGACAGGTCGCGGGTGAAGAAGTAAGCCGCCAGGCCGAACTCGGTGTCGTTCGCCATGCGCACCGCTTCGGCTTCGGTGTTGAACTTGAAGAGCGGCGCCACCGGGCCGAAGGTCTCCTCGCGCGCCACCATCATGTCGGGGGTCACGTCCGTGAGCACGGTCGGCTGGTAGAAGGTGCCGCCGAGGGCGTGGCGCTTGCCGCCGTAGACGATGCGCGCGCCCTTGCCCACCGCATCGGCAATGTGCTCCTCGACCTTGGCGAGCGCCTTGGCGTCTATCAGCGGACCCTGGTCCGTCGGACCCTTGAGGCCGTCGCCGACGCGCAGCTGCGCCACGGCGTGACTCAACTTGCGCGCGAACTCCTCGTACACCGGCGCGTGCACCAGCAGGCGGTTGGCGCACACGCAGGTCTGGCCCGTATTGCGGTACTTGCTGGCGATGGCGCCGGCGACGGCGGCATCGAGGTCGGCGTCCTCGAACACAATGAAGGGTGCGTTGCCGCCGAGCTCGAGCGAGAGTTTCTTGATGGTGCCGGCGCACTGTGCCATGAGCTTCTTGCCGACCGCGGTCGAGCCGGTGAACGTGAGCTTGCGCACGGCGGGGTTGGAAGTCATCTCGCCGCCGATGGCGGTGGCATCGCCGGTGACGAAGTTGAGGACGCCCGCCGGCAGCCCGGCGCGCATCGCGAGCACGGCGAGGGCGAGCGCGGAATAGGGCGTTTGGCTCGCCGGCTTCACCACCACGGTGCAGCCGGCCGCGAGTGCCGGGGCCACCTTGCGGGTGATCATCGCCGAGGGGAAATTCCACGGAGTGATCGCCGCTACCACGCCGATCGGCTGGCGGATGACGACCAGGCGCTTGTCGCTCTGGTGCGGCGGGATCACGTCGCCATAGAGGCGCTTGCCCTCTTCGGCGAACCACTCGATGAAGGAGGCGGCGTAGGCGATCTCGCCCTTCGACTCCGCCAGCGGCTTGCCCTGCTCGGCGGTCATGAGCGCCGCGAGATCCTCCTGGTTCGCCATCATGAGCTCGAACCAGCGGCGCAGGACCGCCGCACGCTCGCGCGCCGTGTGCGCCGCCCACGCCGGGAAGGCCGAGGCAGCGGCCTCGATGGCGCGCCGCGTTTCCGCGGCGCCCATGTCCGGCACGGTGCCGATCGCCTCGCGCGTGGCGGGATTCATCACCTGGTGGGTCGCCCCGTTGGCGGCATCCACCCATTTCCCGCCGATGAAGCACTTGGTTCGCAGCAGATCCGGGTCTCGCAGTTTCATGACAATTTTCCGGCCGGCCTGGCGCCGGCGATGCAGCGGTTGAGGAATTCGAGAGTGCGCGTGCGCGCGAGCGCGGCCGCTTCGGCGTCGTAGGTCTCGCGCTGCTCGCAGTTGAAGCCGTGGCCCGCCCCCTCGTAGACATGCACCGTGGCGGCTGGCTGCGCCGCGCGCAGCCGCTCGACATCGCTGAGCGGAATGCTTCGGTCCTCGGTGCCGTAGTGAAACATCATCGGGCAGCGCGGCGTGCGCTCGAGGCAGTCGGCGACCTTGCCGTAATAGACGACCGCGCCGGCGAGCGGCAGCTCGCACGCGGCGAGGTAGGCGAGCCGGCCGCCCCAACAGTAGCCGACCGCCCCGGTGCGGCCGGAGTGGCGCACTACCGCGGCGGCGGCCGCGACGTCCTTGAGCGCGGTCTCGGGCGGGATCTGCCGGGAATAGCCGGCGCCCTCCTGCCGCTCCCCGGCCGAGTAACCGAGCTCGATGCCCCGGCGCACACGATCGAAGAGCGCAGGGGCGATGGCGGTGTAGCCCGCGGCGGCGAAGCCGTCGGTCACCGAGCGGATGTGCGCGTTGACGCCGAAGATCTCCTGGATCACCAGCAGCGCGCCGCGCGGGCGTGCGTCGGCGGCCACGAGCCAGGCCTGAAACTCGTGACCATCGCGGGCCATGATGGTGGTGAGCTCGCCCATGGGTGTGGCATTCTAACCTGCTAGCCGTTCCGGAGGTGCCATGCTCGTCGGTTCAGCGCCCAAGCGCGTCGCCATCGTCGGCGGGGTGCGCATTCCGTTCGCCCGCTCTTATGGCAACTACGCGACGCAGAGCAACCAGGACATGCTCACGGCCGCGTTCCGCGGCGTAGTCGAGCGCTTCAAGCTGCAGGGGGAGCGGCTGGGCGACGTGGCCGCGGGTGCGGTCATCAAGCACTCGAGGGACTACAACCTGACACGCGAGGCGGTGCTCGCGGTGGGCCTCGATCCGCAGACGCCGGGGCTCGACATGCAGCGCGCCTGCGGCACCAGCCTCGAGGCGGCGATCACCATCGGCAACAAGATCGCGCTCGGACAGATCGAGGCGGGCCTCGCGGGGGGGAGCGACTCGATCAGCGACGCGCCGATCGTCTACCCGCGCTCTTATCAGCAGCTGCTGCTCAGCAGCTATCGCGGCCGCAACGCCTGGGCGCGCCTCAAGCCCTTTTTCGGACTGCGCCCGCGGCATTTCCGTCCGGTGCTGCCCGCGGTGGTCGAGCCACGCACCGGGCTGTCGATGGGACAGAGCTGCGAGCTCATGGCGAAGCGCTGGCAGATCACGCGCGCCGCGCAGGACGAGCTCGCGTGGCAGAGCCACGTCAAGGCCGCGGCCGCCTGGCGCGAGGGCTTCTACGACGATCTGGTGATTCCTTTCGGGGGACTCAAGACGGACAACAACGTGCGCGCCGACACGAGCGTCGAGAAGCTCGGCAAGCTGCGTCCGAGCTTCGCCTCCGACGGCACGCTCACCGCGGGTAACTCGACACCTCTCACCGATGGCGCGAGTGCGGTTCTGCTGGCGACACCGGAGTGGGCGGCGCAGCGGGGACTGCCGGTGCAGGCACATCTCGCCTACGGCAAGGTGTGGGCGGTCGATTACGTGAGCGGCAAGGAGGGCCTGCTGATGGCGCCGGCCTATGCGGTGCCGGCGATGCTGCGCGATGCGAATCTGACGCTGCAGGACTTCGACTACTACGAGATCCACGAGGCCTTCGCCGCACAGGTGTTGTGCACGCTCAAGGCATGGGAGACGCCGGACTATTGTCGCGACGTGCTCAGGCTCCCGGGACCTCTCGGCTCGATCGATCGCAGCAAGCTCACGGTGAAGGGCGGGAGCGTGGCGCTCGGCCATCCTTTCGCCGCTACCGGCACGCGCATCCTCGCCACCCTCGCGAAGCTGCTCGCCGGCAATGCTGCCGCCAAACGCGGCCTGATCTCGGTCTGCACCGCGGGCGGCATGGGAGTCACCGCGATCGTCGAGCGCTGACGGAGCGGCTCGCCGCGGACACTCGACATGAGCCCCAGCGACAAAGCGGGTGCCCCGGCGTTCGCGAGCTTCCGCGACTTCTACCCTTTCTATCTCGGCGAGCACACCAACCGAACGTCGCGCCGCCTGCATGTGAGCGGCACCCTGCTGGCGGTCGCGCTGACCGTCACCGCGCTGCTCACCGGGCGCCTCACGCTCCTCTGGGCGGTGCCGGTCGCCGGCTACGCCTTCGCCTGGCTGGGACATTACTTCTTCGAGAAGAATCGTCCCGCGACCTTCACCCATCCCCTCTACAGCCTGCGCGGCGACCTGACGCTGATGGTCGACGTGCTCACCGGCCGGCGGCCCTGGTGATGGGCGGCCCGGGCATCGATCGGGTGTTCGAGCGCCGCCTCGCCGCTCTCGTCAACAGCGGCGAGCCGCAGGTGCTGCAGGGGGGACTCAAGGGCGTGGAGAAGGAGTCGCTGCGCGTGGTGCCGGCGGGAAAGCTGGCGCACACCCCGCACCCGCAGGCGCTCGGGTCGGCGCTCACCAGCAAGCACATCACCACCGACTTCTCCGAGTCGCTGATCGAGCTCGTGACACCGACCTTCAGGCACAGCTGGGAGCTGCTGCAGTATCTGCTCGACCTGCACCAGTTCGTCTACCGCCACCTCGGGGATGAGCTCCTGTGGGCGACCAGCATGCCCTGCGCCATCGACGGCGATGAGGACATTCCGCTGGCGCAGTACGGCAGCTCGCACGTCGGTCGCATGAAGACGGTCTATCGCAACGGACTGGGTCTGCGCTACGGCCGCATGATGCAGGCCATCTCGGGCGTGCATTTCAACTATTCGTTTCCGCTGCCCTTCTGGGAAGCCTATGCGGCGCTCAGCGGCTCGCGCTCATCGGGAAGCGGGTTCGTCTCGGCGAGCTACTTCGATCTGCTGCGCAACTACCGGCGCCACGGCTGGCTGGTGCTGTACCTCTTCGGGGTCTCACCGGTGGTGTGCAAGTCGTTCCTGCGCGGACGCGAGGTCGAGCTGCAGGAGCTCAGCCGCGGCACCGCGTACGAGCCTTACGCGACGAGTCTGCGCATGAGCGACGTCGGCTACCGCAATCGCAACCAGGCGGGCCTCGAGGTCTCGGTCAATGACTTGAGCGAATACGTGCGCGACCTGCAGCGGGCGATCACGACGCCGTATCCGCCCTACGAAGCGCTCGGCGTCAAGGTGAATGGCGAGTGGCGTCAGTTGAACGCCAACATCCTGCAGATCGAGAACGAGTACTACAGCTTCATCCGCCCGAAGCGCGTGGCCCGCTCCGGCGAGCGCCCTACCAAGGCCCTGAAGCGCGCCGGAGTCGAATACGTCGAGGTGCGGGCGCTCGACGTGAGCGCCTTCGATCCCGTGGGAGTGAACCAGAACAAGCTGCGCTTCCTCGAGATATTCGTCGCGCTGTGCCTGCTCAAGGAGAGTCCGCCCATCGGCAGCGCAGAGGAGGCGGTACTCGATGCGAATCACCTGACGGTGGCGCGCCGCGGCCGCGAGCCGGGGCTGATGCTGGCGCGCGACGGACGCAGCGTCCCGATGCGCGCCTGGGCGGACGAGCTCCTCGACTCGATGGCGGGCCTCGCCGAGATCCTCGATCGCGGCGACCCGGCGCGGCCCTACGCGCAGGCGCTCGCGGCGCAGTCGGCCAAGGTGAGCGACGTCGCGCGCACCCCCTCGGCGCGCCTCATGGCAGAGCTCAAAGGCGGCCAGTCGTTCTTCGATCTTGCGCTACGCATGTCGGCCGAGCACAAGGCCTACTTCCTCGAGCTCTACCCTCCCAACGAGGAGCGCCTCAGGGAGCTCGGCGAGGAGGCCCGGGAGTCTCTCACCGCCCAGCGGCACATCGAATCGAGCGATCGCGGTACGTTCGATGAGTACCTGGCCCGCTACTTTGCGGACTGAGTCACACTTTTTTTCCTGGAGCCGGAGTACTTTAACATAATCAGGAACTTAGCTTTCTCGCTTTTGCAATACAACAGACTTAGACTTGGCGTTCGCGTCGCCACATGGAGACACCGGTGATGCGAGGGAGCCGGGGAGCCCGGGACGGCGAAAAACTCCCAGAGCCTGGACTGCCGAGTAAAGAGAAAAACTAGGGTGGAAGACGATGGAAGAAGGAGCTGAGGGGCTACCCGTTGAGCGGCGCACTGAAGCAGCGGCCAACGAGGAATTCACCGAGATCTTGAACCGCCGCGACGCCCGCGGACGCGAAGGCTGGGATCCCTACGAGGTTTGGCGGACACGGGTTCGGGCACCCTCGAAGACTGCCCGGACGAGAAAAGACCGCCCGCGCGACTCCCGGCGCTGATTCTGCGGCGGCACCTGCCGGTCAATACCCCGTCCTGAGGATGGTTCGGGCCTTGCACGCCGCCTCCCGACCCCCGATTCTTGGCGGTCCATGAATGCCCTTTCCGTCCGCGGACTCACCAAGACTTACAAGAACGGCGTGCAGGCCCTCAAAGGCGTCGATCTCGACGTCGAGGAGGGCGATTTCTTCGCACTGCTGGGGCCGAACGGCGCCGGCAAGACCACGCTAATAGGCATCATCACCTCGCTCGTCAACAAGACCGCAGGCGAGGCGCAGGTGTTCGGCCACGACATCGACCGCGAGCTCGAAGCGGCCAAGGCCTGCATCGGCGTGGTTCCGCAGGAGATCAACTTCAACATGTGGGAGACGCCGTTCACCATCGTGGTGAACCAGGCCGGCTTTTACGGCATCCCGCGCCCCGTGGCGCGCGAGCGCGCCGAGAAGTACCTGAAGCAGCTGCAACTGTGGGACAAGCGCGGCGGCAACTCGCGCGGCCTCTCCGGCGGCATGAAGCGGCGTCTGATGATCGCGCGCGCCCTGATGCACGAGCCGCGCCTGCTGATCCTCGATGAGCCCACCGCGGGGGTCGACATCGAGATCCGCCGCTCGATGTGGGATTTCCTGCGCGAGATCAATGCCCGCGGCACCACCATCATCCTCACCACCCATTATCTCGAGGAAGCCGAAACGCTCTGCCGCAACATCGCCATCATCAACGGCGGCCAGATCGTCGAGCGCGACCGCATGTCGAGCCTGCTGCGCCGGCTGCACGTGCAGACCTTCGTGCTCAACGTGCGCGAGCCGCTCGATGCCGCGCCGCCCGTTGCGGGCTACCACACGGTGCTCATCGACGATCACACCCTCGAGGTGGAAGTGTCGAAGGATGAGAACCTGAACGGGATTTTCGAGCGACTGTCGGCGGCAGGCATCGAGGTGGTCTCGATGCGCAACAAGGTGAACCGCCTCGAGGAGATCTTCATGGCGCTGGTCGAGGGGCGCGGCACCGACGAGCCCGCGGTGCGCGCCGAGCTCGCCGGACCGCGGGCCGTGCCGCCGTCCGCCGCGCGTGCCGGGGCCGGGGGCCGCTGATGAGCAGCGTGGCCCTGCCGCAGGCCCTGCCGATCCCCTTAGGGGTGGTGCGCTGGATCGGCTTCAAGACCATCGTCATCCGCGAGTACGGACGCATCATCCGCATCTGGGGCCAGACCATCGTGCCGCCGGTGGTCACGGCGACCCTCTACTTCGTCATCTTCGGCAGCCTGATCGGGCGGCGCGTCGGCGCCATGGACGGTTTCGATTATCGCCAGTTCATCGCTCCCGGCCTGATCATGATGCAGGTGATCACCAACTCCTACGGCAACGTGGTGGCGTCCTTCTTCGGCGCCAAGTTCGGCAAGCACGTCGAGGAGATGCTGGTCTCGCCGCTGCCGAGCTGGGTGATCGTGGCCGGCTATGCCGCGGGGGGCGTGGTGCGCGGGCTCCTGGTGGGACTCGCCGTCTCGATCGTTGCGCTGTTCTTCACGCACCTGCACGTGCACCACCTGGCGGTGATCCTCGCCGCGGGGCTCCTCACCGCGGTGATCTTCTCGCTGTGCGGATTCCTGAATGCGCTGTTCGCCAGGAATTTCGATCAGGTGAACTGGATCCCGACCTTCGTGCTCGGGCCGCTCACTTATTTCGGCGGTGTGTTCTATTCGATCTCGCTGCTGCCGGACTGGGCGCGCCGTATCTCCTACGCGAACCCGATCCTGCACATGGTGAGCGCATTCCGCTTCGGCTTCCTCGGCACCTCCGACGTCAATGTCGGCGTCGCTTTCGGCCTCATGGTGCTCGCCGCCGCGGCGCTGTTCGCGACCGCGGTGACTCTGCTCGAGCGCGGCTCGGGAATCCGCGATTGACGGTGAGGATCGCGCTCGTGACCGCGCCGGCCGCGCGCGGTCTGGACGAGGACATGGCGCCGCTCAGCGCGGCCCTCGCCGCCGCCGGCGCCCGCGGCGAAATCAGCGACTGGGATGATGCGCGCGTCGACTGGGCCGGTTTCGACGCCGTGGTGCTGCGCTCGGCGTGGGACTACCACGAGCGGCTGCCGCAATTCCTCGCCTGGGTCGAGCGCGTAGCGGCCGCCACCGCTCTCTTCAATCCGCTGCCGGTGGTGCGCTGGTCGCTGGATAAGCACTATCTCGGCGAGCTGGCGCGGGCCGGGGCACCGGTGGTGTCGACCCGCTACGTCGAGCCCGGCACCGATCCCGGCACGGCTCTGGACGAGCTCCTCTCGCAGGACCCCTGCCGCGAGATCGTGGTCAAGCCCGCGATAGGGGCGGGCTCGCGCGATGCCCGGCGTCACGCGCGCAGCGAGCGGGAGGAGATCCTCGAGCACATCCGCCCCCTGCTCGCCGCAAGGCGCAGCGTCATGCTGCAGCCGTACCTCGAGCGCGTCGACAGCGACGGCGAGACCGCCCTCATGTACATCGACGGACGCTTCAGCCACGCGATCCGCAAGGGAGCGCTGCTGCCCTCGGGTGCGCCCTCCACCGCCGGCCTCTTTGCACCGGAGACGATCGAGCCGCGCTTACCCGGTGCGGATGAGCTTGCGGCCGCGGGGCAGATTCTCGCGGCGGTGCCTCATCAGAGGCTGCTCTACGCGCGCGTCGATCTGCTGCGCGACGCCCAGGGCGCGCCGCGGCTGCTGGAGCTCGAGCTGGCCGAGCCGTCGATGTACTTCTCCTTCGCCGCGGGCTCCGCGGAGCGCTTCACGGCGGCATTGCTCGCGCGCCTTCAGGCGACATAAGCCCTTGTAGCAACAAAACTTACACAGGCCTGTCACCGTTTTGACGCACTGCAGCGCGAGACTGCACGGCGTATGAAAGCGCCCGGACTCAATGCCCTGATGGCCCGGATCGATGCGGCCGAGTACGGCCTTTGCCGCGCGCTCAACCGCGGATCCTCGCTCGCCCTGCCGCGGCAAGTGTTCCGGATCGCGAGCCGACTCGGCGATGGCGTCGTGTGGTACCTGCTGATCGTACTGCTGCCGCTCATCTATGGGGCGGCGGCTTTGAGGCCTGCGATCGTCATGGCACTCACGGGAGCGCTCGGGGTCGTGCTCTACACCCTGCTCAAACGTGTGTTCGTGCGCGAGCGCCCCTTCATCACCCACGCCGCGATCGATCTTCGGGGCGCGCCGCTCGACCGTTACAGCTTCCCCTCCGGCCACACGCTGCACGCCGTTTCCTTCGCCTGGCAGCTGACGGCGCACTTCCCCGAGCTCGGCTGGGTGGTGGTGCCGCTCGCCGCTGTCATCGCCGCCTCACGCGTAGCGCTCGGGCTGCACTACCCCTCCGACGTGCTGGCGGGGGCGGCGATCGGCGCCGCGCTCGCGGAACTCGGCACGTCTCTGGCTTAGAATTGCGCGTATGCCTGTGCCGATGACGGCGCGCCGCTGGCGCGCAGCCTCATAGCGTGCGTGTTCTTTTCGTCTCCGACGTCTACTTCCCGCGCGTCAACGGCGTCTCGACTTCCATCCGCACCTTCCGCGAGGACCTCGCGAACCACGGGGTCGATACGCACCTGGTAGCGCCCCATTACGCACCGGACCAGCCGACGTCCGCGGCGGAGGAGCCAGGGGTGCTGCGCGTCCCCGCAGCGGGCGTACCCGGGGACCCGGAGGACCGCCGCATGCGCTGGCGTGCGCTCAACGGCGCGCTCGAGCGACACAGAACCGCCGGCTTCGACCTGGTGCACATCCACACGCCCTTCACCGCGCACTACGCCGGGGTGCGGTTCGCCCGCCGTGCGAAGCTGCCGTGCATCGCGACCTACCACACCTTCTTCGAGGACTACCTGCATCACTATTTGCCGATGCTGCCGCGGCGACTCGGGCGCGTCCTCGCCCGCAGCTTCACCCGCTCGCAATGCCGCGACGTGCAGGCGCTGATCGCGCCGTCCGAGCCGATGCGTGCGGTGCTGCTCGAGTACGGTGTCGCGACGCCCATTCACGTGCTGCCGACCGGGGTTCCGGCCGGCCGCTTCCGCCAGGGCGACGGGGCCGCCTTCCGCGCATGCACGGGAGTTGCGCCCGATGTGCCGCTCGCCATTTACATCGGGCGAGTCGCACACGAGAAGAACATCGGGTTCCTCATCGACATGTTCCGCGAGGTCGTGCGCGCCATGCCGGCCGCGACTCTCGTCGTTGCGGGCGAGGGGCCCGCCCGGCCCGCGCTCGAGGCGCAGGTCGCAGCGCTGAGCCTGCGCGAGCGGGTGCGTTTCGTCGGCTACCTCGATCGCGATACGGAGCTCCTCGACTGCTACGCCGCTGCGGATGCGTTCGTGTTCGCCTCGCGCACCGAGACGCAGGGGCTGGTGCTGCTCGAGGCGATGGCGCAGGGCGCGCCGGTCGTCTCCACCGCCGAGCTCGGCGCCCGCTCGATCCTCACGCCCGAGAGCGGCGCGCTGGTCGTGCCCGAGGAAAGACAGGCGTTCGCGGCCGCGGTGGTGCGTGTGCTCGGGGACCCGGGGCTCAGAGCGGAGCTCGCGCGGCGCGGCCGGGCCCATGCCCGCACCTGGTCGTCCGCCGAGATGGCGCGGCGCCTCGCCGAGCTCTACGCGCAGCTGCGCGCCGCGCCCGCAGGCGCCCGCGCGGCGGCCTGAGCGGTCCGTCCGTGGAAAGCCCGGTATCAGGTGAGTTCCGGCCGCCGCTGTGGCTGCGCAGCCCGCACCTGCAGTCGATCCTCGCCAGCACCTTCGTACGCCGCGGCCCGATCGTGCGGCGCGCGGCGCCGCTCATTGCCGCGCAGCGCGAGCTGCTGCTCGATTGCGGCGCCGGCGTTCGGCTGCAGTGCTTCGTGTCGACGCCGCCGGCGGGCAACGGCCGCGTGGCGGTGGTGCTCCACGGCTGGGAGGGAAGCGCCGAATCGCTCTACGTGCTGTCGCTCGCGCAGCTGCTGTTCGCGCGGGGGTTCGACGTGGTGCGGCTCAACCTGCGCGACCACGGCGAGACCCATCATCTCAACCGCGAGCTGTTCCACAGCTGCCGGCTGCCGGAGGTGGTCGGGGCGGTCGCCGCTTTGAATCGGGAATTTCCCGGCAAGCCGCTCGAGCTGCTGGGCTTCTCACTGGGGGGCAACTTCATGCTGCGCGTGGCGGCACGCGCCCGGGAAGCAGCGCTCAGCATCCGGCGCGTGATCGCCATCTCACCGGTGCTCGAGCCGTCCGAGACGCTGCTCGCTCTCGAGAGCGCCATCGCCGGCTACCAGTATTACTTCGTGCGCAAGTGGACACGCTCGCTGCGCAAGAAGCAGGCGGCCTGGCCGCAGCATTACGATTTTTCCGACGTGGGGCGCCTGGGCGGACTGCGGGGAATGACCGCGGCGCTGGTGGTCCGGCACTCGGAGTTTTCGAGCCTCGAGGAGTATCTCGACGGCTATGCGATCACCGGCCAACGGCTGGCGGGCCTCGAGGTGCCCGCGCACATCATCACCGCACTCGACGATCCGATGATTCCCGCCGGTGCCCTGGGCCGACTGGCGCGGCCCAGATCCCTGTCGGTGACCGTGACCCGCCACGGCGGGCACTGCGGCTTCATCGAGCGGCTCGACGGGCTGACCTGGGCGGAGCGGCGGATTCTCGCGGATCTTGAGGAAGCTTAAGCGGTTCGGGCGAGCCGCTTCTCGTCGAAGCGCATGACGGGCTGGCCACTCGTCACGGTGATGGCCCCCTCGATGACGGCGCCCCGGGCGATGGCGATAGTGCGGGCGACGACGTCGGCCTGGATCACGGCGCTCGCGCCCACCTCGAGCCGCTCATCGACCACCAGCCGGCCCGAGACACGCCCGGCGATGACGGCCGCCTGCGCATGCACCTCGCCGTGCCATTCGGAGCCGGCCGACATGCTGAGTGCCCCGCCGATGCGCCCGTCGCCACGCACCGCGCCACAGACCACCAGGGGGCCTGAAGTCTCGAGGTCGCCCGTGAAGCGGGTTCCCGGAGCGACGAAGGTCGGTGAATCGCCGAGCTGGTCGAGCATCCGGCGCCGCTGTGTGTCCTCACCCATGCAGGCTCATAATAAGGGGGTACGAAGGGAAGGATGCCGACCATGATCACATTCCGTGCAGGCAAAACCGCGCTTTGCGTGGTATTGGCGGGACTCGCGGCCTGCAGCGCCGAGCAGCAGGACTGGCGTTCGGCGGAGGCCGCCGGAACCAGCGAGGCCTACCAGCATTTCCTGGATCAACACCAGGGCAGCGAGCTCGCGACCAAGGCCCGCGAACGGCTCGGGGAATTCGCCGAGGAACGGGACTGGACCCAGGCGATGCGGCTCGGCACATCGGATGCCTACCGCGGATTCCTCTCGGCACACCCGGACGGCCGCTGGGCCCAGGAGGCGCGCATCCGCATGGAGAGTTTTGCGCTCGGCTCGATTCCCCGCATGCAGCCGCAAGCCCCCGGCCAGACCGCTTCGCGCCCGAGCGGGGTGAATATCCTGCGGCTCGCGAGTGCGCCACACCCGAATGCCGCCGCCCCGCTGCCGGCCAATGCCGGGACTTCGGGCGCAGCCCGCGGCCGGTACGCCGTACAGCTCGGCGCCTTCGGGACGCAGGCGAGTGCCGATCGGGAGTGGCAGAGGCTGCAGAGCCGGTTCAGCTCGCAGCTCTCCGGGCTATCCCCGCAGGTCGTCCCGGGCGGCAGCTCGGCGGGCCAGCTCTACCGGCTGCAGGCCGGTGCCTCCGGGGAGCAGCAGGCGCGCGCGATCTGTGACTCTCTCAAGGCACAGTCGCAGCCTTGCGTACCGGTGGTGCCGCGCTGACAGACTCTGTTCGGTTCCGTCCAAAGTGACAATTTTTGTCAATAGCGGCAAGAGCCGCAGACATAGATAAGTCACTGTTTTATATAGACTCTCATCTCTGGCACGGGCTTTGCTCCTATCGGAGTGCGGCGAATCGGATGATCGCCGCGAGGTTCGACGGACGCGCCCTTTGTGCGTGGCCGTGACCTAAGTTGCGAACAACTTCCCCGTGTTCGCCTCTGCGCGCCGCGATGCGACTTCCCCCGCTCGCGGCGCTTTTTTTTCGGCCGGTTGAGACGCGCCCCGGACGCCGCAATTAAAGTCCTCTCATGGAGTACCGGGACTATTACAAGATTCTGGGTGTGCAGCGGACCGCGGCGGCCGAGGAGATCAAGACCGCTTACCGACGCCTGGCTCGCAAGTTCCACCCCGACGTGAGCAAGGAGCCCGACGCCGAGGCACGCTTCAAGGAAGTGCAGGAGGCGTACGAGGTGCTGAAGGACCCGGAGAAGCGCGCCGCCTACGATCAGCTCGGGAGCGAGTGGAAGTCAGGCCAGCAGTTCCGGCCGCCGCCGGATTGGGGCAGCGGCTTCGAGTTCGGGGGCGCGCCCCCCGGTGGCGCCCGCCGCCGCCAGGGATCGAGGCGCGCCGCTGCCGGCGCCGAGCACGGCGCCTTCGAGGAAGAGACTTATAGCGACTTTTTCTCCTCGCTCTTTGGCGGCGGCTCGCCGTTTCGCGCAGCCGGCCGCCACGGCGGCCGCGATCATCACGCCCGCGTGGACCTGACGCTCGAGCAGGCATTCCACGGTGCGACCTCGACGCTCGAGCTCAAGCGCCCGGAGCTCAACTCCGAAGGCGCCCTGGAGGTGCGCACTCACACCGTGCGCGTGACGATTCCTCCAGGCGTGAGCGAGGGTCAGCTGATTCGCCTCGCCGGGCAGGGGGAGCCCGGCACGGAGGGCGGCCGTGCGGGCGACCTCTACCTCGAGGCCCACATCCTGCCGCACCCGCTCTATCAGCTCGATGGGCGCGACGTCACTCTCACGCTCCCGGTGGCCCCGTGGGAAGCCGCTCTCGGAGCCGCGGTGACGGTGCCGACGCTCGGCGGTGCGGTCGACATGCACATTCCCGCCGGCGCTCAGTCGGGCCAGAGGCTGCGCCTGCGCGCGCGCGGGCTTCCCGGCCAGCCGCCAGGCGATGAGTACGTGCAGCTGAAAGTGGTGCTGCCACCGGCGAACTCGCCGCAGGCGAAGGCGCTCTACGAAAAGATGCGCGGCGACCTGAGCTTCAACCCGCGCGCCGATTTTCCGGGGTGAGACATGAGCGAGATGACCCGTGTGATCAGCGGCGAGGTGATCGGGGAGAGCCAGTGGATCACGGTCACCGAGATCTGCCGACTGTGCCGGATCGATGTCACCGAGGTGCGTGAGCTCGCCGAGCTCGGGCTCCTTGCGCCGCGCGGCAGCACCCCGCTCGAGTGGCAGTTCCCCGCGGCCGCGCTCCCGCGGCTGCGCGTCGTCGGGCGGCTGATGCGCGACCTCGGAGTCAATGTGAGCGGCGCGGCGCTCGCCGTCGAGCTGCTCGAATCGCAGCGCGCGCTCGAGCGGCAGGTCCGCCGGCTCGAGCGGCTGCTGACCGAGCAGCGCTGAGGCCAAGGCCGTGAAGCGTACGCTCATCAGCTCAGGCTCCTCGTTCGAGCGCGAGATCGGCTACTCGCGCGCGGTAGTGCAGGGCGACTGGGTCTTCGTTTCGGGCACCACCGGCTTCGACTACTCGACGATGACCATCGCCGATGGCGTCGAGGCCCAGGCCGAGCAGTGCCTGAAGAATATTGCGGCGGCGCTGCGGCAGGCCGGGGCGAGCCTCGCGGACGTCGTGCGCGTCACCTACATCCTCCCGGATGCCAAGGACTTTCCCGCCTGCTGGCCGGTGCTGCGCCGCTTCTTCGGCGAAGTGCGCCCGGCGGCGACCATGATCTCGGCGCAGCTTCTCGATCCGCGCATGCGCATCGAGATCGAAGTGACGGCGCTCAGGCAGGCCCACGGCGCCTAGCGCGCCGCCGCGCTTACTGGCCGAAGCTTTCCCCGCTCTGCGCGAGCCACTGCTCCTCCTCCGCCGTGCTCACGCGACCCAGGGCCGCGTTGCGGTGGGGGAAGCGGCCGAAGCGCTCGACGATCGCGCGATGCGATTCCGCATGGCGCAGGGAGTCTGCGCACAGCCCCTGCAGGACGGGCGGGGCCTCGGCCAGCAGCCGGCGATAGGCCGCGAGCGACTCATCCTGCGCTTCGCGGTTCTCGGCATGCTGCAGCGGCATGTAGAAGAACAGGCGCTCCGGTGCATCGAGCGCGGCGTCGGCGGCCGACTGCATTCCGGTGAGCGTGAGAGCGAGCGCCTGCGAGTCGGTCGCGAAGGCGCGTGCGCTGCCCCGGAACATGTTGCGGGGGAACTGATCGAGCAGAAGGATGAGGCTCAGGCGCCGGCGCGGGCCGCCGGCCCAGCCCGCAAGCTCGCCGCGCGCGGCCCGCTCGTACAGCGCGCCGAAGCGCTCGCGGATCTCCTCGTCGTGCCGCCGGCCTCCGGCGCCGAACCAGAGTTCCGCGCGTGCCGCGAGCGCCGCCGCGGTGGGCGAGCCAGCGCCGAACCAGAACTCCCGCACCGCACGTGCCTCGTCCACTTCAGCTTCAGCCCGACGTGCTCTCGTCGGCCTCGAAGAGCTTCTCGAGCTGCTGCGCGGCCTCGCGCGTGGTGGCGAGGAACTTGTTCTCGTCCTCCTTGACCCGGTACTGCGCGGCGAGGGTCACCTCATCGTGCTCGCGGAACCGGCGTACCGTCTCACGCGCCGCGGCGCTCGTCGTGCCGAGCCCCTCGAGGACCCTGCCTGCCATCTCCAGGCTCGAGGCGTAGGTCTCGCGCACGATCACGGTGACGCCGGCGTCCATGAGCGCGAAGGCATGCTGGCGGTTGCGGGCGCGGGCGTAGACCTTGAGGTGCGGAAACTGCTCGCGCGCCAGCACGGCGGTGCGCACCGAAGCGTCGACGTCGTCGAGCGCGAGCACCAGCACCCGCGCTTCGGCGGCTCCCGCGGCGCGCAGCAGGTCGAGCCGCGAGGCATCCCCGTAGTACACCTTGTTGCCGAAGCGCCGTACGAAGTCGACGTGCGTCTGGCTGTTGTCGAGGGCGGTGAAGCGCACCTTTCTCAGGCGCAGCACGCGCGCCACGATCTGTCCGAAGCGGCCGAAGCCGGCAATGATGACGGCATTCTCCCGTTCGTCGATCGCATCGAAGGGAGCCGCCGGGCTTCGCAACCAGCGATCGCCGATCATCTCCCGGGCGATCAGCAGCACCGGTCCCAGCATCATCGAGAGCGTCACCGCGAGGATCAGCAGATCGGCGGTGGCGGCGCCGATGATGCGCTGGCGCGCCGCGAGCGTGAACAGCACGAAGGCGAACTCACCGCCCGCCGGCAGTGTGAAGCCGAGCCGCCAGGCCTCCTGGCCGCGGCAGCGGGTGAGGTGCGCCAGGGCGGTGACCGCAAGGATCTTGACGACGATGAAGCCTGCGGTGACGGCGAGCAGCAGCAGGGGCGCGGATCTCAGCAGCCCGAGATTGGCCGACATGCCGACGCAGACGAAGAAGAGTCCGAGCAGCAGCCCCTTGAAGGGCTCGAGGTCCGCCTCGAGCTCGTGGCGGAACTCGCTGTCGGCGAGCAGGACGCCCGCGAGGAATGCGCCGAGGGATGCCGAGAGTCCCACCCAATTGGCGAGCAGCGTCGTGGCGATCACGGTCAGGAGCGCGGCGGCGGTAAAGACCTCCGTCACCTGAACTCGCGCCACGATGCGCAGCGCCGGTCGCAGCAGGAGTCTCCCGCCGCCGATGATGACCACCACCACCACGACCAGGAGCTTGAGCAGCCCCTCCCACCACGGGCCTCCTGCCGAATGCGCGGCGCCCGGGGACAGGAGCGGCAGCACGGCGAGCAGCGGGAGAACGGCGAGGTCCTGGAAGAGAAGGATTCCGAAGGCCGCGCGGCCGTGCGGGGTGCGCAGCTGTCCGCGCTCGGCGAGCAGCTGCAACACCAGCGGGGTCGAGGACAGCGACAGTCCGAAACCTACGATGCCGGCGGCAATTGGCGCGAGCCCGAGCCCATAGGCGGCACTCCCCAGCAGCACGGCGCAGGCAACCACCTGTGCCGCGCCCAGCCCGAACACGGTGCGCCGCATCACCCACAGCCGCGTCGGCTGCAGCTCCAGGCCGATGATGAAGAGCAGCAGCACGACCCCGAACTCCGACACCTGCCTGATGCGCTCGACATCGCCGCCGATGAGATCGAGACCCCACGGACCTATGGCGAGACCGGCCGCAACGTAACCGAGGATCGAGGAGAGGCGCAGAAACCTGAACAGGGCCACCGCGATCACGGCGGCCGCGAGCAGGGTGGCCGTTTCGGCGAGCGATATCATGGAGCGACCGATTCTCGCAGGAATCCTTCACCACCGGGCTTGAGTTTGGCGCGGCAGGTCCCCATGCCTCGCCTCATGCTCGATGAGGCACTCGATGCCTATTCCGCGGCCGTGGTCGGTGCCGTGGACCAGGTGGGAGCGGCGGTGGTGAGCGTCTATACCGGCGGCGCCGAGGAAGCCGCGCGGGCCCGCGGCGGCGCAGGCTCCGGAGTCGTCGTCACACCCGACGGCTACCTCCTCACCAACGAGCACGTCGTGCAGCGCGTCACGCACGCGCGCGTCTCGTTCGTCGACGGGCGCAGCGTGCCCGCGGTGGTCGCCGGGCGCGATCCGGCGACCGACCTCGCGGTGCTGCGCGCCCAGGCGGCCGCCCTCCCTTACGCGCAGCTCGCACCCTCACGGCGGCTGCGGCCGGGGCAGCTGGTGGTGGCGGTCGGAAATCCCTACGGCTTCGAGTCGACGGTGTCGGCCGGCGTGGTGAGCGCGTTGGGGCGCTCGCTGCGCAGCCGCCAGGGGCGGCTGATCGAGGGGATCGTGCAGCACACTGCGGCGCTCAACCCGGGAAATTCGGGAGGGCCGCTGGTCGATGCGCACGGGGCCGTCACGGGCATCAACACCGCGATCATTCCTCAGGCGCAGGGCATCGGCTTTGCGGTTCCGGCTGCGACCGCCCAATGGGTGCTGACGGAGATCCTCACCGCCGGAAGGGTGCGGCGCGCCTGGCTCGGCATCGCAGCGCGCGACCGGCCGCTCGACCTGCGGCTGGTGCGCGCCCTGGACCTGGGCGCCTCGCGGGCCGTCGAGATACTCAGCCGGGAGAGCGAGGGTCCGGCGTTCAGCTCGGACCTGCACCCCGGGGATCTGATCGTGGCGGTGGATGGCAAAGCGGTCGACGGGGTCGACGCCCTGCACCGTCAGCTCTCGCGGGTGCCGCCGGGGACCGACCTCGAGCTCACGGTCGTGCGCAGGATGCAGATCGTGAAGGTGACTCTGACGGCCCAAGAACCGCCTTAGGTCACTCGCACAGGCTCTCGAGGTACCCCTGCGCCTCCGGGGAGAGGCGCTTGAGAGCCAGCGCCCGCGCCTTCGGGGCATCGACGATGTACTCGAGAGGCCCCGAGACCAGGATCTGGCGGATGCTCGGGGAGCGAGCCGACGCGCGTGCCATACGGTTCAGCACCGTGAAGCCGCGGTTTATCACCTTACCCGGTGCGCGGTTCTGCTCGATGATGCGTGCCAGATACTGCCCGAAGCGGGCGTAGAGAAAGTAGGCGTCGTCCCCGACCTGAAAACGCGCTTCCGCGAAAAAGTCGGGAAAATTTCTCTCGAGATACTCATTGAGACGGAGAAGCGGGGCTCTGCGGTCGCTGTCAGTCGACACTTTGCGCTGCTTCATTGCGTGCCAACACCTCGCTCGCCGCTGCAAATTGCGGCGGCGCGAATGTTGGAGCAGCGTGGCGCGCGATGCAAGAGGTTTACTCCGTGGCCTTCGCTCCCCTGGCGGTCAGGCGACGCAGCGCTTCCCGCTTCGCACTCACCGCGGCCACGACCTGCGGCCAGCGCACCTTGTGAAGCGCCGAAGTGGTGCGGAAGTCCTCGAGGGGCACTGCCGTCAGGGGATCGATCCCGTAAAGGAGGTACACCCGCACCGCCGCGGTCTCGGCGGCAATGTCCGCGACGCGCTCGAGGAGCTTGAGCGCGGCACGCTCACCTGACCCGGTGATCGTGTCCCGGATGCAGGCGCGGGCGACATCGAGAGCCAGAGCCGCCTGGGCAACCCCGATCTTGTTGCGCTTCTCCGGCAGCGCGTGGAGATTCTGGATGCGGCTGTCGAGCACGTCGATCGGATGGATGACCCGCAGAGCTCCCGCGCCCGGCACGTCGACCCCGACTGCCCGGCGGATGAGGTCCTTGGTCGTGAGGCCGACCACTCCGGAAAGAAAATCCACCTGCTTCACCGTGCCGTTTCTGAGACGGCGCGTCACCTTGCCGGTTTGCGGCGTGGCGTCATCGAGAGCCGGAATCCATGTGGTCCAGCCCAGCTGCTTGCCAAGCCGTTTGGCGAGCTCGGAGTCTCCGATGAAGTCGGCATCTGCCGTGACGCCGGACTCGAGGTCCGGCGGACGCCTCACCCGGTAGTGGTCGGCCCAGAAGGCCAGCGCCTGGCCACCCACCAGCAGACCCTCGGGAGAGCAGATGCCGAGGATGCGAGTCACCTCGGCAGGCGCCAACGGAGCCTCGACCTGGCGCTCACTCCTCATCGAATCCCTTCGAGGGGCGCACGATGCGTGCGGCGGCCGCGCGTTCCGGCGCGATCATGTGCCGCTCCCCCCAGCGGCCACCCGGGCTCGGGGCGGCGCCCGCGAGCGCATCCGCAAGGGCACGCGGCGAGAGCATCACGGCGACCAGTCTGCCGTGCTTGAGGATTTCGACGCGACCGAGCGCTGCGACGTCGTCGAGCAGGCCGCCGAAATTGTTCTTGGCGTCACTGGCCGAAACTTGTTTGTTCATATTGGCTATTTTAGCTAAAATATATCCTCGAGGCCAGCCAGGCCCAGGGGTGGCACGCGGCGGTTCTGCGCTTGCAAGAGCCTTCGAGGCCGGTATTATCGAACGCATAGTGACGGTGTAAGACAGTCGACCGACGGGCCGCGGCCTGAAAGCCCACCGTCCGGCTCCGGCTGCTCTCCCTCAACGCAAGAATTGCCGGTGGCCCTCACCGCGGCGGACTCCCCGGGGTCCGCGCGGCGGGCTGGCCTGCCACGACTGAAACCTGCGGGAACCTCACTATGGATGCGCCGTCACCTTCCCTCTGCAAGAGCGCCTACGAGCGCGACAGCTGCGGCTTCGGCCTGATCGCCAGCCTCGACGACGCCCCGAGCCATGCACTGGTGCGCACCGCCATCACCTCGCTCAACCGCCTCACTCACCGCGGAGCGATCGCGGAGGACGGCAAGACCGGGGATGGCTGCGGACTGCTGCTGAAGAAGCCGGAGTCGTTCCTGCGGGCAATCGCCGCCGAGACCGGGATTCACCTGAGCCCCCGCTTCGCCTCGGGTCTCGTCTTCCTGTCGCCCGATGCGCAGGCTGCCGGCGAGGCGCGTGTGGTGCTCGCCACCGAGCTCAAGCGCCAGGGGCTCGAAGTCGCGGGCTGGCGGCGGGTGCGGGTCAACCGCGAAGCCTGCGGCCTTGATGCGCTGAAGACGCTGCCCACGATCGAGCAGCTGTTCGTCAACTGCCAGGCGGCGGTCGACGAGGCGGCCTTCAACCGGCGCCTGTTCATGGCGCGGCGGCTGGCGGAGAAAGGCCTCGCGTCCGACCCGGCGTTCTACGTCCCGAGCCTGTCGGCGAGCACCCTCGTCTACAAGGGCATGGTGATGCCGCAGCACCTCACCGAGTTCTATCCCGACCTCGATGACCCGCGGCTCGAAGCCTCGGTGGTCGTGTTCCACCAGCGCTTCTCGACCAACACGCTGCCGCAATGGCGCCTCGCGCACCCGTACCGCTACCTCGCTCACAACGGCGAGATCAACACCATTCAGGGCAATCGCAACTGGGCGACGGCGCGTGGCCCGCTGCTGCGCTCCCCGCTCCTGCCTCACCTCCAGGAGGTGCTGCCGCTCGTCTCGCTCGAGGGCTCCGACTCGCAGAGCCTCGACAACATGCTCGAGGTTCTCCTCATGGGGGGCCTCGATCCGCTGCACGCCATGCGGCTGCTGATCCCCCCGGCCTGGCACGGGCTCGACACCATCGACCCCGAGCTGCGCGCCTTCTACGAGTACTACTCGGTGCACATGGAGCCCTGGGACGGGCCAGCGGGGGTGGTCCTCACCGACGGGCGCTACGCCGTCTGCACACTCGACCGCAACGGACTGCGTCCGGCGCGCTTTTGCATCACTCGCGACCGCCGTCTCACCATCGCCTCCGAGACTGGGGTGTGGGATTACAGGGAAGAGGACGTGGTGCGCAAGGGCAAGCTCGGGCCGGGTGACATGATCGCACTCGATCTCGAGAGCGGCTCGCTCCTCGGCTCGCAGGACATCGATCAGCGGCTCAAGGCACGACATCCCTACAAGAGCTGGCTGAGAGCGGGGGTGCGCTACCTCGAGAGCGACCTGGTGGACGCGCGCCTCGCGGCCGAGCCGATGGATCGCCCGACGCTTACGCTGTACCAGAAGATGTTCAACGTCACGCAGGAGGAGCGCGACGACATCATCCGCGTGCTGGCGGTGGACGAGAGCGAAGCGGTGGGCTCGATGGGAGATGACACGCCGATGCCGGTGCTGTCGCACCAGGTGCGTCCGCTCTACGACTACTTCCGCCAGCAGTTCGCGCAGGTCACCAACCCGCCCATCGATCCGCTGCGCGAGACGGTGGTGATGTCGCTGCAGACCCAGATAGGGCCCGAGTGCAACATCTTCGTGCCCGCTCCCGAGCACGCCCGCCAGATAGTGCTCGGCTCGCCCATCCTCTCGCAGAGAAAGCTGCGCCAGATCCTCGCCCTCGAGGAGGTCAGCCACGAGTTCCTCGACCTGCAATACGAGCCCGCCGAAGGACTGAGGCGCGCGATCCTGCGCCTGTGCGCCCAGGCCGAGAGCGCGGTGCGCGGGGGCAAGCTGGTGCTGCTGCTTTCGGACCGCTATCTGGTCAAAGGCCGCGTGCCCGCGCACGCGCTGCTCGTCACCGGCGCGGTGCACCAGCACCTGGTGAAGCTGGGCCTGCGCTGCAAGTGCAACCTGCTGGTCGAGACCGGAACCGCACGCGAGCCGCACCACTTCGCCTGTCTCATCGGCTACGGGGCGACCGCGGTCTACCCTTACATGGCCTACCAGGTGCTGTTCGAGATGATGCGCCGCGGTCGCGTCAAGCTCGACTTCGCGGCGCGCCTCGAGCTCGGACGCAGCTACCGCGCGGGGCTGCGCAAGGGCCTCTTCAAGATCATGTCGAAGATGGGCATCTCGACCATCGCGAGCTACCGCAGCTCGCAGCTCTTCGAGATCGTCGGGCTCGCGGACGAAGTGGTGGCGCTGTGCTTCACCGGCACCGAGAGCCGCGTGGCAGGCGCCGACTTCGCCGATCTCGAGAGCGATGCGCTGGCGCTCGCCGCGCGTGCCTGGAACCCGCGGGAGTCGCTGGCCCAGGGGGGGCTGCTGAAGTACGTGCATGGCGGCGAGTACCACATGTACAACCCCGACGTGATTGCCGCGCTGCAGGCGGCAGTGGCCTCGGGCGATGCCGCGCACTACCGGCAGTTTGCGCAGCTCGTGAATGAGCGG
The DNA here is from genome assembly GCA_035632655.1 of Steroidobacteraceae bacterium. Lineage (GTDB taxonomy): Bacteria > Pseudomonadota > Gammaproteobacteria > Steroidobacterales > Steroidobacteraceae > 13-2-20CM-66-19. The sequence goes on along the minus strand of DASQGK010000008.1, from coordinate 27,561 downwards.
CCGGCCGCCACGTTCCGCGATCTCCTGGCGCTCAGGCCGCAGGGCGCGCCGATCGCGCTCGCGGAAGTCGAGCCCGCGGAGGCGATTCTCGCGCGCTTCGACAGCGCCGGCATGTCTCTCGGCGCGCTTTCGCCCGAGGCGCACGAGGCGCTTGCCATCGCCATGAACCGCCTGGGTGCCCGCTCCAACTCCGGAGAAGGGGGCGAAGACCCGGCGCGCTACCGCAGCGAGAAGAACTCCAAGATCAAGCAGGTGGCCTCGGGCCGCTTCGGCGTGACTCCCGAGTACCTGGTCCACGCCGAAGTCCTGCAGATCAAGATCGCGCAGGGGGCGAAGCCGGGCGAAGGCGGGCAGCTCCCCGGGCACAAGGTCAACGACATGATCGCTGCCCTGCGCTTCGCGCGTCCCGGCGTGGGCCTGATCTCGCCGCCCCCCCACCACGACATCTACTCCATCGAGGACCTGGCGCAGCTCATCTTCGATCTCAAGCAGGTGAACCCCGCCGCTCTGGTTTCCGTGAAGCTGGTCGCCGAGCCCGGAGTCGGCACCGTCGCCGCCGGCGTCGCCAAGGCGTACGCAGATCTCATCACCGTCTCCGGCTACGACGGCGGCACCGGTGCGAGTCCGCTCTCCTCCATCAAGTACGCCGGTACTCCCTGGGAGCTCGGACTCGCGGAGACGCACCAGACGCTGCGCGCCAACGGCCTGCGCCACCGGGTGCGCCTGCAGACCGACGGGGGCCTGAAGACGGGGCTCGACGTCGTCAAGGCGGCGATCATCGGCGCGGAGAGTTTTGGCTTCGGCACGGCGCCCATGGTGGCTCTGGGGTGCAAGTACCTGCGCATCTGCCACCTCAACAACTGCGCAACCGGGGTCGCCACCCAGCACCAGGTGCTGCGCACGAAGTACTTCACGGGTCTCCCCGAAATGGTGATCCGCTACTTCCGTTTCGTGGCCGAGGAGGTGCGCGGGATCCTGGCCTCGCTCGGTGCCCGGTCGCTTGCCGAGGTCATCGGTCGCACCGAGTATCTCGAGGTGCTGCCGGGCGCAACGCCGCGCCAGCGCAAGCTGAACCTGAGACCCATCCTCTCGACGGCGGGACTCAAGCGCGATGCGCCGCAGTACTGCAGCACGGAGTCGAATGCGCCCTTCGACAAGGGCGAGCTTGCCGAGCGCATGGTGCGTGAGATGCTGCCGGCGATCGAGGCGAAGTCGGGCGGGGAGTGGGCTTACGAGCTCAGCAACTTCAACCGCTCGATCGGGGCGCGCGTATCCGGGGAGATCGCCCGACGCTGGGGCAACTACGGAATGCAGGAGTCGCCGCTGGTGGTGCGCTTCACCGGCAACGCCGGACAGAGCTTCGGCGTGTGGAACGCGGGAGGTCTGCATCTCTACCTCGAGGGCGATGCCAACGATTACGTCGGCAAGGGCATGGCGGCGGGGCGCATCGTGCTGCGGCACGCGCGGCAGGCGCGCTTCAGCTCCCGTGAGACCGTGATCATGGGAAACACCTGCCTTTACGGCGCGACCGGCGGGGAGCTCTACGCCGCCGGCGTCGCGGGCGAGCGTTTCGCGGTGCGCAACTCCGGCGCGGTCGCGGTGATCGAGGGCGCCGGGGACCACTGCTGTGAGTACATGACCGGGGGCGCCGTGTGCGTTCTCGGGCGTACCGGCGTCAATTTCGGCGCCGGCTTCACCGGCGGCTTCGCCTACGTGCTCGACCTCGAGCGCAACTTCGTCGACCGCTACAACCACGAGCTCATCGACATATCGCGCATCCACCCGGAGGCCATGCAGTCCCACGTCCAGCACCTCGAGGCGCTGCTCGAGCGCCATGGCGCCGAAACCCAGAGCGCCTGGGTGCAGGAGATCCTCGGCGACCTGCGCACCTATCTGCCGAAGTTCTGGGTCGTGAAGCCCAAAGCCGCTTCCATCGACTCGCTGATCGAGAACCTGCGACGCGCGGCTTAAGGGCATGCCGGACAAGAACCTGCAGTTTCTGGATGTGCCGCGGGCCGAGCCCGCCAAGACCGCGGTGGAGGCGCGCGTGCGGCACTTCCGCGAGATCTACGCACCCTTCGATGCCGAGGGAGCCGCGCAGCAGGCGGGCCGCTGCCTCGCCTGCGGCAATCCTTTCTGCGAATGGAAGTGCCCGGTCCATAACTACATCCCCAACTGGCTCAAGCTCGTCGAGGAGGGAAATCTCTTCGAGGCGGCCGAGCTCTCGCACAAGACCAACTCGCTTCCCGAGGTGTGCGGGCGCATCTGCCCGCAGGATCGGCTGTGCGAGGGCGCCTGCACGCTGAACGACGGCCTGGGCGCGGTCACCATCGGCTCCATCGAGAAATACATCACCGACGAGGCTCTGAAGCGCGGCTGGAAGCCCGACATGACGCATGTGCGCACGACGGACAAGCGCGTCGCCGTCGTGGGCGCGGGACCTGCAGGGCTCGCGTGCGCCGATATCCTGGTGCGCAATGGCGTGAAGCCGGTGGTGTTCGATCGGCACCCGCGCATCGGCGGCCTGCTCACCTTCGGTATTCCACCTTTCAAGCTCGAGAAAGAGGTGGTGGAGAAGCGTCGCGAGATCATGGAGGGGATGGGCGTCGAGTTTCGCCTGCGCTGCGAGGTGGGCGCGGATGTTGCCTTCGAGCAGCTGCTCGCAGAATACGACGCGGTGTTTCTCGGCATGGGAACCTACGCGCCGGTGAAGGGCGGCTTCCCGGGCGAAGAGCTCTCCGGGGTGCACGAGGCGCTGCCCTATCTCATCTCCAACATCCGCCATGAGCTCGCTCTCGAGGGCGCGGCCCATGAGCTCGTGAGCATGGCCGGCAAGCGCGTCGTCGTGCTGGGGGGCGGTGACACCGCGATGGACTGCAACCGCACCGCCGTGCGGCAGGGCGCGGAGTCGGTCACCTGCACCTACCGGCGCGACGAGAACAACATGCCGGGCTCGCGGCGCGACTACCGCAACAGCCGCGAGGAGGGCGTCGAGTTCCTCTTCAACCGCCAGCCGATCGAGATCGTGGGGGGAGCGCGCGTCGAGGGCGTCAAGCTCATCGAGACGCGACTCGGCGCACCCGATGCGCGTGGGCGGCGCGTGCCGCAGCCGATTCCCGGATCCGAGCAGATCGTGCCCGCGGACGCGGTGATCATCGCTTTCGGATTTCTGCCGAGCCCGCCCGGGTGGCTCGCCTCGCACGCCATCCGACTGCACGACAACGGCCGCGTGCGCGTATCGGCCGGGCAGGCTAATGCGTTCCAGACCACCAACCCGCGCGTGTTTGCGGGCGGGGACATGGTGCGCGGCTCGGATCTCGTCGTAACGGCGGTGTTCGAGGGACGTGAGGCGGCGAGAGGCATCCTCAACCACCTTGGGGTTGCCTGAGCGGCCGCGCAGCACTTCGATTGGGTGCGCGTGTCGGATATACCTCTGAGCGCGAGTGAAGCGATCGCTTCAGTGTTGCGTTCAAACATCGGATTACGGCCCTCTGGAGGGCCTCAAAGAGCCTTAGTGAAGCGAATGGTTCACCATCGTGAGTTGAGGCCCGAAAGAAGCCCTCCCGAGCAGCTAGTGAAGCATTCGGTTCACTAACGCGCGCCGGACACCTCCACGCGCACAGGCTGGCGGCTGGCGACCGACATAAAAAAGCCCCGCGCATGATGCGCGGGGCTTCATACATCATCCCATCAACCGACCCGGTGGCTTCGCTGTCAGCTAGCTCCGAGGGGTCAGAAACTCCGGATTCAAAACTGATTCCGGCACTGGCCCACCGGTTGTCGCGTCGTCACGAGCATCTAATCGTGCGGCTGAAACGTTGGAGCGCTGAGCTCCGGCTTCTATCGCGAGGCCCGCATGGTTCTCCACGCGTTTTATCGTTCCTGACAGCCGCTAAAAGGTAGCCGCTGTCTCACCCGTGCCCGCGTCGATCCCCGGGTTTTCTAATTGTTAGATTCGTGGCTCCTTTGTTTGTACGCATCACCGCTGCCACGCCCAACCTCGACCCACTAGCTAAAAGTGCTTTGGGGACGGCAGCTTCCGTCCATAAATTATACTGATTCCAAGCAAAAAAGATATGTGGCGGTGAGCCGACAGGAGTCGCCTAGAGGGGCAGGCGGATGGAGAAGCGAGCGCCCCCACCGCCGGGGAGGTCGCCGGCGGCAGCCGAGCCGCCGTGAAACTCCGCAATAAGTCGCACGATGTAGAGCCCGAGGCCGAAATGGGGGCGGTTGTCGCCCTCCGAACGGGATTGCCACAGGGACTCGAACAGTCGCCCAGGCGCTTCCGCCGGCAGAGGGGGCCCGGGATTCTCGACCTCCAGGAAGGCGGCCTGGGGCTCGAGCCGCAGGCGCACCGTGATGGTCGCCCCCGCCGGGCTGAAATCGACGGCATTCTCGATGAGCTTATCCAGCATCTGCACGATGAGATCGGGGGCGCCGTCGAGCAGCACCGGCTCAGCCGGCAGCTCGCTCGCGAAGCGCCGCTCGGGGAAGGCGCCACGGTAGGCCCCCACCGCCGAGGCCAGGAGCGGTACCAGATCGAAACGGCTGCGCTCGGCGTGAGTGATCGCCTCCTCGACCCGGGTCGCGGCGCCCATCGCGAGCAGGATTGCGTTGAGCCGCTCGCTCCCCTGGCGGGCGCGCTCGAGATAGGCGCGTGTGGCTTCCGGCAGCCGTTCCGCCTCGAGGTTCTCGAGCGAGGAGCGCACGATGGTGAGCGGGGTGCGTATCTCGTGTGCGAGCTTGCCGGCGAGCGTGCGCAGGTAGCTCGTGTACTCGTTCAGCCTGGCGAGGAGCGTGGAGAAGCTGCGCGCGACATCGCCGAGCTCATCGCGCGAGTCGGTGTCGGGGAAGTGCGCATCGAGCCCGGTGCGCGTCAGCGCCGACTCGCTCGCCTCGCGCAGCCGCGACAGCCGCAGCGCCAGCCAGGCGGCGAAAGCGAACATGGCGACTACCGCCAGCGCCGAGGTCGCGAGCGTGAGGTTCAGCATGCGGGTGAGCGCACGGTCGCGCAGGTGCAGCCAGCGATCGGGGGTCTGCGTCACCTCGATCGTGCCGATCGCCGCCTTGTGCTCGCGGTCGTAGATCGTCGCGCGCGCCTCGATCGGCGGCTGCACCCCGGAGCGATCGACGAAGCGGCGATAGAGGCGGGCCAGCAGCGGCGGTGCAGGCGCGAGCGCCGCCACCTCGCGCAGTGCATCCACGCGTGCGAGCAGCTGGCCTCCCGGGCTCGTCACCGCGAGCCTCAGTCCCGGCTGGTTGAACTGCGCCAGGTAAGCGGTGAGCTCCGGGGATGCCATCAGGAGATGGCCGAGCGTGTGCAGGTCATCGGGATGCAGGCTCCCGTAGCTCACGGGGGTTGCGCCGCGCGCATCGCGATCGTCGACCAGCACACCGAAGCCGGAGCCGAGCATCGACAGCGGCACCCGCAGCTCCAGCCGATAGCCGCCCGGGGCGAGCTGCCAGGCGCCGCGGACGCGTGGCTCGAGCGGACTCAGTTTCTGGCCGTACTCGCCGCCCTCGATGGTGCGGCCGGTGACGGCGCCAGGCCCGGTCGCCGCGATGAACACCTGCTGCTGGGCTCCGGTGGGATCCTCGAAGCCGAGCCAGACCCGGTCGCCGGTACCGCGCGCATCGAGCGGGCTCAGGCCCGGAGCGTCGAACACCGGATGCGCGTCGCGTACGTCGATCAGCAGGTACAGGACACGCTCGAATACTCCTGCGAGCACGCCGAAGCGATGCAGTGGATCCTTCTCGTACCAGCGCCACTGTGCATCGCGCGGCCAGTCCTCGGCGTAGCCGTCGATCAGCGGCGCCCCGGGCAGCACCAGCGGCTTGAGGTCATAGGGGCCCGGGGCAGGCGGGGCCGCGGGGCTTGCCGCCTCGGAGCCCGGCGGCGGCAGCGGCACGCGGTACAGAAGATCGAGCCGTCCCTCGAGCGAGGCGGCGAGTGTCTCTGCGACCGACTCGAGCGAGGTCTGCTCGCCCTCGCGCAGCGCCGTTTCCATCTCGCGCGCGTACTGACAGCCGGCCCAGGGAAGCGACAGCGTCAGCAGGCCGAGCAGCAGCAGCTTCAACCGCAGCGACATGGATCGGGCGCTGCTCTACTCGACCCAGCGGTAGCCCATGCCGTACGCGGTCTGCACCGCGTCGAACTGCGGATCGACGCTCTGGAACTTGCGCCGGATGCGCTTCACGTGCGAGGTGATGGTGTTGTCATCGAGCACCACGTTGGCGGCGTCCATGAGCTGCTGCCGGTTGCGCACGTGGCCCGGATGCCGCGCGAGCGCGTGCACGATCCAGAACTCGGTGAGCGACAGCAGCACCACCTTGCCGTCCCACTGCACGGCCATGCGCTCGGTATCGAGTGTCAGCGGTCCGCGGCGCAGCACATCGCCCGCAGCCTCGGGCTTGCGCAGCGCCTCCACCCGGCGAAACAGCGCATTCACCCGTGCCGAGAGGTGCGCGAGGCTCAGGTCCTTCGAGAGGAAGTCGTCGGCCCCGAGGCGCAGTCCCGAGACCGCATCGAGCTCGCTGTCGCGCGCGGTGAGGAAGATGATCGGCAGCACGGGCGAGAGCGCCCGCAGCTGGCGGCACAGCTCGTAGCCGCCCTCGGGCTCATCCTCGAGCGAGATGTCGATGATCGCAAGATCCGGGAGGCGCGCTGCGAAGGCGGTCATCGCCTGCGCGCGGTTGGCGTAGGTGCGCACCGCGTAGCCCTCGCGCGTGAAAGCGGCCGCGTAGTTGTCACGGATGGCGGCCTCGTCCTCGACGATGGCGATCAGGCGTTTCATGGCAGCAGGCTACCGCCCTTGGCTACCGCGTTAAAGCGCGCAGTGCGCATTTCGCGCCCGTGCCACATTTCGCCACGATTCGTCGCGCCGCGGTCAGATCGGCGCCGCGGGCACGCCCGCGTGCTGCGGCGAAATACTCACCATGAACGCATCGCCAACAGCCGAGACGCAGGGGTCGCCGCCGTCCTCCCGCCGGGAAGTGCTCCTCAACTGGCTGGCGCTCCTGATGCTGCTCGCCGGCAGCGTGGTCTGGCCGCGCTGAGACGCTCGCCGGCGCGTCTTTTGGGCGTGGGCGGCGCTCCCGTTGAGCCCTGACCCGCGACCGTGCTAGCTTGTCCGCCGCCCGACGGGGCCGGACGCAACAACAATCATAGTGCCGCGACCGCCAGGCGCGCTCGGCGCGCCCAGTGAGGGGAGAAGTCATGTTCACCCAAGTACTCGACCCGCTCAATAACCTGACACTGACATGCCTCGTGGCATTGATTCCGGTCGTGTCGCTCCTCGTCATGCTGGCGGTGTTCCGCTGGCCGGCGTGGGTCGCCACCCTGATCGGCTCGATCATCACGTTCGTGCTGGCGCTGTGGGTGTGGAAGATGCCGCTCGATCAGGGTGGGCATGCCTACCTCTACGGTGCTGCCACCGGCGTCTGGAACGTCGACTGGATCACCTTCTGGGGGATGATGCTGTTCAACACCCTGGCGGTGAGCGGGCTGTTCGAGAATTTCCGGCGCTGGCTCATCTCCAAGGGGAGCCTCGACGTGCGCGTGCAGACGATTCTGTTCGCATGGGCCTTCGGCGCGCTGCTCGAGGGCCTGGTCGGCTTCGGCTATCCCTGGGCCGTCGTGGCGCCGATCCTGATCTCGCTCGGCATTTCCGACATCAATGCGATCCGCGTCGCGGCGATCGCCAACAACGCACCGGTTTCCTATGGCGCGCTCGGAGCCCCGATCATCGCGCTCGCCGCGGTGACCGGATATCCGCTGCTCGCACTCTCGGGCGCCGTGGGTACGATCGTCGCTTTCCTCGCGCTGCTGCCGCCGTGGGTGCTGCTCTACCTCGTCTCGGGCAAGCAGGGGATGAAAGAGGGCTGGCCGCTCGCGGTGGTGGGCTCGCTCGGCTACATCCTCGGCCAGTACCCGACCGCGGTGTACTGGGGGCCGTACCTGCCGGATGTGGTCGGCGCCATCGTGTGCTTCGCCGCGCTCCTGCTGCTGCTCAAGGCGTGGCAGCCGAAGACCGTACTCGGCTACGGCGGCGTGCCGGTCGATGCCGCCACTGCGCGGCAGACCCAGTCGCACGGCCTGAAGCCCGGTGAGGTGGTGCAGGCCTGGCTGCCGTTCATCGTGCTGCTCGTCGTCGTCGGCCTCTGGACCGGTCCCTGGTGGGGCGATCACGCGCCGACAAAAATCAGCTTGTTCAAGGCCCAGGCCGTGGGCTGCTCCGCCCTCGCCAGCACCTGCGTCGCCGCCAAGCCGAGCGTAACGGCGGTGTTCAATTTCACACCGTTCATCGCCGGCACTGCGATCCTGGCTTCCTGGCTCATCGTGGTGGTCATGCTGCTGGGGATGGGCAGGCTCAAGGGCGGGCAGATCGGCGAGGTGTTCCGGCGCTCCTTCCATCAGATGTGGGGCGCGTGCCTGGTCGGCGTCTTCATCTTCGGGCTCGCCTACGCCTTCAACTATTCAGGGATGGCGGCATCTCTCGCCAAGGGCTTCTCGAGCCTCGGCACCGCCTTCATCATCGTTTGCCCGATCCTCGGCTTCATCGGCGTCGCGCTGTCGGGATCGAACACCTCGACCAACGCCATGTTCGGCAAGTTCCAGGCGCTGGTGGGCATGCAGCTCGGCCTGCCGCCGCTGCTGCTGCCGTCGTTCAACTCCGTCGGCGCCGAGATCGGCAAGCCGGTCGCACCGCAGACGGCGAGCGTCGGGGTCTCGACCAGCAAGTTCGTGCGCAAGGAGGGGGACGTCATCCGCCACAACATGGGGTGGACCTTCATCCTGCTCGCGTATCTCATCCTGCTCGCGATCGTGTTCCACCTGGTCGCGCCGAAGGTGATGTCGCTGCCGGCAGCCGCCGGCTAGACCCCGCGTCAGAACGCGTCCTGACGCTGCGTCAGAACGCGTTGATGCCCGTCAGCTCACGGCCGATCGTGAGCTGATGGATGGTCTCGGTCCCCTCGTAGGTGATCACGCTCTCGAGGTTGAGCATGTGGCGGATCGGCGCGAACTCCGCGCTGATACCGGCCCCGCCCAGCATGTCGCGGCAGTCGCGCGCCACCTCGAGCGCCATGCGACAGTTGTTCCACTTGGCGAGCGACACGTGCGCGGGCTGCATGGTGCCGGCATCCTTCAGCCGCCCGAGCTGCAGTGCCAGCAGCTGCGCGGTCGTGATCTGGCGCGCCATCTCGGCGAGCCGCACCTGGATCGTCTGATTCGCGGCGAGCGGCCGGCCGAAGAGACTGCGGCTGGATGCGTACTCGAGCAGCTGCCTGAGGCACGCCTGGGCCGCGCCGATCACGCCCCAGGCGATGCCGTAGCGCGCCTGCGTGAGGCAGGAGAGCGGGCCTTTGAGCCCGACGACGCCGGGCAGCACGTGAGAGTCGGGCACCACCACGTTGTCGAAGTAGAGCGCCGCGGTTACCGAGGCGCGCAGCGAGAACTTGTGCTGGATCTCCGGCGCCGAGAACCCCGCGGCCCCCTTCTCGATGAGGAAGCCGCGGATGCCGTCCGGCGTCTGGGCCCACACCACCGCGAGATCGGCGATCGCGCCGTTGGTGATCCACATCTTGGCGCCGTTCACCACCCAGTCGCCGCCGCGCCGCTTCGCATGCGTCTTCATGTTGGCGGGGTCGGAGCCGCCGTGCGGCTCGGTGAGCCCGAAGCAGCCGATCACTTCGCCGCGCGCCATGCGCGGCAGGTAGCGCTGCTTCTGCTCCTCGGAGCCGAAGGCGAAAATCGGGTACATGCACAGCGACGACTGCACGGAGACGAAACTGCGGATGCCGGAGTCGCCGCGCTCGAGCTCCTGGCAGATGAGGCCATAGCAGATCGCGTTGAGCCCGGCGCAGTCGTAACCGCTGATGGAGGAGCCGAGCAGTCCCTGGGCCGCGAGCTTCGGGATCAGCTCGCGCGGAAAGCGGTGCTCCTCGAAGCAGCGCTGAATGACCGGCAGCACTTCGGCGTCGACCAGCTTCGCGACCGAGTCCTGCACCAGCCGTTCCTCTTCGCTCAGCTGGGAGCGGACTCCATACAGATCCAGTGGATCGAGACCCAAGGGGGCTCTCCAATGTTGGCGGGGGCGCGTATCGTATCCTAAGCGGCGCAGCGGACGCCCCGGGGGGCCGTATGAAGATTCCAGAGATCCTCGTCATCGAGACCATCCACAAGCCCGGCAGTCTCGCCAAGGTGCTGCAGGTGATCGCGGATGCCGGCCTCACCATCGAGCACCTGAGCGCGCTGCGGCGCGATCAGGGCCGAACCCTCTGGGAAATCACCGTCGAGATGGACGAGGAGGCCGATCAGTCGCTCTTCGACCGCATCGGGCAGCTGCCGAACGCCCGCTTCGTGGGCAAGTCCGACCGCGTCTTCAACCGCCACCGCGGCGGCAAGATCCGCACACAGTCGAGCCAGCCGATCAACACCATGCAGACGCTGCGTGACGTATACACCCCGGGGGTGGCGCGCGTCTGCCTCGCCATCCGCGACGACCCGGAGGCGGCGCACGAGTTCACGGCCCGCGATCGCACCGTCGCCATCGTCACCAACGGCACCGCGGTGCTCGGCCTCGGCAACATCGGCCCGCTCGCGGGACTGCCGGTGATGGAGGGCAAGGCGGCGCTGTTTGCGGACCTGGTCGGCATCAACGGCGTGCCGATACTCATGACCGAGACCAATCCTCACCGCGTGGTCGAGATCATCGCCGGCATCGAGGCCTCGTTCGGCGCCATTCAGCTCGAGGACTTCGCCGCGCCCGAGTGCTTCGAGATCGAGGAGCGGCTGCAGAAGCGACTCACCAAGCCCGTGCTGCACGACGACCAGCACGGCACGGCCGTGGTGACGCTCGCGGCGCTCATCAACGGCGCACGCAATGCGCAGCGCGACCTGCGCAGCAGCATCGTCGGCCAGATCGGCCTGGGCGCCGCCGGCAACGGCATCGCGCGGCTGCTGTTTGCCTACGGCGTGCGCGAGATCATCGGTGCGGACCTGAGCCGTGATGCCGTGTCGCGCTTCGAAGCGCTCGGCGGCCGCGGCACGACACTCGAGCCGCTCATGCAGCGCGCCGATATCGTGGTGGCGACCACCGGAGTGAGGGGACTGATCCGGCCGGAGTGGGTGAGGAAGGGCCAGGTGATCTTCGCGCTCTCCAACCCGGAGCCCGAGATCGAGCCGGTGGTGGCGCGCGAGCGCGGGGCGGCCTTTGCGGCCGACGGCAAGGGCATCAACAACCTGCTCGCCTATCCCGGCCTCTTCAAAGGCGCGCTCGCGGCGCGCGCGCCGCGCTTCACCAACCGGATGCTGATGGCCGGTGCCGAGGCGATTGCCAGATGCGCGGGCGCGGAGCTGGTGCCCGATCCGCTGGATCGGGCGCTGCACGAGGCGGTGACTGAAGCGGTGCGGGCGGCAGCTGCCACCGCGAGCGGCTGACCGGTGGCCGATCTCAGCGCAATCGATTCACCGGTCCGACGGCAGGTCGGCGCTCTCGCGCTCATGCTGACAGGGCTCGGATCCATCATCGGGTCCGGGTGGCTGTTCGGCGCCTGGCGCGCAGCCGGGCTCGCCGGCCCCGGCGCGGTCTGGGCCTGGGTGCTGGGAGCGGCAATCATCGGGATGATCGCGCTCACCTATGCGGAGCTCGGGGCGATGTTTCCCGAGTCCGGCGGCATGGTGCGCTACGCCCACTATTCGCACGGCTCGCTCGTCGGGTTCATGGCCGCGTGGGCCAACTGGATCTCGATCGTGTCGGTCATTCCGGTCGAGGCCGAGGCCTCGGTGCAGTACATGGCCTCGTGGCCCTACCGCTGGGCGCACGACCTGTACGTGCATCTGCCCGATGGCCACGGAGAGCTCGCGCCCTGGGGGCTCGCCATCGCCGCGCTGCTCGTCATCGTCTATTTTCTCGTCAATTTCTGGAGCGTGAAGGTGTTCGCTCATTCCAACACCGCCATAACGCTCTTCAAGCTGGTGGTGCCGGCGGCCACGGGCCTGGCGCTGATCGCGAGCGGCTTCCACCCGCACAACTTCAGCGTCGGCACCAGCGGCGGGCAGGCGCAGGCCCTCGACGCTGCCGCCGTGCTCAACGCCGTGGCCACGGCCGGCATCGTCTTCAGCTTCAACGGATTTCAGAGCCCGGTGAATCTCGCCGGCGAGGCGCGCAACCCGGCGCGCGCGGTGCCATTCGCGGTCCTGGGCTCGATCGGCATTGCCGCCGTGGTGTACGTGATCCTCCAGGTGGCCTACCTCGGGGCGGTGCCGCCGGAAATGCTGGCGCGCGCCGGCTGGCACGGCATCGATCTGCGTTCGCCGTTCGCGGAGCTGGCGCTGCTCGTGAACCTCAACTGGCTGGCCGTGCTGCTCTACGCCGACGCCTTCGTGAGCCCGAGCGGCACCGGCATGACCTATACCGCCAGCACCGCACGCATGATCTACGGCATGCAGCGCAACGGCACGCTGCCGGCGGTGCTGGGTGCGCTGCATCCGAAATACGGGGTGCCGCGTCCTGCCATGTGGCTGAACCTCGCCGTCTCGTTCCTGTTCCTGTTCTTCTTCCGCGGCTGGGGCAAGCTGGCCGCGGTCATCTCGGTGGCGACCATCATCTCCTACCTCGCGGGCCCGGTGAGCGCCGTGGTGCTGCGGCGGACAGCCGCCGAAATCCGACGGCCGCTGCGCCTGCGGGGGTTACCGGTGATCGGCGCGCTCGCCTTCGTCTGCGCGACCGAGCTTCTCTACTGGGCGAAGTGGCCGCTCACCGGCGGGGTCATCCTGCTCGTGGTGGTGGCGCTGCCCGTCTACTTCTACTACCAGGCGCGCCAGGGATGGCCCGACTTCGCCCGTCACCTGCGCGCAGCCTGGTGGCTGATCGCCTATCTGCCCGCGATCGCTTTTCTCTCGTGGGCGGGCAGCGCCAGGTTCGGCGGGCGCGACTACCTCGTCTGGGGGTGGGACCTGGCAGTGGTGGCCGCGGTCGGACTTGCCTTCTTCCTCTGGGGCCGCGCTTCGGGCTGGCGTACCCCCGCGCTCAATAGGGCAGGCTGAAGCGGCGGTAGGCCGCCGCCAGCAGCCAGAGCGGGCCTATCAGCAGGAACTGCAGATCCTTGAAGAAGGACGGACGCTTACCCTCGATGGCGTGCCCGACGAACTGTCCGATCCAGGCCACGATGAAGATGACGAGCGAGGTCACCCACAGGGGCCACGGAAGCCCCGCGAGCGCGTGCGTGAGGTAAAGCAGCGCTGCAAAGGCGAGCGTCACGCCCGCGGCGAGCGCCGGCGAGAGGGTGAGGTAATAAACGATCGCCGCGGCGGCCGCGAGGATCGCCCAGTTCGCCCAGGGGAAGCGCTCAACCAGCGCCGCCGGCACCGGCAGAGACCACAGAAACCCCATCACCGACAGCACGATCGGCGGAACACACAGCCAGTGCAGGAGCTTATTGGTCGGGTTCTGGTGGCTCGAGCCGTAATCGCTCAGCCAGTCGGCGACTGTTCTCATAAATTGGCCAAAATCACAGGAAGTGATTTTGACGGACATTACTCCGTTGGGCCGCCGGCAAAAAGCGTCGTTCTAACCGGCTGTTCTTTCAGGCGGGAGTCATCAGGCCGCGCAGCTTACCCAGCGCGCTCGCCTCGATCTGCCGGATACGCTCGGCGGAGACGCCGTACTTCCCGGCAAGCTCGTGCAGCGTCGCCTTGCCCTCGGACATCCAGCGCCGCTCGACGATATCGCGGCTGCGCGCATCGAGACGCCCGAGCGCGCCCTTGAGGCGTTCCGTGCTGTCGTCGGCGGCCTCGGCGTCCTCGACCGACTCGGCGGGATCCGATCCGGGTGCCGGCAGATATGCCGCAGGGCTGAAGGTATCCTCGTCGTCGGCCTCGGGCATCGGATCGAAGGAAAGGTCACGGGCCGCGAGCCGCTTCTCCATCTCGGTGACATCGCTCGGGGCCACGCCCAGATCGCGCGCTACCGCCGCGGTTTCCTCCGCCGACAGCCAGGTCAGGTTCTTCTTCATGCGCCGCAGATTGAAGAAGAGCTTGCGCTGCGCCTTGGTGGTGGCGATCTTCACCAGCCGCCAGTTGCGCAGCACGTATTCATGGATCTCGGCCCGAATCCAGTGCACCGCGAAGGAGACGAGTCGTACGTTGAGCGTCGGGTCGTAGCGCTTGACGGCCTTCATGAGGCCGACGTTGCCTTCCTGGATGAGGTCGCCGACGGGCAGTCCGTAGCCGGTGTATCCGCGGGCGATGTGCACGACGAACCGCAGGTGCGACAGCACCAGGCGGCGCGCCGCCTCGAGGTCGCCATGCTCACGGAAGGCGACGGCGAGTGCGCGCTCTTCCTCGCGCGACAACACCGGAATGCGCCCAACCCGTTCGAAGTAGGCGTCGAGACTCCCGAGCGGACCGGCCAGTGCCAGATCGCCCGGGCGGGCAATCAATGCGGTACCTGCAGTCATCGTTTCTCCCACTTGCGGCGAATATTAGCAGTCGCCGGATTAGAGTGCTAACGACCTCGGAAGTTCCCCGGCGGGACCCTGTCTTGGCCTTGCCAAACAATAGCTTAGGCGGGGCCTCACGCCCCCGGAATCCCCCATTCGGGAGGGTCGGCCCGCCTCCTTGGGGGACGGGTGGCCGCGAGCGCCAGGCCTGGGCTAGAGTCTCGCCCGCCGAAAACAAAACGGGGGTCTCATGAGCCTGTTCTCGTTCTGGGCGCCGATCCTGGTCGCCGCCCTCATCGTGTTCGTGGTCAGCAGCGTCATCCACATGGCGCCGCTTTGGCACAAGAACGATTTCTCGCGGATGCCGCGCGAGTCCGAAGTGCTCCAGGCACTGCGTCCGTTCGCGATCCCTCCCGGGGACTACTTCATTCCGCGCCCCAGCTCGAGGGAGGTGATGAAGTCGCCGGAGTTCCAGGAACAGGCCGCCAGGGGACCGGTGATGGTCATGACCGTGATGCCGAACGGCATGTTCCAGATGGGATCGAAGCTCGTGCAGTGGTTTCTGTACGTGCTGGTGGTCGGGATCTTCACGGCCTACGTCACGAGCCACAGCCTGCCGGCAGGAGCGCCCTACCTGAAGGTCTTCCAGATCGCCGGGGCCACCGCCTTCATCGCCTATGCCCTGGCTCTGGTGCAGCTCTCGATCTGGTACAACCGCTCGTGGGGACTCACGCTCAAGGCGGCCCTGGACGGGCTGATCTATGCCTCGCTCACCGCCGGCGCTTTCGGCTGGCTCTGGCCGCACTGAAAAGTTAAGAGTGCGTCACGCCTGCATGACATAAGGCATGGAATGATATAGTCATTCAAGGGAGCTTGAGCCTTAGCGAGGCGTCCGGGCGATGAATCAGCGTAGAGGTCTCGGGATCACGGCAGTGCTTTGTCTGGCGTTCGCCAGCGCGACTGCTGCTGCGCAGCAGCCTGCTGCAATTCACGTCAGCTATGCGAAGCGCGCGCAGCACGAGCCGGTGCTGCGCTCGAGCGCCGCGCTGGTGCTCGATGCGACGGGATCCTCGGTGCTCTATGCGCGTCACTCCGACGTCGCCATGCCGATCGCCTCGATCACGAAACTCATGACGGCACTCGTCGTCATGGACGCCGGACAGCCGCTCGATGAGACTCTGGAGGTGAGGAGCGAGGATGTAGCCCACGGACGCGGCGCCGCCTCGCGTCTGGTCCCCGGCACCACGCTCACCCGCGGCGACCTGATGCATCTTGCGCTCATGGCCTCGGAGAACCGCGCGGCGCATGCGCTGGCGCGTAACTACCCGGGCGGAGTCGATGCCTGCGTCGATGCCATGAACGTCAAGGCGCGCGAGCTCGGCATGCAGGCCACCCGCTTCGTCGAGCCGACCGGGCTCTCGGAAGAGAACGTCGCCAGCGCCGAGGACCTCTCCAAGCTGGTGATGGCGGCCGCCAAGGTGCCGGCCATCCGCGAGTACTCCACCGACACGAGCTACCAGGTGCGCATCGGACGGCGCCTCGTCACCTTCCACAGCACCGACTCGCTCACCTCGAAGTCCGACTGGGACATCGTGGTGCAGAAGACCGGCTACATCGCGCGCGCCGGACGCTGTCTGGTGATGCAGACCGTCATCGATGCGCGCACGGTGGTCATCGTGCTGCTCAACTCCTACGGCAAGCGCACCCGCGTCGCGGATGCGCGCCGCATCCGCCGCTGGATGGAAAGCTCCGAGCACTTCCGCGCGATCGCCCCGGATCGCACTACCGCCGCCGCGACCTGACGCGGCCGCTTCCCAGCCGGCAAAAACCACGCTTTTTGCCGCCGGCCTAGGCGCGCGGTTCGATGCTGCGCAGATGCCGCGCCGCCGAGATCCACGCGCCGATCCACCCGAGCGCCGCACCGGCTGCGAGC
The DNA here is from genome assembly GCA_035632655.1 of Steroidobacteraceae bacterium. Taxonomy (GTDB): domain Bacteria; phylum Pseudomonadota; class Gammaproteobacteria; order Steroidobacterales; family Steroidobacteraceae; genus 13-2-20CM-66-19. The sequence continues at coordinate 11,186 of DASQGK010000008.1, read as the reverse complement.
AGGGTGCCGACGTCTTCGGCAGTCGGGCCGTGCAGCACGAAGCGGCTGCCATAGAGCCTGGCCAGCGCAGCCACCGACTCCCCGAGGAAGTACATCGCCAGCGCGATGATTCCCCAGGCGAGGAGCGCCCCGCCCAGTCCGTACAGCAGCCCGATGTAGAGGAACGGGCGGCGCACGAAGGAGTTGGAGCCTCCCACCAGCTTGATGACCTCGACCTCGGCGCGGCGGCCGGCGATTTCGAGGCGGATGGTGTTGCCGATGACGGCGATCACGCCCAGGCCGAGCAGCCCCGCGGCCATCACCAGCAGCTCCCGCAGCACCTCGAGGATGCCGTTGAAACGCTGCACCCACTGCGAGTCCACCTGCACGAGATCGATCTCCGGCCAGGCGCGGAAATAGCCGCGCAGCGCTTCGAGCGCAGCGGCCGAGCTCGCCTCGGCGCGCGGGCGCACGTGCAGCACGTGCGGCAGCGGGTTTTCCTTCAGCGCCGCGAGCGCATCGCCGAAGCCCGAGTAGGTGCGAAAGTCCTGCAGCCCCTGGTCGGCGGAGATCAGCGTGACCTGCGCGACGTCGGGGCGGGCGCGCGCCGCGTCGGCGAGCTGCTGGGCCTTGGCCAACGGCACCCCGGTCTTGAAGTACACCGAGAGCTCGATGGCGCTGCCGAAGTTGCCGGTGGCCGCCTGTGCGTTGCTCACGAGCAGCCGCAGGCTCGCAGGCAGCGCCAGCGCGAGTGCGATCACCGTCAGCGTCAGGAGCGTCGACAGCGGATTGCGCGCCAGACGCCCGAGCGAGCCGAGCAGCGCCTGCAGGTGTCCGACCCGCAGGCTCATCGCGTCGCCACCACGCTCGGCAGGCTGTCCGGGGGGCCGCCGCCCTGCAGGTGACCGTTCTCGAGCGTGATGACGCGCTGGCCGAACTCGCGCACCAGGTGCAGGTCGTGCGTCGCCACCACCACCGTGACGCCGACGTCCTGGAAGCGCCGGAACAGGCGCATCACCTCGAGCGACAGGTCCGGATCGAGATTGCCGGTCGGCTCGTCCGCAATCAGCAGCGGCGGCTTGCTCACCACCGCGCGGGCGATGCCCACGCGCTGCTGCTCGCCCACCGAGAGCTCCTGCGGCAGGGCGCGCTCGCGGCCGAGCAGGCCCACCTGGTCGAGCGCCGCCCGCACCCGCTTGTCGATCTCCTTGAGCGGAGTAGCCGCCACCGCCAGCGGCAGCGCCACGTTGTCGAACACCGGGCGGTCGGCGAGGAGCTTATGGTCCTGGAACACCACGCCGATGCGGCGGCGGAAGCCGGCGATGTGCCGGGGCTTGAGCGTGCGCGTGTTCTTGCCGTTCACCAGCACCGCACCGCGCGTCGGCCGCTCGAGCAGCGCGATGAGCTTGAGCACCGTGCTCTTGCCGGCGCCGGACCGGCCGGTGAGAAACACCATCTCGCCCGTGTGAACGTTGAAACTCACGTTCTCGAGCGCCACACGCCCGTTCGCGTAACGCTTCGATACGTGCTCGAAGACGATCACGCAGCGCCTCCCCCTCCAGGACCCTCGACCAGGGCGGCAGCAAAAGCCGCCGCGTCGAACTCGCCGAAGTCCTCCGGCCCCTCGCCGACACCGACGAAGCGGATCGGGATCTTCAGCTCCTCGGCGATGGCGAGGACGATGCCGCCGCGCGCGGTGCCATCGAGCTTGGTGAGCGCGAGCCCGGTGACGCCGACCGCGGCGCTGAACTGCCGCGCCTGCGCGAGCGCGTTCTGGCCCTGGTTGGCATCGAGCACCAGCAGCACTTCGTGCGGCGCCGACGGGTCGCGCCGCTCGATGACGCGGCGGACTTTCTTCAGCTCTTCCATGAGGTGCGACTGGCTGTGGAGCCTGCCCGCGGTGTCCGCGAGCACCACGTCGCACCCCCTGGCGCGCGCCTTCTCCAGCGCATCGAAGATCACGGCCCCCGGGTCGGCGCCCGGCTGCTGCGCGGCGAACTCCGCGCCGCTGCGCTCGGCCCAGACTTTCAGCTGCTCGATGGCGGCGGCGCGAAAGGTGTCGCCGGCGGCCAGCAGCACACTCAGCGACTGCTCCGAGCAGCGGCGCGCGAGCTTGCCGATGGTCGTGGTCTTGCCGGAGCCGTTGACGCCGACCACCAGGATCACGAAGGGCTTCCTGGTGCGATCGATGGTGAGCGGCCGGGCGCAGGGCGCGAGGATGGCGCCGATGGACTCGCGCAGCGCGCGGATGAGGGCGGGCGCATCGGCCAGCTCGTTGCGCGCCACCCGATCCTCGAGCTGCGCGAGGATGCGCCCGGTCGCGCTCACCCCGACGTCGGCGGTGATCAGGCGTGTCTCGAGCTCCTCGAGGATTGCGGCATCGATGCGGCGGCCGCCGAGCAGCTCGCCGAGATCGCGCGTCAGCCAGGAGTTGCCGTGATTGAGGCGCGCACGCAGCCGGCCGAGAAAGCCCGAGCGCTCTGCGGGGGCGGCATCCTTGGGGGCGCGTCCGAACATTGCGCCCATTGTAGCGGCGCGCGTGCTACGGCTGGACCACCGTCGGATTGGCGATCAGGATGGCAGTGCCGGGCGTGGTCGCCGGCAGTCCTGCGGGTGGCACCGGCGAGCCGGTGAAGCTGATCGCCTCCGTCTGCATCTCGGTACTCACCGCGGGGACTGCGAAGTCGATGATCGAGCCGTGATCGCCGTTGGTGAAGTTGACGAATGCGCGGAAGCCCGGCGGCGAGCCGTTCATGTTGAACACCGCTCCGGGTGCGGCCGGCGCCGGGACGCGCGTCAGCTGCTCGGCGGTGAGCCCGGGGGGCGCATAGAGCGAGGCGGTAATCAGTTCCTGGGTGGCGGAGTTCGGCACCACCTGGTCGGGGCAGCCCAGCGGGGTCTGAGGACTGCAGCCCGCGGGCGCCGGTGTCATGCCGACGACCTGCAGCAGGTGGACGGGATGCAGCGCCGTCGCCTGCGCGACGAAGTTCACCGGATCCCCGGCGTCGACCACGGTCTGCGTGTCGCGGAAGAACTGCGCATAGAGCGTCGTGCCCTGCTGCAGCCCCTGCTGCGCGAGTCCCTGGTTGATCACCGGCCCGAAGGAGGGCGAGTTCTGCAGCAGCCGGGTGACGACGCCGCCGGGGCTCGCGAGCGTTACCGTGCTCACATCGGTCGGGGGAACGACGGCGGCGAACACCGTGCCGACGATGGCGCCGAGTGAGTGTCCCAGGTAGTGCACGGGAGCCGGGGCCAGCTGGCTCGCGGTGACGCCGCCGCTCGCCGGTATGGACAGATTGGGCAGCGCCAGCTCGAAGGTGATCAGGTCCGCCACCCCCTGGCGGTTGTTGTCGCGCGAGGTGAGGGTGCTGGTGAGGTTGATGAAGTGGGAGCCCGATGAGTCGAGCGCCGGCGGCGCGGTGAGCGCGAGATCGAAGGTGCGCTCGATGGACATCTGGGTCGCCGGCAGGCCGAGTCCGGTGTAGACCGGATTGGCGGCGCTCGCATACAGCGGGTCGCTGGTGGTGTTGGTCACACCGTGCAGCGGCAGATCGATCGCCGCGACTACGAAGCCGAACTGCGCGAAGGCGTCGGCGACGCCGATCATGTCCTCGCGGCTGCGGGTAATGCCGTGCTGGAAGATGAGCACCGGCCAGGGTCCGGGGATACCGATCGGCACGCTCATCAGGATCGGGATCTGCAGGTTCTGCGTCGCGACCGGCAAGGGGTTGTAGCGGGTGACGGCGGTGCTCGGGGGGAGCGGCGCCGGCAGAGGCGGCGCCGTCCACGAGCCGGTGAGCGGCGCCGACTTGCTCAGGTAATAGGGAACGGTGAGCGTGCCGACGTACATGTTGGCGTTGCCGATGCCGCCAAAGTCCTTGGTCGTGAGCTGATGAGGACCCGCCTGGGTGGGCAGGATCGCCGGCTGCACCGCAATGACCGGCGGCACCACCTTCGCGGTCGCCGCAGTCTTCTGGTACAGCAGCTCGAGCGTGTCCGCGGTCGACTCGGTCGTGAAGCTGAAGGACAGGACGATATTGGCGGGGTTCAGGCTGTTGGCGAGGGCCGGTATCGCCTGGGCGAGTCCCGCCGCGATCGCCAGATGCGCGCCGGTGAGCTGGCAGATGCCATTCAGCGTCGGGTCGGTGATGCTCGGGCAGGTCGCGCCGCCGCCGGCGAGCGCGGCCTTGATGGCGGCGTAATTGCTATCGGGCTGCGCCGCATTACCGAAGGCATCCTTGATGCCGTTGGTGAGGAACACGAGATAGCCGCTGCCCAGATGACAGCTGGCGCCGAGGAAGCTGCCGCCGCTGATGCAGGTGCTCGGGTTCAGGGGGTGGAGCGGCGTGATCTCGAGGATCGTGGGGCCAACGCCTGCGTCGGTCGCGAGCGCAGCGGAGAAATCGACTCCCATGGTGAGCGGGGGCCCGGCGACGGCCACGGTCGCCATGTTCCTGGTGCTGTCGGTGACCACCGGGACGATGATCACGGTCGCCGGCGTGAATGTGGCCGGATTCAGCGGGCCGCCGAAGGTCTCGCGGATCACCGCCGTGGTCGAGAAACCGTCGAGCGTATTCAGCGCCGCCTGGTTGGGCTCGGCGGCATTCAGCGGCTGGATATTGAGCGTGCCGTCGGTCGAGCCGGCGAAGTACAGGTCGTTCGGATAGGGAAGGATGCCGGACTCGGGCTCGAACAGCGCGACGCTGGTACCGGGCGTCGTGACCTGCGTCGGACCGCCGGGGTTACCGTTGCCGGAGGCGGTGTTGGTCGACCCGATGGAGTCGTTGTGGGTCGAGCAGCCGCCCAGGGCCAATGCAACCGCGAGAATCCCGGCCGCCGTGAGGTTACGCATAACGCTAGAACTCCTAACTCAAGACCGCGTGGCGCGCCGCGCGTGCCAGGCGCCTCACGGCATTTTCTTTGTCTCTGCGACCCCTGCCGGTGCTGTTTGAGCGCTTCTGGAGGCGGCAGGCTAGAGTACGCTTACGGCGAGAATCGTGGCAAGGTCGGGTGCGCTTCGGGAGGGCGAGGTGTCGAGGCACAAGGTCGCCGCCCACAGGAACGCTCGCCCGGCGCGCGCCGCAGGCTCGCGCGTGCTGCGCATCATCGGCGGCGCCTGGCGCGGCAGGAAGCTGCGCTTTCCGGACGTCGCCGAGATCCGTCCCACGCCTGACCGGGTGCGCGAGACGCTGTTCAACTGGCTGGGCGCGCGCGTGGCGGGCGCCCGCTGCCTCGATCTGTTCGCCGGCAGCGGCGCGCTGGGGCTCGAGGCCCTGTCGCGCGGCGCCGCACACGTGACCTTCGTCGAGCAGGATGCCGTGGCAGTGCGCGAGCTGCGCGCACGGCTCACCGAATGGGGTGCGCAGGACGCGGCCGTCGAGTGCAGCGACGCCCGGCGCTTTCTCGCGCGCCGTGCGCAGCCCTACGATGTGGTGTTCCTCGATCCACCCTTCACGGCAGGGCTCCTCCCCGTCGTGGCGCAGCTGCTCGAGCGCGACGGCTGGCTTGCCAGGGGAGCCCTCATCTATCTCGAGAGCGCGGCGCGCGCGCCTCTGCCGGCGCTGCCGCAGGCCTGGATGCCTCTCAAGGGGAAGCGCGCCGGCGAGGTCGGGTATCATCTCTATGCGCGCGGCACTGGGCTTTAAGGGGGCACGGAGTCGATGAAGCTGAACGCCGTCTATCCGGGCACCTTCGATCCGATCACCAACGGGCATCAGGACCTGGTGCGGCGCGCCGCGCGGATGTTCGAGCGCGTATTCGTCGCCATCGCCGCCAATCCCAACAAGACGCCGCTGTTCCCGCTCGCCGAGCGCGTCGACCTGGCGCGGCGCGTGCTGCACGATCTGCCGAACGTCGAAGTGCTCGGCTATGCCAATCTCACGGTCGAGTTCGCGCGCGAGCACGGCGTGGGCGTGATCCTGCGGGGCCTGCGCGCGGTGTCGGATTTCGAGTTCGAGTTTCAGCTCGCCAACATGAGCCGCCATCTCGAGCGCGATATCGAGACGGTCTTTCTCACGCCCCAGGAGCAGTTCACCTTCATCTCTTCGACGCTGGTGCGCGAGGTGGCGCTGCTCGGCGGGGACGTGCGCGAGTTCGTGCACCCGATCGTGGACGCCGCGCTGCAGAAGCGGCGGAAGCAGCCTTAGCAGCCTTCAGAGCCTTCGGCCGCCGCCGCCGCGCGGGCAGCCGCGGCAGACGCACCCGCTCGGCGGGCGCCGGCAGACGCCCGGCCCGCTCGAGCTCGGTAGCGCGCCACAGGTACCACGCCGCAGCACTCCGATAGGGCTTCCAGCGCTCGCCGTAGGCCGCCAGCGCCCTGGGATGCGGGAGCTTGCGCAGGCCATAGGCGGCGCGAAAGCCCGCGCGCACGCCGAAGTCGTCCACCGGCAGCACGTCGCTGCGGCCGAGATGGAAAATGAGCAGCATTTCGACCGTCCAGCGGCCGACGCCGCGCACCTGGGTCAGCCGCTCGATGATCGCCTCATCGTCGAGCGCCTGCAGGGCTTGCCGGTCCGGCACCACACCGTTGAGCGATTTGGCCGCCAGGTCCTTGAGAGCGGCGATCTTCGCAAAGGAGAAACCGGCGGCGCGCAGCTGCGCCTCGGGGGCCGCCAGCACCTGCTGCGCGGTGGGGAATACGCCTTCCCCGCAGGAGGCGATGAGGCGTCCGAGGATGGTATTGGCCGCGGTGCCGTTGAGCTGCTGATGCGCGATCGCGCGGGCGAGCGTCTGAAAAGGCTCGCACACTTCATCGGGCGTGAGCCGACAGGGACCGGCGGCGCGGATCACGCCGGCGAGGACGGCATCGCACTTGGCGAGGTGGCGCAGGATCTGCCGGCTCATTTCTGACACGACGGGCAATAGTACGTCGAACGCTGGCCCTGACGCGTCGAGCGCACGGGCGTCCCGCAGCGGCGGCAGGGCTGCCCGGCGCGCTCGTAGACGTAGAGGCGCTGGCGGAAGTACCCCGGCGACCCGTCGGCGCGCAGATAGTCGCGCAGCGTCGTGCCGCCGGCACGAATTGCCTGCTTGAGCACGGCGCGCACGGCGCGCACCAGCCGTGCGACCTCGGCGCGCGTCAGCGAGCGCGCCGGGCGGCGCGGGCGGATGCGCGCCCGAAAGAGCGCCTCGCTCGCATAGATGTTGCCGACGCCGACCACCAGGCGGCTGTTCATGAGGAGCTGCTTTACCGCGACGCGCCGGCCGCGCGTCGCGTTCCAGAGGTACCCGGCGTCGAAGGCGCGCGTGAGCGGCTCGGGTGCGAGGTGTGCGAGCAGCGGATGTGCGAGCGGATCGCCGCGCGCGAAGAGCAGGCTGCCGAAGCGGCGCGGGTCGTTGAAGCGCAGCGCCACGCCCGAATCGAGCACCAGGTCGAAGTGGTCGTGCAGCAGGCGGGGCGCCTTCGCCGCCAGCGCCCGCAGATTTCCCGACATGCCGAGGTGCAGCAGCAGTGTGCCCGAATCGAGCTTCAGCAGCAGGTACTTGCCACGGCGGCCGATGCCGCGAATGCGCCGGCCCGCGACCATGGCCGGAAGCCGCGCCGCCACCGGCCAGCGCAGCCGGCGCTCGTACATCTTGAGGGCCGCGATACGGCGGCCGCGCAGGTGCGGCTCAAGGCCGCGGCGGGTCGTTTCGACTTCGGGGAGCTCCGGCACGCGCGCTCAAACGGCGGCGTGCGGGACTACTTGATCTTCGACTCTTTGTAGGCGACGTGCTTGCGCGCTACCGGGTCGAATTTGCGCACCTCGAGCTTGTCGGGGTGCAGCCGCTTGTTCTTGGTGGTCACGTAGAAATGACCGGTTCCGGCCGAAGACAGGAGCTTTATCTTTTCGCGCATAGTTCAGCCTCCTTCGAGCCGCCGTCAGATCTTCATGCCCCGGGCGCGCAGCTCCGCAACCACCTTGTCGACGCCCCTCTTCTCCAGCGTGCGCATGCCGTTCGTCGTCAGCCGCAGCGTCACCCAGCGCCTTTCGGTCTCCAGCCAGAAACGCTGCGTGTGCAGGTTCGGCAGGAAGCGGCGGCGCTTCTTGTTATTGGCGTGGGAGACCCGGTTACCGACGGCCGGCCTCTTGCCAGTGACTTCGCAGACGCGCGACATACAAATAACCTTAAATAAATCAGAGACTTGGTGGATTACCAACGGGGCCTGGGCCCACTCCCGGGCCGGGCTTTATACCAGCCCGGCGGCGGGATCTCAAGAATAGCGAACCGGAAGAGTGACCTTCGCCGCTCCGGCCGGCGGCTCACAGCAGGCCGTGCTCGCAGAAGGAGAAGCACACGCCGTCGCCGATGATGAAGTGATCGAGTACGCGCACGTCGAGGAGCGCCAGGGCCTCCTTCAGCCGGCGCGTGATGAGCTCATCGGCCTGGCTCGGCTCGAGCACGCCCGAGGGGTGGTTGTGCGCGAAGATCACGGCGGCGGCATTGTGGCTGAGGGTCTGCCGGAGCACCTCACGCGGGTGAACGCCGGCGCGATCGATGGTGCCGCGGAAGAGCTCCTCGAAGGCGATGAGACGGTGGCGATTGTCGAGATAGAGGCAGCAGAACACCTCGTAAGGACGATCACGCAGCTGCGCCAGGAGAAAGGCGCGGGTCGTCTCGGGAGCGGCGAGGGCGGGACCCGAGCGCAGCGCTTCGCGAAAGTGCCGCCGCGAGAGCTCGACCGCCGCCTTGAGCCGCGCATAGCGCGCCGGGCCGACTCCGCGGCGCGTCAGCGGTGCGCGCTCGGCGCACAGCAGCTCGCGCAAGGAGCCGAACTCGCCGATCAGCGTACGCGCGAGCTCCACCGCCGACTGTCCGCGCACGCCCGCACCCAGCAGTACGCCGAGCAGCTCGGCATCCGAGAGCGCCTCGGCGCCGCGCTCGATGAGCTTTTCGCGGGGCCGCTCGGAGCGCGGCCAGTGGCGGATGCTCACGGGCAGACGCGGGTCGCGCAGGGCAGGTGCAATCATTCCTCGCAGTTCTAAGCACAGAGGGCGGCAAGTCTAAGGAGCGCAAGCCCCGGTAAGGCAGGGGGCAAAAGCGCCCGAAGTGGCTGGATTTCGCAGCTCACGCGCCCTTTTCACCCGAGCGCATGCAGCGGTGAGATAATCGTCCGCGAGGCGCAGCTCCATGCAAGGCAAACACATCCTGCTCGGCGTTACCGGCGGCATCGCCGCCTACAAGAGCCCCGATCTCGTGCGGCGCCTGCGCGAGCGGGGCGCCGAAGTGCAGGTGGTCATGACGGCCGGGGCGCGCGAGTTCGTGACCGCCACCACCTTCCAGGCGGTGTCCGGACGCCCGGTACGCTCGGAGCTCTGGGATGCGGCTGCCGAGGCCGCGATGGGTCACATCGAGCTGGCGCGCTGGGCGGATCTGGTGCTCATCGCGCCGGCTACCGCCGACTTTCTCGCACGCCTCGCGGCCGGCCGCGCCGACGACCTGCTTGCCACGTTGTGCCTCGCGACCGCGGCGCCGATCGCGGCGGCACCCGCGATGAATCACCTCATGTGGGCGAATGCGGCGACGCGCGCCAACGCGGCGACGCTCACGGGGCGCGGCGTGCTGCTCTTCGGCCCCGGCGCCGGTGACCAGGCGTGCGGCGAGGTCGGCGAGGGGCGCATGCTCGAGCCGCTGGAGCTCGCCGCCATGGTCGAGTCGCTGCTGGCAGCGGGCGGCGAGCTTGCCGGACGGCGCGTGCTGGTCACGGCGGGGCCTACGCGCGAGCGGCTCGACCCGGTGCGTTTCGTGAGCAACCGCAGTTCCGGCAAGATGGGGTTCGCCGTGGCTCAGGCGGCGCGCGCGGCCGGCGCCGAAGTGGTGCTGGTCGCAGGGCCGGTGGCGCTGCCGACGCCGCCGGGCGTCCGGCGCATCGACGTCGAAAGCGCGGCCGACATGCTCGCGGCGGTGCTGGCCGAGCTCACCGGCACCGATATTTTCATTTCCACCGCCGCGGTCGCCGATTACCGCCCGACGCGCACCTCCGATCAGAAGATAAAGAAGACCAGCGACCGGCTCGATCTCGCCATGGAGCGCACGCCGGACATTCTCGCCACCGTGGCCGCACGCAGCGAGCGGCCGTTCGTGGTCGGCTTCGCGGCCGAGACCGAGTCCGTGGAGCAGAACGCGCGCACCAAGCTCATGAAGAAGAATCTCGACATGATCGCGGCCAACGAGGTGGGCCACGACAAGGCGTTCGACAGCGAGGACAACCAGCTCATCGTGCTCGCGCGCGGTGCCCGTTACGAGCTGGGCCGGGCCGGCAAAGCGGCCCTGGCGCGCGGACTCATGACGCTGATTGCCCGCGAGCTGGCCGCCCGCGCCGACCGCGGCAAGCGCGGTTCGGCGCTCGGATAAGCAAGCGGATGAGTCAGGCGGCGCGGCGCGCGCTCAAGGTGCGCATCCTCGATGCGCGCGTCGGCGCGGAATTCCCCCTGCCACAGTACGCCACGGGGGGCTCGGCGGGACTCGACCTGCGCGCCTGCACGGATGGCCCGATCACGCTCTCACCGGGGCAGGCGCAGCTGATTCCCACCGGGCTCGCAATCCACCTCGAGGATCCCGCGCTCGCCGCCGTCATCCTGCCGCGCTCCGGACTCGGCCATCGCCACGGCATCGTGCTCGGCAATCTCGTCGGCCTCATCGATTCCGACTACCAGGGGCCGCTCATGGTGTCCTGCTGGAACCGCGGGGCCGAGCCGTACGTCGTGCGCCCCGGCGAGCGCATCGCGCAGCTCGTCGTGGTGCCGGTGGTGCAGGTGGAGCTGGAAGTGGTCCGGGAGTTTCAGACATCGGCGCGTGGCGCCGGGGGCTTCGGGCACTCCGGCAGCGCCTGATGTCGCTCAGTCGCTCGTGTGCAGCGTGTGCAGCTCGCGATAGCGCTCGATGTCGGCCTGGAACTCCTCGCGCAGCTTGGATTCCTGCTCGCGTTCACTGGCGAGCGCGGTCACCTGCGTGTGCAGCTCGTTGACGGTGTGCACCAGGTCTTCGGCCACGTCATCGGGCATGGGCCGGGCGTTGGCCTTGTAGGGGCTGAAGGTCAGGGCGCGCTCCTGCAGCGTGCCGAGCCGCGCCTTCAGACTCTCGATGTACTGCTGCGCCGCGGCGCGCTGGCTCTTGAGCTGCTCGAGCCGTGAATCGCGCAGCGATTCGATGTCCTTCACCGAGGTGTAGGTCGTGACGAGGAAGGCGTCGTGCTGCTTCTGCCGGATCATCGCCGCGCGGTCGCG
>DASQGK010000007.1:0-22056 GCA_035632655.1 Steroidobacteraceae bacterium | reverse complement strand
CGTGGCCACCACCGCTTCCACCTCGTTCGGATATACGTTGAAGCCCGAGACCAGGATCATGTCCTTCTTGCGGTCTTCGATGTAGACGAAGCCGCGCTCGTTCATGTGGCCGACGTCTCCCGTGCGCAGAAAGCCGTCCGGCATCATCACCTTGGCGGTCTCGTCCGGTCGGTTCCAGTACCCCCGCATCACCTGCGGCCCGCGCACGCAGATCTCGCCGATCTGCCCGAGCTCGAGATCCCTGCCGGCGTCGTCGCGAATGGTGACCTCAGTCGAGGAGATCGGCAGGCCGATCGAGCCGTTGAACGGCTCGGTGTTGGGATTGATGCATGCGGCAGGCGAGGTCTCGGTGAGCCCCCAGGCCTGCGTCAGCAGGCAGCCGGTGAGCTCCTTCCAGCGCGCCGCCACCGCGGCCTGAACCGCCATGCCGCCGCCGAGCGTTATCTTCAGGCCGCTGAAGTCGAGTTGCCTGAACTCCGGCACATTCAGCATGGCATTGAAGAGCGTGTTGACGCCGCTGATGAAGTTGCAGGGGTAGCGCTTCATGTCGGCGATCATGGATTTCAGATCGCGCGGGTTGACGATCAGGAGATTGCGCCAACCGAGGCGTGCGAACAGCAGGCAGTTACAGGAGAGCGCGAAGATGTGGTAGAGCGGAATCGCGGTGAGCACCGTTCCCGCATCCTGAAACGAGGAACCAAGCCAGGCCTGCGCCTGCAGCGCGTTGGTGCTCACGTTGCCGTGCGACAGCATCGCGCCCTTGGCGACACCCGTAGTGCCGCCGGTGTACTGCAGGAACGCCAGGTCGTCCGGTCCGACATCCACCGGCGCCAGCGGCAGCTTCATGCCCGCGCTCACTGCTGCCTTGAAGGGCAGCGCACCGGCGATGTGCCACGGCGGAACCTGTTTTCGCACCCGGCGCACGACATAGTTGACGATCGCCGACTTGGGGAAGCTCAGGAAGTCGCCGACGGCGGTCACCAGCACCTTTCTGACCTGCGTGCGCCCGACCACTTTCTCGAGCACGTGGGCGAAATTCTCCAGTACTACGATGCCGGTCGCGCCCGAGTCGCTCAGCTGGTGTTGCAGCTCCGGGGCGGTGTAGAGCGGATTGGTGTTGACCACCACCAGTCCGGCGCGCAGCGCGCCGAACAGCGCGATCGGGTACTGCAGCGAGTTTGGCAACATGATCGCGATGCGATCGCCCTTGCGGAAGCCCGCCTGCTGCAGCCAGGCACCGAAAGCGCGCGACAGGCTGTCGAGCTGCGCGTAGGTGATCTGTGCGCCCATGAAGACGTACGCGACGCGCCCGGCGTGGCGCGCGCAGGTCTCCTCCAGCAGCTGCTTGAGCGAGCGCAGCTCCGCGGGATCGACCTCGGCCGGCGTGCCCGGCACATACGACTTCAGCCAGATCTTGTTCATCGGCTTCCCCCGGTTCGGCGCTTCTTTTTCAGCAGCGGTTGCAGATACGGCCAGACGGTATCGAGGACCGGCGGTTCTCCGCGGGCGCTGGGATGCATGCCGTCCGCCTGCATGAGGGCAGGATCGAGCGCGACCTTCTCCAGCAGGAACGGCACCAGCGGCAGATGATATTGGTTTGCCAGCTCCGGGAACACGCGCTCGAACTCCTGCGTGTAGCGGGCCCCGTAGTTCGGCGGCAGGCGGATGCCGACCAGCAGCACCTGCGCGCCGGCCTGCTGCGACAGCCGCACCATCTGCGCCAGGTTGCCGTGCATCTCCGCCGCCGGCAGTCCCCGCAACCCGTCGTTCGCGCCGAGCTCGAGGATTACCAGTACGGGACGATGCAGCTCGAGCGCGCGTGGCAACCGCTCGAGGCCTCCACCACTCGTCTCGCCGCTTTCGCTGGCGTTGACGACCTGGTATCCGTAACCTTGAGAATGCAGTCGCTGCGCGAGCATTGCGACCCAACCCTGCTCCGGAGCGAGTCCATATGCGGCGCTCAGACTGTCACCGAAGACGAGAATCGTGCGGGGCGCAGCCGCCTGCGCCGCGAGCGCAATGAGCAGCAGTCCCACGCCGAGCGCGCACGCGCCAGCGGCTTTCGACAGTGTTCTCAAGGCAGAAAACCTCTGCAAGCAGGTTAGCAGCCCGGAAGGCGCGCTGACCATCGTCGACTCGGTGTCGCTCGAGATCGCCCGCGGGGAGTCGGTGGCGGTGGCCGGGCCGTCGGGGGCCGGCAAGTCGACGTTGCTCGCACTGCTCGCCGGGCTCGATGCGCCGACCAGCGGGCGCGTGTTCCTCGCAGGCACCGACCTGACACAGCTCGATGAGGATGGCCGTGCGCGACTGCGGGCCACGCGTGTGGGTTTCGTGTTCCAGGCGTTCCACCTGATTCCGGCGCTCACGGCGCTGGAGAACGTGATGCTGCCGCTCGAGCTTGCGGGGAGACCCGATGCGCGGCGCGCCGCCAGGGAGACACTCGCGCTGGTGGGCCTCGCGGCCCGCACCGGGCACTATCCGCGCCAGCTCTCCGGTGGCGAGCAGCAGCGGGTCGCGATCGCCCGCGCCTTCGTCACCCGACCGGCGGTGCTGTTCGCGGACGAGCCCACCGGCAATCTCGACACGGCAACCGGCAGCCGCGTAGGCGAGCTGCTCTTCGAGCTCAACGCGAGCGCCCACACCACCCTGGTGCTGGTGACCCACGACCGCGAGCTCGCCGCGCGCTGCCGGCGCAGCCTGCGCATGGAAGCGGGACGGCTGCTGTGAAGGCGGTCCGGCTGGCGCTGCGAACGCTGCTGCGCGAGTGGCGCTCGGGCGAGCTCGGAGTACTGCTGCTCGCCCTCACCGTCGCGGTGGCGGCGCTCACCGGCGTCGGCTTCCTGGTCGGACGTATCAGCGCGGCGGTGGCGCTGCAGGCGAGCTCGGTGCTCGCGGCCGATCTGCGGCTGGGATCGCCGCGGCCCCTGAGCGAGGATTACTTTGCCGAGGCCGCGCGCCGCGGGCTGGCGAGCGCGCGCACCGCGCGGCTGCTGTCGGTCGTCTTCAACGGCGATGCCAGCCAGCTCGCCAATATCGAAGCGGTGACCGCCGGCTATCCGCTGCGCGGGCGCGTCCTCACCGCAGGCGAGCCGTTTGCCCAGGGCACGGCCGCGAGCGGAATTCCCGCGCCCGGCGAGGTGTGGCCGGCTTCGAAGCTGCTCGCCACCGTCGGTGCCGCGGTGGGCTCGCAACTCACGATCGGCGCTGCGACATTGCGCGTCACGCGCGTGCTCATCTCGCGGCCTGACCAGGGAGGTACCTTCGCCGAGCTCGCGCCGAGCCTCATCATGAACGCGGCGGATCTCCCCGCCACGCGCCTCATTCAGCCCGGCAGCCGCGTCAGCTACGCGGGCCTCTTTGCCGGCGATCGCGCGGGCATCGAGGCGTTCAAGGCGTGGCTCACCGGCCACCGCCGCGACGATGAGCGGCTGCGCGACATCTCCGATGCGAGTCCCCAGGTGCGCAACGCGGTGGACCGCGCGGGCCGGTTCCTGAGTCTCGCGAGCCTGGTGAGCGTGCTCCTGTGCGCCGTCGCGGTGGCCCTCTCGGCGCGCCGCTACGTGTACCGCCACCTCGATACCGTGGCGCTGTTGAAGACCCTCGGCGCGACGCGTGCCTTCACGCTCGCTGTCGCGGCCCTGCAGTTGCTGGCCCTCGCTCTCGCGGCCGCCCTGGCCGGCTCGGCTCTCGGCTTCCTCGCGCAGGAGTGGCTGCTGCGCACCATCCGCGGACTGCTGGCGGTCGGAGAGCTGCCGCGCGCCAGCCTGACTCCCCTGGCCCTCGGCTTCGTGACCGCGATCGCCGTGCTGGCCGGCTTCGCGCTGCCGCCGCTCATACAGCTCTCGCGCGTACCGGCGCTGCGGGTGCTGCGCCGCGATGCCGGACCGCCGCCACCGCTCGTGCTGCTCGCCTTCGGCCCGGCGGTCGCGGTGGTGCTGGGGCTCATCTATTGGGTGGTGCTCGAAGTACGGCTGTTCGGCTATCTCGCGTTGGGGCTCGCCGTCTTCCTCGCGGTGCTGGCGCTCGCCGGTACCGGCCTGGTGCTGCTCGCCGGCCGCTTGCGCGGGCGGGTCGGAGTCGCATGGCGCTACGGGGTGGCGAACCTGAGCCGCCGGCACGCCGAGAGCGTGGTGCAGCTCGTGGCCTTCGGCACCGGAATCATGGTGCTGCTGCTGCTCGGTATCATCCGCTCGGACCTGAACAGCGACTGGCGGCGCACGCTCCCGCCGGACCTCCCCAACTATTTCTTCATCAACATTCCACCTGCCGAGCGCGACGCATTCATCCGCTTCGTGCAGGCGCAGGGGGCGCGTACCACGCGCGTGCTGCCGATGATCCGCGGGCGCCTGACCGCCATCAATGGACAGCCGCTCGCGGCCGCTCACCGCGGCGAGCGCGGTGAGGAGGACACACTCGCCACGCGCGAGCAGAACCTCACCTGGGCCACCGAGCTCGGGGCCGACAACCGCGTCATCGCCGGGCGCTGGTGGACCGCGGCCGACGCCGGCAAGCCGCTGGTCTCGCTGGCTTCGGAGATGCAGGGCGCGCTGGGCGTGCAGCTCGGCGACCGGCTGACCTTCGACATCGGCGGCGAGCGGATCGAGACGACGGTCGCGAGCATCCGCAAGGTCAAGTGGGACACATTCCAGCCGAACTTCTTCATCGTTTTCGCGCCGGGCGTGCTCGATGCCGTCGCCGGTACCTACATGACCAGCGCTTACTTCACGCCGGGGACCTCGCGCACGCTCGCCGCTCTCGCGCATCGTTTCCCCAGCGTCTCGATTTTCGACATCGAGGAGCTCCTCACCCAGGTGCGTGCGGTGCTCGATAAGGCGGCGCTCGCGGTGCAGAGCGTGTTCGTGTTCACGCTGTTTGCCGGGCTGACGGTGCTGCTGGCGGCGGTGCAGTCGAGCCGGGACGAGCGCCGCTACGAGAGTGCGATGCTGCGCACGCTCGGCGCCAGCCGCGGCACGGTGCTCGCAGGCGTACTGGCCGAATTCATCACCCTGGGAATTATGTCGGGCCTGCTGGCGGCGGCGGGAGCCTCGCTCGGAGCCTATCTGCTCACGACCCGCTGGCTCGAGCTGCGCTATGTGTTCGAGCTGACGCCCTGGGCGGTGGGAATTCTTGGCGGGGCCCTGCTGGTCGCCACGGGCGGCTGGCTCGCGACGCGCTCGGTGGTGAATCAGTCGCCACTGAGCACGCTGCGAGCCTGAGGCGCGCCGGGCAGCCGCGACCCGCGCGCGTCTACTGCGATTGCGCCAGCCGCGTCTGGTCCTTCGTCGCCTTCACCCGCTCCTTCACCGCTTGCAGGTGGGCATTGGCCTTCTCGCGGCACTGCTTCTGAGCGGCGCCCTCGAGAGCCTCGCACCTGGCCAGAGCAATCCTGGTGGCCCCCTCCGCCTCCGTGACGGCCTCGGCCCCTACGGCGGCCACGCTCTTGTCGGCGGCCCTGGCCTCGATCTCGGCCTGGTCCCTGGCAAGATCCTGACGAGCCTGGGCCTCGGCCTGCCTGCGCTTCGCATTCGCCTCGGCGTCGTTCCTGGCCGCCTCGCTGGTGGCCTTGGCCACGTCGGCCTGAACGTCGTCCGGCGACTTCGCCTTGTTACACCCGCCAAGGCCCAGCGACACACTGGCGAGCAACGCACACATGAGCGCAGCTTTCATTCGCATTCTCCAGATGCCCTTGATGCGCCGTAGCCTCCGCCCGCGGTTGTGGCGTTTCAGTCTTCTTCGGCCGGCTTTGGTGGTGAGAGTTGTCCTACAAATAGCCGACAGCCCCCTCTGGGGCTGGCTTAACGATGGCTGTCGGGAAGCGCTGACGCGATCGCAGGGATGTTGCGGGCGGAAACCTCAGCGCTGCGCAACGCCAACCGTCACCCAGGAGTCGGGTTGCGGCTCGAGGCGCGTGGTGAGCCCCTCGATGGTGAAGAGGTAGTTACCCGGCCCGAGTGCGGAGCTGTTGAGCGCAACGCGCAGATGCCCGTTCGAGTCCTTGGTGAGATTGTCGATGATCATCACCCGCCCCTGATCGATGCGGTCGATGGTGATGCGGAAATCCCGGTACGGCGAGCGGGATTCGTCGATGCGCAGATCCGCAAGCTGCGCTTCGCGTCCGCCACCGATGGTGATCGCCGGCGCGTTGGTGGCGCCGGAGCGGTTCGGCAGCAGGCGGATGACACGGGTGCTGGCGGCCGGATCGAGCGTGCGCTCGGTGACCTGCGTCTGCAGGTCGAGAATCTTGTGGGTCTTGCCGGCACTGCTGGCCGCGACGATGGCGAGTGTCAGGGCGAGCACCGCGGCGAGCCCCGCGAGCCCGAGCGTCACCATCGGCTGTTGCCAGATCGGGCGAGACGCCTCCTGCCAGGGCTCGGGTTTGCCACTCGCCTCGAGAAGGCGCAGACCTGCGTTGACGCGCTCAGGGAGCCCCAGCTCGTCGAGGAGCTGCGGATGCTCCTTGCAGTAGCGCTCGAAGTCAGTCGCCGCCTTGATCGGCAACTTTCCCATGAGGTAGCGCTCGACGACCTGGTTGCGGGCGATGAAGTCGCGGTCCATGCCGCGTGACGGTGTCGCCACGGCGGAGGCTGCGGCCGGAGGGGAAGCCGGAACCGCGGGGGCCGCCGTGCGCGGCTTGTCGGCGGGCGTCGGCTGAGCGGGCTTCGCGGCAGGCGCGGCCGTGCGGGTAGTGGTGGCGGGTGTGCCCTTGGCGGAGGCGGCGGCGGCCGCGCGCGCGTTGGCCCAGCTGGCCAGAGAGGGCGCATCGGCCGCGGCCGTGGCAGCGGGTGCCGGTTCGGGTGATGCCGCAGGCTGGGCGACTGGAATTGCGGCCGGCCGTGGCGCGGTCGCCGCAGGTGTTTTCGCGCCCGGTACGGCAGCGGCTGTTGCGCCCGGGGCGGCATGCGGCTTGAGGGCCGTCACGGAGGCCGATGGTGCCGCCGGCTTGGCGGCAGCCGGAGGTTTCGACTGTGGTGCCGCAGGGGCGCTCGAGGCTGCAGCGAGCTTTTTGGCGGCAACGCTGAGCGAGGCGCGCTTCGCGAGCGGCACGAAGGCCGGCGCCTCCTCGGCCCTCGCGGCGTTCGCCGGCTTTGCCGGCGGCTTCGCACTGGGGGCCGGTGATGCCGGGGCGGACGGCGTGGCCGCCGCGGACCTGAGACTGTCCGGGATCAGCGTCAGCATCGAGTCATCGCTCGAGCGGGCCGGTGCGCTCGAGTGCGAGGCGGAGGGCGGGGGCGCCGCCGGGGGCAGCGCCGCCAGGAGCTTCTCGACCGCCGCCGGATCCTCGAGCGCGAGGGGTGCGTCGGGGTCGACCTCGAGGATCTGGAGTGCCTCGTCGGCCGGAGCCTTCGTTGCGGCGGCAGCGGCGACGGTCGACTCGCCCGTCGTGAGCAGCAGCTCCGGATCCATCAGCTCGAGCGTCTGGGTGCCAGCCGTGTCTGCGGCGGCCGGCGCTGCGCTTTCAGGCTTTGCCGCAGGCGCAGGCGGCGCCTCCGGCACCGAAGGTGCGGCAGCAAGGGCCTTGGCGGCCGCCGATGCGGCATCCGCCGGCTCCTCGACCGGCAAATCAGGCAGGGGCTCCGTAGACGGGCGAGGCGCAGCTTCCATATGGAACATATCTAAACAACCCCGTCCGTTCCCGGCGTCGGGGTGGCTCACAGATCCATGCCTTCGGCCGCAGGCCTGTGACGCACGTCTCACTCGCCGCGGCGCGCGGCGCTGGTGCGAACTGCAGCACGGTCTTTCAGCTGAGGGAGCCGCTGAGGAAGAATTCGATCTTGTCGCGATAGGTGCGCGAGAGCTTGAGCTCGTGGCCGCCCTCGAGCGTCAGGAAGTACTCGCCGTTCATGTGCGCCCGCAGGCTCCGCACCAGGCGCAGGTTGACGATGGTCGAGCGGTGCACGCGCTGGAAGAGTTTCGGATCGAGTACATCCTCCAGCTCCTTCATGGTGCCGCGCAGAATGTGCGTCTCGCCGGCGGCGTGGATGCACATGTAGTCTCCCGCCGCATCGATCCACTGGATGCTCGCCACCGGTACACGCACGGTCTCGCGCCCCTGGCGGATCGGCAGCACCTCCGGGCGGGCGGCGCCGAGCGCATTGCGCCCGTGCGCGAGCAGCTCGTCCAGAACCAGCTCGCCGCAGCCGGTGATTTCCGCGATCACCTCCATCAGGCGGTCGCGTTGGCGCGCGGCGCTGCGCGCCTGCAGATGCTCGCGTACCCGCGTGACTGCCTCGGCGAAGCGCACTTCGTCGATCGGCTTGAGCAGGTAGTCGATGGCGCGCGCCTCGAAGGCGCGGATCGCGTATTGATCGTAGGCGGTGACGAATACCACGACCGGCAGCGATTCCTGCGGCAGCCGTGCCAGCACCTCGAAGCCCGACATCCCCGGCATCTGGATGTCGAGGAAGACCAGGTCGGGCTTGAGGTCGGAAATGGCGGCGAGCGCCTCGCGACCGTTGGCGCACTGCGCCACGATCTCGAAGTCCGCGAGCTCGCGCAGGCGGATCTCGATGCCGCGGCGCGACAGCACCTCGTCGTCGACGACCAGGGTGCGTACCTTCATGCGTGGGCGCGTCCGGGCAGACGCGCCAGCGCCCGCTGCAGCGCCCGCTCCTCGGGCGGTGCGGTCTCGAGCGGCAGCGCCATGTCGACGCGGGTCCCGGGGTGTGCATTGAGGGCCGCGAAACGGCAGCTGTCTCCGTAGAGAACCCGGAGGCGTTCACGCGTGTTGCTCAAGCCTACGCCGCGGCGGTCGCCGGTGGGCGGCCCGTCGGGCAAGCCCGGCCCATCGTCGATGACCGACAGCTCGAGCAGGCCCTCGCGGGTGCGGCCCTCGATGCGCACGAGCCCGCCCTGCTCGCGCGCCGACACTGCGTACTTGAGCGAGTTCTCGAGCAAAGGCTGCAGCAACAGGCTCGGCACCAGCGCGTCCAGCGCCGGCTCCTCGATCGCGTACTCGAGGCGCAGCCGCTCCCCGAATCGCAGCCGCTCGGTGCCGAGGTACAGATCGAGCGCCTCGATCTCCTGGCGGAGCGTCACCTTCTTCATGGGGTCCTGATCGAGCGTGTAGCGCAGGAACTCCGAGAGGCGCGCCACGGCGTGGGTGGCCTTGCGGTTCTGGTTATCGAGGATCAGCGTGGAGATGGCGTTCAGGGTATTGAAGAGGAAATGCGGATTGAGCTGGTAGCGCAGCATCTTCAGCTGCGCCTCCTGGGCGAGCGCCACCGTCTTCAGCATCGCCTCCTCCTGCTGGCGCTTCGACTCGTAGAACTTGATGCCGAAGTAGAGCGCGCTCCAGCACAAGAGCAGGTAAGCCGTCGACAGTGCGCCGCCAAAGAGCTCGAAGCGCGTCTGCATCTGCCAGTCCGGGGCGATGAGCTCGCGGTAGAAGAGGTTGATTACCAGGCGCAGCGTGAGCGCGGTGATATAGCAGTTGACCAGCACGCTGACGATGACGATCTGCGGCGCTTGTCCCCACAGCCGCCGATAGATGTAGCGCATGGGCGCGGACAGCACGAAGCCGGCGACCGCTGCGATCAGCAGCAGCGGTCCCCAGCTGGAGGAGGTACCGTAGGTATAGAAGAAGTCACCCACGTACTGGGTGATGCCATAAGCGGCCCAGAATGCCGCGTGCAACGTCCAGAAAAGCACGTTGCGATTGCTGCGGAACTGCTCGATCGTCGGCATCTTCATAGCGGGCGGACCGTGCACCGCTCCGTGGGCGCACCAGGGGACCGTAGCGCAGAAGCTTAGGGCATACGGGACATGGCGGGCCTCGGCCGTGGGCGCAAGGCAGGCTCGCTTCGTCGCAGGGGAGCGCTGCAATCCGGGCACTCACCCGGAGTGCGACCGCAAGTTACTGATTTTGCTGGGCGGACTCGATCTGCAGGGCCCGAACCAGCTTCGTCTCGGACACCGTCTCGAGCTCCTCGAGCGGCACGGGCCGCGAGAGCGCTGGCCCCTGCGCGTAGTCGAGGCCGATCGCCGTCAGGTACTGGAGCGAGGCCTGGGAGTCGGCCTTCTTGGCGGAGCAGTGAATGCCGAGCACCTTGGCGGCCTGAACGGTGGCGACCACCATGGCCTGCGAGAGCTTGTCGCGCAGAGCCGCGGTGGTGAGGCGCGCATCGAGCTTGATCATCCGCAGCGCTTTCGAGCGCAGCAGCGGCAGCACCTGCGAGTCGAACGAGAAGTCGTCGATCGCGATCCACGTGCCGAGCTTCTCGCACTGCGCGATGAAGCGCTCTACTTTGGCGCGGTTCTGCGCGCACAGCGACTCGGCGATCTCGAAGCCGACCGTCTCGCCTGCGATCCCGTGGGTGTTGAGCGCGGTGGCGACCTTCTGCACGAAGCGCTCGTCCTCGAGCGTCGCAATCGAGAGGTTGACGGTGAAGCTCGTGGGCGCAGAATTCCACGCGCTGCGATGCGAGGCGAGCCAGGCGAGCAGCTGCTGCACAGTCTGCTCGTCGGCAGCCACTGCATCTCGCTGCGTACTGCCTGCGCGCGGCTGCACCTGGAACCGGCGTGACTGACCGCCGGGCCGCAGCTTCGCGAAGGGGAGCAGATCGATCGCCGGCGCCGCATCGGCCGGCACACTCACCACAGCGGGCGCGGGAGCCGGGGCCGCGGTCGGTACCGCCACCGCGGCAGGCACCGCCACCGCGGCAGGCGCCGGCGGGCTCGCCGGTGCGGCGGCAACGGCGGGGTGTGCGACCGGTATCGATGACAGGGCGACGGGGGGTGGCGGTGCGGGAGCGGCGGCGAACGGTGAGGGGACCGCGGGAGCGCTGCGCACCGCAGGTGCACCGCGTACGGCGGGAGAGGTGCGCACGGGCGGAACCGCGCGCACCGACGGTGTGGTGCGCGCCGCGGGCGCTGCCGGGGCCGTGTGCAGGGCTTTGCCGGGGGGCGCGGCCCTTGCGGCCGCTGACGCGACCGGCGCCGCGGGAGCTGAGCGACCGGCATGCACCGAGGGCAGCGACACCGGATCGGAATCGAACAGCACGACCACATCGTCGTCGACGGCCGGCGGACGGGAGTGCGCCGGAATGGGCTCAAAGGGGTTGCGTGCCGGACCCGAATTTCCAGAACGCGCGGCGGGTGGCGGCGTCTTGCCGGCCATCCCGGCGGCCGGTGCTTTCACCGGAGTCGGGGCAGGAGCTCGGGCGGCAGGTGCGGCCGGGGCCGGCACCCTGGCGGGCGGTGCGGCAGCCGGCGGGCGCAGGGTTCGCGCCGGCTGGGTGGCGGCCACTTTTGTGGCGGCCTGGAGCTTGCGGGCTACCGCGCTCGGGTTCGGCGCGGGGCGTACCACCGGCGGCTCGGCCAGGAACTCCAGACGCAGCATGCCCGAGTCATCGGGCGTCATTTCGACCGGGGGTGCAGCAGGCGCAGCCGCCGCCACGGGCTTGGCGGGCGCGCTCGCGGGCGCCGGCGCAGCCGCGGCCGCTTTCGGGGCGGGCGACGCCTCCTCCGCGGGTTCCATCTCGAGCTCGAGGATGCTCGCGATCTCCGCGGCCGTGATGATCGTCTCGGAGATATCGTCTTCGGATTCCGTCTCGGGCGCCGGCGGTGGTTCAGCTTCGGTGGTCTCCGTAACCAGCGACAGCTCGACCTCGCGCGCGGCGGCCTCGGCCACCGCGGCCTCGGGAGCGGCAGCTTCCTCGACGGCTTCCGGCTCGCCGGCGTCCTCGACCTCATCGAGTGCGCCCGAGGGATCGAGTGTGCCCGAGGGCCTCAGCAGCACCGCGAGGCGCTGCATGATCGTGCGCACGGGCGCTGCGGTCATGCGCTCGAGGGTGTCGTCGCCGACCGACTTGCTGTCGGCCAGGATCATGGCTACGCCGACCAGGCTTCCGGTGGGGGCTCGCACCGGCAGGAATACCGCGAGTCGTCCGTCCTCGAGCGCGGTCTCGTGGCAGGGGAGCGAAGGATCGGCGGCGAGGGCATCGAGTGCCTCCACCACCAGCATGTGCTCATCGGGACCGAGTGCGCCTTCGCTCAGCCACAGAACGTTGGCCTCGTGATCGCAAAGGGAGACCGAATGCAGCCGGCGCGCGGGCAGCACCTCGCGCAATTGCGCGCCGAGCGCCTCGACGGTCTGAGGCCCGGCGGGTGGGGTCGGCACCAGCGCGACGGGCGGTTTCGCAGACGAGCGCGCGGCCGTGTTTTTTGGTCGCAAGTGTTCTTCCCGGTCTGAGGGTCACAGCGAGCGCGCACGGCCCCCCGGACGCGCTTTCCCTTGGATGGCAGGGTGGCAGCATATGACCGCCGGCGCCGTGATTTTGCTCGCGTTCTGTTAGCAAAGGGCGACACGACCGCAGGCCGCCATTTGTCATATTGGACAAAGGGTGCATGCGTCGCACTGCACCCGCGGTTTCAGCTGCGCTGCATCAGCGGGCGCTGCCGAGGAAGTCGCGCTTGCCGAGCTCCACGCCATTGTGACGCAGGATCGCGTACGCGGTGGTGGCGTGGAAGAACACGTTCGGAATGGCCCACTGCTGCAGGAATTCCAGGCCCTTGAACTCGAGCGTGCGTTCGCCCGCCGTGAACTTGATGTGGCGCGTCTCGCTGTCGGCCACGGCGCTCTCCGGCACGCTGCGCAGATAGTCGATGGTGCGTGCGATGCGCGCATGCAGCTCCTCGAAGCTCGCCTCGTTGTCGGCGAAGCGCGGCGGTTCCTGCCCGGCGAGGCGCGCCACGGAGTTCTTTGCGATATCGCACGCGATCTGCACCTGGCGCGTGAGCGGGAACATGTCCGGCGCGAGCCGGGCATTGAGCAGCACGCCCGGCTCGAACTTGCGCTGCTGTGCGTGCGCCAGCCCCTTCTGCAGCAAGGTCGAGAGATTTCCGAGCGCGTGCGCGAACACTTCCACCGACATTGCGTGCATCGAGATCTTCATGGCCATCCTCGTGAAGGGGTCCGGCGAAGGGGGGCAGATTCTAGCCCGCGGGGGCTGGCGCGCGTGCCTCTCAGGTGAAACAATAGCGGCAGTCCACTCATTAATTGAGGCCCATATGAGTCTCATCTGGACGCCCGCGCAACTGGCCATGCTGGCCAAGGTCGTCGACCTCAATGGATTCTCCGCCGCCGCCCGCGCTCTCGGGGTGCCAAAAGCTGCGGTCAGCCGCGCCGTTGCGGACCTCGAGAAGACCCTCGGTGTGCGCGTACTCGAGCGCACCACGCGGCGCATCGCACTCACCTCCGCGGGGCGCCTGATCTGCGGTCACGCGCGGCGCGTCGTCGAGGAGACCGATGCGGCGCGCGGCGCGATTGCGAAACTGCAGTCGCCCGAAGCGCGGCCGCTGCGCGTGGTGGCCGATCCCACCTATGGCCGCGTGCTGCTCTCACCTCTGGTGCCGAGATTTCTCGAGGCCTTCGCGCGCGTACCGCTCGAGGTTGCGCTCGATGCGCAGCAGCTCGCCGCGGGCACCTGGGACGTCGCCATCCGTACCCGCCCGCCCGTCGACGGCACGCTGGTGCAACGCCTGCTCGGCGCACCGCCGGCGCTGCTCGCCGCAACGCCTGCCTACCTGCAGCAGCGCGGCACTCCCGCCCGCCCCGATGACCTGCGCCAGCACGACGTGCTGACGCCCGAAGTCGCGGGGCAGCCCGAGTTCCGGCTGCATCTTTCGCGCGGCGCGCAGCGCGCCGAAGTCCCGCTCACCCCGAAGCTCGCCGTCGACGATCCCGCGGTGTTGCACGCCGCGACCGCCGCCGGCCTCGGCGTCGGACTCCTGCCGGAATTTCTCTGCCGCCAGGGGCTGGCCACCGGCCGGCTGAAAGCGGTGTTGCCCGAATGGGCGGCCCCGCCCGCCGACGCGCTGTACGCGCTCTACCCGCAGGCGCTCGAGTCCGATCCGCGGGTGCAGCAATTCGTGGATTTTCTTGCGGCGAATATCGTGCCGGCGCTCGCCACCGCCGGCGCCGCTCCCGCTGCCGCCCGCGGCTGAAGACCCGGTACACTGGCAATCTGAAAAGGACCGGTCATGTACCGTGCACCACTGAGGGAAATGCGCTTCGTGCTCGAGGAGCTGCTGCACGCCGGCAGCCTGAGCGCCTGTCCCTCGTTCGCCGAATATTCCGACGAGCTCGGGCGCTCGGTGCTCGAGGAGGCCGCGCGCTTTGCCCAGGAAGTGCTCGAGCCGCTGAATCGGTCCGGCGACATCGAGGGCGCACGCTGGACCGAGCAGGGCGTGGTCACGGCGCCGGGTTTCCGCGAAGCCTACCGGCAGTTCGTCGCCGGCGGCTGGCCGGCGCTCGGCGCCGAGCCGGAGTTCGGCGGCCAGCCGGTTCCCAGGGTACTGGTGAACGCGGTCGGGGAGTTCTGGGGCTCGGCGAACCTCGCTTTCAAGCTCGGTCCCATGCTGACCCATGGCGCAGTGCACGCGCTCGAGCTCACCGGCTCCGAAGCGCAAAAACGCCTGTATCTGCCGAAGATGGTGAGCGGCGAATGGACCGGCACCATGGTGCTCACCGAGCCGCACGCGGGCTCCGATCTCGGCCAGGTGCGCACGCGCGCGGTCCCGGAGGGCGATCATTACCGGATCTTCGGCCAGAAGATCTTCATCACCTGGGGCGATCACGACCTCACCGCCAACACCATCCACATGGTGCTCGGTCGCATCGAAGGCGCGCCGGCAGGAGTCAAGGGCATCTCGCTCTTCATCGTGCCGAAGTGGCGGGTGTTGCCCGACGGCTCGCTCGGCGAGCGCAATGACGTGCGCTGTCTGTCGATCGAGCACAAGCTCGGAATCAACGCCAGTCCCACCTGTGTGCTCGCCTTCGGCGAGAAACAGGGCGCGATCGGCTTCCTCGTCGGCGAGGGCGGACGCGGCCTCGAGTACATGTTCATCATGATGAACAGTGCGCGGCTATCGGTCGGCAGCGAGGGTTACGCGGTCGGCGAGCGCGCCTTCCAGCGCGCCGCGGACTGGGCGCGCACGCGCGTGCAGGGACGGCCGCCGGGCGCGGCCGCCGCGGGTACGCCGGCCACCATCATTCAGCACCCCGACGTGAAGCGCATGCTTCTCATGATGAAGTCGCAGACCGAGGCCTCACGGGCGCTGACTCTCTACACCGCGATGCAGCTCGACCTGGCTGCCGCGAGTCCCGATGCCGGGGTGCGCGCCGCGGCGCTCTCGCGCGGCGAGCTGCTGACGCCCATCGTCAAGGGCTGGTGTACCGAGATCGGCAACGAGGTGGCGGCCATCGGCGTGCAGGTGCACGGCGGCATGGGATTCATCGAGGAGACCGGCGCCGCGCAGTACGTGCGCGACGTGCGCATCACCACCATCTACGAGGGCACGACCGGCATTCAGTCGAACGACCTCATCGGGCGCAAGCTGGCCCGCGATCGCGGCGCCGCGATGCAGGCGTTCGTGGCGCAGATGCAGCGCGAGCTGGAAGGGCTCGCGGGCTCCGACGCTGCGGTCGAGGCGGTGCGGCGCGCCGCGCTCGAGGGCGTCGCGGCCCTCGCGCGTGCGACCCAGGCGCTTCTCAAGGCGCTCGCCACCCGGCCGGAGCTCGGCCAGAGTGTCTCCGTGCCCTACCTCAGGCTCTGCGGCTATGTCGCCGGCGGCTGGCTGCTGGCGAAATCCGCGGCCATCGCGGGCGCGGGCGCGGGCGCGGGCGGGGCGGAGCGCGATTTCTACCTGGCCAAGGTCCGGACTGCGGGCTTCTACGCCGCGCAGGTTCTGCCCACCGCCGCGGCACTGGCGCGCGTGGTCGAGGCGGGGGGAGCCAGCGTCGCGGACACGGACGCCGCGCTCGTCTGAGCGCGCGGCGGTCGCCGCTGAAAGGGTGGGTCCCATGAAGAGATACGCGCTGCTCGCGAGCTTCCCGCTCCTCCCGCTCCTGACGCTGTGCCCCGCGTGGGGGCAGACACCCGCAGCTTCCGCCGCCGAGCAGATCGTCGGCACCTGGAAGCTCGTCTCCTACGTCGGGCAGGACGTCGCCTCCGGAGTGCGCAGCGACGTGATGGGACCGCATCCGTCCGGATACATCGAGTACGGCCGCGACGGACGCATGATCGTGATCATCGTGGGGACCGACCGCAGGAAACCGGCCGGCTCCGTCGCCACACCCGCCGAAGCCCAGGCTCTGCTCTCGAGCCTGCTCGCCTATGCGGGCACCTACACGCTCGACACCCAGGCTCACACGGTCACGCACCGCATCGAGGTGTCCTGGGATCAGACCCGCACCGGGGAATCGCACCTGCGCCACTATCTTTTCGCAGGAGACCGCCTGACTCTCACCACGCAGCCCTCGCGCGATCCGGCGACGGGCAAGGCGACCGTCCGCACCGTGGTCTGGGAGCGCGTGCGCTCGCCGTGAAGCGGCGCGACCTCCTCAAGAGCACCGTCGCCATGGCCGCCGCCACCACGGTTGCACCACGTTCGCGGGCTGCGGATGGCGCGCCGATCATGCGCCGCGTTCCCTCGAGCGGTGAGGAGCTGCCGATCGTCGGCCTCGGCACCTCGCAGACCTTCGAGGTCGGCGTCGCCGACGTCGAGCGCGCGCCTCTCCGGCGGGTGCTCGCGACATTCTTCGCCGCGGGCGGCCGGGTAGTCGACACGTCCCCCATGTACTCGACGGCCGAGCAGGTGCTCGGAGATCTCCTCACTCCCGAGATGCATGCGCACGCCTTCCTCGCTACCAAGGTGTGGACGCGCGGCGCTCGCGCCGGGACCGAGCAGATGACCCGTTCGGCGCAGCTGCTCGGCGCCAGACAGCTCGATCTGATCCAGGTGCACAACCTGCTCGATCTCGACACGCAGCTCGCGACGCTCAGGGAATGGAAGGCCGCCGGGCGCGTACGCTATGTGGGCGTGACGCACTACACCGTCGCCGCCCATGCGGATCTCGAGCGTGTGCTGGCCCGCGAGCCGCTCGATTTCGTGCAGCTCAACTACTCGCCGGTGACACGTGCCGCCGAGCGGCGGCTGCTGCCGCTCGCCGCGGAGCGCGGCGTGGCGGTGCTCGTCAATCGGCCCTTCGAGGACGGCGAGCTGTTTGCGGCGACTCGCGGTAAGCCGCTGCCCCCGTGGGCGGCGGATATCGATGCATCGAGCTGGGGCCAGCTGATCCTCAAGTTCATCGCCGGCCATCCGGCGGTCACCTGCATCATCCCGGCCACCGCCAGGCTGGCGCATCTCGAGGACAATCTCGCCGGCGGCCGCGGGCGGCTGCCCGACGCGAGCCAGCGCGAGCAGATCGCCAGGCTATTGAACAGCTAGCGTAGCCGGCGACGCAGTCTGAAGTGCGGCGGCTCGTTGAGATTCTCGAGGAACGCGCGGCGCGCCTCGGGCGTGAGCGCGCCCCAGTCGACCTTGTCCGCATGCGCGCGCCGCAGCTGCGCATCGCTTACGCGCGCCGCTGCACGGCTCGCGCTCCTCCAGCGCGCCGGCAGGCGCGCAGTCGCGCCGCGCTCGAGGAAGTCGACCACGGCCTCCGCCACCACCGGGTCGCGCGTCAGATCACTGTGCGCGACGCGCGCGTATGCGCACGGCGCGCCGCTGAGCGCGGCACTCGCTGCCGGCACCGTGCCGTCTCCATGACGGGTGAGGGTGTAGACGAAGTCGTCCCGGCGCCGCGCCACCGCGGTGACGGTCTCCTGGCCGACGCCCACGATGGCACAGAAGCGCGCGTCGGGCGGGGCGAGCAAGGCGTGCGTCGTGCGCGCCGCGGCCAGTAAGTCCGCGCGCGGCTGCGGACCTGAGCGCGGCCAGGCTGCGGCCTCGAGCAGATCGGCGCGGCCGCTCCAGTCTCCGGTCGGCAGCATGTCGTAGAGGCTCGGGAAGCTCGAGAACACCCCGGTGGCGAGCGCTTCCGCGGAGGGCTGGGCGGCGAGGCGGGCGACCTTGCGCACCACGGCGTAGGTTCCGCGCAGCGCCTGCACCGCGGCGCAGGAGCCGAGGTTCGGTGTGCCGAGCAGCACCACGCGCGTGACGTGCGCCGTGCCCGGATTCTTCAGCGCCGCCCGCGCGACCAGCCCGCCCATGCTGTGCGCCACGATGGCGATCCGCTGGTGCTGGGCGAGACGCCCGGCCAGCATGCGCCCGACCTCGGCGACGCCGAGCCGCCAGTCATAGTCGTGGAACTCGGCGGCGAAGCCCCGGGCGCGCAGCGCGAGCTTCAGGCGCAGGAGCGAGTAGAGCACGGCGCCGAGCGCGACGACCGGCGCGCCTCCCCCCACCTCGAGCAGCGTGAGCCGCCCCTGCTGGATGTCGATCGGGTCGAGCCACAGGATATCGTTGGGCAGAGGTGCCGCACGTCTCAGGCCGAGCTGCGAGCCCATGATGCCGGGTACGATCAGCACCAGCGGCGCGTCCCTGGTGAGCGGCGCACGATGTGCACGCCGCGCGAGCCGCGTCAGCGCGCGGTGCTCGGCGGACCCGAAGTAGGCCTCGAGCTCTGCGACATGCGCGCCCGCGACGAGCCAGGCCTCGATCTGCGCGTCACTCCAGGCGAAACGATCGTAGGGAGTGACGTGATCGCGCGCCAGGTCCGCGGCAGTCACTCGGCGTTCAACGGTCGCACACGTGCGCTCACTGCGACACGCACGCCGCCCTCGAGCAGCAGCTCCAGCGGCACCTGCTCGCCGGCCGCGAGCGGACGGATGAGCGAGGTGAGCATGACGTGCAGGCCTTCGGGCGCGAGTTTCACGGTCGCCCCGGCCGGGATATCCAGCGGCTCGTGAGCGCGCATCACCGACTGACCGTTCTCGAGGCGGGTCTCGTGGATCATGGCATGAGCCGCAGCGCCCGAGCGGACTGCGACGATCCGCAGCGGCCGCGGGCCCCCGTTGTGCAGTGTCATATAGGCCGCCGCGACTTCGGCGCCCGGAGTCGCGCGCACCCAGGCGTCGGATACCGTGAGCGGCGGGGCCTGCGCCGCGAGCGGCGCAGCGGACATCGCGCAGGCGAGCAGCGCCAGCGCAGCGCCGGCCGGCGGCCCTGAATGTGGAGAGCGCACCGCGCGATTATGCCAGACGGTCCGGATGCGACCGACTATGATCATGCACCCCGACCCATGACGAAACCGGAACGCTCGGAGCTCACCGCACTGCTGGCGCTGTTTGCCGGCGCGCTCGCCATCGGCAGCTCCGGCATCTTCGTGCGCGTCTCGGAGACCGGCGCCGTGGCGAGCGCCTTCTGGCGCGGCGCGCTGGCGCTGCCGCCGCTGGCGCTGTGGGCGCTGCTCGAGCGGCGCCCGGCTGCGGGCCGGGCGCGCGCGCGGCCGCAGGCTGCGTTGCTCGATCCGATGTTCTTCTGGGCCGGCGTGTTCTTCGCCGCCGACATCGCCCTCTACCACCTGTCGCTTTCGCACACCTCGGTCGCGGCGGCGACGCTCGAGGCCAACACCGCCCCGATCGTCGTCTCCATCCTCGCCTGGGCGCTGTGGGGCGAGCGCCCGCGGCTCGGCTTTCTGCTCGCAACGCTCCTCGCCTTCAGCGGGCTGTTGCTGATCGTCACCCCGAAGCTCGCGAGCGGCGGCCATGCGCTCGGGGGCGACGTGCTCGCGCTCGGCGCGGCCTGGTTCTATGCCGCCTATATCCTCGTGGTGGCGCGGCTGCGCGAGCACCACGGCACCGGTGCGGTCATGTTCGCGAGCAGCCTGATCTTCAGCGCCCTGCTGCTGCCGCTGCCGTTCGCGCTGGGGGAGAAGTTCCTGCCCGACAGCGGGCGCGGCTGGCTGCTGCTCGCGGGACTGGCGCTCTCCGCACAGGCGCTCGGGCAGAGTCTGATCGCTTATGCCCTCGCGCACCTGCGCCCGACGTTCGGCTCGGTCGGCCTCTACCTGCAGGTGATCGCCGCGGCGGTATACGCGCGTGTGCTGCTCGGTGAGCAGCTGCTGCCGCTGCAGCTCGCGGGCGGCGCGCTCGTGCTCATTGCGATCGCGCTCGCGCGGGCTGCGCGCCCGCGGCGATCACCCGTGTGAGCTCATCGATCGCGGCGCGGCGTGCGGTGCTCCTGCGCCAGACAGCGCCGATACGGCGCTGCGGCACCGGTTTCGCGAAGGGCCGCAAGGTCACGCCCCGCGCATTGCGGTAGGCCCCGCGCCCCGCGAGCTGCGGCAGCAGCGTGACGCCTGCGCCCGCGGCCACCATCTGGCGCAGCGTCTCGAGACTCGTCGCCCGGAAGTCCTGCGACTCGCGCGCACCGCCACGGCTGCACACCTCGAGCGCCTGATCGCGCAGGCAATGCCCGTCCTCCAGCAGCAGCAGCGGCTCGTCCCTGAGGTCCGACACGCGTATGCGTTCGCGCCCGGCGAGCGGGTGGCGCTGCGGGAGCGCCACCACGAAGGGCTCCCGGTAGAGCTCGCACGACTCGAGGCCGCCGGCTTCGACGGGCAGGGCGAGGATCCCCAAGTCCAGCTCGCCCGCATGCAGCCTCTCCAGCATGGGGCCCGTGCGGTACTCGTACAGCCGCAGCTCGAGCCGCGGCAGCGCCTTGCGGATGGCCGGCAGCACGCGCGGCAGCAGGTAAGGTCCGATGGTCGGCAGCAGCGCCACCGCCAGACGGCCCGCCAGCGGATCGCGCTGGCTGCGAGCCAGCGCCACGACTTCCTCGCCCGCCTCGAGGATGCGCCGCGCGCGCGCCACGATCTCCTCGCCCGCCGGGGTGAGGCAGACGTTGTTGGGCGCGCGCTCGATCAGCTGCACGCCGAGCGACTGCTCGAGCTTCTTCAGCTGCGCCGAGAGCGTCGGCTGGCTGACGAAGCAGCTGGCCGCGGCGCGCCCGAAATGCCGCTGGTCGGCGACTGCGACCAGGTAGCGCAGGTCCTTGAGCTTGAGCTCGGGGCGGGAGGCGGGGGCGGCGCTCATATATGGCATCTATCGGAATTATAAAATCAATCGATTGGATTGATAAGGGCCGCCGCGGCACCATGGTGCCCACAGTCGCATGAGGAGTGCAGCAATGTCAGGCATCGGTCAGCGTTTTCCGCAGTTCGCCCTCACCGGGGTCGTCTCCGGCGATCCGCAGACGGCGTTTCGTCCCATCACCCACCAGAGCTTCCCCGGCAAGTGGCAGGTGGTGTTCTTCTGGCCCAAGGACTTCACCTTCGTGTGCCCCACCGAGATCGCCGCCTTCGGCAAGCTCGACAGGGAATTCAAGGCGCGCGATGCGCAGCTGCTCGGCGTCAGCGTCGACAGCGAGTATGTGCACCTCGCCTGGCGGCACGCCCGGGAGGAGCTGAAAGACCTGCCGTTCCCGATGCTCTCCGACATCAAGCGTGAGCTCTCCGGCAGTCTCGGCATTCTCGACGCCGCAGCCGGGGTCGCGCAGCGGGCCACCTACATCGTCGACCCGGAGGGCGTGATCCGCTTCGTCTACGTCACCGACCTCTCGGTCGGCCGCAATCCCGCGGAAGTGCTGCGCGTCCTCGATGCGCTGCAGACCGACGAGCTGTGTCCCTGCAACTGGCAGAAGGGCGAAGAGACCCTCGAGGCGGCCTGATATGCGCACGCTCGAAACGATCCGCGAGAGCCTGCCCGCCTACGCGCGCGACCTGCAGCTGAACCTCGGTTCCGTGCTCACCACCGCCGGTGCGCCCGGGCTCGATGAGCGGCAGATCTGGGCGGTGGCGCTGGCTTCGGCCCTCGCCTCGCGTAATGCGGCCTTCAGCCGCGAGCTGGCCGCCCTGGCGGCCTCGCATCTCGACGCCGCGCACGTCACCGCCGCGCACGCCGCCGCGGCCATCATGGGCATGAACAACGTCTACTACCGCTTCCTGCACCTGGTCGAGGATCCGGAGTACGCGAAGCTCCCGGCGCGGCTGCGCATGAGCGTGATCGGCAGCCCCGGCATAGCCAAGGCCGATTTCGAGCTGCTCGCGCTCGCGGTGTCGGCGATCAATGGCTGCGGCAGCTGCGTGGCCGCGCACGAACGCCAGCTGCGCCAGCACGGCCTCGGGCGCGAGGCGGTGCAGAGCGCGGTGCGCATCGCCGCTACCGTGCACGCGGTGGCGCGCGTGCTGGAGACGGCGGGCGGCGAAGCGCTGCGCGCCGAGTCGCGCGCGGCCTAGCCCGGGAGGCGAGTACAGTACCGGCCGTGCGGTAC
>DASQGK010000006.1:0-6017 GCA_035632655.1 Steroidobacteraceae bacterium | reverse complement strand
GCAGTCACGTAGCATCACGTGGTGTCACTTGATATCACGCGGTGTCAGGAGCCGACCGTCCCAGAATTGTCCCAGACGCCGTTGTGACAGATTTCTCAACGAAGCTGGATCGCGATAGCCCTCACGCGTATCCGGGCGTAACGTCCGCTGCGACGCATCAGAGCTACCAACCACCGATCTCGGACAAAGCCTGCCGCTTCAAGGACTGAGAGCGATCCCATGAGGCTTAATCAAGGCCGCCGATTTCTCTGTGCACTCCTGACCGCCCTTCCGATCGGAAGTGTCTGCGCGCAGGTTACCTCGCTGCCACCGATGCCGGATGTGGTGACCGCCGCACTGTTTCGCGCCGAGGTTGGACAGGACTTGGACGGCTCGACCTGGTACACGGGTGAGAAGCAGACGTTTACTCAGCTCCTGAGCGCGGGTCACTTCGACTGGCTGATTGTGCCAGCCCAGACGCAGCGTGAGGGCCTGGATCGAGCCGAGCGCTCCATGATGACCAGTGAGCTCGCGCGCGCCATTGTAGCGCATCGGGTGTCGGCTCCCGATCCTTATCTGGTCGAACGGGCGCTCGGCGAAGGTCGACGGCAGATCTCTCTCGATCACATCGACGCTGTCGCACGCCAGCTGCACGTCAGGGTGATCGTGGTGCCTTACGTCGGTCACGATGACTCGAATAACCTCTGGGTCACCCTCGCGGTGTACCGCAAGCCGGATGGCGCCTCAGACCTGACGGGAGTTCGCCCGCAGTATCTGGCCGCTGCGAAGCAGCACCTCGATGACGCGATCGCTCCCGTGGACACCTTTGCAAGGCTGCTCCCCGACCTGCTCGCCGGGCTCGCGCTGCCCGCTCAGCCTCCGTCTGTTCCGTTGAGTGGTTCGCCGTTGGCGACACTGCCGGAATCACCCGAGCAGCTCGCGCAGGCAGGCGATGAGAATCCGCTCGGGGATGCCGCCCGCTTCGCCGTGCTCGGCGAGCTGGCTCCGCCAGAAACCCGAGCAAGCGAGCACCTGTTCGAGCGCAGCCTTCTTGCGGCCCGGCGTGCGGCTCGGTCGCCTGAGCAGCAATTTCTACTCGCCAACGCACTCCTGCGCCTCAATCATCGTCAGGCCGCCGTCGAGGTTCTGCACGCCACACCGACCCCGGCACTTGCCGCGCTGAGAGAGGTCGTGAACGGCAACTTCACCGGAACGGCCGCGCTGGTCCGGCGCACGACGGGCTACGAGCGGCTCGTTCTGGACTTCCAGTTCATGAGGATGTCCCGCGCCTACGGTCGCGCGGCAAACGACGCGAAGTTGCCACGGACGCTCGCCGCCCTCGCCGCGCACTCCCCGGTTTGGAAGGTTCTGCTTGAGCGCCGGTGGGACTACGGCCGCGAAGGCGCCCAGCATAGCAACGTCGCATTCAAACGCCTGCTGGACCGGATCTACCCCATTCCGGGCCAGTCTCTGGAAGAGATCGCGCGGGCACAAGCGGCAACTCCCGGGGTGCCATTTGGAGAGATGGATCTCGAGCTCAGCGCCCACCATCACGTTCAACGGCTGCTGTCCGAGCGAGCGTCGGACTGGTGCTGCACGAGCTCATTCTATCGGCCGGGCCCGGGCGACCTTCTCGCAGTCATCGACGCATGGTCGGATGTAAACCTGATCTCGGCGGTGCGGACCGAGCTTAATTTTCGGGGGCTTCCCGACGTTGCAGAAACCATCCTGAGCCGCCTCGACCGCGAGTACGGCGGGCACCCCAACTTCGAGGTACTGCACGCCCAGGCCGACATCGCACGCGCCCAGGTACTCCCGGCGGCGCAGCAGGGCACGTTGCGCGCTTCGGCTCACGCCCATGCCCTGCGGGCGTTCCTCGCAGCCGGAGGACAGACGGCGGAGGCCATTGACGCCCTGAGCATTCTCGGTCCGGACCCCTTGACCCAGGGCCTGGCTCGGGGCCTCGGGAGCGATTATCCATTCAACGGTGCGTGGCTCTTCAATGACTTCGTCATCGATCCTGCCAAGCGTCTCGACCTCGAGCGCCGCGCCCTCGCGAGCTCACAGATCGACGTGAGCTTTGCGTCGCGGGCCCTGAGCGACGGCCAAGAAAGCATCAAACCGGAAATCCGTGCCGCTCTGCAGGGGCGCTTCATGGGCAGTCCGGGCCTCGAGGCATTGCTGAGCGCGTTCGAGCCGGTCAAGTCCACATGGAGTGATCAGGACGTTGCGGACATGATCGCGAAGCTGCGCAAAAAGGTGCGCGAGCAGCCCGATGTGTGGGACGCCCGCACGGAGCTTGCGGGATGGCTCGAGGCGAACTTCCGCTTTGTAGAGGCGGCCCAGGTGCTGGTCGACTATCCGGCGTTTCATCTGGCGAGCCCGAGCAATCCGGTCGCGCTCTCGAACATCGCGGCGGACGCGGGTGGCAAGCTTTACTGGAAGGGGGCACAACTCCAGGCGAGGCAGCTGTATCGGATCGCGACTCGCTACGGTGTTGGATCGGAGGCAGAGATGTCGGCGGCCACGCGCCTGCGGTTGCTCGACGGTGACCTCAACGGTGCGCTGGCGGAGGCGGGGCGCCGGGCCGATCGATATCCCGATGGGGTCTCGTACAGTACGTACCTCTCACTTCTGCACCTTCTGGGACACTCCCAGCAGTCCTGGAAGGCGTTCGACCTCTTGCTGAACCAGCCCCTGGGAGCCGGGCCCTGGGAGTCGGCCATGGTGGGGCTGCGGATCGCCGGCACGACTCGGGCAGATCTCGATCGGTGGATCGATCGCCCGGAGATCAGCGGTCTGGGGTCGACCGCCGTGTACTGGCCTGCGAGGCTTCTCCTGATGTGGGCGACCACCGATCGCACGGCGAGCGCCGGGCTGGCAGAGCGCATCATCTCCTTGTCGCACGAGCCGATCGGTGTCATCGAGGGCACCGAGCGAGTGGCCTCCTATCCGAGCGGCGATTCGGGCCCGCGAATCGTGGTTCCTCGCTCGGCTTTCCGAGCCGAACAACGGGCGCCGCTGAAGTTCGGGACGGCGGTACCTTCCCATCAGGTGCTGTTCGCCCGCGCACTCATTCCACTGCAGCAGGGCGACTTCGCAACGGCAATCGCACGCTTCGATGAGCTGGCGGCTCGCTATCCGATCGAGCAAATCATCCTGAATGCAGACGCAGTCTACGCGTTGCCGGAATTCGCCTACGCGAGTGCGATGGCAGGCGATCCACTCAGACTCGAGTCGTTCCTAAAGACGCTGCCACCGGGCACGCAGTTCTTCGAACTCTCGCTGGCGCGGGCGTATTTTCAGGGCATCCTTCATCGGGACGCCGCCGCTGCATTGAAGGATCTCGACGAGGCCTTCGTCCTGATCCAGAACTATCTCGGCCGCACGCCTTCCATGCAGTATCAGTTCGCCGACACCGCAGAACGTTTGTATCGTACGACTAGCGATCGGCGCTTCCGGAAGCGCGCAGTGACCTGGGCGCATACAATGCAAAGGCTCGAGCCTTGGTGCGCGTGGTCGTATTCGATCGAGGCCGAGCTGACCGACGACCCCACCGCCCGGCGCGCCGCGCTTCTTAAGGCGATGTATCTGGATCCGCTTTCATCGCGCCTCAAGGCGCTACCGTCCGCTGACCTCGACTGGGCGAGGACTCAGCTCAAGAGTGGCAATCCGTTCTTGCAACCTAACAATCCGGCACAGGACGCAAACCAGCGCACCGCATTGACGCTCTTCAATAGCAGTCACTGAGCCACCTCCTCAACGCTCGGGTCCTGCAGCCTCGCGGCTGCCGTCTCGGGAGACTTCTTGTGCGGTCTTGGTCGAGCGGAGACAGGTCGGTCCTCGATGGTCCTCGCTGAGTGTCCCAATGGAAACCAGCTTGCCTGCTATCGAGTGCGGGGGCGGCCGCCTTTGCGACCGTTTCTGCGCGCTGCGGCTGCCTTGGCCGCCGAGGAGCGGGGGCCGCCGATTCGTCCGAGCTCGGCCAGCCACTCAGGTCCGGCGAACACGGAGGAGAGGAGACCGGGGACGCTCAGGTCTACTTCGTCGTTGACAGCTTCTGACTTTCCGGAGGTTGTGGGGCGAAGAAGAAGGCCACTACCGTGCCGACAGGAGAGGCCGGCGGCGCTCTTAGATCAGACCGCCAGGCGCCAGGGTAATAGCGGTCCAGCTGCTCGCGAGCACGCATCGCGCACACACTGTCTGGGAGCCTGACACAGGCGCTGTAAAGCAGCAGTAGAGATTCCTTTGCAGGCGTCTCGACTCGCGCGATCGCGTCACTCACGAGCCTATCCTCGAAGTCGATCGTTCCCTTCCAATCCCCCTTGAGGTAGTAAGCCTGCCCGATCACCTTTTGCATCTCGTCGTCGTGGCCGCCTCTGCTGGCGCGTTGGCCGTACCCGATCGCCTTGTCGTAGTTCTTCACTTGGTAGTTCAGCACAGCGAGGGCGCGCACTCTGGGCTGCTGGTCAGACGGTGACGTGAAGCCATCATCGACCTCGGCTTCCATGGTCTTGGCGGCGTCGACGTAGGCTCCGGTGTGGACATACGCGAACGCCAGGTTGTCGTTGATCAGGTGCTGATCGTAGGGCGTTTTGCCCTTGGTGGTTTCGGCCGCCTTCAGCTTGCTGATCGCGTCCGCGTACTTCTTGGCCTTGAGGTCGTCATGGGCTTCCTTCAACGGCTCCAAGAGCTGGGCGCTGGTGCGAGGCTGCCCCTCGTCGGCCGTTTGTTTGCCCTGATTCGCCGTATCCCGCTGCACGAGCGGCTGCGTGAGCTCTTGGCCGGCGGTCTTAGGGACAGCGCCGGCAGCCTCGTGCGGCGATTTCGAGCAGGATGCGAGCGCCAGGGGGATCACGATTACGAAAATCAGCTCTCGCTCGAGCTTCGGAAAGCTATGTTCCAACGGCGTCATTCGCCGATCCGATTGTTAGCCACTACTCGCCCGCATACCCAGCCTCAAGCTGATGCCGGACGGCAAGGATCAGAACGACGTCCTCCGCAGGAAGCCAGCGGTACTTCGCAATGTATCCGTAGCGGCCACGAGAGAGGATGAGCTCCCGCCGCTCCTTCTCGGCAGGGCGCCCAAGTAGAGGATGATCGGCGAGTAGCTCAAAGGCCTTGCGCACGCTCAGAATCTGTTCACGCGCTTTCTTGGGATTCTCGCCGGCGATGAAGTCAAAGAGCCGTTCGAGGTCGGCGAGCGCGCGGGCAGTTATCTCGACCGTCGCCATGCACGGGCCCTGGGACGCCGCGCCTTGGCGCCGGACGCCCGTGCCGTCAGGTAGTCAAAAGTGGCCGCCAGATCGAAGGCCCGTCCACTCGAGATGGCTTCCTCCTCTGAGCGCGACGCTTCGTCGGCGAACCGTGCTCGCAGCTCCGAGCGCTCGGCCTCACGAGCCAACGCTTCGACCATGAACGCATGGGGCGTCTTATTTGCCGCACTCGCGAGTCGCTCGATGCGGCGTTTAAGGTCCTCGGGGAGTTTCAGGCTCGTGGCGGCCATCGGCTGATCCTTGCTCTCCAGGTAGTCACAAGGTAATACCAGCAAAAAGAGGCGTCAAGGCCAGGGAACTGCTGGAGACTCTTGATCTAGTTGGTGGGCGGTACTGGGCTCGAACCAGTGACCTCTGCCGTGTGAAAGCAGCGCTCTACCAGCTGAGCTAACCGCCCACTTTTCAGGGTGCGG
The DNA here is from genome assembly GCA_035632655.1 of Steroidobacteraceae bacterium. GTDB lineage: Bacteria > Pseudomonadota > Gammaproteobacteria > Steroidobacterales > Steroidobacteraceae > 13-2-20CM-66-19. The sequence continues at coordinate 349 of DASQGK010000006.1, read as the reverse complement.
GAGTCTATAGGCCGTCCCCCTGCAAGGCAAACCGCGGCATTTCGAGGCGGCCGCGAGCCTCGCAGCAGCCCGGGGGGCGCCTGCGCGCCGACCTTGGTAACATTCGCGCCCCGCAAAGCCATGGCTGTCCGGTCCCATGACCGTCGTTACGCGCTTCGCTCCGAGTCCCACGGGACTGCTGCATGTCGGTGGCGCCCGTACGGCGCTTTTCTGCTGGCTGTACGCCCGGCGGATGCGCGGCAAATTCATCCTGCGCGTCGAGGACACGGACCGCGAGCGCTCAACGGAGGAGGCGGTGCGCGTCATCCTCGAAGGGATGGCGTGGCTCGGACTCGACGCGGACGAGGGA
>DASQGK010000005.1:0-15828 GCA_035632655.1 Steroidobacteraceae bacterium | reverse complement strand
GCAGGCGACCGGATGGAACTCCGCCTCCACCCAGCGCCGCACGAGCGCGGCGACCGAATCCATGTCCTGCTGGAAAAGTCCGCACACCCGGTCGGAATCGATCCACGGGCTCGCGAAGCAGTCGACCTGGTAGGTCATGGGCCGCCCTTCGCGCAGAGCGCACAGCAGCAGCTCGTGCCTGATGAGGTTCTGCAGCAGCCCCTGAGTCCAGCCGAACAGGTGCGCTCGCGTGTACACGCGCAGTGAGGCGTCGACATTGAGCAGCAGCGATTCGAGCACCTGGGACTCGAGCAGCCGCGCGCCGCTCGTCAGGGCGCGCCCGGAGTCCCGGGTACTCGTGCCATGTCCGCCCGGTCGGGTATGCATATTCACCTGGCTGTCGCCTACCTGCATAGTTGCCTGGCCTCAGTCGCGGGTACCTGTCCCGCAGCAGCCGACACTATGTGACACGCTTGTTATGCAATCGTTATGCGGCCGCAAAGGGGCTCCGGTAGTCCTTTCTACCTAGAAAATCCCGGGGGCCGGTTCATCGGGAGGGACCGTGACAGCCTCTACGGTTCGTCCATGTCGTCGACTGGCCTGCAGCTGCAACCGCAGTTCCTTGACCGCCGGGCCCCCGCGGCCGCGCAGCTGATCTCGCTGATCGACCCGCTGGCAAGCATCGGCACGCTGCTGCTTTGCACCGCCCTCTTCGAGGTGCGCTTCCAGGGCCCGTACCTGATACTCGCGTTGCTGGTCTTCTCGCTCACCTTTCCCGGGAGCGTTCCGAAGCTGCCGGCAGCGCGCACGCTCGCCCGCGAGGTCGCCACCAGCTGGTGCATCACCGTGGCGGTGCTTGCGGTCATCGGCTGGGCGACCCGCACCGTCCCGGCCTTCGAGCCGCGCGTCCTGCTGGCGTGGCTCGTAGCCGCGCCCGTTGCGCGCTTCGCTGCCCACCTGGCGCTGCCGCCCCTGCTGCAGCGCCTGTTCACCGCCGAGCGCGCGCAGCGCGCCGCCGTCATCGCCGGTGCGTGCGAGCTCGGCCGCACACTGGCTGAGCGGCTGCACGAGAATCCGCTGCTCGGCGTGCGGGTGGCGGGCTTCTTCGACGATCGGGGACCTGAGCGCACGGGCGCCGCAGCGTCGGACACGGATGCAATCCTCGGAACGCTCGATCAGCTGGCCGTCTACGTCAAGGAGCACCGCGTCGACCTGATCTACATAACGCTGCCGATGGCCTCACAGCCGCGCATCGTGCGGCTGCTCGATCAGCTGCACGACACGACCGCCTCGATCTATTTCGTGCCGGATATTTTCCTGTTCGACTTCATACAGGCCCGCGTCGACACGCTCGACGGCATGCCGGTGGTGTCGGTCTGCGAGACGCCTTTCCGCGGCATCCACGGACTGGTGAAGCGCGCGAGCGATATCGTCCTCGCGCTCCTCATCCTCCTGCTGCTGCTGCCGCTGCTGGCGGCGATCGCCATCGGCGTGAAGGTGAGCTCACCGGGACCGGTGATCTTCCGGCAGCGCCGCTATGGGCTCGACGGCCGCGAGATCGTGGTCTACAAGTTCCGCTCCATGACCGTGACCGAGGACGGCGCAATCATCCGCCAGGCCACGCGCGCCGACGGACGCGTGACCGCCTTCGGCGCCCTGCTGCGCCGCTACTCGCTCGATGAGCTGCCGCAGTTCATCAACGTACTCCAGGGGCGGATGAGCGTCGTAGGACCGCGGCCCCATGCCGTGGCCCATACCGAGCTCTACCGCAAGCTCATCAAGGGCTACATGATCCGCCACAAGGTCAAGCCGGGCATCACCGGGCTGGCGCAGGTGAACGGCTTTCGCGGTGAGACCGATACGCTCGAGAAGATGGAGGGCCGGATCGCCTACGACCTGGCTTATCTGCGCCAGTGGTCGCTGCAGCTCGATCTGTGGATCGTGCTGAAGACTCCCGTCGTCGCTCTCAGCGGGCGCAATGCCTACTGAGCGCTCGGTCGGCGCGCGTAGAGCGATACCGTCGGGGATACCAGATAGAAGAGAGCCTTGCCGCGCGCCGGTCGGCGCTCGCGCGGGGCCATCCAGCGGGCGATCGAGCGCAGGCCCGTCAGCTGCGCCGGATCCATCAGATCGAGACGATCATAGACTTCCAGATGCAGATCGCGAAGCACTCGCGACAGTTGCGGATAAGAGAACCAGTGAACTGCCGGATAGTCGGTGTAATTAACGAGGTCGCGCCGATGCTTCATGATCCAGGCGAGAGCGGCGTCGCGAATCGGCTGTGGCAACCACGAATAGAATGGGAAGTGATTCACCTCTCCCTGGAACGGGTGATGGCGATTCGTCGTGTGCAGCAGCAGGACGGCACCGGGCGCGAGCGCACGGACTGCCCCGCGCAGCGCGCCAAGCCAGTCGGGCACGTGCTCGAGCAGGGAATTCAGCGAGACGACGTCGAATTCACCGATATCGTCGGGCAGATGGGTCGCATCGGCAACAATTCCGCGGAACGCGGCAGCGTCTGCCAGCCCCTCGCGGCGGCGTGCTCGTGCAATGAATTCCTGATCGAAGTCGACGCCGGTGACCCTGCAGCCCTGGGCCGCCCAGTGCACACTCCAGGCTCCCGTGCCGCAGCCAATATCGAGAACGCGCAGCGGGCTGCGTGACGGCAGCAGCCGCCTGAAGCGCTGGTACTCGCGTCGAAACTCCGCCGGGTCGCTCGGCGGGCCTACGGCGATGGGATTCTGCGCGAGATACGCCGCACGAGCTTCCTCAGTCAAGCCGAGATCGGCGTCAGCGGTCGGGATCATGGCCCACTCCCTGGAAATGATTTGCCTGATCGAGGAGCGGGAGTATTCCGCAGGTGTATGGCAGCAGCCGCGCGCTGGCTGCGCCGTTCGGACCATGCCGCCTGCCGCCTGGCCCGGCTGAGCTAGGTGCTTCTGAGGCAGTAGCCGGCGCCGCGAACCGTCTCGATCATGCGGTCGTGGCCGCTCGGTTGTAGAGCCTGGCGGAGCTGGCGAATGTGGACGTCGACGGTCCGATCCTCGACAAAGACGTGGTCGCCCCAGACCTCATCGAGCAGCTGGCTGCGGCTGTAGACGCGATCGGGATGCGTCATCAGGAAATGCAGCAGGCGAAACTCCGTCGCCCAGAGCTTGACGGTGCTGCCGCCCGCGCTCACCCGATGAGCCGCGGGGTCGAGCTTCAGGCCGTCGAATTCCACCGGCTCGTCGGCCAGCAGCGGTGCACCGCGACGCACCACTGCCTTGATGCGCGCCAGCAGCTCGCGATGGGAGAACGGCTTGGTCAGGTAGTCGTCCGCCCCGGCCTCGAGCCCGGTGACCTTATCGGTCTCGTCCGACCGGCCGGTCAGCATGATGATGGGGATCTGCCGGGTGCGCTTGTCGCTGCGCAGCTCTCTGAGGAACGTGACGCCGCTGCCGCTCGGCAGCATCCAGTCGAGCAGCATCAGCCCCGGGAGGGCGCCGCGCATCGCCGCCTCGGCCTCCTCGACACTGGCGGCGCGCATCACCTCGTAGCCGGCCCGCTCCAGGCCCGCAGCGATCAGCCTCTGGGTTACCAGCTCATCCTCGACTACGAGAATCGCGCCTCGCATGGGGGCGGATCATATTGAGGACTGCTCCGGGCGGCTATAGCCGAATCGCGATGTTGGTGTAGGTATCGGCCGGCAGAGAGCTGTGGCGCTGCGTCGACGCCAGGCGCTCCTTCAGATCAGGCGGTACTTCATCGCGTAGCGCACCAGAGCCGCGTTATTCGTGAGCGCGAGCTTGCGCATGATGCGCGCACGGTAGGTGCTGATGGTGCTCGGGCTGAGCGACATCTCCTCGGCGATTTCGTTGATCTGCTTGCCGGAGGCAATCAGCCACATGACGCGGTATTCACGGTCCGAGAGCAGCTCGTGCGGCGGCTTCTCACCGCCCTCGGCAAGCTCGGTCGCCAGTTTCTCGGCAAAAGCTGCGCTCACGTACTTGCCGCCATTCACCACCTTGCGGATCGCGCCGGTGAGGTCCTCGTTGGCGCTCGCCTTGTTGATATACCCGGCACCGCCGGCCTTGAAGACCTGGCCCGCGTGCACTTCCTCCGGCAGGATGCTCAGTACCAGCACCGGACGCTCGGGATGGTGGCGCTTCACCTCGCGTACCAGGTCGGCACCATTGCATCCCGGCATGGAGTAATCGAGCACCGCCACGTCCCACTCGAGCTTGCGCGACAGCTCGAGCGCTTCATCCCCGGTCTTCGCCTCGCCCACGACGGTCATGTCCTGCTCGGATGCGACGATATCCTTGAGGCCCCGGCGCACGATCGGGTGATCATCAGCAATCAGAATTCTCACCACAGCTCTCCTCAATGCCATAAGCGCTCAGGCGATCGGCACAGTTACCTTTACCACAGTACCCTTGCCGCGCACGCCGCGGACGTAGACCCTGCCTCCGAACGGCAGGACACGTTCGCGCACGCCCATCAGGCCGAGGGACTTCGGGCTCTGCGCGGCGTCGCCGTCGATGCCGCGCCCGTTATCCTCGACCGAGAGCAGCAGCTGCCCGGCATTGCAGCGCAGCACGACGTCGACGCGCGTGGCGTTGGCGTGGCGTGCCACGTTGGTCAGAAGCTCCTGGAAGATGCGGAACACGGCCGTGGCGCGGCTGCCGTCGAGCTGCACGGCCGCCGCCGGCAGCGAAACCGCACAGCGCAGGCCGCTGCGCCGCTGAAATTCCTCGGCCTGCCAGGCTATCGCGGCGGGCAGGCCCAGCTGCTCGAGCACGTCGGTACGCAGGCGCGAGACGATCTGCCGCACCGACTCCATCGTGGCGTCGATCAGCTCCGACATCGATTGCGCGCGCTCGCGCAGTGCGCGCGCACCCGAGGGCAGCCGGCTGGTGATCCAGCCGAGATCCATCTTCAGGCCGGTCAGCGCCTGGCCGAGCTGGTCGTGAAAGTCCCGCGCGATGCGCGCCCACTCCTCCTCGCGCACCGACTGCAGATGCGCGGCCAGGGCCCGCAGGCTCTCCTCCGAGGCCTTCAGGTGCTTCTCCGCCGCCGCGTGCTCCTCGATCTCCCGGCGCAGTGCGGCGTTCTTGCGGTCGAGGTCGACGAACACCGCGACCTTGGACCTGAGGATCTCGGGCCTGAGCGGCTTGACGATGTAATCGACGGCGCCCGCCTCGTAGCCGCGCGACATGGAAGGAGTGTCCTCGTAGGCGCCGGTGAGAAAAATGATGGGCGTGTGACGGGAGCGCTCGCGCTCGCGGATCAGCCGCGCGAGCTCGAACCCGTCCATGCCCGGCATGCGCGCATCGAGCAGAATGACCGCAAAATCCTGGCGCAGAAGGTACCGCAGTGCCTCCTCTCCCGACTTCGCAGTCACCACCTCGAGGGGCATGTCACTCAACAGTCCCTGCAAGGCCGTCAGACTGCGCGTATCGTCGTCGACGGCAAGCACGCTCGCCTGCTCCTGAACAGCGGAATCCATCGCCTCTCCCGGAAGCGTCGTCGGGATTATTCACCAGCGCGCCCCTGTAGAGAACCCGCGACGGCTGCAAATAGCGGCCGGCGCGCGCGAAATACGCCCGCAGCTGTAGCGTTGCAGCGAAAGGGCTGTAGCCGATCGTCGACAGGCGGCACGCTCCGGGCGTGCCGCTGTGGGTGCCGGCGCCGCGGCCTGCGCGGCTTCGGCGACCCTCAGCGGAAGACAGCCAGCGCGCGCACTTCGATGCTCTCGCGCGGCGGCGCGAGCGGATGGCGGGGATCGCTGAAGGCGCTGTGCGGGGCGCGTCCCGCTGCCGCGGGCGCCGAATCGAAATTCTTGAAGAGCCATGCCTCCTCGACCGCCATGTCGGAGGCAAAGCACCAGCGCTGACCGCTGTCGTGCACGAGGTAATAGATCTCTCCCTTCCGGTCCGCGTAACGCAGCTCCACGGCGCGCAGAGCCTCGGGAGTCACGGTCGCGCCATCGCAGATGGCCAGCGGCGCATCGCGCACCGGGCCGCGTAGCGGCCGCCACAGATTCACCTGCAGATAGCGCGACACCTCGTCGTCGGCGCGAGCGCCGAATTCCTCGCGCAGCCGCCGCAGCGCCGACCGCGGCGTGTAATCCGTGTGGGCGTGGTGCACCGGCAGGCCGACGCCGTGCCCGGGCGCCCGTCCGGCGGGGGCGTTGCGGCGCAGGTTGTGATCGAACACCACGACGCGCTCGGCACCCAGAGCGGCCTGAATGATCTCGGCGCTCTCGGCGTAGTAGTGCGTTCGCACATGGGCTTCGTCTTCGAAGCGCCGCACCCCGGTCGGCCAGGACCCGAGCATCGCTCCCTGCTCCTCGAGCCGCAGCGGCCGGCCCTCGCGAACGTCGCGGATCTCGACCGTATGGCTCGCGAACCGCGCGGTGGGCGCCCCGGCACCCGGCGGGGCCTCACGCGCATAGGTGAAGAGCGGCCCGTCCGCTGGGACGAGAAAATCGATTTCCGCCTCGATTGTCACGTCGCGTCTCTCTCAGGTAGGGAGCTGGAGCACGATTGACGAGCGTTCCTGGGAAGTGGCCGCGTGGGTAAAGAGAAGATCAATTGCCGTGAACCCTCCACCCGAGACGAGCAGTGCTATCATCAGGGCGATTAAGTTGCTGGTTTTCATTGGAAATACCTCCGAGTTGATGGGACACAGTGTCTGCGTCATCGGAGCGGTGAGCAAACGCAATGGCTGAGAGACAGTTAAGAAAAGCTAAACGATTACCCGGGTTCGAGCGGCTGCCCCTGAACGGGCTGCGGGTGTTCGAGAGCGTCGCCTCACACCTGAGCTTCTCGGAGGCGGCGGAGGCGCTGCATGTGACGCCGGCCGCCGTGAGCATGGCCATACGGGCGCTCGAGCAATACCTCGGTGTGCCGCTCTTCAGGCGCAAGGGGCGCACCGTTGCGCTGACGAGCGAGGGCGAGCTGCTGCTGCCGGGGGTCCGGCGCGGGCTCGGCACGTTGCAGCACTCCATGCAGCAACTGCGGCAGGACCGCTCGCACGGTGTGCTCAACATCAGCACGCTCGCATCTTTCCTGCAGAAATGGCTGCTGCCGCGCCTGCCACAGTTTCAGGATCGCCATCCGCAGATCGAGCTCAGCATCCATACCTCGCGCACGCCGGTCGATTTCGCCAGCAGCGAATTTCACGCGGCGCTGCGCATGAGCACCGGCCCGAGCGCCGGCCTCTACAGCGAGAAGCTCATGGATGAATGGTTTGTCCCGGTGTGCACCCGCGAGCTGCTGGCGAAATGCGGCCCGCTGCGCGATGCGGCGGATCTGCAGCGCTTTCCACTGCTGCATTCCTCGGACGAGGAATGGTCGCTGTGGGTGCATCCCGGCAGCGCCGCCGGCTGGCAGGAACGCGGCACGGCCTTCGACGATTCACTCACCGTGCTCGCCGGCGCCGAGCAGGGTATCGGGCTTGCGCTCACGCGCTGGTCACTGGCGGCGGCGGATCTGGCCGCAGGCCGCATCGTACGTGCGAGCGAACGCATCGTGCCGTGCCCGCGCTCGTACTACTTCGTATGCCCCGAGACCTACGTCACGATGCCGAAGGTGCAGCAGCTCCTCGGCTGGCTGCGCGAGATGGCGACCGCCTTCGGTCGGCCGCAAGGCAGCGGGTGAAATCAGCGCCCGGGCGGGCGTAAGCGCGCGGTCAGGGACTGATCGTGCGGCCGCGCCGCAGCAGCACGTACGCCAGCAGCGCGACTGCGATGGACACGGCGCTCGTCCACAGCTCCGCGCGGTGCGAGGGTGTGAAGGCCATCGCCACCAGCACCGAGGCCATGCCGACGATGCCGAGGTAGCTCAGCCACGGAAACAGCCACATCGGCAGCGCCGAAGGCGGCAGTCCGGCGCGCTCGCGCGCCCTGCGCGAGACCACCTGGGACACGCCGATCATCAGATAGATGATGGCGATGATGGCGCCCGAGGAGTTCGTCAGGAACACGTACACCCCGGCAGGCGAGAGAATCGCGGCGATCACTCCGGCGAAGCCGAACAGGCTTGCGAGCAGCACGGAGCGGGCCGGCACGTGGCGGCGGTTGGTGCGCACCAGCCAGCGTGGCGCATCGCCGCGGGTCGCGAGCACGAACAGCACCCGCGAGGCGATATAGAAGCAGGAATTGAGACAGGAAAGGACCGCGGTGAGGACCACGGCCTTCATGCAATCGGCCGCGTAGGGGAAATGCACCTGATCGAGCGCCAGGGTGAATGGCGACTGCGCCGGCACCACCCGGTTCCAGGGAACCACGCAGGTGATGACGAACACGGAGAGCACATAGAAAAGGAGAATGCGGCTGATGATGGTCGAGGTCATGCGCGCCACGGCGCGCGCCGGCTCGGGCGACTCCGCCGCGGCGATGGTCACCACCTCGGCCCCCATCATCGACCAGATGACGGTGGTCACCGAGGCGAGCACCGCGAACCAGCCGAGCGGCGCGAACCCGCCGTAAGCGGTGAGGTTCGAGAAGGTCGGGCCGGTCGGGGAGCGGAAGCCGAAGGCGTGGGCGCCAACCACCAGGATGAAGGAGATGATGGCCGCGACCTTGATGGAGGAGAACCAGAACTCGAACTCCCCGTAGGCGCGCGCCGACATCAGGTTCACGGACGTCATGCACACCATGAGCGCTGTGCCGATCACCCACTCCGGCAACGGAATCCAGTCCTTGATGATGCCGGCGCCGGCGATCGCCTCGACCGGAATCACCGTCACCCAGAAGTACCAGTAAAGCCAGCCGACCGAGAAGCCGGCCCAGTTGCCGAGCGTCGCGCGCGTGAACTCGGTGAAGGAGCGCACCTGCGGCATCTCGACCGCCATCTCGCCCAGCATGCGCATGACCAGCAGCAGCAGGAAGCCGGTGAGGATGTAGCTGATGATGACGGCGGGCCCGGTGGCATTGATGGCCACGCTGCTGCCGACAAACAGCCCGGCGCCGATGATCCCGCCGATGGTGATCATCGCGACGTGACGCGGGCGCAGCGATCGGCTGAGCTGGTGCTCGCCGGCCGCGGGAGCCTGGGAGGGGGCCTCTGCGGCCGGGACTGCGTTATTCATTGACCGCCGAGTATACGGGTTCCGCGGCCGCACCTCACCGCGGGGGCCGGTCGCCACCGCCCGCCACGTCGGGCCACGGCCGCGGCGTGCTCCCCTGTTACTTTGATACCGGCCTGAAGAGCAGGTCCGGGTAGTCGTAGCTGAAGTCGGCGAGCGGTGAGACCGCTTTCATCGTGATCCGGTCGATCTTGCCGCCGGCGTCCAGGCCGAAGGTCACGTACGCCGGCTCGATGCTCTTGTCGTCGAACTCCGTCCTGAAGGTGTCGTACTGGTAGTGCTCGAGCGTGCCTGCCATGCGCGGAGTCGACTTGAAGTCGATGGTGAGCTTGCCGTTCCGGGCCGCGATCTCGATGTTGCCGTACCAGGGATCGGCGTAGGTTCCGGCGTAGCCTGCGGCGGGGAGCGAAGGACCGACGGCGGCCGGTTTTGCGGTTGCCGCCTCGAGCGCCTTGAGCGCCTCCGCCACCTTCTCCTTCTTATAGGCCCGGAATCGCTCCACCCAGTCGACCCGCGGCCGACCCAGGTAGTGATCGAGCAGCTCATACATGAGGCCGCGGATGATCTCGCCGTCCTCACTGTTGATCTCGATGGAGAAGCCCACGTGCCTCTCCGGGATGAGCACCACGGCCGTGAGGAATCCAAATACCGCGCCGCCATGCCAGACGATCCTGGTGCCGGCGTAGTCGCTGACGTCCCAGCCCAGCGCGTAGGTGTTGAAGTTGGGTTGAATGGCCCTGAGAGACGGCGGGTACGAGGGGATCGGCTGCAGCACCACCGGTTTCCACATCTGCTCGTGCGCAGCCTCCGAGAACAGACGCCCCGAGCCACCCGGCAGCGCGCCGCCATCGAGCTGGATCTCCAGCCAGCGCGCCATGTCGTTGGCACTCACCGCGAGCCCGCCCGCCGGGGCACCGTTGCGCCCGAGCTCGTCGCGCTCATCGAGCCGCTGCTGCGTGCCCACGCCGCGCAGGCCGCCGTCCATGCGCGCATGCGGGTAGGCGCGATTGGCGCTGGCGAAGCGCGCTTCGCTCCCGCTGGTCGAATGCAGCATGCCGGCGGGCCCGAGAACGTGGCTGGCGGTGAATTTCTCCCAGGTCTCCCCGGTCACCGCCTCGATGAGCTGGCCGGCCACCATGTAGAGGACGTTGTCGTAGGCAAAGCCGTAGCGAAAGCTCGTCGCCGGCTTCAGGTACCGCAGCCGCCGCACCGACTCCGCGCGGCTCAGGTTTGTCCGTGGCACGAACAGCAGATCGCCTTCGCCCAGTCCCAGGCCGCTGCGGTGAACCAGCAGGTCACGGATGGTCAGCTCGCGCGTAACGTAAGGGTCGTACATCTCGAAGCCCGGCAGCCGCTCGGTCACCCGGTCGTCCCAGCCGATCCTGCCCTGATCGACGAGGATCGCGAGGTCGGCGACCGTGAAGGCCTTGCCGGTGGACCCGGTGGGGAAGATCGTGTCTGCATCGACGCGCTCAGCCTGGTTCAGGGCGCGCACGCCGAAGCCGCGCGCAAATGTCACCTTGTCGTTCTCGACTATGGCGATGGCCATGCCCGGTACGCCGATTTCGCTGCGCACCGACTCGACCCGGTGCGCGAAGTCCTGCGGGGGCGCAGCGAGCGCCGGGCGCATGAAGGCGGATGCGGCAGCGACGGTCATGACGAGTCTGATGGCGTTCATGCAATCCCCTGCGGTGCCACGCGCCCGTGCGCAAGGCGGTAGATTCCGATGGTGAACAGAGGCAATACGAAGACCAGCAGCACGACGTACGCGAACAGGCGGTAGCCGCGCGCGATGAGTGTGACGAGCCCGAAGTGCTCGGCGAGCAGCATGCAGAAAGCGAGCGTGGCCAGGGCGATGACCAGCCGCGGCGTGCGCCCCAGCTCCGTGTGGCGGCGATGGCGCCACGCCTGCCCGATGCGCTCGTTGATCGCGTGCACGAAGCCCGTACCGCTCTCCAGCAGCGCGGCAAAGATCATGAGCTGAAACAGGTAGCGGAACACCGGGAGGTCGAGGCGCTGCAACAGGTAATCCGACGGCAGCGTCGACCCGGCGATCTCCGGGTAATAGGCCATCATGCAGCTGAAGAACATCAGCGCGGGCAGCATCGCCAGCGGCCCGGCGACCAGGCCCGCGATCACGGCGTCGCGCTTGCCGGTGAGGTGCCGCAGCACGGGCAGGATCACCACGGCGCCGACGACATTGTAGCTCGCGTATTGAATGCCGCCCGCCACCCAGCCCTGCATCGATGCGGCGCGGCCGAAGCCGGCGACGATCCGCGTCCCGAAGTGGGTCAGCGAGAACACCACGAACAGCACGTACACGCCGTACAGGAGAAATGATACGTAGGTGAACAGCCGCTCCACCGAGGCATTGCCCCAGGCGGTCACGAGCGCGATGGCCGTCATCAGCAGGATCGTTCCGGCCAGAGTCGGGGCGCCCGAGGTCGCGGCACCGATGGCGCCCGCCGCCGCGCCGAACACCGCCAGCACCAGCACCACGAAGAGAACGTACGCCACCTCGAACGCGATCCACCCCGGGCCGAGCAGCGCGCGGACGAATGTGCGGTAGTCGAGAGCGGCGCTGGCGCGCGCGAACAGGAAGGTCGCCACGCAGATCGCGCTCCAGATCACCATCGCGAGCGCCATGGCCGCGATGCCGCCCCACGGCCCGCTCGGCAGGAAGAACTCGGCGAGCTCGCGACCGGTCGCGTAGCCGCCGCCGATCACCACCGCCTTGAAGGCAAGGCCCGGCAGAATGAAGCGCTGGAAGGCCGAGGAGCTCACGCGAGGCGCGCGCTGCCCCACACGGCCTCGTCACACTCGATCATGCCGCCGCGGTAGCGCACGCCGGGAGTGCGGTCGTGCTTGAGAAAGGTGGGTCCGTCCAGATCGACGACCTCGCACAGCTGGCCGAGCACGAAGGCGGGGGCCATCGCCAGGCTCGAGCCCATCATGTTCCCCACCATCACCTTGAGCCCCTGGGCGTGGGCCGCGTGGGCCATGGCGAGCCCCTCGGTGAGACCGCCGCACTTGTCGAGCTTGATGTTGACGACGTCGAAGCGGCCCGCGAGGCCGGCCACGTCCGCAAGCGAGAGCGCGCTTTCATCGGCGGCTATGGGAATGGGCGACACCAGGTCCTCGAGCCCCGGTTCGTGGCCGCGCGCCACCGGCTGCTCGAGCAGCTCGACGCGTGCATCGGTCAGGATGCGTATGAGACGCGGCAACTGCTCGAGGGTGTAGGCCTGGTTGGCGTCGACCCCCATCCACACGTCCGGCCGTGCCCGGCGCACCGCGCTGACGCGCGCGCCATCGAGGTCGAGGTCCCCGGTGAGCTTCACCTTCAGTGCCCGCGCCTGCGACCAGCGGCGCGCGCCGGCCGCCATGACTTCGGGCGCCTCGGCTCCAAGAGTAAAGGTCGTGAGCAGCGGCTTGGGCTCAGGCAGCCCGGCGAGCGCCCACACGGGTTTGCCGGCGCGCTGCGCCTCGATCTCCCATAGCGCACAATCGAGCGCGTTGCGCGCGCCCCCCGGCGGCAGCAGATGCTGCAGCTCCGCGCGCCGGATGCCGCGCTCGATGCTCGGGCGCTGCGCCTCGATCTCGGCCGCCATGTGCTCGGCGCGCTCGCCGAGAAAGAAGACACCGCAGGCCTCGCCGCGGCCGCGGTGCCGGCCATCGTCGAGGGTGACGAGGACCGCATCCTGATGCTCGAACACGAAACCCGTAATGCGAAAGGGCGCCGAGAATTCCAGCTTCTCGATGCCCACCGTGAGGGCCAGCGCCGCCATCAGTAGTCGGTTCCGACGACGAGGAGCTTGCACACCAGCGCCACCCACAGGATGAATACCGACGACAGCACGAGCACGATGCTCCAGGTCTTTGCCGGCCAGCGGCGCTGCCCGCGCCATACCGCAGCCAGGTTCCACAGCATAACCGCGAGTCCCCCGATCAGGGCAACGATGCTCAGCAGTTGCGCCAGGATCAGCAGCGGATCCAGCCGGCCGCCGAGCGTGCCCGTGTCCTTGATGATCAGGATCAGGAAGACCGTCCACACCCCGAGCGCAACGACCGTCGCCAGTGCACCGAGGCGGCTCCAGAGATAGGCGCGCATCGATCCCGCATCGAGCGCGAGTGGCGCGTGGTAGCGGCGCCGGACGCTGGCGGCGGCCGGCCACACCAGCGCCGTAAGCAGCATCGCCACGAAGCTCGCGACGAACAGCGGCATCAGCCAGGCGCCGTTCGAATACCACGGCGCGCGGTCGAACACCTCGAAGGGCGAGAGAAAATCGAAGCTGAAGCGCACCGGCCTGCCGTCGACCACCCTGGCGGCGGCACGGTCGTGACCGTCGACGGACTGCCAGACGAAGGGCGCTACCTCTACCCAACGGCCCGGCTTGCCGTTCGGTCCCGGGAAGGGCAGGACCAGCTCGCCCTTCTGGTTGGCGCCCACCTTGGTCTGTCCGATGAACCCGAGCATGGCAAGGAAGTTGGTTTGTGCGCGCCGCGAGACGTCCCAGGCGCCGCTCATCAGTGCCGCGTGCGCGGCCTGAGTCCCGGCATCCACCTGCGCCGTCACCGGGTGCGGGGCGGCGGCCGGGAGGTAGCGGTCGGCAAAGTCCTGGAACAGCTGGGTGCGCACCGTCTGCACCGCGCCGTCCTTGCCCGGGCTGCTGAAGGAGGCATACAGGCCGACGTTGTCCTTGAGGAAAAGATGCAGAGAGGTATGGAAGAACTCGGTGTCGCCAAGATGCGCGATCACCTCGCGGCCGTTGATGTTGGTCTCGAAGAAGCCGAGCTCCATGCGGTTGAGCGGCCCGATACCGTCGGCGTAGGGACTGTCGTGCATCAGCTGCGCAGTCGCCGCGCTCAGGATCCGGTTGCCGTGATATTCCCCGTCCTGCAGGTGCGCGATCATGAAGTGCGCCATGTCGTCGGCGGAGGCGGACATCGAGCCCGCCGGCCGCGGCCCCACGTATTCGAAAGGCTCGGCGTCGCCGGAGCCGACGCGATAGCCGGTGGCCATGAACGGCTCGAGCGAGGCCGGGAGCGGCTGCCGGAAACTCGAGTGCGTCATGTCGAGGGGCTGGAAGATGTGCTTCTCGAGATAGACGTCGAAGGGCTCGCCGGAGACGCGCTCGACGATGTAGCCGGCGAGCGAGGCGCCGTAGTTGGAGTAGGCGGGCGTCGAGCCGGGCGGAAAGATCCGCGCCGGCACCCTGGCCTTGAGCATCTCCTCGAAAGTCGGAAGATTGTTGCTGGTGGAGATGACCCCCTTGGCGTGCTCCTCGAAGCCGGCGGTGTGCTGCATGAGCTCGCGCATGGTGATCGGCTTGCCGTCCATGCCGGTCACGTTGTAGTCGAGATACCTGTTGATGTCGGCGTCGAGGTCGATCTTGCCGGCTTCGACCTGCTGCATGACCGCCGTCCAGACGATGAGCTTCGATACCGAGCCCGGACGGAACATCGTCACCCTGGGATCGACCGGGGTGCGTTTCTCGACGTTGGCGAAGCCGTAACCCCGCTCCGTGACCACCGCGCCATCCTTGACGATCGCGACCTCGGCTCCCGCGATGTCCCCCGTCTTGAGCGCATAGGGCATGAAGCCGTCGAGCCAGGCGTTGGCGTCTGTCGCAGTGAGCTCGTGGCCCCCGGCGGCGGCGGCCGCCGGGGTGGCGGCCGCGGGCGCAGCCGCAGGCGCGGTGCCCGGCGGGGGCGCCGCAGGTTTGGCTGCGGCCGCATGGGTGAGAGCGGTCGACAGCGCAAGCATGGCCGCCACAGCGGCGGGCACGAGGATCCGGGGCGCGGCGATGTTCACTTGTGTTTTCCTTCCGGCTTCTGCTGGGCCAGACATGAGTCGACCAGACGTTCGAATTCGGTTCCGGGGCGCAGCGGGTCCGCCGCCGGCAGTCCCAGGCGGTGGCTCTCGCGGGCCAGGAGCTCATGCGCCATGCGCGGCTCGAGCTGCGAGGTGTTGAGGCACACCCCCGCGCAGCGGATGGCGGGGTTGGTACGGCGGCCGAGCTGCACCGTGAGCTCGATGGTCTCGGTGATGCTCGGCAGCGGGTAGTCGGGGTAGCCGAGGACGCGCTCGCGGCCGGGATGGTGGCAGACCACGAACACATCGGGCTGGCTGCCGTGCAGCAGCCCGAGCGAAACGGCGGCATAGGCGGGGTGAAACAGCGAGCCCTGCCCTTCGATGACGTCCCAGTGATCGGGCGCGGCATTCGGACTCAGCATCTCCGCGGCGCCGGCCTCGAAGTCCGAGACCACCGCGTCCATCGGCATGCCGCCGCCTGCGATCAGGATGCCGGTCTGCCCGGTGGCGCGGAAATCCACCTTGCGCCCGCGCGCCGCGAAGGCGCGGGCGAGGGAGAGCGCCGTGTACTTCTTGCCGAGCGCGCAGTCGGTGCCGACGGTCAGCAGCCGCTTGCCCGAGCGTTTGGCTCCGGTGGCGATCGGGATACGCGGCGGCGGGATGCGCACGTCGATCAGGCGGCGGCCGAGCCGAGCTGCGGCCGCCTTGAGCGGCGCCACATCGGTGAGCTTCGCGTGCAGACCGCTCACGACGTCGAGGCCGGCCTCGAGCGCCTCGACCAGCAGCGGCACCCAGCGCTCACCGATGATGCCACCGACATTGGCGACGCCGATGACCAGTCCGCGCGCACCGCGCTGGCGCGCCTCCGCGGGATTCAGCCGCGGGAGTCCGGTCGAAACGCTCGCCTCGGCGCAGGCCCACTCTCCGACGCAGCGCTCCGGAATCCAGTCGCGCAGCCCGAA
>DASQGK010000004.1:0-22720 GCA_035632655.1 Steroidobacteraceae bacterium | reverse complement strand
CCGCCGCTGTCGCCGGCGGCGGCCAGCGGCTCGCCGGCCGCGACCCGCTCCCCGGCCGCCTTGTAGAGCCGCTCGTTATGTCCGTAGAGACTCAGGTACCCGTCGCCATGATCGACGATGGCGAGGAGCCCCAGCCCCGGCAGCCAGTCGGCGTAGATCACGCGGCCGTCGCACACCGCTTTGACCGGCGAGCCGCGCTCGGTCGCCACCAGCACCCCGTCCCAGCGCACCCCGCCGGCTCTTGCCTCGCCAAAACGCGCCACCAGCCGTCCGCTCACGGGCCAGCCGAGCTTGCCGCGCAGCTTCGCAAAAGCTCCCGCGGCCTCGAGCGGATAGCGCGCCATCGCGGCGCGCAGCTCGCGCAGCAGTTGCTCGAGGCCGGCCTGCTGACTGCGCAGCCGCTCGAGGTTCTGCGCGCGGGTGCGCGATTCGGCCTCGAGCCCGGCGAGCACCTGCGAGCGCTGCGTGCGCGCATGCTCGAGGGCGGACAGCTCGCCGCGACGACGCTGCTCGAGAGCTGCGAGCTGCGCATCCTCGGCGTCGAGCTCCGCGGTGAGCTCGGCGAGCCGCTGCACGTCGTCCTCGATCAGCTTGATCTGCCCGGCGCGCGCGTGCCCGAAGTAGCCGTAGTAGGCGAACATGCGGCCGGCGAGCGCCGGATCCTCCTGATTGAGGAGGAGCTTCAGCGGCTCCTGGCGGCCGATGAGATACGCGGCGCGCATCTGGCCGGCGAGATCCGCGCGGTTCCTCGCGAGCTGCGCCTCGCGCTCGTGCTGCTCGGCGGCAAGTGCCGCACGATGGCCGGCGTGCTCGGCCCGCTGGCGCCTGAGCTCGCTCAGGTCCGCGCGCACACGCCCCACGGAGAGCTCGGCGTTGCGCAGGTCGCGGGTCAGCCGATCGCGCTCCACCTGCTCCCCGCTCACCTGGCGGGTAATGCGCTCGATCTCCGCCTTGACCGACTGCAGCTCCGCTTCGGCCTTGCGGGCATCCGCCTCCGGCTTGGTGCCGGTCGCGGGCGCCGCGGCGAGCGCCGCCAGCGTCAGGCCCTGAAGCAGCAGCAAAAGGGCGAGTCCGACCCCCCGGGCCGGGCTCCCCCGCCCGACCCGGGCGGGTCGGCCAAAAGGCGGGGGCGCGCATTCGGTGGCGCTATAATGCGCGGCCTTTTTAGCCCCCTGCCGTTCGGGATTAATGGACCACCTGCTCCAATTCGTCACTGTTCATTACTGGCTGGCACTGGCGACCGCGCTCGCGGCGGCGCTGGTCGCTGTATACGAAATGCGCGTGCGCGCGGAAAGCCTCCATTCCGTCTCGCCCCAGGAGCTCATCCGGCTGATGAACCAGGGAGCCCTCGTCCTCGATCTGCGTCCCGCGGAGCAGTACCAGGCGGGCCACCTCACGGGCGCGCGCCAGATGAGTGGCGAGGCACTGCTGAACGCCGGTGACACCCTGAAGAAGCATAAGGAAAAAGCGGTCGTGGTGTACGACGATAGCGGCTCGCTCGGGGGCTCCGCGGTGCGGCAGCTCGCCGCGCAGGGTTTCACCCGGGTGGCCTCGCTGCGCGGCGGACTGGCCGCGTGGCGCGCCGACAACCTGCCCGTCTCGCGGGCGTGAGTCCTCCGTCGGTGGTCATGTATGCGAGTGACTGGTGTGGGTACTGCGCCCGCGCCCGGGCCCTGCTCGATGCCAAGGGCGTCGCCTACACCGAGATCGACGTGGATTTGGTCCCCGGCGCACGCGAGGAGATGGTGGCGCGCGGCGGCGGCAGCACCGTGCCCCAGGTCTTCATCGACGGACGGCCGGTGGGCGGGTCCGACGAGCTGCGCGCGCTCGATGCGGCGGGGCGACTCGATTCAATGTTGAAAAACGGAGCCTGAATAATGGCGAACGAGATTCCCGGCGCGGCGCCGGGCAATGAACTTCCCGCGGACGCGCCGGTGCTGTCGCTGCAGACCGTGTACCTCAAGGATTGCTCCTACGAGGCACCCAACGGCCCGCGGGTCGATGGAGCCTGGAACCCCCAGGTCAACCTCGATCTGCAGACGGGAACGACGCTGCTCTCGCCGGATGTGCGCGAGGTGGTGCTCACGGTCACCGTGTCCGCCAAGCAGAACGATGTCACGGTGTTTCTCGTCGAGGTGAAGCAGGCGGGACTCTTCCTCATGCGCAACCTTCCCGAGCCGGATGTGAAGCGCGCCGTGAGCGCGGTGTGCCCGGGGGTACTGTTCCCCTACGCGCGTCACGCGGTGTCGCAACTGGTGAGCCAGGGTGGTTTCCCGCAGTTCCTGCTGCCGCCGGTGAACTTCGAAGCCTTGTATGCGGCGAACCAGGGACAAGCGCAGCAGCAGCCGGCGCAGACCAACTGACGCCGCGCCGGGCGACTCGATCGCCGTGCTGGGTGCGGGCTCGTGGGGCACCGCGCTCGCCATCCAGTTTGCGCGCGGTGCGCGCACAGTTCGCCTGTGGGGCCGCGACGCCGGACGCCTCGCCGCGATCGCGGCGGCACGCCGCAACGAGCGCTATCTCCCGGACACGAAGTTCCCCGACGCGCTCCTGGTCGAGCCCGACCTCGCCAGGGCGCTGACGCGGGCACGGGATGTGCTGATCGTGGTTCCGAGCCCGGCGTTTCGCACTCTGCTCGGGAGCATCGCGGCGCACCTCGAGCCGGACAGCCACGTGGCCTGGGCCACCAAGGGATTCGAGCAGGAGACCGGGCTGCTGCCGCACCAGGTGGCCGCCCAGGTATTGGGCAGTGAGCGGCGCGTCGCGGTGCTCTCGGGCCCTACTTTCGCACGTGAGGTGGGCGCGGGACTGCCGACCGCCATGACCGTCGCATCGCCCGATGCGACCTACGCCGAGGAGCTTGCGCAGGAGCTGAGCTCGGCGAACTTCCGCGCCTATACCTCGACCGACATCGTCGGAGTCGAGATTGGAGGCGCGGTGAAGAACGTGCTCGCCGTGGGCGCAGGACTCTCCGACGGTCTCGGCTTCGGCGCCAACACGCGCGTCGCGCTCATCACCCGCGGGCTCAAGGAAATGACGCGCCTCGGCGTGGCGCTCGGCGCAGAGGCTGCGACTTTCATGGGGCTCGCAGGACTCGGCGACCTGGTGCTCACCTGCACCGACGATCAGTCGCGCAACCGCCGTTTCGGCCTCGCGCTCGCCACGGGCCTGACTCCCGAGCGGGCCCTCGCGCAGATCGGCCAGGCGGTGGAGGGCTTTGCCGCCGCGCGCGCCATCCGCTCGGTCGCGGCGCGCGTAGCTGTCGAGATGCCGCTGTGCGATGTGGTGTACCGCGTGCTCTACGAGCACATGCCCGCGAAAGAGGCGGTGCGTGAGCTCATGAGCCGCCCGCTCAAGGCGGAGGTCGCCTGAGACGCGCCTCCTGCGTGCTCGGCTTCGCCCCGCACTCGGGGTGGACGGCGGTGGTGGTGATCGGCGGTACGGCCGCAAAGCCCCTGGTGCTCGCGCGCGAGCGCCTCGAGCTCGCCGCGGCCCATCTCGCGGAATCGAAGCAGCCCTATCATGCAATCGAGAAGCTGTCGCTCGCCGTTGCCGCCGAGCGGCTGGCCGCATACCAGGCAGCGAGCGCGCGGCTGGCGTCCGCGGGGATCGGCACGCTGGTGCAGACCGCGCGCGCGGGCGGCATCGAGCCGCTTGCGGCCGGCATCCTGGATTCGTCAGGCCGTGCCGGAGCGAGCCTCGCGACGATCCTCGCCTCGCATGCGCTGATACACACGGCCGATGGCAATCACTTCCGCGCGGCGCTCGAGTCGGGTTGCGCTGCCGCGGGGCTGCCGGCAATCCGCCTCCGCCGGTGCGACCTCGCGACGCTCGCCGCCCGCGAGCTCAGGCGCCCGGGCGCGGCGCTGCGCGTGACGCTATCGCGGCTCGGGCGGGAAGCCGGCGCGCCCTGGGGCGCGGATCAGAAAGAAGCGGCGCTGCTTGCGTGGCTGTTGCTCGCGCGCGCTCACTCGACCCGTGCGACGACCGCGCTGCGCGCGATGAAGCCGAACATGCGGCTGTCGTAGCTGTCGTCCCGATTGTCGCCCATGACGAAATAGCTGCCGGCCGGCACCTGGACCCTCGGCATGTTGCGCGACAGCTCGTGCTGTCCGCTGACTCCGCCGAGGTAGGGCTCGGCGATCGGCCGCCCGTCCACGATCGTCACGCCGTTCGCGATCTCGATGCTCGAGCCGCCGGCGGCGATCACGCGTTTCGCATAGAGCAGCGCGGCATCGAGCGGGTCGCGGAACATGATGATGTCGCCCGGCTTCGGGTCGGCGTTGCGGTAGGCCCAGGCCGAGGCCAGCACCACCTTCCCGTAGCGGATCGTTGGCTCCATCCCGTGAGTGGGGATCCGGTAGAAGCTGAAGCCGAGGACGCGCAGCCGCGGGTCGGCGGACGGAACCCTGAGGGGATTGAGCTCGTACATGGCGAGCGCGAGAGCCACGACCGCCGCCACCAGGACCCACACGATGCGCACGCGCGTTCGAGCGGTCACGCCGGGTCCCCGGCGTGCGCTGGCACGCTCATGGCGATGCGACGCGCAAATTCCACGGATCCATACTCATCCAGATCGCCGTGAATCGCCAGCAGTGCGCGCCGGGGCATGGCGGCTCTAAGGCTCAGGGGACGGCACCTGGATCCCGTCGTGCCCGAAGAAAATGTAGCCCCGGGGCGCGCCGAGAAGCCGGTGCCACCATGACAGGAGGCCGATCCTGCTGATGGTGAGATAAGGCGCGCCGCCGAGATTGCGCGCGGCATGGACGCTCGCAGCCCACTCGCAGCGCACGAGCTCTACGGCACGAACCTCGGCTTCCAGAGGATCCCCGGCACGCAGCTGTACCAGCCTGAGAAAGCCGACGGCCACGCACGCCTCGAGCGGCAGAGCGATGCCGTGACCCTGGACGGTTATCTCGTATCGCGGCACGGCCTATTGCGCACGGGGCTCGAGCCACACCCGCTGCTGTGCGAAGTCGGTGACGATGATGAAATGCCGCAGGATCCTGACGCCGAGATTGAGGTCGCCGGCGTTGCCGAGGGGGTCGACATCGGCCTCCACGTCCCTGAACGTCGTTCCGGCCAACTCGAGTGTGGCGAGGCGCACGACCTCGCGCTCCATCCCGCCGCCGATGCCGCCACCGCGACGGCGCGCGACGATGCGCGCCGGGGTCAGCAGGCCGTTGCGCTCGGCGAAGGCTTTGCCGATCATGACGTTGCTGCCGTTGCCGAGATCGAAGTCGGCGGCGGCGGCGATTCCCTCGGTGCGCGCGGGAAGCGCTTCGATACCTGCGTGCTGCGTCAGAGTCAGTGCAGTGCCTGCAACGGGCGAGCGGCGGCCCAGAACCTCGATCGATCCTCCCTCTATGTCGATGCGCAGCCGTGCGGCATCGAAGAATTCGCGCCCGAGAATGAACACCACCTGCGATCCGACCAGCCGGCGCGACACATCGCTCAGATCGAGGACCGCGACGGTCACGTCCTGCAATTCGACGGAAGCGGCTCGCACCGAGACGTGTGCGAACTGCGCCTGCGCCTCGCCCCCGGAGCCGCGCGCGATCGCCCCGCCTGCGAGTGGCAACGCGAGCTGCCGCGCAAAGGCCGGGTCCATCAGGCTGCTTTCCGCCGCCGAATCGAGCAGCGCCCCGATCTTCCTGCCGTTCACTTCGACGGGGATGAACAGCCGGTCGCCGCGGACCGACAGAGGCACGCCGGCGGCGACTGCCGGGGCCGCGCCGAGCAAGTGGCAGGTGAGAAGCGCCGCCAGCGATGCATGGGCGAAGTGGGTAGGCACCGTCATCTTCCCTGGATCTGCCAGCGCAGATTGCGCGGCGGCGCCCGCAGCTCGACCGCCACCACGCGGCCGAAGTTATCGAGCTGCAGCGTCGCATAGCGCGCGCCGCCGAAGTCGATCATCTGTCCGAGCTTCTGGCCGACGACGTTGCGCTCTACCGCGTTGAGCACGCGCTGCGGTTCGAGCGCGATCAGCCCGACATCGGTCTCCGGGTCGTAGCTGACCGTCTTGACGATGCTCGCTTCCAGCTCGCGCGCGATGTCGGCACGGCCCGTGGCGCGCAGCTCCGATCCGAGATCGAAAGCGAGCTCCGGGAAGCTGCCGGCGAAGGATCGCATGCTCAGCGCGCCCCGCCGCCTTCAGCTGCGTGAGTCATGGCCTGCCGCCTGCCCACGGCGAGCCAGGGTACGCCGCGATAGGAATCGGCCACCACCCAGGCGGCGGCTGTCAGCGCCCAGGAGACGACGAACTCTCCCGCCTGTGACGCGGATGCGGTGCCCGCCAGCATCATCGGCACCCACACGAGCAGCGTGAAGCCGCCCATCTCGACGGTCGAGAGTACCGCGGCCAGCCGGGCGCTGACGTTGAAGAGGATTGCGAGCCCCGCCGCAAGGTAGGCGGCCCCCGTGCCATATGCCCAGCCCACGTGCCACGGCAGCCAGCCGGGTACCAGCGGGGTGGTCAGCTCGAGATAGAAGAAGTGGGACAGGCCGAATGCGATCAGCGCCAGAGCGTAGAGCGCCCGTGCGCTGCGCAGACCGGAGTCGCCGCTGGCGAACCGCAGCCATTTCCGGTCCCTGTCGGAGGCGAACCAGGCGTAGAGAACCCAGGCGCCGGCCACCAGCACGGCGTTCTCGCCGCAGCTCTGGTAGGTGCCCTCCACCAGCGGTGCGAGGAGGATGAAACGCCCTTTGAACAGGAGCGACCAGACCAGAAGGTACGCAAACAGCAGCCGGGCCGCAGCGCTCGCCGTTCGATGCCAGAAAAGACCGATCCCGGATGCCAGCGACACCAGTGTGCAGACCCAGGCGAGCGCCTCGCGTGCAGGGAAGCCCCTGGGAACCGGCTGCCATATGGCGACGAAACCGCCCTTGACCAGCCCCAGGATCCCAAGCCCGATCATGGTCGCGGCGAAGACCACCTGACCCACGCTGGCGATGCGCATTTGCTGTCCTCCCGTGCTCGTCAGTGCGGCACTTGTGGTCGGCGGTGACGGCGGGTAAAAGCTGCCCGGTGGCGAGCAAACCCGCCTCTCAGCTGATAGACGCCCGGATCAGGGAGCTGGACGACTGGCGCGGCAGGATGCTGGGCCGGCTGCGCGCACTGATCAAGGAAGCCGATCCGGACGTCGTCGAAGAGTGGAAATGGAGCATTCCCGTGTGGTCCCACGACGGGTTGATCTGCACGGGCGAGACCTACAAGAACCACGTGAAGATGACCTTCGCCAAGGGCGCGCAGCTCGAGGATCCCGCGCGACTCTTCAACTCCAGTCTCGGGGGAAACGTCCGGCGTGCCATCGACTTTCACGAAGGAGAGAAGATACACGAGCGGGCGCTGAAGGCCCTCATCCGCGCCGCCGTCGCACTGAACAGGTCCAAAGCCGGGCGCTGAAGAGAGCGCTTCTCACGCAGCGCCCAGGACGTAGATGGTCCAGGGCGAGATCGTCGTCTCGCTCACCCAGCGCACCGGCTCACCGCCTGTCGCCAGTGGATTGATCGCATCCACGACGCGCCATCCTTCGCTCTCGAACAGCCCCCGGTAATGCGCATCGCCGCACATCACATCGACCACGGGGCGCCGGTCCGGTACGTCCAGCATCACGATACGAACCGACTCGCCGTCCCGCGCGGTTCGGTTCTCCGGGAAATCGCGGGTGCTGAAGGACGCCCACTCGTGCCGGTAGATGTCGGACGATGACACCACGATGATCAGCCGGCCGCCCGGAGCGAGCGCGCGCCGGAGCTCCCGCAACACCGAGCCCTTCTGCGCATCGGTCGGGATGTTGTCGAAGGTGAAGGCCGCGAGGATCAGATCGAAGGTCCGGGCGCCGATTGCGGACAGAGTGCCATCGGCAACCAGCCGGTAGTCTCCGGGAGGATCCCGACGGCGCGCCTGCTCGAGCATGACCTCCGAGATGTCGACTCCGAGCACCTCGAAGGCCAGCTTCTTGAGGAAGCGGGTGGACCGACCCGCGCCGCAGCCAAAATCGAGCGCCCGCGTGCCGCGCACGTGTTGGGCGAGCAGCGCCGGAATGTCGCGAAAGGCGAGGAAATACGTGCCCGGGAATTCGAGGTCGGCGTATGCGCGAGCGCGCTCGGCATCCTCATAGACATTGCTGAAAGGCTCGGTCATCGCGCGTATCGACCCCTGAGGCGGACCTGCCTCGCCCTTTCGGGGTCCGTAGATTCCCTGACTATGCGGCGGGCGCTGCCGCTACGAGGATAGCTGCTCATCAACCGGTCGCAACCGCCCGACAGTCAGCACCATGCCCCGACGCATACCGGTGCGCCCCGCACACCCCGAGCGTATCTGCTGGGGCTGTGATTTGTATTGCGCGGCCAACGACTTGCGCTGCGGCAACGGGAAAGAGCGCACGCAGCATCCCGTCGAGACATTCGGCCCGGACTGGATGGAATTCGCCGAGCTCTCCGAACAGGACCCCGGGTCGACGCCGCGCGGGGGCTGATCGCGTTCGATTGCCCTGACTGCAAGAGATCACGCCGATGTCGGGGGATCGGAGTCGTCGCTCTCCACGGGCGAATTGCGGAAGTCTTCGATGAGCGCGAGTGCCTCCGCCTCGCGGCCTTCGGGGACCATGATGGCCCGGACGTTCAGGGCCTCGATGGGTAAGGCCCCGGGGAAAAGAGAGCCGACGCCGGCATTGCCGACAAAGCAGGGAACGTTACGCGCCTGGAGCATGGCGACCACGCTCAGAAGCTCCCCTTCCGTTGCAGGCGTGAATACCCTGACCAGGCTCACGGGTCCTGCGCCCGTTCGATGCTTTGAATCTTTCCGTCCGCAACGGTCACTACCATCGGCGCCGCTCTGGAGCCGCGCTGGTAGCGCCATTTTTCAACAGTCGTCGTCCCGAGCTTCTCCGTGCCGCCCCTGGCTACGTGAGCGCGCACGTCTTCAGTTGAAACCTCGCGCGCGGAGGGTTCGCCGCATTTCTGCAGAAGCTCTGCCACCGAGGACTCGACCGAGATAATCGAGCCGCCGCAGCGAAACTGCTCGTCGGCGGCGCACACTGCCGGCACCGCCACCAGGAAAGTGCAAATTGCCGTGCTGAGTCTCATGGCTGCCGGGAACCTGTTACGTCGTGCCGCCGCGGCGCTCGGCGCCTCGTATCGTTGCGCCAGTCGCCGCTCCGGCTTTGATTATTTCGTCGTATGTCTTGCCGTCCAGGTCCATGCGCAGAGACTCCGGCCCGAAAGAGGTGGGTTTGTTGAACCCCGAGTCGCGAAATTTGGTAGCGCCAATCAGCAGTATCGCGGTGTTCAGTCTGGCCTGCTGCTCCCGGTCGAGCGTAGCCACCAGTGCCTTCCAGGACGCCTCAAAGGCCGCCGCGCTCGACCCGTCGATTCTGACGGGCGAGGTTCGCGTGGTGGCGCAGCCGACCAGAGCAACAAGCAGCAACAGCGCAGCATAGCGGTGGGTTGTCATGTCCCTGCTCGGTCTATGGCTGGGTCTTCAAGGGCCCTGCGGCCTTGTAACCGTTGACGAGAACGCCTGAGGGCAAAGCCCGCGTGCTCGCAAGCTCAAAGGAGCGTGGCGGCGTGCCCTCCGAGAACAGGCGTTTCCCACGGCCCAGGAGGACCGGATAGACGATCAGCACGACCTCATCCGCAAGCCCATGTTCGAGCAATGTGGATGTCAGCGTTGAGCTGCCACAGAGGAGCACGTCGGGGCCATCGTGCGACTTGATGCGACGCGTGCCCTCGGCGAGGTCCGGCCCAACGCTCTCGAACGGGCCCCATTCAAGGCTTCCCGCACGATGTGTCGCAATGTACTTCCTCGCGGCGTTGATGCGGTCAGACATGGGGCTGCCGGGCGCCTTGGGCCAAAAGCCCGACCACAGATCGTAGGTGCGTCGGCCAAGCAGCAGATCGAAGCTCTCACCAAATGCTGCGAGGAGTACATCTCTGCCGGCCGGGGTGCGATAGGCCGCCGTCCAGTCGCCGTACGGGAACTCGTTGTCTTCGCCCGCGGCGCGAATCTGGATGATGCCGTCCAGTGAGATGTGTTCGAAGATCCTGAGCTTTCTCACTGCCACTCCCCGAACGGCTACCGCCGCGCGTCTTTCAACTCGACGGCGTAGTAATGCGCCTCAGTGGTGCCCACGTTCTCCGCCGCGTGCGTCACAGCGTCGCGCCACAATACGTCCCCGACGTGCGCGGGGTAAGCCACGACGGTGCCGTTCGGCAGAGTCGTCTTCACGTCCGCGTCGGCAAGAGTGAAGACGACCCCCGGTGGATGCGAATGCATGGGCTCTTTGCCACCTGGCTTGAGCCGGTACTCGAGCACCCTGACCCGGTCGTTTTCGAAACGAACCGAGTAGAGCTGGGGCGACAGAGCGACCGGATCGAGCACCGGCGCTGCTTCAGCAAGCACGGCCACTATCACGCCGCAGGCGATACCGAGCGCGAAGTCTCTCAGGCGAATCATGGAACGGCCCTCCAACAATTATCAGGCCGCAGGCCCGATGGCTGATGGCTGACGGCTCCGCCAGGGGCGAATCCCGGGCGATCCATGTCGGCGCGAAGCAGCGACGCCGACCCCTCAACATCGCCCGGCGATTTACTGCTTTGCACTCTTTTGCCACTCAGCGGCGACGGCAGGTGGCAAAGCGTCGAGATGCGTCAGAAACGTCACCAGGGTCCAGATCTTTTCGTCTGACGGGTCTCTGCCGGAAGCATCCTTGCGAAAGGCACCCTTCATCACGAACATGCCGGAGTATCGTACGCCATGCTCTGCAATCCAGAAGAGCTGATAGTCCGGCTTGCTCGGATGGTGCAATGCAAATTGGGGCGGACTTGGATAGAGGTCCGGCGCCGCTTCGTTCGAGAGCGCCGTGGCCGGAGTTCCATGACAGCCCGCGCAGGCGCCTTCGAACAGCTTCACGCCCGCCATCAGATTCGCTTCGGTCGGCGCAATCGGGTTGGCAAGATGCGGAGCGTTGCGCGCGGCGGCCGCATCGAGCGCCATGTGCGCGACCGCAATCTCCCAGCGGGGAGGTCTGCTGTCGGCGCTCACCGGAAGCCGCCCGAGCCAGGCGGCCGTCAGAAACGCAGCCGGGAGAATAAGAACACCGACTACAAGGCCCATCAGGAAGTTGCGCATGTGGGAGTCTCCAGGGTCATCTGTAGCAGAAGCGGTGTTCGTGGCATGAGCTCTGGCCGATAGGTCGAGAGGCCGGCCGCGATCAAGCCGGAATGTAGGTCAACCGAATCAGGTCATCGGCGATTAAGTCGCTGGCCACCAGGTGGAGCGGCGGTCGGGGGCCGGCGAAGAATGGGGTGCCGCCACCAAGCACGACAGGGCGGAGGTAGAGTCGATACTCATCGATAAGACCGGCCTCGGTCAGGCTCTGCGCCAGAACCGTTCCGCCCACGTGAATCTCGCCAGCCAGGTCGGCTTTCAGCCTGCGTATCACCCTCTCGAAATCGTCCGCGACAAGCGTGGCATTCGGGCCAGCCGACTTGAGGGAACGCGACACGACCCACTTCGGCTGGCGCCGCCAAGCCGCCGCGAAGTCACGGTCCTCCGCGTCCCAATCAGGGAGATCTTCGTCCCAATACCGCATGATCTCGTACATGCGGCGACCGTAGACGAGCCCCGTCAGGCCACGCACCAGCTCGATAAAGTGACGGAAGGCCGCGCTTCCGGGCGGCCCCAGCTTCATGTGGTCGACGTAGCCATCGAGGGACTGGTTCAGTCCGTAGACAAGTCTTGCCATGCTGCAAGTCTCCCTTCCACGTTCTTCGGAACGGTCGACCCCATCGGAGAATTCCGAACCGGAATGCCCAATGTTAGGTGCGCGGAGCCGCCGCTCTCGCCCGGACGGTGGCGAACAGGAAATAGCCGAACAGGCTCCCCAGTACGACATGAATGATTATGGCTGGCGTAACCGCAGCCCCCGCCCCCAGCGACATGGTACGCAGAGCGACCAACAGCGAAAGGATCTGAACCACGAGGCTTCCCCCGAGCAGCGCGATCAAGCCCTGCCTGTCGGCAGTGCGACCCAGCCAGGTAACGACGCCCAGGCCAATCAAGGTCGCACCATGCGCCTGTGCAACGGTACCCAGCATGGGTGTGTAGCTGACGCCTATCGGCTCATAGAACTTCGCCGGTGCAAGCAGCAGTGCGGCGCCGAAAAGCCATGCCAGGATGGCAGCGATTGACAGGAAGAGTCTCATACGCCTCCTTACACGATGAGTGGGAATGGAACGGACACGCAACACTTGAGCGGTACGATGGACGCGACGCGCGCGCCCCTGCTAAGCGAACAGTGATTGCACGGATCTTTCCAGGGATTCTCAGACGGCATTCCGCAGCGGAATGCATCACTTCCCGGCGTCCGGCTTCGCGAGAGCCTTGAGTTGCTCTTCATCGACGTATTTCGCGAAGGCCTTCGCTCCCTCCATCACATGCGAATCCGTGAACAAGCCTTGCGTTGCGACCTGGCCGAGCACCTGGAATGCGTACTGAATCGTCTGAGTGCCCTCGTTGCGAAGAGCCTGCTGGGTCTGCGATCGGCAAGATTCCAGCAGTAATCGCTGCAATAACGTGCCGGCGCTCCTTGCAATGTCTTCGCGCTGCTTTGCAGAGACATTCGACATCGAACTCAAGTCAGGGTGCAGGGCGATCACCGTAAAAATCCATTTCACAAACAACGTGCGATCCTGGGGTGATGCGGAGTTGACGATGCACTTGGCCATGTCATCGGCGAATGGCCCGGCCACCACTAGCCTGGGCACGCCAAAGAGCATTATTAGGAGAACGCCCAGCATAGAACGCTTCATGTGTTGCTCCCTGAAGGGGTGGGGTTGTCTGCATTGTGACGCGAGCCGCGAGATTGTGAGTCGCGGCCGGGTGGAGGTGAAGTTGAGGGCCGGCTGAGGCGTCAGGCCGCACCGCAGGCGCATCACGGATCCCACCGACGATCGTTAGCCGGCAACGGCCCGGGACGCCCGAAGCAACGTCCGCGCGCTCAGCGCCGCCAGCACTGCTGCGTTTACAGCGTGGATCACGGCACGGGGATCGGCCGGATGACCAATTGCCACCCCGAAGCCCAGGGCAACCGCGACCCAGGCTATCGAGGCGGCAAGGCTTAGCCAAGCCAGCGGCCGGTCGTCTGGCCGCCCCACGCGTAACAGGTTGAGCGCCGCCACGAGGAGCGCAGCCAGGGAACCCGAGAGCGCCCAGACAAGCCGGGGCGGGTCGTCGTGAAAGGCGTGCCAGGAGCCACCGGCGTGGAGCAAGCCACCCACCACCAGGAGCCAGCCGAAGATACGGTCCAGAAGTGTCACGGTGCCTCCGCGTTGCCGGCTGACGGTGGACTTGAGGGGTCGCACGGAAGCGCCCGATAGAGTCCCAACTCACGGTGTAGGGAGCGGATTCGCACGTGGCATAGACTCCAGGCGCCCTGCCCAGGCGCTAAATTCCGGGTTGATCGCATCAAGACGACGCAACGTCTCCACGGTCGCGTCACCAGCCCAAGAGCCGCGCCAATACCAGTGCACAGCCGATCAAGAATGTCGTCGTGCATATTGGGAAGATCCGATCGGCAAACCAGCGCGGTAAGAAAATATCGGCAACACTGCCGTCTGCTGCGCCGAGGCGCTCAGCGACTGTCGTCAGAGGGCACCTTCCACCCGACGCGACCAGCACCAGGCCCTCAACCACTATCGCGACCGCAGCGGCCCAAGTCCAGCGTGTGATCCGATTTAACCCTCCCGAAGCCACGACGTACAGCACACAGCAGCTTAGTAGCGCGAAGATGAGCGTGTGGATCACCTTGATGTGGAAGACCGTGAGCCGCATCGGAGCCGCCGCGGCGGTCTATCGGTGAAAGTGAAGGGCCGGGCGACCACGCCGGCAGGGCGACCCGGGCGCACGCTGTTCCCAGGCGCGCGCGGCGCCAAGCGAGAAGCGTCTCACGGCGCCCTCCGACGACTGTTAGCCGGCGCCGCGGGACGGCGCAGCAGAAAGCTGATCGTCACGAACACAACTCCAAGCGATGCGGCCGCCAGGTCGATCAGGTGCCCGACGCTATGAGGCTGGCCCCAACCAAAGGCTGGAAGAAGCGAGAAGGACTCGAAGAAATGTGTCAGCGCCATAACCCCGAACCAGCCGATGCCCGTGGCCAGCAATGCTGAGCCCAGATCGCGGCGCGTCACAAAGAGTGCGGCGGAAACGACAATAAAGACGCTTGCGCCTGCCAACGCCAGGAGTCCTTTTAGAGCCGCTGCGTCCATTAGGTGCGCCGTTGCACTCCCGCCACGACTCCTGAGAAGCAGCGCCTCATGACCCCCTCCAACGCTTGTCAGGCCGCACTAGCGAACTCTGAGCAAGGAGACGAGAACGGGACCAGCACCGCCATTAACAACTACGTCTCTCGAAGCATAGCCGTCGGCAGAAACAACTACGGTGCCGCCAGGAGGAAGTGATCTGTAAGGAGCGAGCCAGAAGATATGTGTCGTGCGCGTAGTGGGCGCTAAGGAAAATTGCCCGTCGGAGTTCGTTTGCGCGAACAAGCCTGGGTGGCCCTCCACCGAGATTGCAGCTCCCTGAATGGGCTTTTTGGTGGCGGCGTCAACGACCGTACCCGACGCAGAGGGCGAGACATACGTGGTTATCTCGATGCAGCCGCTGAGCGACGCAAGAAACGAGAGAGACAGCGTATAGCGCCACTTGCTCATGTGCGGCCTGACGGTAAAGGGGCCGGACGACCGCCTCGGCCAGGCGAGGCGGGCGCACACTGCCTCCAGGCGCCCGCGGCGCCAGGCAAGGAAGCCCTTCACGGCTCCCTCCAACGATTGTTAGCCGTCACTTGCCGCTCTCGATGTTTTGAACCTGCCCATCGACGATGGTCACTATCATCGCCGCAGCTCTGGAGCCTCGATCGTAGCGCCATACTTCAGTCTTCGACGTGCCTACCTTGTATCCGTACTCGTTTCGGACGTCCGCGATAGACGTTGTCTGCGAAGTTGGTTTGCCGCACTTCTTAAGAAGATCGCCCACGGATACTTCGGCCGACACGAGCGAACTGCCGCAGCGGAAGAACCCATCAGAGAAGCAAGTACTGGGCACCATTACCAGCAGCACACACATCGCGATGACGCTTCTCATGGCGCGGCGCCTAAGGGACAGCCAGCGATATTAAGCCGTGTCGTTCCGTTCCGTCGCCTGTCGAGTCTCAGACCTGAGCTGCTCCTGCCACGCCGGTGTCCCCCGGCGCCCCGCGGCGTCAAACAGATCACGCGTCACGGACCCCTCCAACGACCGGCAGACTACGTTCATTTCAAGCTATTCCGGCGCCAACGCCGGAATCCCCAGCGAACAGTGAACGGCGCGCATGTTAATACCACACCGTTTGCGAGATGCAGGAGCGCGCCGCGCAGAGGCGGCACCACGGCATCGAGAAACACTGGCTCACCTGGGGCCGTGCCCCTGATCAACAGCATGTAGAGTCCCGTCAGGGCCCCTACAATGACTATGCATCCCAGGAGTGTGACCGCCCACCCAAGGACGCGTAGCAAAACCGCAACGGTGGACCTCACAACGGGCTTCTAATGGTGAAGTCGAGGGGCCCCATAGAAGCGTCGGCCCGGCGACGCGGGCGCACATTGTCCCCCAGGCGTCCGCTGCACCAAATACCAGAAGCGCCTCACGGATTCCTCCAACGATCGTTCAGACAGCATGCCCTGATGTCCCGTACGCCTGGCTGTCACTTGGTTTGCTCACTCGACATTTTCTTCTCCTTTTCAACTATGTCCTTCCCAATTCGCGTCAATTCCTGCCCCTTGTCTGCAAGGCTCGCCCCGCAACGCTTCGCCTCGGAGCCAATGTCGGACGCAGTCATTCTGTTGCCTTCCTTGATCAAAAGCTCCTCAAGATCAAGTTTGGGGAGACGGCCGTCGAGTCGGCCGATGTAGTACATGGACAGCATCATCCCCGTGGATCGCTGAGTGGCGTCCTTCTGCACAAGTAATGCACCGACGATAACGCAGCGCACGTCTGCAATGGTTTCTGCGTCCTGCGCCCGAGCCTGCGCCGACGATAGCGTGAGAGCCCCCACGAGCACGGTCAACAACTTGTTCCGCATCAAGAGTCTCTCTCCCCAAGCGCCTGCGGAGCTGAACGAGAAGCGCCTCACGGATCCCTCCAACGATTGTCAGACGCCGTGGGCAAAGTCCTGAGCCTCAGTGACACGATGCGCCAGGTTTCAACTCGACAATTAGATTGTGAATGTCACTGCTTCCGAGATTCTCAACGGAGTGTGTGATTGGTTCGTTCCAATACGCTTCACCGGCCTGATGTTCGCTAATGCGCTGAGATCCATCAGCAAGCGTGATGCGCGCCTTAAACGGCTTGAGCGTATAAACGACATAGTGCGGATGCGTATGCATCGGAACGGTCTGCCCGACGGCAACGTCGTGGTATTGAACACGCACACAGTCGTTCTCGAGCAAGACCTTCGTGCCTGGGACGGCGCCCACGCGATCGGGGACCGGTGCGGATGCGGTTGTGCCAGCAACGAGTCCAAAGAAAATGGAAGAAGTGAAAAAGCCCAGCTTCATGACTAGCCTCCCGGACGATCCACGTCGCAGAAAATCGATCCTGAGCCAAACCAACCGCGGCGTATCCGAGGCGCGCGCCGTGGCGTCTAACGGTGTACTTGAGGGGCCGCTTGACCACGTCCGCCAGGCGACGCGGGCGCACACTGTCCCCAGACGCCCGCTGAGCCAAACAGACTCCCCCTCACGGACCCCTCCAATGATTGTTAGGAATCATGGCGACCCGCCTCGATATTCTCCCGAGCGGCGCAGGAGCTCCGCGTAGTCGAGGTCATACCAGCAATAGTAGTCGAGAATGAGTGGACGGCCTCTGCGTCCGACGCGTCGCTCCAAGCGTTGGAACGATCTCGCGAGTGATCTCCATCGTGAACCTATGCCCTGAAGGTCGCGAGTCTCGATTAGTCTCTGAAACTCGAGCACCGTCGGGTCACCTGGGCCGATACAGTTGAAATAACGCGGCTCAAAGCGAAATACGCGCGCGGCCAGCTCCTCGTCGGTGAGATTGCGCAGCGTCTCTGTATGTCGGACGCGCAAGCGTCGTAGCGGCGAGAGTAGCCAAGCGCTAAGGGCGATCGCCGCGACGGCGCCAGCCAAACCGATGAGCAGAGCCATGATTCCTGACGGTGAAGTGTAGGGGCCGGCCGACCACGCGTCACAGGCGCGGCGGCCCGCAATTTCGCCCGAGTCTCACGGACCTCTCCAACGATTGTTAGTTGCCATCCCAACCCTGCTGCTCGTGGCAGTATTTGTCGGCGCCCCCAATACCCTCCTTCTCTAGCGACACTCCGAGACGCTTTATTTGCAGGAGGTCGGCGCAGGAACCCGAAACGTCCTCGGGCTTCAATAGACTCTTGGAGATGCTTCGTAAGAGGAGGACCGAGACGTCGTTCGGCATCTTTGCGAGATAGAAATCAAAGTCTTCAATGGCGCCCCGATAATTCTTTAGTTCATAGCGAACCTGCCCGCGCGCCAGATGGACGTTTGCGGCGTCAGCGTACGATGCCAACGCCAGGTCATACTCGTGTTCGGCGTCGGCGAAAGCGCCCTTTTTCCTTAAGGCGTCACCCTTCTTTAAGTGTGTTACCGCAACCATCTTCGCGGCATCCTCGGAAGTGTCAGCAAGGGCCAAAGACACAAGGCAAGTCATCACTACTGAGACGAGCAGCCCGCTGCGGTACATGTGACCCCGATGGCAACTAACGGCGAAGTTGAGGGGCTCGATGAGGCATTGTGCCGCACTCCCGTCGAACGAAGCTCATCAGACGTCTCCTAAGCGACCGGCATGGCGCCTCGGGCGCATAACGTTCCCAGCGCCCGAGGCACCGATCAGACCACGCCTCACAAAACCCCTCCAAAGTTAGACCGCCACGGCACACGTCGCTCATTGTGGAATGGTCACTCAGTGCCAACTTTCACCAGTTTGGTCCGACCTGAGACTCCGGACTTAATCGTCACCTCCGACTTGCGACAATTGAAGTGTCCCGCGACTAAGGCCACGAGCTCTGCATTGGCCTTTCCTTCGACGGGAGGGGCTTTCAACCGGGCATACCAAATCCCATCCTCCCGCAGAGTAAAGGACGAGCTACGAGAGTTGGGCTTAACTTTCACGAGCAGAATCACTGCAGACCTCTCGCGGCGGTCTAACGGTGAAATTGAGGGGCCGGAGGACCCTCCAACGATTGTTAGGCGGCATCACCACCAATTTCCGCTTGGCTCGGAGACCTAATCGATGATTCGTGCAAGCTGCGTAAAGTGCGCTGAGAGTTCCCCGATATTCGGTGGAACAGCAAGTCTATGAGGTGTGTAGCCAGGGAGCATCGTGCGCACACGCATGCCAATACGGCTGGTCCCCATCAGTGCCCTCTGTCTCGTAGTGACGCGACAACGCGCGCCATGGCGGGGCACGTCGGCCGACGACATGAGCTGCGCGCAGTCGGCGATGAAACGGAACATGTGGTGTTGCGATACCCAGCACATCCGGGCCCGATAAAGGTAGTCGCCGTACAGATGCTCGTAGACATCGAACGCGACGTTGCGGTGCTCGACCTCCTCGAGCATGTGCCACTTGAAAAGATCTCCGATCGACCGCGCGGTGTGGCGATGATCGTACAGCCCACTCGTCAGGGTGCGCAGGGCGAACTGAGTGGTGAAGGACTCAAAGCCTTCGATGTAACCGATTCGGAACTGGTCAGTCCTGTTGGCCAGGAACCCTTCGAAATCCGCCTTTAGTATTTCGATGCGCTGTGTCAACCCCGGATAGCCGTGCGTCAAGACCGCCTTGTTGAAATCCATGTGCCGCCGATAGTGCTGGGCCTCCTGACGCGAGAAGCGGTCGGCGTCCTCGCGCAGTGCCTCATCGCGGATCTGGTCCATGACTCGCCTTAGTGACAAGACGAAGAACGGCTCCAAGTAGGCGACATACAACCCCATCGCCAAGTGCATGTACGACAATGCCGAACTACCCGCGATGCAAAGTGGCTGAAATTCGTCGGCGCTGGGCACCTCGAACTTCATTCTTCGCACGGTGATTGGGTGCACGGTGCGCTCCCAGAGCGTTGCCGACGCGGTACAACAGACGGCGTCGGCGTGGACGTCGCGGAGTGTGCGCGTGCCGTACCAGTCATGCAACCGGACATCACGGTCGAGAGTGAGCGCGCCAGTCGCTCCGCTAAACACTCAGATAGCGGCCAGAATGCAGGAGTATGAAAATACGGGAAAGTAAGCGCAAGAAACTGGCAGCCAAGGGCTGGACTATCGGCAGCGCCAAGGAGTTCCTGGAGCTGAGCTCCGAAGAGGCCGCTTATATCGAGCTGCGTCTGAAGCTTCCCGAGGGTCTGAAAATGCGCCCTCACTCCCGCGGCGTAGCGCAAACGCAGTTAGCTCAAACGCTGCACTCGAGCCAATCCAGGGTCGCCAAGATGGAGGCGGGCGATCCAGGCGTTGGGCTCGATCTGCTGGTGAAGTCACTCTTGGCATTCGGGGCGTCAAACCGACAAGAAGCGCCTCACGGGCCCCTCCAACGATTGTTAGGCCGCCGCCTTAGCCTTGCTGAAGTAAGCATTTGCATCTTTGCGGAAAAGGAAGAACGCGAAGATTGCAATCTTGAGAATCGCAGCCGCAGTAAGTGGAAAGGAGTGGTGGTGCCACAACATGCCGAAAATGCCGAGCCCAAGGAGTGCGATATAGGCGACACGAGCCCAGCCGAATCCGCGGAGCATGAGGGCAGCGAAAACAATATTGGCGATTATCACGGCGATGGCGCTCCAAAGCGTTGCTGAGATGGACAACGACGTTGTCATGAAGGTCTCAATCAACTTGGGCCCCAGACCAAATGCCATGGGAATCACAGCTTCAATCGATAGCGCGATGATTACCCAGGCGACGATCGTGACAGGCAATGGGCGTGGCATGTTGCTAGCCAGGCGGCCTAACGGTGAAGCTGATGGGCCGCGCAGAAGCCCCACCCATTGGCGGCGAGGGCGCACAATTTCTTAGCGCCGGAGGTGATAACACAGAAGCGCTTCACGGACCCCTCTAAGGATTGTTTGCGGGCAGCAGCATCGCGGCACGCCCGCTTATCGGAGGTCTCCTGCGCGGCCGGCAGGGCGCTGGCGGCGCTAACACGGAACGAGCGCGAATCATTTGCGCCTGCGGCGGACCATGAAGGCCGCGAAAATAATAATGAAGATAGCGATGATCGTAGCCGTACGCATGTTCCGCTCCAAAACCTCCGCGGCGTCCAAGCGGCCAGCGCATCACGGCCCGCTCCTGAGCCAGTAGACGATCGCGAGGACACCAAGGGTAGCCAAGACAAGGCCACTTATGCTCCAAGTCGCCGATGGGCCCTGAACAGGCGCGCAGTCGACGAAACAGAGAATCGGGCGGACGTGCAGCAGCCCCAGCCCTTGAAGCAGCCAAAGCCCGCCTATCAATACACTGATCACACCAGTGATAAGGGCGACCTTCTTCACGGCGCGCGTCTAACGGTGAATCTGAGGGGCCGGGCACCCACGCCGGCCCGGCGACACGGGCGCACATTGTCTTTGAGCGCCCGCGGCGTCAATTAGACCACCTCTCACGGCCCCCTCCAACGATTGTTAGGCGGCAGCATCGCTGAGCTCGACAACGGTACCCGGAGGACAGAGTTCGGCGTAAAGCGTAGCCTCCCTTGGATCCCGCTCGTCGCATAGCAGACCGACTAGTTGCTCGGAGAATATGCGGTCGACAAATTCGACCGAATCGATTTTGGCGGACCAGGAGAGACCATCCGGTACTTTGAAGTTGATGATCTGCCCGGAGCGGGCGATGCCATCAAGGACACGTCCGGCCAATACGACCTTACGCCGTGCAGTGAAGCGAAGTACCTCGCGAACCTCAAATCGTGCGCCCACGCTGCCGCCTAGCGGTGAAGTTGAGGGGCCGGGCAACCACGCCAGCGAGGCGGCGCGGGCGCACACTGTCCCCAAGCGCCCGCGGCGCCAATCAGTCCGCGCCTCATGGCCCCCTCCAACGATTGTTATGGGGCGTGGCCACTGAAAGCGCCAAGTAACAGAGCGGCGACGACCGAGTAAGCGAGTACAAAACCGATGTATGAGCCTGTGATCTTCAAAGCCTGCAATCTCGTAACCTTGATCCAGACCACTAAGCTGGCGAGCGACACAGCAGCAGCGGCTAAACAAGCGATCGCCAAACCGAGCAGCGGCGGCCTAATACCGTTGCTGGTGCCGATCAAGACCGCCGCAGTGATTAGCGCAACGACAAGAATCTTCCACCGAGCGTCTGACGCGACGCCATCGGAAAATATGGACACAAAAACGTAAAACGAAGCCAAATATACAGCGACCGCTACCATGACCACCCCCTTTATGCGCGTAGCGACGTGGAGGCAGCACGCCGCATAACGGTGAAGTTGAGGAGCCGCCTGTATACCCCGCGGCGCAAGCATGGCCTCTAACGGTGAAATTGAGGGGCCGGCTGAGGCGTCAGGCCGCACTCAAGTCGAACGAAGCTCATCGGGCGTCTCCTACAGCGGCCGACGGGCGACGCGGGCGCACAATGTCCCCAGGCGCCCGCGGCGCCAATCAGATCACGCCTCACGGACCCCTCCAGCGATTGTTAGGCTGCCGGCACGCCTGGTGACGACTCAATTTGCACCCTGTCCAAGAATGCTTGGAAGTCAGCCCACAGTCCGGCGTCGAGCTCAGATTCGAGACCGCGCTCAGAATAAGAGACCCGTACAGCCATACCTGGGAATGTGGGATGAGCGCATACAAACCCGCGATCGATCAAGATCAAAGGAGCCCCTGGGGAATTCGGGGCCTGTTTGTCTTTGAGCCGAATCGAGTACGTCACGCACCTCGCCCTTCGCGAGTGATCAAGGTCGTGGGAGTTCTCCAGTACCTCGTATCGCTGAGAGTTCTCGAATCCGCGCGGAGCCAAAGCTTCGTCCAGTGGTACTGATTTATCCAACTGCACCAGACCCACACCTGCAATAAGCGTATGAGTCTTGCTGGGGAGTTCGCGGCGATACGTAGCTTGCTGAGGTGATTGTTCTGAGACTCTTACGATCCAGCCGGCGCCCACGGGCGGATGAACGGAAAATCCACGATACTGCTGCTTCGACTGCGTGTGACTTGTGGGCTGGACATCCGGTCCGATGTAGCCGGGCGCCGTAGCCATAGCGCAGCCGGCCAAGCTCACGACGGCGGCTAACGTTAGCAATCGGGCGTTGACGTTTGGCACAGCATTTCCTCCGGCAGCCTAACGGTGAAGTTGAGGGGCCGGACGACCACGGCAGACAGGGGCCGCGGGCCCATAATTTCTCTCGGGCCCCGCGACCCCAAACAGATCACCCATCACGGCCCCCTCCAACGATTGTTAGATGTCAGCGGTGCACCTAATAACGTTGTGATCCAGAGTAAGAGCGGCACGCTCAAGACTGCGCTTGCAACGGTGATGACGATCGGGTCGGTGAAGTGAGCCGCTGTCACAAGAAAGCGTGGTTCCATCGGGGCAAAGTATGTCCAGAAAACGTACCTAGCGAGGCGAGCAAGGAGCGCCTGAAGTCCAAAGGAACCAAGAACACCCAGGACTAGGAAGCGGAGTTTAGACTGCAGCCCCTTCCAGC
>DASQGK010000003.1:0-24963 GCA_035632655.1 Steroidobacteraceae bacterium | reverse complement strand
CCGCGGCAAGCTCCTCCGCCGTCATGAACCAGCGATCCGCGACCGGCTGCACCAGCAGGTTGCAGACGAGCCCAATGACGAGCAAGCCCGTGAGGATGTACATCGTCCGGTTGTAGACCTGCTCCGGCGGCAGCCCGAGCCCGAGCTGGTAGTCGCGAATGTAGTTGATGATCACGGGCCCTAAGATCCCCGCGACGCCCCACGCGGTCAGCAGCCGCCCGTGGATCGCGCCCACCATCTGCGTGCCGAAGAGGTCGGCGAGGTAGGCGGGGACCGTCGCGAAGCCCCCGCCGTACATGCTGAGGATCACGCAGAACGCCGCGACGAACGCCAGCTGGCTGCCGGCGGCGGCGGAGAGCGGCACGGTCGCGTACAGGAAGGCGCCGAGCACGAAGAAGACTACGTAGGTCGCCTTGCGCCCGAGCTTGTCGGACAGGCTCGCCCAGAAGAAGCGGCCGATGATGTTGAAGAGGCTCAGGAGCGCGGTGAAGCCGGCGGCGACGGTGGCGATCGCCGCGAGCCCTGCCTTGTCGAGATCGCCGAACCTCAGGTCCTGGTGGATCAGGTGGCCGCCGAAGACCTCCTGCAGCATCGGGCTCGCCATGCCGAGCACGCCGATGCCGGCGGACACGTTCATGCACAGCACCACCCACACCAGCCAGAACTGCGGGATGCCCCACACCTTGCTGACGTGCACGTGGCGCTCGGTGATCAGCGCCTTCGCCGTGACCGCCGTCGGCGCGGTGAAGCCCGCCGGCTTCCAGCCGGGCGCCGGCAGGCGATAGCCGAGGGCGCCGCCCATCATGAAGAGAAAGTAGCCGAGCGCGAGCACGAGGAAGGTGGGCATGACGCCAACGTCGCTGGCGGTCGCGAAGTGCTTCATGAGCTCGTTGGCGAGCGGCGAGCCGATCATCGCACCGCCGCCGAAGCCCATGATCGCCATGCCGGTCGCCATGCCGCGCCGGTCGGGGAACCACTTGATGAGGGTCGAGACCGGTGAGATATAACCGAGTCCGAGACCCAGGCCGCCGATGATCCCCGAGCCGAGCCACATGAGCCACAGCTGATGTCCGATGACGGCGCCGGCGGAGATCACCAGCCCGCCGCACCAGAGGATTGCGGCCGCGATACCTGCCCGCCGCGGACCGACCCTCTCGAGCCAGCCGCCCCAGATGGCGGAGGCCGTGCCCAGAAAGACGAAGAACAAGGTGAACATCCAGCCCATCATCGAGATCTTCCAGTCGCAACCGGTGGTGGTGATGAGCTGCAGGAACCCGAGGTTGCCCTGACACTCGACCGGCTTCGTCAGGCCGACCGCCCGGTGCAACGGCAGCCAGAACACCGAAAAGCCGTAGGCCATGCCGATGCACAGATGAATCGCCAGCGCGCAGGGCGGCACCAGCCAGCGGCTGTAGCCCGTGGCGGCGATGATGCGCTCCTTGTCGAAGAATCCAGGACGCGGCAGAGCGGTCACGGCGGACATCTCGGTATTCCTGTTTGCTGTGGCTGAGGTCGGCGGCGCAACGCCGACCGCCATTCTACGCCCATTACGCGACAGTCTGTCTCGTATTGGCTAGGGGACGATTTCGAGGGCCCGGGCCACCTCGAGCGCCAGGCGCCGGGGGTCACCGCGCGGCTTGCCGGAGTAGGCGGCGCCGGCGTGATTCCACGAGTCGCCGAAGGCGAACCAGTCGATGGGAGCGGCCGGGACGCCGGTGCGCAGCTCCTCATCGAGCGCCTTGAAGAAAGTCTGCCAGCGCACGCGATAGTAGTCGTGCACCAGCCCCGCCCAGTCGCGGTTGCCGTAGTCGTGAAGAGCGGCCCCTTCGCTCGCGTGCCGATCCCCCCAGGTCGTGAGCAGCGAGCGCGCGTCGTACTCGAGCCTGGCGCGCTCCGCGGGCGAGGCGGCCCACGGGCCGACGTACGCCAGCCACGACCCGAGGAGGAAGGCCCGCTGCGTCGAGAGCAGCCGGTCCTGCAGATCCATGAGCGCCAGCCAGCGCTGCGTCAGCGACCCGAAGGCCGCACGATCCTTGCGCGCATAGGCGCTCGCGATCACGGGCAGCAGGCGGCGGCTCTCGTTGGCGAGGGTCTGACGTGCAATGTCGACGATATCGTAGTCATAGCCCGGGGCACGGGGCCGCGGCGCGACCGCGAGCATCTCGCGCAGCGCCACGCGGAAGCGCTCGCCATCGTAGCGCAGGCCCTCGGGTGCCCAGTTGGATGCCCGGTTGGCGCTCAGGCTCGGCTGCGCGTTGAACAGCGACTCCTGGGGAGCGTCGCGCTCGCTGTTGAAGACGGTCTTGTCGATGCGGATGTCGTAGGCGGTGGCGATCAGCACCCGCCAGGCGGCGAGCGCATGCGGGTCGCGGCCGCCGTAGCGGCGCGCGACATAGTCGGCGGTCCAGCTGCCGAGATCGACCGGCTCGCGACGCCAGGCCATTTCAGTGAAGAGGTCGAAGGCGAAGGGATTGCTGTCGATGCCTTCGGTAAAGAGTGCCGTGCCCACCATGTTGCGGTTGGCGGCCGCCAGGCGCTGCAGCCTCGCGGTGATGTTGTCGGTGTTGGCGCCGAGTGTGGTGCGGCCGCCGAACTGCCACAGGCCCCCGAAGAGAAACGGCGCGCCCTGAAAGTCCCTGGCGCGATCGTCGCGCGGCACCCGGTCATGGTCGATGTCGATGATGAACAGCCCCGAGCGGTCCACGCCGGCGAGCAGCTCCGGCCGCGGATTGCCCTGCCAGGCGAGCATCATCCACAGCGCCCCCGGATGGGCGGCCCACAGGGCGCTCTGCACCGCACGGGCGGCCTGCGCTACCGGCACGTCCCCCGAGCTGCCGCCCTCCTGAAAGACCTCCATGTCGTAGATCGCGGTATCGCCGAAGAGCTCGCGCTGGTGCCGATAGAAGGCGGCGGCCACGCGCGCGAACAGGGGATCGCGCGGATCGAGCCAGTCGGGCCGCGTGAATCCGGCCCACTCGCCCTGCGGCAGGACGTGCGAGCGCGGGAAGCGGCGTGCGAAGCCGCCCGGCACGATGCCATAGAACCCCGGCAGCACCGGGGTGATCCCGAGCTCGCGCAGCCTCGCGACGATGCGCCGCGCGGACTGCACCCGCTGCTTCAGGAGGGCGGCGCTGATGGGGCCGTTGAAACAACAGAGGTTGCCCATCAGCTGCCAGTTCTGGTGCGCGGGCTGGGTGAGCCAGGCGCGCAGCTCCGCGTCCGTGTAGCCAAAATCGCGGAACGTCCGATAGAGCACCATGTCCATCCCGCGCTCGACGAGCAGCGCATTGATGCCGGAGAGCGCCAGCACGTCGATCTCCCGCTGCCAGCGCGGCCAGTCCCAGTAGGCCGTCGTATAGCCGTCGACGTTCTCATTGAGAGCGTAGCGCCACCGATAGGGCGACTGCCGCTCGATCGGCGCACCGGGCAAGGGGAAATGGCTGTCGGCGCCGAGGCGGTCGCCCTCGGGCGAGATCTGCACGCCGGCGGTGTACTTCAAGTACCAGTTCACGCCGAAGAGCACGGCGCTCACACTCGAGCCCGCGACGCGTACGTGGCCGTCCGTGCCCGAGATCCGAAAGCGCTCGCCGCCGCCCTCCGGGCTCAGTGCACGCAGCTCGAAGCGCTGCGCCTGCGCGGGCAGCACTCGCCCGAGGAGCTCCCGGGCCGGACGAAGGTCCGGAGCAGGAGCCGCCGCACAGGTCGCCCACGCGAGCAGCAAGCCGAGCGCCCGCCAGGCGTGATCAGCCCGCCGCAAGCTGCCTCACCAGGCGTGCCCAGATGCGCTCGATGTCTGCTCCGCCGAAGCCGCCCGCGCGCAGCGCCCGCAGGGCCGAGTCGTCATCGAACGCTCCGCTGTGTCGCAGCACCGCCACGGCACCGCAGTAGCGACCGAAGCGCAGTGCCTGACCGAGGCCGGTGGCCGGGCCCGAGCGCATATAGGAGCTCTGGTCCTCGAGCGCGGTCAGGATGCGCGCCGAGAGCTCCCAGGAGTGAGCCACGCGGCTCGCGACCCTGGCGGCGTGCTGCCCGATGAGAGCGGCGACGGTGGCGGCGTCTGCCGCGACGCTGCTGCGCGCGTACTCATCCATCGCGGCGCGGAAGGTGAGGATCGTCCCCAGACCGAGGAGCAGCGCGAGCAGCTGGGCCGCGAAAGGATCTTCGTCGGCGAGGATCGCCGCGTACGCCTCGGCCGCTGACGAGGAATACTGCGTGTGCTCCCAGGTCACCTCGGGAAAGCGCCTGAACGCACCGCCCGCGGTGCGAAACACCGGCTGCATGAGAGCTGCGGCCATCAGCGAGCGGATTCCGGAAGTCCCCAGCAGCGCCACGGCACGATCGATGCTCTCGACCGGCTGCGAGTTGACCCGGTAAAAAGAGCTGTTGGCGAGACGCAGGAGATTGCCCGCCAGAGCCGGGTCCTGGGCGATCAGCACGGAGAGCTCGCGACGCGAGACGCTCTCATCGTTCACCGCCTGCATGAGCTTCGGCAGGAGCAGGGGACGGCGCGGTGCGTACTCCGGCTTGAGCACCGGCCCGGCCAGCATGAGATCCACCGCGGCCGCCACCTCGCGATGCGCCGCATCCCCGGCCGGCGCCTGCAGCGCGACACCGAAGGCAAGCTCGTGCAGCCGGGCATCGAGCCCCGGGCCGGTATCTGCCGCAGCCGGCGGCTCACCGGTCGGCGGCGGGGCAGGCCCGCTGGCATCGGCGCCCGCAGTCCCGGCCGCCGCGGCGGACCGCGGCCGCCGGCCCGCCACCAGGAACCCGAGCAGCGCAGCGGCGAGGGCGAGGAGCGCCAGCACGAAGAGTGTTGACTTGGACATGCCGGCGCCAACAATAGCATCGAGGTGCGCCCTGACGTGATCGTC
Organism: Steroidobacteraceae bacterium; assembly: GCA_035632655.1. Taxonomy (GTDB): domain Bacteria; phylum Pseudomonadota; class Gammaproteobacteria; order Steroidobacterales; family Steroidobacteraceae; genus 13-2-20CM-66-19. The sequence goes on along the minus strand of DASQGK010000003.1, from coordinate 20,092 downwards.
CATCTCATCGACGGTACCTACGAGCTGTTTCGGCATTTCTACGGCCTGCGCCGCTCGCCGACCGCGGGCGCTGCGCCGCTCGGGGCCGTCGCGGGCGTCGTCGGTACCGTCCTCAGGATGATCGAGGACGGTGCGACCCACCTCGGAGTTGCGACCGATCACGTCATCGAGTCTTTCCGCAACCGGCTGTGGTCCGGCTACAAGACCGGCGCCGGCATGGAGCCGGCGCTGCTCGCGCAGTTTCATCCGCTCGAGGAGGCGCTCGCCGCGCTCGGCGTCGCCGTGTGGCCCATGGTGGAGCTCGAGGCCGACGACGCACTCGCCTCGGCCGCGCGCATCGCGGCGTCGGATCCGCGCACCGGGCAGGTGTGCATCTGGACCCCCGACAAGGACCTGGCGCAATGCGTCGCCGGCAAGCGCATCGTGCAGGCCGACCGGCGCTCGGGGCAGATCCGCGATGCCGACGGCGTGCGCGCCAAGTTCGGCGTGGACCCGGAACGGATTCCGGACTTTCTCGCGCTGGTCGGCGATGCCGCGGACGGTTATCCGGGGATCGCCGGAATCGGAGCCGTCACCGCAGCGCGCCTCATCGGCAGGCATGGCGCGATCGAAGCCTTCCCGCCCGCAATGCTCGGTGAGCAGCGCGGGCTGGCGCTGCTTTTCAGGCAGCTCGCGACACTGCGCACCGATGCGCCGCTCTTCACCGATGTCGAGAGCCTGCGCTGGCGGGGCCCGCGGGAGGCGTTCCCGGCCTGGGCGGGCAAGCTCGGCGCACCGCGCCTGCGCGAGCGCGCGGCGTCGGCCGCGCACTCGCTGAGCTGACGAAATCCGACGGTGGAAGGCGTGCCGCGGGCTGGGAAGGCCCGCGCCCGCACGTTAACATCCATGCGATGGAGGAACCGTCCCGACCAAGGATCGTCTCGCCCGCGTTGCTGGGACTCATCGTGTGCGCCGCGGCATTCACCTGGCTGGTGAACCACGGCCTGCCCGACCCGGTGGCCTCGCATTTCGATGCCGAGGGGGGACCCGACGGCTACATGCCGCGTGCGCAGTACATCGCGATCATGATGGCGGTCACCGTCATCGTTCCGCTGTTCATCGCCACACTCACCCGCTTTGCGATCTCGAGAGCCGGCGCGCGCATCAACCTGCCGAACCGCGACTACTGGCTGGCGCCGGAGCGGCGCGCAGAAACCATCGGCTTCCTCACCCAACAGGCCACGCAGTTCGCGGCCCTGCTGGTGCTCTTCATGTGCTATGCGCAGTGGCTCGCGGCCCGCGCCAACGCCACGACACCGCCGAACCTCGATTCGGGATTGTTCTTCGCCGGGCTGGGCGGGTTCATGGTCTGCGTCGTCCTCGGGATCGTGCGGCTGATGCGACGCTTCCGCCGGGATTAGCACGACGATGTCCCCCGCCGGCATTCATTACTTTCCGGTCACCGCGCCGGCACTGCTCGGGCTGACGATACTGTTCGTAATCGTCGCCGGCTTCGTCGCCACGCGCCTGCTCACCTTTGCCTCGGCCAGCATGGGGCTGGCACCACACACGATGATTGCGGTGCTGCTGATATCGCTGCTCGGCAGCTACATAAACATCCCGGTGGCACAGCTGCCCGAACGGCACATGACGAGCGCAGCGATCGTCAGCTACTTCGGCATTCCCTATGTGGTACCGGTGGTGCGCGCCTCGCCGGGCACGATCCTGGCGGTCAATCTCGGCGGCGCGGTCATACCGACGGTGCTGTCGCTGTATCTCATGGCGAGAAATCAGCTCTTCACGCTGAGCCTGTGGGGCATCGGGGTCGTTGCCCTCGCCTGCTACCTGCTCGCCACCCCCGAGCCCGGCCTCGGGATTGCCGAGCCGATCTTCGTACCGTGCGTGGTCACGACCGTCATGGCGGTGAGCTTGTCGAGGCGTCATGCCGGAGCGCTTGCCTACATCTGCGGAAGCCTCGGCACGCTGATCGGTGCCGATCTGCTCAACCTCGGCAAGATCCGCGGCCTCGGCGCGCCGGTAGCATCCATCGGGGGCGCCGGCACCTTCGACGGTATCTTCGTCATCGGGCTGTTATCCGTGGTCTATGCAGGCTGGTTCGCCTCGCGTGAGGCGCGCCGCAGGGGGGCTTGAATGAAGCTGCGTTACAAGATCCTCAACGTCTCACTGCTCCTCGTGGCCGCAGCCGTCGTCGCCGGCATGCTCGCCGTGAGTCACACGTCGTCGTGCGACGAGGCGGCAACGCCTTTGCCCGCGGGTGCGACGCTCATGAAGAGCGTGGTGCGCCGCTGTTACGGGTCTCCGGATGCCGTGGTCCGGTACGAAGATCGGCCCAAGCCGACGCCGGCCGACGATGAGGTCCTGGTCCGGGTAAAGGCGGCCTCCGTCAATCCCCTCGACTGGCACTATGTCGAAGGCACGCCCTACCTGGTGCGCCTCGATCGTGGCCTCGGCAAACCGGACGATCCGCGGCTCGGCGTCGACTTCGCAGGTACGGTCGAGGCGGTGGGTAAGAGCGTGACGCGCTTCAAACCGGGCGACGCGGTCTTCGGCGGGAAGCTGGGCGCCCTGGGTGAATTCGTATCGATCCGGGAATCGCGGGCGATCGCGCTCAAGCCGGACAACGTCAGCTACCAGCAGGCGGCCGCCGTGCCGATCGCGGCCATCACCGCATTGCAGGCGCTGCGCGACAAGGGCCATGTGCATGCCGGACAGAAGGTGCTGATCAACGGCGCCTCCGGGGGCGTCGGCACCTATGCGGTGCAGATCGCCAAGTCGATGGGCGCCGAAGTCACCGGGGTCTGCAGCGCCAGGAACGTCGAGCTGGTGCGTTCGCTCGGCGCCGATCATGTCATCGACTACACCAAAGAGGACTTCACGCAGCGTCCCGAGCACTACGACGTCATCCTCGACAACGTCAGCACCCACTCCGCTCTCGCCTACAAGCGCGTGCTGGCACCGCACGGCATTTACGTAATGGCGGGCTCGGTGACCACGGGAAACTGGCTCGGCTGGCTCGAGACGCCGATCGAGGGGTTGCTGCTGTCGCCTTTCATGAGCCAGAAATTTTCGATGTTTCTGGCGGATCTCAACAAGGAAGACCTGGCCGTGCTCGCCGCGCTCATGCAAGCGGGCAAAATGACCCCGGCCATCGACCGCACCTATAAGCTGAGCGAGGCGGCACAGGCGCTCGCCTATCTCGAGAAAGGCCACGCGCGTGGCAAGGTGGTCGTGACCGTCGAGTGAGGCTAGCGCTTCCTGCCCGAGCGCGCATCGGGGCCGGCCGTCAGGGCCGCCGTCACCGCACTCAGCAGCGCCAGCGCCGCGGCCACCCACATCGTGAGGCGCACCGTCGACACGAGGGCGCCGGCAATGACACTGCGCGCCTGCCGCTCTTCCCCGGCCGTCACGCCGGCCGGCATGGGCGGCATGACGAATCCACCCCGCGCCGCCTGCAGCGCCTCGTGCACGGCCGCGCTCGTGCCGCCAGCCCTCAGGGCGTGCTCCAGAGAACGATCGAAGACTCCGAGAGCGAGGCTCCCGAGCACCGCAATCAGCATCAGCCCGCCGACGGCGGCCACTGCGTTGTTGATGCCTGAGGCCACGCCGGTGCGGTGTGCGGGGACGCAGTTGACGACCACCGTGGTCAGCGGCGCGGCTGTCAGCGCCATCCCCAGACCGAGGACGACCATCGCCACGAAGGTAATTCGGTACTGCCCGCCCCCGATCCCGACGAGCACGAAACCCAGCGCCACGAGGGATGGACCCGAGACGAGCGGCCAGCGTGCGCCAAAGCGGTCGACGAGCCCCCCGGACCAGCGCGACAGCAGGCCCAGCACGATGGTGAACGGCAGATAGACGGCGCCGGCCGCGGTGGCCGAATAACCGCGCGCCTGGATGAGCAGAAAGGGAAGGAAGAAGAACGCGGCGCCGAGCGCGCCGTAGAGGAGCAGAGTCAGCAGGTTGATGCCGCTGAAGCGCCGCGAGCGAAACAACTCGAGCGGCATCATGGGCGAGGCCCTGGAGTGCTCGGCAACGACAAACGCGGCCAGCAGCACCGCTCCCGCCGCTACCTCCCCGAGCACCACGACATTCTGCCAGCCGCGGCTCGAGGCTGAGATGAATCCGTAGACGATGCTGCCCAGCCCCGCAAATGCCAGCAGCGCTCCCCGCCAATCGAGGTCGCCGGTCGCTTCGCTGTCGCGGCTCTCCGGCACACGGTGCCAGGCGATCCACAAGGTGGGCACGGCCGCCAGCGGGTTGATCAGGAAGATCGCCCGCCAGGACGCATGATCCACCAGCCAGCCACCGAGCAGCGGCGCGGCGCCCGCGGCGATCGCCGACGCTCCCGCCCAGACACCGATGGCGGCGCCCCGCTCCTTCTCATCGAAGGCCGCCCCGATGAGAGCGAGCGCACAGGGAATGAGCAGCGCCGCCCCCACTCCCTGGATCGCCCGCGCCGCCACCAGCACGGAGATGCCGGGCGCAATCCCGCAAACGATCGAGGCGAGCGCGAAGCCGCCGACGCCGATCATGAACATGAGCCGCCGGCCGAAGCGATCGGCAGCCGCGCCCCCGACCAGCAGGAGCGCCGACATGCTCAGTGTGTAGCCGTTGATGACCCATTGCATGGCGGCGAGCGTCGTGTGCAGCTCGCTCTCGATCCGCGGCAGTGCGACGTTGACCACCGATTCGTCGATGGTGGCCAGCGTCGAGCCGATCACCGCGGCCGCCAGCACCCAATGGCGCTGCCCGACGCACGCCGGCACGGTCGCGCACGCGCGAATCGCGCCCTCGCCGGACGGTGATGCGGTTGAGTTACTCAGGCTTGAGGTCGATCGACCAGGTCACCGCCACGTCGGCGGCGAGCGATGCGCCGACACTGCAGTACCGGGTCACGGCCAGCTCGACCGCCCGGCCGGCTTTCTCCATCGTGGTTCCGGGCGCGGTAATGGTGAAATGCAGCACCGCGGCGGCGAGGCGCCGCGGGATCGACTCCACGCGCTGCGCCTCGACCCGCACGCGCAGCGCCCGCACCGGTGTGCGCTGCTTCGCGAGTATGGTGACGATATCGGTCGAGGCGCAGGCCGCGATGGCCGCGAGCAGCAGGTCGAAGGGACTCGGCGCAGCATGCGCATCACCATCGATGCGGACCTTCGGGCCCGCGTCGCGGCCGGCCGTGAACTCCAGCCCCCGCTCCCATTCGACGTCGATGGGCGTATGCGCAATCACAGGTGACCGCCGTCGGTGATGATCAGATCCATCGGAATATCGTGAGTCTGCGGAAAGATGCTCGTCAGGCGCGCCTCTTCATAGCCGAGCCCGATGCAGTAGGGGCGCCGTCGCGAAGCGGCGATAGTACGGTCGTAATAGCCGCCGCCATAGCCGAGCCGGTAACGCTGCGGATCGAAGCCCACCAGTGGAACGATGAGAGCATCGGGCTCGAGCAGCTCGCGTTCCGCCGGGATCGGAATGTTCCAGACGCCGCGTGACATCGGCATCTCCGGCCGCCAGCTCCAGAACTCCACCGGTGCCGCTTCCGTGACGACGACCGGCAATCCGACGCGGCCACCGTTACTGAGATGCGCAGCAGCCAGGTCGCGCACGTCGATCTCGCCGCGTACGGGCCAGTACATGCCGAGCGTTGCGAATCGGCTCAGCTCCACCTGGCCGGCCAGCCGGGCTTTGGCGCGCTCGCCCAGACCCTTGCGCTGCACGCCGTCCATGGAGAGCCGGCGCCCGATGAGCGCGCGCCGCATTTTCACGCGCCAGTGCCGGACCTCGGGCCAGCCGCGGGCCTCAGGCGGCGCCGGGAGCTCGGGTATCACGGCAGGCGTAGGCCGGCAGGAATGGTGGCGCGCGTCATGTCGTATAACACTCGAAGTATCCTCGCAAACTACATCCAAGGAGGATCATGCAATGAAAACCTTTCTCACCTGTCTCGCCGCGACGCTGATCAGCTTAAGCGCTGGCGCCGCCTGGGCGCAAAAGAGCACCCGTCCCACCGACCCGCAGATCGCCGCGCTCGTCGATACCGCGAACCAGATCGACATCGACGCCGGCAAGCTCGCGAAGTCCACGTCGCAGTCGAAAGACGTCCAGCAATTCGCGCAGCAGATGATTACCGACCACAGCGCCGTCAACAAGTCCGCCTCGGAGCTCGCGACGAAGCTCAAAGTGATCCCCGAGCTCAGCATCGCGAGCGCGAAGCTGCAGAAGGGAGGCGATGACAACATCGCCGCCCTGAAGAAGCTCCAGGGTCATGCGTTCGACCAGGCATACGTAGACCACGAGGTCGCCTATCACGAGGCCGTCATCAAAATGCTGGACAAGATTCTGATCCCCGACGCGAAGAATACCGAGCTCAAAGCGCTGCTCGTCAAGGTGCGGCCGGCGTTCGAGGCGCATCTGGCGCACGCCATTAAGCTTCAGGCGGAACTCGCCAGGGGTGCCGCGTAAGCAGGCGCTGCGGCTCAATCCCGTGGAGCCGGTCGTGCGCCGGCGCGGCGCGCGCCGGCCTGTATGCGTATGGCTGCACCTTTCATCCGGCGATGAAGGAGGAGATCATAGTCCGGCAGGGGCGCCAACCAGGAGGGCAAGCGATGCAGGCCACGGGAAACACAATTCTGATCACAGGCGGCGGCTCGGGTATCGGACTCGGGCTCGCCGAGGAATTTGCCAAACGCGGCAACCGGGTCGTCGTCGCCGCACGCTCGACCAGGCGGCTCGAGGCGGCGGCGCACAAGGGCTTTGCGGCGCTGCCCGGCGATCTCTCCGATCCGGGAAGCATCAAGTCGCTCGCCAGGAAGGTACTGGACAGCTTTCCCACGCTGAACGTCGTCGTTCATAACGCCGGTATCATGAAGAACGAGAACCTGCGGGCGAGGAATACGGAAGAGATTGCGGCCGAGACCATCGCAACGAACCTGGCAGGTCCCATGCTCCTGACCATGGCGTTGCTGCCGCACCTGATGAAGCAGGCTCACGCAACCATCATGACGGTCTCCTCGGGGCTCGCCTTCGTCCCGCTGGCCATGGCTCCCACCTACAGCGCCACCAAGGCGGCGATCCACTCCTGGACCCAGAGCCTGCGATACCAGCTCAGCGACAGCGGCATCCAGGTCATAGAGCTCGTGCCGCCGTACGTGCAGACCGAGCTCATGGGGCGGCGTCAGGCGGAGGACTCGGCCGCGATGCCGCTCGGCCAATTCGTGTCCGAGGTCATGGACATCCTCACCGCGCAGCCGCAGGCGGTGGAGATCCTGGTGAAGCGGGTGCAGCCGTTGCGCTTCGCAGCCAGCGAGGGACGGGACAAGTACGAGACGGTGTTTCGCGAAATGAACGATCGGATCGGCGCCGCACGGGCGGCGGAGTTCTGAAGCGGCGGTGCGCGCGCTCAGTGCCTGCAGCCCGCGGGCGCGGGCCGGCCCGACACTACGAACGGCTCGAAATCGCGCTCCAGCCGCCGCGCTGCCGCCAGAAATAATGCCGCAGCGATCACATAGAACACGGTGCCGCCGAGGATCGCGTAGCGAAGAGAGTCGCGCCCGAACGTTCCCGCGAGCCGGTCGGAAGCGAATCCGATGACCAGCGCACCGAGCCCGAGGCCCAGCAGATTGTTGATGAAGAGAAAGATGGCGGAGGCGAGCGCGCGCATGGCGGGCGTCACGAGCTGCTGAATGGCCATGATCACCGGGCCGAGCCATACGAGCTGCAGTGCCGAGGGCACGAGAAAGCAAACGAACGCGGCCGCTCCCATCGGCAGTCGGGTACCGAGCGCATAACACGGCAGAATGCACAGGAACGCCAGGGCCGGGACCAGGGCATAGGCGCGCCGGTCACGCGCTCCGATCCGGTCGGCGAGGTAGCTGCCGAGGAGAATGCCGGGGACTCCGCCACAGAGGAGCAGCGCGGCCAGCAAGCGCGACACGCCGGGCACGGTCATGCCGTCGCTGCGCATGAAGAACGAAGGCAACCAGAAGAGCAGCCCATAACCCATGAGGGAGCCGCAGCCGGCCCCGAGCGACAACAGCCAGAAGGCCGGCTTCGCAGCGAGCGTGCGCCACACCTCTGCAAGTGCCGGGGCCGGGCGTACGGCGGGTGAGGCGTCGAGTCCTCCGCGCGCAGGCTCGCGCACCGTCCACAGAAAGAGCGGCGCCAGTCCGATACCGGCGATCCCGAGACACACGAAGACCATCCGCCAGGTAAAAGCGGTCGTCAGGCAGGCGCCGAGCAGGTAGCCGAGCGCACTGCCGAGCGGAATCCCCAGCGAGAAGAACCCCAGCGCCCGAGCACGCCAGCCGGGTCGAAAGTAGTCTGCGATCAGTGCGTACGCCGGCGCAGCACCCCCGGCCTCCCCCACTCCGACCCCAAGCCGCGCGAGGAACAGGGCGAGAAAGCCGTGGGCCAGGCCCGTGAGAGCGGTAAAGAGACTCCAGCACACGAGCGCCGCGGTCATGATGCGCACACGGCTCACACGATCGGCCCACCATCCGACCGGGATTCCCAGAGCCGTATAAAAGAGCGCGAAGGCTGTACCCCCGATGAGCCCGAGCTGGCTGTCGCTCAGGTGCAGCTCCGACTTGATCGGTCCGACCAGGATCCCGAGCACGATGCGATCGACGAAGTTGGTGATATAGAGGAGCGTCAGGAGCCCCAGCACATAAAAAGAGTAGGAAGTCCCCGTGGCGGTGAGCCGGGGCCCGTGCGCGCCGGCCGGCAGGGCTTGCGCCGGGGAGGAAGATGCGGGATCGCTCATGAGAGCAGTCTGCAGGATATAGTGGCACCCAGCCATGAGCGCGGCGACATACGACTACGTGATCGTGGGAGCGGGCTCGGCGGGGTGCCTGCTCGCCAACCGGCTCTCGGCGCGCGCCGACCTGCGCGTGCTGCTCCTCGAAGCAGGCGGACGCGATTCGAGTCCCTATATTCACATGCCCGCAGGGCTGGCGCGGCTCGTTGGGAATCCCGACATCGACTGGAACTATTACACCGAGCCGGAAGCCGCCCTGCTCGGGCGGCGGCTCTACTGGCCTCGCGGGCGGGTGCTCGGCGGCAGCAGCTCGATCAACGCCATGTGCTACACGCGCGGACATCCGCGCGATTACGACGAATGGGCCGCGCTGGCCGGTGACGGCTGGAGCTACCGCAACGTGCTGCCCCTCTTCCGCCGCTATGAGGATCACTGCCGCGGCGTAAGCGACTACCACGGCGCCGGCGGCGAGCTCGCCGTGCAGGACCTCAAGTTCCGCAATCCCCTGAGTGCGGTTTTCGTGGCCGCGGGTGAGGCCTGCGGGCTCGCGCGCAATGACGATTTCAGCGGCGCGGTGCAGTGCGGCGTCGGCTTCTACCAGGTCACACAGCGCAACGGCCGCCGCTGCAGCAGCGCGAGCGCCTTCCTGCGTCCGGTGTGCGCGCGCGCCAACCTCGAAGTCCGCACGCACGCTCTCGCCACGCGCATCGTGTTCTCGGGGACGCGTGCCACCGGCGTCGAGTTCCGACACGAAGGCAGGCTCGGCCAGGCCTGCGCCGAGCGCGAGGTGGTGCTGGCGGCCGGTGCCGTGGCCTCTCCGCAGCTGCTCATGCTTTCGGGCGTCGGCCCCGCGCAGCCGTTGCACAGCCTCGGAATTGCGGTGGTTGCGGACGCACCCGAGGTCGGTGCCAACCTCCAGGACCACATCGACTTCTGCACGCTGGCCCGCTGCACCCAGGCCGTGACCTACGACTTCGGGCGGCTCGCGGTAGGGCTGCGCTACCTGCTGACGCGCTCGGGCCCCGGCGTCAGCAACGTCGCAGAAGCAGGCGCCTTCGCCCGCTCGCCCCTGGCACCGGATGAGCGCCCGGATATCCAGCTGCACTTCGTGCCGGCGCAACTGGACGATCATGGCCGCAACCGCCTCCCCGGCCACGGCTTCACGGTGCACGCGTGCGTGCTGCGCCCCGCGAGCCGCGGACGTATCACGCTGCGCTCGAGCCTTCCGGAGGATCTGCCGCGCATCCAGGCGGACTATCTGACCGCCGGCCGTGACCTCGACGTGCTGCTCGAAGGGGTGCGCCTGTCGCGGGAGATCATCGGCGCTGCGCCGTTCGCGCCCTACCGGGGTGCGGAAATCTTTCCCGGGGAGGCTGCCCGGGGGCGGGAGGGTCTGATCGAGGTGATCAGGAGAAAAGCCGAGACGCTCTATCACCCGGCCGGAAGCTGCCGCATGGGGAGCGATCCCGCAGCGGTGGTCGATGGCGAGCTACGGGTGCGCGGCGTGGAGGGGCTGCGGGTGGCAGACGCCTCGGTCATGCCGCGGCTGATCGGCGCCAACACCAACGCCACCACGCTCATGATCGCCGAAAAGGCCGCGGACGCACTCCTCGGGTAGGCGCGGGCCCAGGCTGCTCGAACCGACGCCTCAGTCCCTTGCGCTGTGCGGGGTCGCAGGCAACGCCGAGAGCTGAGGTGCCGCGGACGCCGGAGGAGCCGGCGAGGCCTGCGATGGCGATCGCGGTGCGGGCACATCCAGCTGCACCACACTGATCACGGCCGGATCGTCACGGAGCTTCACGTAGAGCCGCCCGTCCGCCGGCCGCGGCACGGCCAGCGTGTGCCCGGTGAAGCCATCCGGAATCACCGTCGGCACGCCGAAAGCGGCATTCCCCGAGACCGAGTCGAGGAGGAACAGGTCCACACCGGACAGCTCGCACGGCGCCTCGGCGCTGCCCGGGCACGCGAGACCTGAGAGCACGGGCAGGCGGACCAGAATCGCGAGAGGCTGCCAGTCCCCCGCGCCCGCAGCGCTCACGAGACGAAATCGCAGCGGTCCAAAGGCCCACGGCCCGAATGCCTTCGCAGGATCGAGTGTCGCAACCGCGACTCTGGCATTTTGCAGCGTCATGCCACTGCCCTGCGCGAGCACCGTCGACCAGGACCCATCGAGTGTGGCCACCTCGATCCTGTCATCGCGCGAAAAAACCGCCGGGGTGCGCGCATGCAGGGAGAAGGTCAGCTGCGCATCCTGCGGCAGCTCCTCCTGGCTGGCGAGCCGGATGCGGTGGACCTCCCCCGTGGACGGCAGCTGCAGGCTCTTGCCGATGAGCGTGGCGCTCGGCCTTGGCGCCTGCACGGTCACGCTCACCTCGTAGACGCGTCCGTCCTTGAGATGGACGCGCGCCTTCGTCTGATCCCCCGGCTTCAGATCCGGCGCCAGGGGAGCGCTCTGCAGCATCGTCAGCTCATCGTGCCCGCCGCTGCTCGAGAGGGTTTCGGGCTGGAGCTCGGCATCCTTCAGCGTCAGGCCGGCGACTTCATCCAGACGATCGCCGCGCAGGGTGCCGCGGCTGTCACCCGCGTGAAAAGCGAAGCTCTCGAGACGCGCGGCCGCGCTGTAGGTATGCAGCGTCAGGCGCTGCGGCTGCGCATTGCCGTACTCCCGTATGAGGAGCGTGGCATCGCCGGGGCTGGCCTCCTCCAGGGGCAGCCTGACCTCCACCGCCTCGGTCTCGACGGCCTTCCACTCCACCTTACGCTCTTTGCCGCCGGCATCGCCGAGAGCGATGTCGCTCACGCAGGCGGTGCTGCCTACGAAAAGGTGCACGGTGTCCCGGCGGCCGACGATGAGGGCGGCCTCGTCTCCGGGAGCGAGCGTCGGAGCGCGCGCCTGTGTGCCGACCAGCGTGAAAACCGGGCCCTCGTACTTCTCGAAGCCCCATTCGCCATGCAGGGTGCCGCGCGTGCTGCCACTCAGATCGACACTCTGCAAGGCGGATGTGTCGACCACGAAGCCTCCCTGTGCGGCATCGGCCACCGCCGGCAGCTCGATATCGGTGCCGGACGGTGCGCTGACCCGCAGCGCCAGGCCGTGCGCGAAGCTCCCGGCGAAGACCAGCGGCGCACCCTCGGCCGACAGCACCAGGGGTGACTTTTTCGCGCAGTAGGCTTCCTTCACATCCACCTGCCGCAGCTGCGGCGGCTGCGCACTCTCGATGGGAGGCAATGCCGCCACCAGCACCGACTTCGGATCATGAAAGGACGGCGGTGCATTCAGGGTCAGCGCCAGCTGCCGCCCGCTCGGCGAGGCGAGCGCGGGAATGTACTGGTACTTCGCCGTATGAAAGGAGTCGAGCAGCCGCGCGATGTCGAACAGCGAGCCGATGAACGGACCGTAGTAGCCGGACTTGAGCTGCGGTGTGTTGCTCGCCTCCATCGCCAGATCGCTTGCCGGCCCCGAGGTGAGCTGCTGGGTCATCGACTCGCCATGCCCGTCGGCCATGATCAGGGATTCCTGACCCTGCATCAGGCACGAAGCCTGCAGCATCGGAGTCTTCTGCAGGCACTTCTCCTCCACCCGGATGGCGAGGCTGCGCGACAGGAGCGGCGCGGCCTCCTTCAGGCGCGTGGGGTCCGAATCGCCGAGATGACCGACGGCCTTCAGGTAGGCCTGCAGGCGCAGCCGCTCCATCGCCGCCTGATTGAGGTCCTGCGAGGTGCGCACGAACGCTCCGGGCCGGCCGCGCACGGCATTCATGAGCGTGTCGTAGTCACCGCCCGTCTCGGGCGCGAGAAACAGCAGCAGCTGCTGCGCCTCGCGTGGCACGGTCAGCGTCATGCCATCCTTCCGGCATTTGTCCCGCCAGGTCCTGCAGCGGAAGAACCATTGCTCGGGCGGCGGCTCGGTGGACCCGCGCAGGAACGCGGCCACCATCAGATAGCGCACGGAATAGTCATCACCGAAGTCGGCCTTGATCCACAGGCGGTCGCCGGCTGAGAGATTCGGAACCTGCGAGATCGGCAAGGTCGCGCTGCCATGCGTGACCAGCACCTCGAGCGTGGGGCCGACGAGGTCGAACGCCGCAGGATCCGCGGAGGCGGAGGCGGCCGCGATGAGGCAGATGGCAAAGGCGAGCCTTGCCGGGCGAGGGACGAGGTGCATGAGATGACGTTCTTACCAGCGATCGATCGAATGCTCAACGCGACTTTAGGCCTGCGCTGTCGCGTATGCACCACAGACGCGTGGCGATCGCACGCCGGCACCGCGAATCAGCGGGACAGGAGGCTCCCGCGCCACTTGATTCCCGACGGGCATCGGGTCTCACATAGCGAACTCATCGGACTGCCGGAGCGGGAAACAGCGCAGGTGCTGTGAGATGGCGAACCCCTTCTTCACCATCGGCCATTCGACGCGCAGCCTCGAGGAGCTCGCCGAGCTGCTGCGGTCGGCAGAGGTCACGCTTCTGGCGGACATACGCACGGTGCCGCGCTCGAGAACCAATCCCCAGTTCAACACCGACGTCCTGCCGCAGGCCCTGGCTGGATTCGGCATCGCCTATCAGCACATGGCAGCGCTCGGGGGGCTGCGCGGGAAGGCGCGCATCACGCCCGACGTCAATGCTTTCTGGAACAACGACAGCTTCCATAATTATGCCGACTACGCGCTGTCGCAGAAGTTTCGCCTGGGATTCCAGCATCTCCTCGATGAGGGGCACCGGCAGCGCTGTGCAATCATGTGCTCGGAGGCGGTGTGGTGGCGATGTCATCGCCGCATCGTCGCCGACTATCTCATCGCCCATCACGAGAGCGTCTTTCACATCATGGCCCACGGACGCATCGAGCCTGCCCGGCTGACGGCCGGCGCGGTCATCGAAGCTGACGGAACGGTCGTCTATCCGTCCGGCCAAAGCCGCGCGTCAGTCAAATCTGACAGCTGTTAGGGCGTGCGCCCGATACGGGAGTGCAGCGCAGCATCCCTAACATGAGCCTCGAGCAACGGTGAGTATTGCCAGCCCCCCGGCAGTGCCCACCTACCCTGGCGGCCGGTGCACACTCACCGGTCGCCGTTTCTTTCTGCGTTGCGAAACAAGATTGAAGGACGCTAGGCTGTCGGGAGATCCCCCTCCTGCGAAGCCACGTGATCTCATCAGCCTTCCGAATTGGCTCTCTGATCCTGGGCGGCGTTGCGCTCCTCGCCGTGATCCTGTGGGGCACGTCCCACCTGCCGCAGCAGCGACAGCCGCCCGCTGCCCCAGCAGCCCCACGGACATCTGCCGCGGCTGTCTCCGCGCGCGACCTGGTATCGACCGCCGGTACGGCGCTCGAGGCTTGTCCCCTGCCGACTGCGCCTTCGGTGCCGGACAGCAGGCGGGCCTCTCTCGATGAGATGAAAGCGGCCCGCGATGCGTTCGCAGCCTACGATGCTGCCACCACCGCATACACCCAGTGCGTCGATGCGGCGATCGCGCGCACGGCGAAGCAGTACGCAGGCGCCGCATCGGAATCCGACCTTCAGGCGCTCAACGACTTCGGCGCCCGGGCCCACAACGCGGCGATCGATCAGGAAAAAGCCACGGTCGATCCGTTCAACGCCGCGGTCCGCGACTACAAAGAGAGGCACCCGCACTGACGTGCGGCGCGCGGCTCAGCTCGCCTCCGGTGAACGAGGAGGCGGAGGCGGCGCGGCCGGCTGCGAGCGCCACAAGCCGTCGCGCGCAAACACTTCCCACGCCCACTTCAGCCAGCGTGTCAGCACGAACGACAGCCACAGCGCCCAGGCGAGCATCGCGATCTTGTACCACCACAGGGAGACCGACAGCACGCCCGGGCGAGGCAGCCCGTCGCGCGTCTGGTCGACAAACCACTCGAGCGCGCCGTAGTCGCCGCCGCCGCTGATGCGCATGTCCGGCCGCGCGAGCAGCCCTCCGGGCACCGCCGCCACCACGCACAGCACGGCGGCCACCGCCAGCACGGCCAGTCCCACCTGCAGCAGGTTGAATCGGCGCCAGTCCGCGGCGGCGCCGCTTGCGGCGCGCCACTGAAATAGCGCGACGAAGAGTACGAACAGACCGAATACCGACCACGAGAGGGTCGATAGCCCGAGCCCGAGCAGCAGCCAGTCGCGTGCCGGCAGGGGTGTGAGACGCGAGCGACCGATGAGCCAGGCGATGGCGATGAACACGATGAGCTCGCCCCAGTAGAGAATCGCCGGCCCAATGCCAGGGCCGTAGGCGTACAGCACCCAGCGGTCCTCCGGAATGCGCATGCCTATGTGCAGATTGCCGGCCGGCGAGGCCAGCGACACTGCGGGCGCGCGCGTCACGACGGCGGCGCCCGTCGCGCTGCGCCAGTTGACCGTCCACGTGTGGCGACCCGGCAGCGCCGGCAGCGACAGCTCGCCCTTCTCCGGCCGCAGGCCAAGCGTATCGTTGTCGCTGCGCACCAGCGTGACCTCGGCATCGTCGGGCAGGTGCACGACCTCTCGTCCACCCTGTGTACTGCGGTACGCGAGTACCAGGCTCAAATCACTCGAGCGCTTGCCGGCATTGAGCATGAGCTCCGCCCCGTCGTAGGCGAGCGTCCCTCCTGCGACCGGCTCGGGGCGGGTGATCCTGACCGCAAGATGCTCGCCCGGCCGCGGGTAGTACTCATAGGTTCCATCCGCGTCGTGGCCCGGCGCGACGGGCGGTATCCCGCCGATGTCCACGTGCCAGGTCGAGCCGACCGCGAACACCCAGCGCTCGCTGTAGGGACCGCCCTCCAGCGCAACCAGCTCGATCGAGTTGCCGATCGGAATGATGGAGTTGAATTCGGTCTGCTGGTCGTTGGCCGCCAGGCCCACCGTCACGCGGTTGTCGCGCGCCTCGAGCCCGGCGCTCGTGACCGACTCCTGTGGCAGCAGCGGCAGGCGCACAGTGAAGGCACCGGACGGCGGCGCCACGCGCTCGACGACCGTGTCGATGGTCCAGTCGTGCGCCAGACGGAAGATGCGCGTCACCCTGACAAACGGCGGGAATTCCTCCTGGCGCGCGGTATTGCCGCTCTCCTGAGCGGCGCGCCGGCGCACCAGCCCGACCCCTCCACTTACCAGTCGCCGTGCATTCACGCCCGAGACGTCCCAGCCGACGGCGCTCACGTCGACGACGTGCGGCGCGAGCGGGAACGCGAGCGCGAGCCCTTCGAGCCCCTGGAGCGATCCGGCGACCCGCACCACGTGGCGCCCCGGCGCAACGCTCACATAGCGCACGCCGTCCGCGCTCCGGTAAACCCAGCCCACCGTCCCGCCGTCTACCTGCACCGTGTCCGGCGCCCAGTTCGGCTCAGCGCCCGGCAGGGCAATACCGACCGCATCGAGCGCCGCCACCGTGAGTACGACCTGAAGACGGGACGCGTCGACACTCACGTGCGCTTCGATCACGTCGGCACAGTCGGGCGCGCACTTCGGGGCTGCGAGCAGCCGTGCCTGTAATTCCTTGAGCAGGGCCGGAGCTGGCGTACTGTCGGCGCGCGCCTGCGGCGCGACGCCCAGCGCCGCCACCGCGGTCAGAAACAGCGCCGCGGCCGGCGAGAGTTGCCGGCGACGCAGCCAGTCCGGAAGGCGGGTGATCTCACCCCGCGTGAGCTCGACGATGAGCAGAACCGACAGCACGATGCCCACGATGCGCCACAGCCGCGTGAGCCACGGCGGACTGATCACGAAGCGCGCGGTCGCGTTCGGCTCGAGCGGACCGCTCCAGCTGTAGTCATAGACGTGGTAGCGCCACTGGGGCATGCCGGGGCCCGCCTGCACGAGCACCCCCGGCTCATAGCCCGCAGATGAGTTGCGGCGCGCAGTGACCATAACCTCTCGAGGGGAGACAGCTGCCGGGGACACGCTGATCGCACTCGGCGATGCGGCAGGCGCCGACGTCAATACTTCCTTCTTAACCTCCTCGACGATCTGCGTCTGAATCGGCGGCGCGGCGAGTCTCCCTGCGACCGGCGCGTTCATCACCACCGCGGCCCGGTCGTAGCTGCGCAAAGACGCGCCCGGCCCGCCCGAGAGATAGGTCTCGAGCTGCGGATACACGGCAAGACGCGCTTGTCCGATGAGGAAAGGCACCAGCGCGATGAGGAGCAGCGCCACCGCGAGCACGCGGTATGCAGCAAGCAAGCGACCCAGCCGCCCTTGCGGAACGACCCGCACGAGCGCCAGCGCCACCAACACGTTGAGCCACAGCCATGCGGGAGCACCCAGATCCTGATACGTCAGGACCACCGCTGCGACGGCAAGGGTCGCGACGCGCAGGCCGAGCAGCCTCCCGGCTGCAGTCGCGATGAGGAGCACGGCGAAGATGTCGAGCAGCCGCCAGCGCTCCAGCCATGCCTGGGGAGCCGAGTCGGGCCCGAGGGCCGCCAGCAGCCGGTAGCCGGGTCCCATGACCAGCTGCCCCGTCGCGAGGGTGAAGCGCTGGCTCCAGCCGGTGGCGGGCAGTCTGCCACCCACGCGCGGCAGGCGCGCGACCGTGGTCAAGTCCACCTGCGGCTGCCGCAGTTCGACGCCGGTCGCGCCGCGGGCCATCCCGGAGGTCACCAGCAGGGACTCATCCGATGGCGTGCGCACGCTCTCCAGTGCAAAGGGCGGGCTCATCTCGAGCCGCCACCCCTGGCGCATCGTGCCGGCGATGCGGTCGACGACCATGAAGCTGGCGCCGGAGAAATCCAGCCACGCCGTGCGCTCCAGCTGCAGCTGGTTGGCATCCTGAGCGGACATGCCGCGGCTGCGCTCGAGGAGCTTCAGCACCGCATCCTCATTCATGCGGTAGGCGGGGAGCCCCCGCCACCCGGAGGGCACGTTGGCCTGCCTCGGGTCAGTGGGCGGAACGCCCTCGACAGCCACCACACGCAGCCGGTCGTTCCCGCGGAAACTCCACACCTCCTCCGCCGGCCACGGAGCGGGGCGTTTGCCGAGGTGCACCTCCGCCACCGGGCTCGGTCCGCGCGCCGTCAGCGTGATGTCGTACTCGCCGGGCCGTACCTGCACGCGCAGCGTGTTGTCGGCGTCAAGACGCGCGGGCAGATCGCCCGCGAGCGCGGTAGGAATGAACCCGCCGGGGAGCGAGTTCGGCAGGCGGACTTCGCGCGCCTCGCCTGCGACTGCAAGATGAACCTGCGTGGTCAGAGTGCCGGGCAGCTCATCACTCAGCAGGCGAAAGACGCGCACGGCGAGGCGGTTGTCCTGGCGTGCCATCGGCTGCGCCCCGAGAACGACGCCTGTGGCATTGCGCTGCGGAATGGCAATGCGTGCGCCGTCGATCGTCAGCGCCACCAGGCCAATTTCCGCCGGGAGCGGGAGCAACGCCGGGCGGCGCGCCCAGGTGAAGTTGCCGGCGACCGTGTGGGTGCCGGCCGGCACGCGCAGCGCCGGCAGGCGGCCGTGCGCGACCACTGCAGCCGCCTTGCCGTCGAGCGTCACCTCCAGCGGCCATTGCTCCATGCCACCCGGCAGCGGCAACCAGCCCTCCGCCTCGACCTGCCAGCGCTGGCTGAAGCGGCCGCCACGGCCATCCACCTGCAGCTCGAGACTCGCCGGCCACGCGCAGATGCGCGCGTCGTCGTCGGCTCCGCCCGGCGCGAGCCACGGACAGCGGTGATTCTCGTGCCCGTGCAGCGTCCAGGCCTCCCAGCCGTGCAAGGCCGGCGGCACCGCCTCCTGTGCCCCTGCCGGGGCGGCAAGAATCAGCACGAGAAGCGCTAATCCGCGGCGCAGCGAGGTGGATCCATGGTGCAAACCGACTTCGGCACGTGCATGCATATCGAACGACCCCCGGAGCGAAGCACGCAGCTGCGAGGCATACAGCTTAGGCTCGACGCCGACGAAATGCTCTCTCCATCTCTAAGCGTCCAACGCCGCGGTGAGGGGTTAGGCAGCTGTTATGTCGGGAGGTGAGACGGCGCTCAGTCTTTGAACGCGGCCGTATCTACAAAGCCCATCTTCCTCATCCGATTGCGCTGGGCTGCCGCGAGCACCTTGGCAACGAAGTCGTACTTTGCGCGAGGATCAGCGCGCAAGTGGATCTCCGGCTGCCGATCTTTCCGGGCTTCGGCGCGGAAGCAGCTTTCAAGCTGCTGCATGCTCTGCGGTATAAAACGTCACCTATGTGACCGGAATAGACTCCTCCTGCAGTCCATTTTCCCTGTTTGACGTTTAACGTTAACCGTTATAGCATTTCAGGGTGATCAACAGCTTCAAGTGCTCCGATACCCGGAGGCTCTTTGAGACCGGCAAATCGAAGCGCTTCAGCTCGATCATCAAGGTGGCTACCCGCAAGCTGACCCAGTTGGAAGCGGCGGCAACCCTGGAGTTCCTGCGCTCCCCGCCCGGCAATCGGCTGGAGGCACTGAAGGGTGATCGTGAGGGGCAACATAGCGTCCGCGTCAACGATCAGTGGCGCATCTGCTTCCGTTGGACGCCCGCAGGACCCGAGGATGTGGCAATCGTCGACTATCACTGAGGCAGGTAACACATGAGTTTCAAGAGTGGGATGCGTCCGGTTCACCCGGGTGAGGTACTCCGCGAGGATTTCCTACGTCCGGCAGGGTTGACGGCCAACGCGCTTGCGAAGGCCCTGAGTGTTCCCGCACCACGCATCAACGACATTGTCCGCGGGAGGCGGGGCGTCACGGCTGATACCGCTATGAGACTGGCGCGCTATTTTGGTGGGGATGCACAGTCCTGGCTGAATCTGCAGACGCTGTACGACCTTCGAATTGCCGAAAAGGCCAACGCGAGGAAGATCGATAGAGAAGTGAAGCCGTCAACGACAGCCGCCCTACCCCGATGACAGCGCCGAAGCCCGATGACCGCGGTGGCCAAGGGTGGCTCCGCGATGCCGGCTCGACCGGGGAAGCAGCTGTTCTTATTGGTCGGAGCGCCGAGATTTGAACTCGGGACCCCTTGCACCCCATCAATTCGGACGGGGCAATTCCAAGAAATACTCTGAAATGCCTTGAAACATAGGTTTTCCTAATACGCTCTGTGACTTAGAGTGGCGTCGACGTTTCAAAAACGGTCACGGCGATGCACGCAAAAGCACCCAAGCACACGGCTCAACTGTACCCCGGGGGACAGTTTTCTCAAGTCCGGCCGTCACTCCGTACAAGGGGTCCCCATTTTCACGAGAACACTTGCCAGTCCAGCAAGGGGTCTCGAGTTGCACTTTCAGCCGAGGTCTCCAGCAACTCCAGTGACAAGGGGTCCGGAGTGTCAATTCTGCCCGGGGTACAGTTCGCGAAAGCTGCCCGCGCGCGCAACGACGACCGTTTGGATATTCCGCAGATCCGACAACGCGCCGAAGCCCG
>DASQGK010000002.1:0-16859 GCA_035632655.1 Steroidobacteraceae bacterium | reverse complement strand
GCAGCGCTGCGAGCGCCGGCACGGAGGCGATGCACACGAGCAGGGAAAAGATGGGCCGCTTGTCCATGGAGCACTCCCGGAGGCTTAGTTTTGCGGGCGGCTATGATGGCACGCAGCGCGCCGTTCCCGCTCTGCGTCGTTCGCTCGCCCCGGTGCGTCGCCGGATTCTGTTTAAATATCAGACGTTTGGACGTTAAGTTGTTAGAGTCCGGACACACGCGCCCAAGCTCATGGGCAGAGGTCTCCAAAGTGCCGAATCTCGCGACCGGAACGGGAGAGTGGCGGCGCATCGCCGCACGCGGGGCACTGCTCGGAGCCCTGATGGCATGCACCGCGGGTCTCGCCGGACAGAGCCTTGCGCTGCTGCGCCTGCCGGGCCACGTGAGCACGCTCGCGCGAGCCGAGTATGACCGCGGCGAAGCCGACGCCTCTCTCGGGATGAGCGGACTGCAACTGGTCCTCGCCAGAACTCCCGCACAGGAAGCGGCGCTGCAGCAGCTCATCGCCGACCAGCAGAATCCGCGTTCGCCGCAGTACCACCGTTGGCTCACTCCCGCCGGGTTCGGTGCGCGCTTTGGGGCGAGCGATGCCACGCTCGCGGCGCTCTCGAGCTGGCTCAGGTCTCAGGGGCTCAAGGTCGGCAGGGTTCCGGCCGGCCGAAGCTACCTGCCCTTCACGGGCACCAGGGAACAGGTCGAGGCCGCACTGCACACGCAGATACACACGTTCGACACCCAGGGCACGCGGCACTATTCCAACGTCACGGACCCCGGCATCCCGGCAACTTTCAAAGGAGTAATCGCGGCCGTCAGCGGCCTCAACGACTTCTATCCAACGCCGGGCGTCAGAACGCAGCCAGGTGCGCGGCCGAGGGGCGCGGCCGCGGCGCCGCTGCCCGGGGTGTACGAAGGAGCGATCGGCGCCTATCAGTACCCCATCCCGGGCTTTGTGGGACCCACGGACGCTGCCAACATCTACGATCTGACTCCGTTGTATGCGCGGGGCGTCGACGGCAAGGGCGTCACGGTCGCGATCGTCGCCGAGAGCGATGTCAGCTCAGCGCAGCTCTCGGCCTACTGGACTGCATTCGGCGTCAACCAGGGGCAGTCTTTCACGAGCATTGCGGTACCGGCCGCCGACGGCGGGCAGGATCCGGGTGAGACCAGGGACGGCAACGAGGACGAGGCGTACCTCGACACGGAGATCGTCGGCGGGCTCGCGCCCGGCGCCACCCTCCTGCTCGTGCGCGACAAGAACGCCGGGGTCGCCGTGCGCTACATCATCGATCAGGACTTCGCCGCGAGCGGCGGCAAGGCGGCGGGCGCAACGGCCGGCGTCGGCATCATCAACTTCTCTTTCGGCGCATGCGAGGCAGTCGAGGGCGCGGGAAATACCTCGATCAACTCAGCGTTTCAACAGGGGGCGGCCGAAGGCATCACCATCACCGTGGCGGCGGGCGACAGCGGAGCCGCTCAGTCCGCCCCGTCGGCGACCGCCGGCTGCCTGAGCTCATCGGACCAGGGAGTGCAGGGTGACGTCGCCTCGACGGGCTTCGCGGTGAGCGCCTTTGCCTCGACACCCTACGCACTCGCAGTCGGCGGCACGGACTTCGATCCGAACCTCGAGGGCAGCGCGGGAGGCGCCTACTGGAGCAGATCCAACACTCCTCCCACCCTTTACAGCGCGGCGACACACGTGCCCGAGATGGTCTGGAACACCTCGTGTGGAAACGAAGAATGGAGCCAGTACTTCCTGATGGCGAGCACCCTTGCCTTCTGCAATCAGGCCAACCTTGCCGCCGCCGGCTTTACCACCAGGCCAAACCCCTTCATCGAGATCCTGGGCGGTGGCGGTGGCGTAAGCAGCTGCACCTCTCTCAGTGCAGGCGCGTGCCGCGGTGGTTACGCGCAGCCCGTGTGGCAACAGGGTGTCACGGGAATCGCCAGTTTCGGCGGCCGCGCCGTGCCGGACGTCTCCGCCATCGCCACCCGCTGGGTGATCTGCTCCTTCTCCGATAACCCGTGCAGCGTCGACCCTCTTCCCGGAAACAAGAGTTTCTTCGGCACCTCGGCCGCGGCCCCCCCTCGTCGCCGCCATCATTGCACTCGTCGATCAAACGCAGCAGCCGGGCTCGGTGTACGCGGACGGCCGTCAGGGACTGATCAATCCGCTGCTCTACCAGCTCGCGGCCGCCGAATACGGCTCCGCGGCCAACCTCACGGCCTGCAACGCGAGTCAGGGTGCGATCACCAACCGAGCGTGCGTCTTCTACGACATCACCCTCGGCAGCAATGCCCAGCCCTGTGCGGTCGCGAGCTTCGTCGACACCGGAAGCGCTCCGCCGAGCGTGTGCGACAACGGCGGTAACGCCGCATTCACGACCGGACTCATGACGGCGAGCGCGGCCGGCGGTGCCGGCTCGTACCCTGCGGGACAGGGTTATGACCTCGCCAGCGGACTCGGCAGCATCGACGCCGCCAATCTCGTCGCCGCGATGTCGGCCGTGGCTGCTCCCGGCGGATTGACGGCCACCGCAGGCGCCAGCGGCATCACCTTGCAGTGGAGCGCGGATCCTGCGGCCGCCTCTTTCAATGTCTATCAGGGGACCGCCTCGGGACGCGAAGGGGCGAGTCCGGTGCAGACCGGCATCGCCACTGACTCGACCCTCATTGCCCAGACGGGTCTGACACCCGGCCAGACCTACTACTTCGAGATTGCCGCCGTCAGTGGCTTCGGCACATCGCCCAATTCAGCCGAGGCCTCCGCCATGGCAGTGCCAGCGGTGCCCACGGGACTCTCCGCCTCGGGCGGCAACGGCACGATCGCGCTCAGCTGGACGGCGGCAACCGGCGCTGCGAGCTATAACGTTTATGAGGGTACGGCGGCGGGCGGTGAAGGCGCGGTTCCCGTCACTTCCGTCACCGCAACGACCGC
The DNA here is from genome assembly GCA_035632655.1 of Steroidobacteraceae bacterium. Taxonomy (GTDB): domain Bacteria; phylum Pseudomonadota; class Gammaproteobacteria; order Steroidobacterales; family Steroidobacteraceae; genus 13-2-20CM-66-19. The sequence goes on along the minus strand of DASQGK010000002.1, from coordinate 13,925 downwards.
CACGATCAATGGACTCATGAACGGCAGTCCGTATTTCTTCAGGGTGGCGGCTGTGGATGCGGGAGGCGTGTCTGCGCAATCGAGCGAGGTCAGCGCCAGCCCGGCCGCCCCAGCCAGCGGCGGACACGGCGGCGGCGGAGCGCTGGATTGGCTGACGCTCGTGGGCCTCGGCGCGATCGGCGCCCGGCGGCAATGCAGGCCGCGTCCCTCAGCCCTGCGCCAGCGCCCAGCGCACGATCTCTGATTTCCCGATCGCGCCCGAGCGGCGCGCGACCTCCCGGCCTGCCTTGAAGCAGATCAGGGTGGGAATGCCACGGATGCCGAACTGACCGGCGACTCCGGGCTCGGCATCCGTGTTGAGCTTTGCGAGGCGCACGCCCGGCTCGAGCTCGGCGGCCGCCGCCGCGTATTCCGGCGCCATCATCTGGCAGGGTCCGCACCAGGGGGCCCAGAAGTCCACTACCACGGGAATGTCGCTGCGCCCGATGAGGCGAGCGAAGCCGGCGGCGGTGAGCTCGAGCGGCTGCCCGGTGAAGAGCGGCCGGTGGCACTGACCGCACTTGGGCGCATCGGCGAGCCTCGCGGCGGGAATCCGGTTGACGCCCTCACAGTGCGGACAGACGATGTGCAGTGTCTCGGCCATTTGCCGTTCTGTGGGGCGGGCCGCGGCCGATTTCAATGCCTGGCGATACTGCGGGAACCCGGCGGCCTGGCTTGCGGTCGAAACGTGCGGATTTTGAGGGAGCCCGGTGAGCAAGGCGACACTTCGAAGCATCGCAGCCATGTTGCGCGAGTACCGCGGGACGGCGCTCTTCCTCCTGCTGATGCTGTGCTTCCGCTCGGCGTGGGCCGACTGGGTGGTGGTTCCCACCGGCTCGATGAATCCGACGATCCTCGAAGGCGACCGGCTGCTGGTCGACAAGCACGTCTTCGGCCTGCGGCTGCCGTTTACCCGTCTGCATCTCACCAACGGCGCGGACCCTGCCCGTGGCGATATCGTGGTATTCGATTCCCCGGCCGATGGAACCGTGCTCGTGAAACGAGTAGTGGGCATGCCCGGCGATGTGGTCGCGCTCGACGACGAGCATCTCGTCGTCAACGGCCGGCGCGCGCGCTACACCCCGGAGGACGCCGCCGGCCTGCGCCGGCTGCTGGCCGCTACCGCAGCGCAACGACCGCAGTTGCTGCGCGAGAGCGGTTTGAGCGCGCCTCACGAGATCATGCTCCTCCCGGAGCGGGTGGCACTGCGCTCGGTCGCCGGCGTGGTCGTGCCCGAGGGCATGTACTTCATGATGGGCGACAACCGGGACAACAGCGCGGATTCACGCTACTTCGGTTTCGTGCCGCGCAACGCCATCCTCGGCCGCGCCACCCGCGTCATCCTCTCGCTGAACCCGGATCGCTACTACGCGCCCCGCCCGCGGCGCTTCCTCAAGCCGCTCGACTGAGGCCGGCCCCACGCCGCCGCCGGCGCGCTCGGGCGTAGCGCTGCCACGCGCAGGCGCCGCATCGCCTACGGGTTTCTCCCGAGGGGTTACGCACATCTCCCTATAGGTCGGGCACCGCGAAGCTGGTGTGCTACCGGCCCGTGGGCCTGTGGCTCCGGGCGGCCCCGCCAGCGAGGAATTCATGTACCTGACCGAAACCTACAACGACAAGGTCGTGCGCCAGTTCGCCATCATGACGGTCGTCTGGGGAATCGTCGGGATGGCCGTGGGCGTGCTGATCGCCGCGCAGCTCTACTGGCCGGCGCTGAATTTCGACGTCCCGTGGCTCACCTACAGCCGCCTGCGCCCGCTGCACACCAACGCGGTGATCTTCGCCTTCGGCGGCAGCGCCCTGTTCGCCTCCTCCTACTATTGCGTGCAGCGCACCTGCCACGTGCGCCTCTTCAGCGACCGGCTCGCAGCCTTCACCTTCTGGGGCTGGCAGGCGGTGATCGTCGCCGCCGCCCTCTCGCTGCCGCTCGGCATGACCCAGGGAAAGGAATACGCCGAGCTCGAGTGGCCGATCGACCTGCTCATCACCGTGGTGTGGGTCGCCTACGCGATCGTGTTCTTCGCGACCATGGCGCGGCGGCGCGTCACACACATCTACGTCGCCAACTGGTTCTTTGCTGCCTACATCATCACGATCGCCGTGCTGCACGTATTCAACAATCTGGCGATCCCGGTGAGCCTGACGAAGTCCTACGTGATCTATGCCGGATCGATCGACGCCATGATGCAGTGGTGGTACGGGCACAATGCGGTGGGATTTTTCCTCACCGCCGGCTTCCTCGGCATGATGTATTACTTCGTGCCGAAACAGGCGCAGCGTCCCATCTACTCCTACCGCCTCTCGGTAGTGCACTTCTGGGCGCTGATCTCCGTGTACATCTGGGCGGGTCCGCACCACCTGCACTACACCTCGCTCCCCGACTGGGTGCAGTCGATCGGCATGGTGTTCTCGCTGCTGCTGCTGGCACCGTCGTGGGGCGGAATGATCAACGGCATGATGACGCTCTCGGGAGCGTGGGACAAACTGCGCACCGACCCGATCCTGAAATTCATGATCGTGGCGCTGTCCTTCTACGGCATGTCGACCTTCGAAGGTCCGATGATGTCGATCAAGACCGTGAACGCTCTCTCGCACTACACCGACTGGGTGATCGGCCACGTGCACGCCGGCGCGCTCGGCTGGGTGGCGATGATGACCATCGGCACCATGTACCACCTGATTCCGCGCCTGTTCGACCGCCGCGAGATGTACAGCGTCAGGCTCATCGACGTGCACTTCTGGCTGTCGACCATCGGCGTGGTGCTCTACATCACCGCCATGTGGATTGCGGGCGTCATGCAGGGACTGATGTGGCGTGCGTTCAACGACGACGGCACGCTCACCTACAGCTTCATCGAGAGCGTCAAGGCCACTTATCCGTTCTACCTGGTGCGCCTCATGGGCGGCGCGCTGTTCTTCGCCGGCATGTGGATCATGGCCTACAACACCTGGAAGACGATCCGCGGGCAGAAGCCACTGGCGGTGCGCGTACCGGTTCCGGCAGACGAGCCCGCGGCAGCGCGCGCGCTCGCTCCGGCCCCTGCAGCCGCCGCAGCGAGCGGAGCGCAGCCATGAACCACGACGTCATCGAGCGCCGGCTCGGGCTCCTCATCGTCCTCATCGTGCTGGTGATCAGCGTCGGCGGATTCATCGAGGTGATCCCGCTCGCCACCAGCGCTGCCGCCAGGCAGGGCGCGGTGCACATCACGCCGCGCTCGCCGCTCGAGCAGGCCGGCTTCGACGTCTATGAGCGCGAAGGCTGCTATCTGTGCCACTCGCAGCAGATCCGTCCGTTCCGCAGCGAGACCGAGCGCTACGGCCCCTATTCGGTCGCGGCGGAGTCGCAGTACGACCATCCCTTCCAGTGGGGCTCGAAGCGCACCGGGCCCGATCTGGCGCGGGTCGGCGGCCGCTACAGCGACGACTGGCATCGCATGCACCTGCACAATCCCCGCGACGTCGTGCCGGAATCCAACATGCCGGGATTCCCCTGGCTCGCCGCCAACCAGCTCGACGGCGCGCTGCTGCAGCGCAAGCTGCGCGTGCTGCGCGTACTCGGCACGCCCTACACGGATGCCGAGATCGCGGCGGCCCCGGCCGCGGTCGCGGGCAAGACCGAGCTCGACGCCCTGGTCGCCTACCTGCAATCGCTCGGCCTGGCGCGCCCGCGAGGCTGAGGAGACTCTCATGCACCTGGACTTCAGACTGTTGAGCAGCGTGGTCACCGTTGTGTGGTTCGTGTCCTTCATCGCGCTGTGGCTGTGGGCGTGGAGCGGCAGGCGCACCAGGGACTATGAGGCCGCGGCCCGACTCCCCTTCGACGAGCCGGAGGGATCCTGATGTCGCCCCTGACGACGGCCATCGTGGCGGTGGTCACGATCCTGAATGTTCTCGCCTGCGCCTGGCTCATCTGGTGGACCGCGTTGCGCCGCCCCGGCGAAGTCGCCGAAGGCGAGGTCAAGGAGCACGTCTGGGACGGGGACCTGCGCGAGCGCAACAATCCGATGCCGCGCTGGTGGCTGATCCTCTTCTTTCTCACGATCGTCTTCGCGCTGGCGTATCTGCTCCTCTACCCCGGCATCAGCCGCGGCACGCTCGGCTGGTCCGAGGAGCGCGAATACCGCGAGGACATGCAGCGCGCGCAGCGACAGTACGCGCCGGTGTACGCCGCTTTCGCCGGCCGCAGCATCGCCGAGCTCGCCAGGGATCCCAAGGCGCTGGCGCTGGGGCGCAGGCTGTTTGCCAACAACTGCATCAACTGCCACGGCTCGGACGCGCGCGGCGCGCCGGGCTTCCCCGACCTCACCGACAACGACTGGCTGTACGGCGGAACACCCGACGACATCGTCAAATCGATCACCTTCGGCCGCGAAGCCACGATGCCGCCCGTCGGCGTCGCGCTCGGCGAAGACGGCGTGGAGGAAGTCGTGGCCTACGTGCGCAGCCTGAGCGGCCATCCTGCCGATCCCGCCAAGGTCGCTGCCGGTAAGGCGCGCTTCGTGCTGTGCGCTGCCTGCCACGGAGCGGACGGCAAGGGCAACCCCGCCATCGGCTCGAAGAACCTGACGGATGACATCTGGCTGTACGGTGGCTCCGCGGAGACGCTGCGCCGGACTCTGATGGAAGGGCGCCACGGCAAGATGCCCTCGCACCAGTGGCTGGGCGACGACAAGATCAGCCTGCTGGCCGCCTATGTCTACAGCCTCTCGCACCAGTGAGCACCCATGGCGATGAGCGCTCCCCCACCCCGTGAGGCGCACCGCCGCCCGAGCACCCTGGACGTCGCCCTCATCGTGTGGCCGTCGTTCCTGGCCGCGTGCGTGGCGAGCCTGCTGTTCTTCGCGACCGTCGACCCGGAGCTGCTCAGGGATGCAGGCCCCAGGCTGCTCGCCGGTCTCGATCGCGAAGCCGGGTACGCGCTCGGGTTCCTCTTCTTCTGGGGCATCGGCGCACTCGCCAGCACGCTCAGCGTCTATCTGATCCGCACCGATCGCCCGGTGAGGCGCGATGCGGGCGGGGGAGCCGCGTGACCACCCCGCGGCTTCGAGCCGTGCCGGCCGCCGAGTCGGGCGCGTTCTACGCCGCCGCGGAGAAGATCTACCCGCGTGAGATCGGCGGCCGCTTCTCCCGGCTGCGCCAGAGCGCCGTGATCGCCCTCCTCGGGCTCTTCTACGGCGTGCCGTGGCTCGACTGGCAGGGCCACCAGGCGCTGCTCTTCGACCTGCCGGCACGCAAGTTCCACATCTTCTCGCTGACACTCTGGCCGCAGGACTTCCTGTACCTGGCGCTGCTGCTGATCATCGCCGCACTCTCGCTCTTCTTCTTCACCGCCCTCGCCGGGCGGCTGTGGTGCGGCTACGCCTGCCCACAGACGGTGTGGACCGAGCTCTTCGTCTGGATAGAGCAGTGGACGGAAGGCACGCGCTCGCGCCGCATGAAGCTCGACCGCGGTCCCTGGACGGCGGAGAAGGTCCTGCGCAAGAGCCTGAAGCAGCTCCTGTGGGTCGCGCTGGCCGCGTGGACCGGCTTCACCTTCGTCGGCTACTTCACCCCGATCCGCACTCTCGGCCCGGCCATAGCCGGCCTCTCGCTGGGGCCCTGGTCGACGTTCTGGGTCTTTCTGTACGGCCTCGCCACTTACGGCAACGCCGGCTTCCTGCGCGAGCAGGTGTGCAAATACATGTGCCCGTACGCGCGCTTCCAGAGCGCGATGTTCGATAAGGATACGCTGATCATCTCCTACGATGAGGCGCGCGGGGAGCCGCGCGGGCCGCGGCGGCGCGGCACCGCCTCCCGTGCCGCGGGCCTCGGCGACTGCATCGACTGCACCCTGTGCGTGCAAGTGTGCCCGACCGGAATCGACATCCGCAAGGGTCTGCAGTACGAGTGCATCGCCTGCGGCGCCTGCATCGACGCCTGCGACGACGTGATGGACAAGATGGGCGCGGCGCGCGGGCTGATTCGCTATACGACCGAGCATGCGCTGCACGGCAGGCCGACACGCGTGCTGCGCCCGCGCGTGGCGGTCTATTCGGCGCTGCTGCTGCTGATCGGCGGCGTGCTGCTCTACTCGCTCTTTACGCGCATGCCGCTGATCCTCGACGTGATCCGCGACCGCAACGCCCTCTATCGCGAGGTCCGGGGTGACCGCATCGAGAATACTTTCGCGCTCAAGGTGATCAACCTCGATGACCGCCCGCACAGTTACCTGCTCACGGCGCAAGGCCTGCAGGGTCTCGAGCTCATCGCTCCCGCCGAGCCGATCGTGGTGAGTGCGGGAAGCGTCACTGACATTCCGGCGCGCCTCGACGCGCCGCGGCCTGTCGCCGGCGGCGTGCACCGCATTGCGCTCACACTCACCGCGCTCGATGCCCCCCGCATCCATGTGCACGAGAAGACCCGCTTCATAGGACCCGCACCATGAGCACCTCAGCCGTCGCCGCCGCTCCCTGGTACCGGCACTTCTGGCCCTGGTTTCTGATCGCGATGCTCTCGGGCGCGGTGATCGGAAGCTTCGTGAGCCTCTACCTGGCGGTGCATACCCCGGACGTAGTGCTGGAGCACGCGGATTCCGCGAACTGAGATCTCGAGCGTGACCACCCCGGCCGCCTCGCCCTCCTGTTACCACTGCGGCGGTTCCCTGCCCGCCGCCGGCTCTCTCTCGGTGCTGGTCGAGGGCGCCGCGCGAGCGGTGTGCTGCGCCGGCTGCCAGGCCGCCGCCACGCTCATCCTGTCGCAGGGCCTGGCGCGCTATTACGACTTTCGCCAGGCGGCCGCGCCGGCGGCGGCGCCGGGGATGCGCGACTGGTCGGCGTTCGATCGCGAGAGCGCGCAGCGACGCTACAGCCATGAGCGCACCGATGGCGAGCGCGAAGTGAGCCTGCAGATCGAGGGGCTGCACTGCGCCGCCTGCGCCTGGCTGATCGAGAACAGCCTGAGCCGTATCGCCGGACTCACGCACGTCCATGTCAATGCGGGTACCGCGCGCGCCGAGCTGCGCTACGACCCGCGCCGCGCGGCGCTCAGCCGCCTGCTGGCGAGAATTCAGGAACTGGGCTTCATGCCTCTGCCGCTGTGCTTCACGGGCGGCCTGGCCGAAGAGACCGCGGAGCGCCGCACGGCGCTCAAGCGCTTAGGGGTCGCGGGCTTCGGCATGATGCAGCTGTCGACCTACGCGGTGTCGCTCTATGCGGGCCTGATGCAGGGCATCAGCGCGGATCTGCAGCAGTTCCTGCGATTCGTCAGTCTCCTGGTCGCGACTCCGGTGGTGCTCTACGCCGCCCGGCCGTTCTTCGTCTCGGCCTGGCAGAGTCTGCGGGCCCGCCGGCCCGGCATGGACGTGCCGGTGGCCCTGTCGGTCGGCGCGGCCTACGTGTGGAGCGTGGTCGCCACGCTGCGCGGGAGCGGCGCGGTGTATTTCGATTCCGTGGTGATGTTCACCTTCTTCCTGCTGCTCGGCCGCTACGTCGAGATGTCGCTGCGCCACCGGGCGGGCATGCAGCACGACGCCCTGGCGCGCCTGCTGCCGCACAGCGTGCTGCGCATCAGCGGTGTGCGCGCCGAGCGCGTCACGCCGGATGAGCTGCGGGCCGGCGAGCGCGTGCGCGTATTGCCGGGCGAGCGCGTCGCGGCCGATGGCCGAATCGCGAGCGGCAGCACCGAGGTGGATGAGTCCCTGCTCACCGGCGAAGCGGCGCCGCGCGTGCGTCGCTGCGGCGATGCGCTGATCGCCGGCACGCTGAACCTCACCGGTGCCGTGGAGATGGTCGTGACCCGCACCGGCCAGGACTCGACTCTTGCCTCGGTCTCGCGCCTGCTCTCGCACGCAGGCGCCTCGCGGCCCCGGGTGGCCGACCTCGCCGACCGGATCGCCGCCTGGTTCGTCGGCGGCGTGCTGCTGCTGGCCGCCGCCGTCGCGCTCTACTGGTTGCAGGCGGACGCGAGCCGCGCATTCCCCACGGTGCTCGCGGTGCTGGTGGTCACCTGCCCTTGCGCCCTGTCGCTCGCCACACCGGTGGCGCTCGCCGCCGCAACCGCGCGACTGGCGCGCGCCGGTGTTCTGGTCACGCGCGGCCGCGCGCTCGAGCGCCTCGCCGGGGCGGATCGCATCCTCTTCGACAAGACGGGCACCCTGACGCGCGGCGAGCCGCGCCTCGAGAGGGTTACGCTGCCCGGCTCCCGCCTCCCGGAGGAGCGCTGCCTCGCCGTGGCCGCAGCGCTCGAGGGTCACTCGGGACATCCGCTGGCGCGCGCGTTCGCGCACCTGACGCCGGCGGCGGGCGTGACCGACGTGCGTACCGTGGCCGGGCGGGGACTTGAGGCTCTGCTCGCCGGGACACGTTACCGGATCGGCCGGCTCGACTACGTGCTCGAGGGGTGCGCTGCTTCTCCTGCGCAGGCGGCGGCGGGTATCGAGCCCGGCCACACCCGCATCGCCCTCGGGGATGAGTCAGGGCTTCTGGCCCAATTCGATCTCGCCGACACGCTGCGCGCCGATGCGCCCGAGACGATCCGCAGACTCACGGCACTGGGCCTCACTCCCGCCATTGCGAGCGGCGACCGGCCGGGCCCGGTCGCGCAGGCCGCGCGGCAGCTCGGTGAGCTCGCCGCCCACGCCGATCTCAGCGCCGCCGACAAGCTCGCTCTCGTCGAGCGGCTCCGCCGCGAGGGACATCGCATCGTCATGGTGGGCGATGGCGTGAACGATGCGCCGGTGCTCGCCGCCGCGGATGTCTCGGTCGCGATCGCGAGCGGCACGGATCTCGCCAAAGTGAGCGCGGATCTGGTGCTGCTCGGCGCAGGGCTGTCAGGGCTCAACTGCGCGGTGGCGACTTCACGGCGCCTGATGCGCATCATCCGTGAGAATCTCGCCTGGGCGGTGCTCTATAACCTCACCGCGGTGCCGCTCGCGGCCAGCGGCGCCGTCGAGCCGTGGATGGCCGCACTCGGCATGTCGGGCAGCTCGCTGCTGGTGGTGCTGAATGCGCTGCGGCTCCTCGGGAGGCGCGCCGCGCCCCCCATGCCGGAGCTCGCGCATCCGCCGCATCCGGTGCACGCATGAGCATCGTCTACCTTCTCATCCCGCTCGGGCTCGGTATGCTGGCGCTGTCGGTATGGGCGTATTTCTGGGCGGTGCGCGCGGGTCAGTTCGACGATCTCGACTCACCGGGCGTGCAGATCCTGCTCGACGACGACCGCGTGCCCCCGCCTGCCGCGCAGCGCTCACGCGATGCCTGAGGTCGCACTCGCGGCGGCGCTGCTCGCGGGCCTCCTCGGCAGCGCCCATTGCGCCGTGATGTGCGGCGGCATCGCCACGGCACTCGGCGCAGTCCCGGCAGGGCGGGCCCGCAGCGGGCGGCTCGCTCTCTACCACGCGGGCCGCATCGGAAGTTACGCTGCGGCGGGTGCGCTCGCAGGGGCTGCCGGAGCGGCCGTCGGCCTCGCATTCGCCTTCTCACGCTGGGGCGAGATACTGCGGCTGGCGACCGCGACCATCGTGGTGCTCATCGGCCTCGATATCGCCCTCGGCGGCGGCAGACGTGCGCGCTGGCTGCGCTTACCGGAGAGAGCGGGCGCGCGACTCTGGAGGCTCATCGCCCCGCTCGCGCATACACCCCTTTTTCAGGCCGGAGGGGCCACACGTGCGCTGATGCTGGGACTTCTCTGGGGCTGGCTGCCGTGCGGACTCGTGTATTCGGTGCTGCTGGCGGCAAGCGTCACCGGTGGTGCCGCGGGCGGCGCCCTGACCATGGCCGCGTTCGGGCTCGGCACGCTGCCCGCCATGGCGGGACTGAGCTTTCTCGGCTCGCGCCTGCCGGGTCCGCACAGCTCGCTCGCCCGCCTCCTGGGGGCGGTGCTGGTCGCCTGCGGCCTCTGGACCGCGATCGTGCCGATTGCAGTGCTGAGCGGCTCGCAGCTGCACCAGCACCACCAGACGTCCGCCCCCGTGAGAAACCCGTCACCAAACGGTTAAGTCGGCGCAGCATGATGTCAAATAGCGCTTGGCAAACCCCCTGGATTGACAAAACACTCGGGGCCTATGTCGCACGCATTGCCCCTGGAACTGCCGGTTCCGCTGCTCGAGCGCCTGCGCGCGGAGGGCATCGAGACGCTTGAAGCCTGGGTCGCCCTCGGCCGGCGACGCCGGCAGATATTCGGCGTCACCCGCGCGGCCGTCCTGCAGCTGGACGCGCTCGCAAAAGCGGTTCTGAAGTCCAAAGCGTAGTCGGGACCCACGCCTGACCTCCCGAGCGCGGTCCGCGCCCGGGTGACTTCGCGCGCTCGGTCCGCGCTAGGATTGGCGCCCCCCAACAGAGGAAAGCCAATCATGAGATTCCTGCGCGCCGCCGTCCCCTGCCTGCTCCTCGCGGCCTTGCCCGCGGCACACGCCGGGACACTGGTCGTCACGGCGGCGCGGATGATCGACGTACTGACGGGGCGTGCGGTGGAGAAGCCGCAGATCGTCATCACCGGGGAGCGCATCACGAGTATCGGCAGGCAGGGAGATCCGCTGCCTGCGGATGCGCGCCGGCTCGACCTCGGCGCACGCACGCTGCTGCCGGGGCTCATCGACATGCACGTGCATCTCACTTCGGACCCGCTCTTCAGCGGCTATCGGCGACTGCAGTTCACCGACAGCTTCTGGATGACCGTCGGCGTCGCCAATGCCCGCCGTACGCTCGATGCCGGCTTCACGACCGTGCGCAACGTCGGCTCGGCCAACTACGACGACGTGGGTCTCAAGCAGGGCATCGAGCGCGGCTACATTCCCGGGCCGCGCATCGTGCCCGCAACCTACGCGCTCGGTTCGACGGGAGGCCACTGCGACTCCACGCAGTTTCCTCCCTCGATCCACACGCCGGCCACGCAGATTGCAAACTCACCCGATGAATACCGGGCGCTGGTGCGCAAGGTGCGCAAGTACGGCGCCGAGGTGATCAAGGTGTGCATGACGGGCGGCGTGCTCTCCAAGGGCGACTCGGTCGGCGCCCAGCAACTGTCGTTGGAGGAGATCAAGGCGGTCGTCGGGGAGGCGCACCGCCTCGGCCTCAGGGTCGCGGTACACGCGCACGGGACCGACGGCATCAACGACGCGCTGCGCGCCGGCGTCGACACCATCGAGCACGCGAGCCTTGCCGACGCCGAGAGCTTCAAACTGGCGAAGGAGCACGGAGCCTGGTTCGACATGGACGTTTACGACGACGACTACATTCTCGCGGAGGGAGAGAAGAACGGCGTCTACCCCGAGAGCCTCGCCAAGGAGAAGGAGATCGGCCTCAAGCAGCGGCAGGCGTTTCGCGCCGCACACGCCGCGGGCGTGAAAATGCTCTTCGGCACCGACGCCGGTGTCTACCCGCACGGCCAGAACGCGCGGCAGTTCGCCAAGATGGTGGAATGGGGCATGACACCCATCGAGGCCATCCAGGCTGCCACCAAGAATGCCGCGGAAGCCCTCGGCAGAACTGCCGACGTCGGGGCCATCGCCGTCGGCCGCTACGCGGATCTCATCGCGGTGGACGCCGATCCCCTGAGCGATGTCCGTGCGCTCGAGAACGTGGCGGTCGTCATCAAGGGCGGGGAGGTCGTAAAGGCACCCGCGCCTTGAGATAGCCGCGGAGTGCGCGCGGCACTGCGGGCCGCACCCCAGCAGTGCACGGCGCGAGCGCCGTGCTCCGCAGCTGAGCGCGCCTCGGGCGGCCGCCTGCCCCAGCCCGTTCGCACGCCGGGCCGCGGCCTTCACGGCTGGCACGGCGATTGCACCGTTCCCCGCATGCAAATTCGCGATGTGACCGAGGCCGACCTGGGCGCGGTGCAGGCCATCTACGCGCACCACGTCCTCTGCGGGCTCGCAAGCTTCGAGGAGGTGCCACCGTCAATCGAGGAGCTGCGGACACGATGGCTGTCCGTGCTCGGTGCGGGCTTGCCCTATCTCGCCGCCGAGATCGATGGCCGTCTCATGGGCTACGCCTACGGGTCCGCCTACCACAGGCGCCCTGGCTACCGCTACACGGTCGAGGACTCGGTCTATGTCGCTCAGGGATTCACCGGCCGGGGTCTGGGCAGCGCGCTGCTGCGCGCGCTGATCGGGCGTTGCGAGGCGGGGCCCTGGCGGCAGATGCTCGCCATCATCGGCGACAGCGGCAACGGCGCCTCCGTTGCCTTGCATCGGCGTCACGGCTTCGAGCCGGCCGGCACTCTCCGGTCGGTAGGCTTCAAGCTCGGTCGCTGGGTCGACGTGGTGCTCATGCAGCGGCCGCTGGGAGTCGGGGCAGCGCATCTTCCGGATCGGGGCAGCTGAAGCGTTCCGCCTGCCGGCGAGCCTCGGAGTAGAATACCCCCCTGGGGTAATCAGGGGGCGGTCCGGGGCGCAGAGTGGCCATTCCGAATCTCTTTCTCATTGGCTCGATGAGGTCGGGGACGACTTATCTCAGCGAGCTGCTCGGCGCTCATCCTGCCGTCTTCATGAGCTCCCCCAAGGAGCTGTGCCACTTCGTAGACGGTAAGGCGCTGCGGCGGGCATGGCCCCACATGTGGCTGCAGGGCTACTGGCGCGACGTCGACAAATACCTGGAGGTCTTCGCCGACGCCGGCAATGCACCCGTAGTCGGTGAAGCGAGTATTGCCTACAGTCAGGCGCCGATGCTCGTGGGGGTTCCAGCCAGGATCCTGGCATTCAACCCGAGCGCGCGCTTCATCTACATCATGCGCGATCCCATCGAGCGCACCATCAGCCACTACTGGCATCAGGTGCGCTGGTCGAGCGAACGTCGCCCGATGCTGGAAGCAATTCGCTCCGACCCTCAGTACACGGACGTCAGCCACTATGCGCGGCAGCTGAAGGAATACCTCGGGCACGTCGGCCTGGAGCGCATCTACGTGCTGACCTACGAAGCTCTGCTTGCAAACACGACCGGGGAGCTGCGGCGCCTGTACGCCTGGCTGGGGGTCGATCCCGACTTCGAGCCCCGCCGCAGCGGAATTCCTGCGAACGAGCGCCCGGAAGTCATCCATCAGACGCACAGCTTCGGAGTGCTCGACAGGCTCGGACTGATCGACCGACTGAGACGCACCTCGATGTACATCCGGATCTCGCCCCGGATCCCGAACGCGGTGCGGCGCCTGATTGCCCGGTTCACGGCCCACCCCGTGCGCCCCGACGACGTGCCCGTTGCGGATGTGCGCGCGTTTCTGCGGCCCCGACAGCACCGCGAGACGGAGGAGCTGAGCGCGCTGCTCGGTCGCAGCTTCCCCGAGTGGCTGACGCTGCACGCGGGTCCCGTGTGTCGCTGCACCCCGGTGGCACAGCGTGCGGCATCTTTCGGATCCGCAGCGGCGGCGTTCGCCCGATCGAGGCGCCCTCCGCCGATCGGCAGCAGCTAGTCGGCGCGGCCGGGCGGTGCCTCACTCCTGAGATACTTCGCGAGCCACGCGTGCACTTCCTCATAGAAGTGCCGGCTGTCCTCGGGCTTGAGGATCCAGTGCCAGGCGTCCGGCCATACCAGCAGGCGGCTCGGGACCTGCATGCGTTGCAGCGTGCTCCAGGCTTCGAGCGTATTGCCGATCGGGACCCGGTAGTCCCGCTCGCCGATGCTGAGGAGGATCGGCGTCTTCCAGCGTGCGGCATAGGTGATCGCGCTCTGCTCGCGCCAGATGGGATTTCCGGCCCATGGCGGACCGCCGTTGGCGAGCTCGCGCCCGTAATTGAAATCGCTCTCGCCCCACTGCGTAGTGAGGTCGACTTCGCCGGCATGCGCGACGATGCAGCGGAAGCGCGTCGTGGTCGCCTCCAGCCAGTAGGAAAGATGCCCGCCGTAGCTCGCGCCGGCGGCACACATGTGCGAGCCGTCGATGAACGGATAGCGTTTGAGAGCCTCGTCGACCGCCTG
>DASQGK010000001.1:0-34612 GCA_035632655.1 Steroidobacteraceae bacterium | reverse complement strand
ACCGGCGCGCTCATCAGGTGGACGACGACTCAGCCGGCGCCCGCGGGCTTTGAAATCTGGCGGTCGGCCGATCCGCAGCAGCCAGCGGCCCGCGTCGGGAGCGTCGCCAGCGGAACGACCACATTCACCGATCCCAAGCCGCTCCCCGGGACTTCGTACTACCAGGTCATCGCGCTCGGCGGCGGCGCACGAGCCGCCAGCAGCTGGACTGCGGCGAGTGCCGGCGGCGCGATGGCAGCCCCCGCGCCAGGTGCCGGCGCCTCCGCCTGCGGATGCCCAGGCCCTCAGGGCCCGCCGGGACCCCCAGGCCCGGCGGGACCTCCGGGCACCACGCCCAAGGAGTTGCTGCAACAGATCGCGACGCTGCAGACGCAACTCGATGCGCTGAAAGCGGTCCTCGCGGTCGATGCGGCCCACTCGGTGACGCTGACGGCGGGCCACGACCTGCAGGAGCAGATCGGCGGCAGCCAGTCGGTCTCGGTTGCGCTCGATCGCACCACGCACGTGGCGCGGGACGACTCGCTCACCATCGGCGGCAGCTCGGTCACATCGGTTGGCAAGAGCTGGCAGGTGGCAGGCGCACAGGACGTGCAGCTGAGCGCCGGGACCGGCATTACCCTGCAGGCGAAGAATGCCCGTTACTTTCTCGGCACCAGTGAGGGCAGCGCATATCTTCCCGGCAACTGGACCGAGACCGTGGACCGGGATCGCGCAGCCAAGGTGGGGCGCAATGACGCGCTCAACATCGGCATGGGAGCGGTTACCTCGGTGGGCACGAACTGGGATCTGAGCGCCGCTCAGGCTGTGGCCGTGAAGGCGGGCAAGCAACTCAGCCTGAGCTCCGGGCAGGCCTCGGTGCTTATCAATCCGGACAGCTCAGTTGCGATCAGCGGCACGAAGGTGTCGATCAGCGCCTCCGGAGACCTGCAGCTCAGCTCCGGCGGCGCTGCCACCCTCAACGGTGTCACGCTGACCTCAGGTCCGGCGGCTGCAGCCCAGGGCTTTGGAACCAATAACCATCCTGCCTCAGGCGGGACGGGGGCGAGCTGCACACTCGGGGATGTGACTCTCACTGCGGGCGGGATCGGCACCGGGACGCCCGCGGACGGCCGAGTGCTGAGCATCACCGGCAACATCGCTCTGTTCGCCGTGTTCGGCACCAACTTTGGCGGGGACGGCAAGACCACGTTTGCGCTCCCCGACCTGAGGGCGGTCGCGCCGAACGGGCTCACGTACATGATCTGCACGCAGGGGGTGTTCCCCCAGCATCCATGACCGCCGGGGGCCAGACCGCGGTCTCGTTTGACTTGGCAGGCGGCGGGCATGCACGCTGGATGCGCTGTCGCTCATGACAGCCTGACGCGTACCTTCCATGAAAATGCGCTCGATCCGCCGGCTATGGCCTTTCAGCAAGGGCGACACGGTGTCGCAGCCGGTCCTCGCCAGGCCCGGCGATGCGGACCTCCGCGGCAAAGACATCGCCGCGCTCGCGGCGATGCTGCGGGGCGCGACCCCGGGAGCGACGGTTCAGCTGGAAGACATCTTCGTGGCTCCCCGCCTCAATCCGAAGGAGCACGAGTGGTACTACGGGGCCAGGTGCCGATGGTGTCATCGCACCGCCGCCGCCCTGCACGACCCCAACGAGGGGCAGACGAGGCTGGCCTTCGCGGGGCGCGGGGAAATCCACTTCCACTGCCATCATTGCAACGGCCTGCTCAAGGCGACGGTGCCGCAGATCGTGTGGTTCGAGTTCGACGGCTAGTAACCCGGCCCCTGCGCGGATGCAGGCTCAGGCACTCTCGCGGGCCGCGATGCGGTCCGCCATGCCGCTCGAGGCGGCGCGCGCGGTCTGCATCAAAAGCGGCGCCCAGCGCTCGGTCAGGGCCTCCATCGTCCAACGGCTCGTCGGCCCCGAGATGTTGATCGCCGCGACCGGGCGCCCGTGTTGCCCGATCACCGCTGCGCCGATGGTGAGATCCCCGCGGTAACACTCCTGGTTGGCGCGCGCATAGCCGAGCTCGCGCGCTTCATTCACCAGATCGGTTATCCGGGCCTTATCCGTAACGGTCGTCGAAGTCAGGGGGCGAAGCCGCGAGCGATCCAGAATCCCGGCCACTTCGTCCGGGGGCAGACGCGACAGGTAGGCACGGCCGGCAGCAGTACAGAACATCGGCAGCGAGCGCCCGATGGGCATGTGAATCAGAAACGGCTGATGCCCGGGAAAGCGCGCGATGTAGACCATCGAGGTGTCATCGGGCTCGGAAAGACTCACCGACTCGCCGGTCGCCACGTTGAGCTGCAGCAGATGACTCGTGGCCGCCTCGATGAGGGTGTGTCCGGCGAGGTACGAGTGGCCGATGGTGAGCACCCGCGGGCTCAAAACCCAGCGTTTCGAATGCAGATCGCGCTGCAGATAGCCGAGCTGCTCCAGGGTGTTGGTGAAGCGCTGCGCCGAGCTGCGGGTGATACCGGCAGCCGCCGCGATCTCCGCGAGGTTGAGCGCCCGGCGCTCGCCGCCGAAGGCATGCAGCACGCCGAGGGCTTTCTCGACGGACTGGTTGAGGGGAAGTGCTGAGGGTCGGAGGTTCAAGGAGCTTCCATCCCGTGTAACAATATGCAAAACTCACTATGCGATATTAAATAATCACTAAGCGATTTTGTTGAATCTTATCAGGGGGACAGGCATGGCCAGCAAAATGCGGCGCCTCGTGGCGCCCGTCGTCGCGCTCTTGAGCGTCGCACCCATGAATCCGGTGCTCCACGCAGCCGAAACGAATGAGTCCACGGAGCTGCAGGAAGTCGTGGTGGTCGCCGAGCGCAGATCCGAGAAGCTGCAGGACGTGCCCATCGCCATCACGGCGATTTCCTCGAACGACCTGCTCGAGCAGGGAGTGCGACAGGCCGGCGACATCACTGCCCTCGTCCCTAACATGCTGCTCAATTCTCCCTATGGCCCGGAAGCGCAGCCGACCTTCACGCTGCGTGGCGTAACCACGGAGGACTGGAGCCAGAACCAGAGCAGCCCGATCGCGATGTACCTCGATGAGGTCTACAAGCCCGTCGGTGCGGTTCAGTCGCTGCAGGCCTATGACCTCGAGCGTGTGGAGGTTCTGCGCGGACCGCAGGGGACACTCTACGGCAAGAATGCCACCGGTGGCGCGGTGAACTTCTACACCCGCAATCCGAGCCTCAGCGACTACGACGGCTATGTCACCGCAGGGGCGGGCAACTACGGCCTGATCACCGGCCAGGGCGCGGCCGGCGGCCCGATCATCGACGATCGGCTCGGCTGGCGCGTGGCCGCCCTGTATGAGAAACGCGATGGCTGGGTCAACAGCATCGTGCCCGGAGTCGAGCCGCTCAACGGCGTCGATGCGGCTGCCGGCCGCCTCAGCCTGCTCGCAAAGCCCGTCGACGATCTGACGGTCCTGCTGAAGGTATTCGCCAGCAAGTCGGGAGGCACTCCCTATGGCGCACACGCCCTGAACAACGATCCGAACACCACCCTCTTCAGCGGAGACATCGGCTGGTTCGATAACGGCGCCAAGTACGCCGTGCACAAGCAGATCTACCACGACGGCGCCTCGCTCAAGATCGACTGGCAGCTGCCGCAGGCGACGCTCACCTCTGTCACCGGGTTCGACTACGGATGGTGGTACGAGAAGAGCGACGACGGCGGCCTGCCGATCACGGGACCCGCCAGCGCACGGCTCGACGACCCGAACACCTATTTCTCGAGCGTCAACGCTTTCTCGGAGGAAATCCGCCTCGCCTCGCGCGACGGCGGTGCCCTGGGCTGGCTCGCCGGACTCTATTACGGACGCGAGAGCACCCATGCCACCGTGCAGTTCCATTTCTTCGACGGCTACCCGGGCTTCTGGACCCCGGCCATCCCGCCGAGCTCGCCCAGCGTCCCCTTGGGACTGTTCGGATTCGACGAATACAACAATTTCGACCAGATCAAGGACAGCCGTGCGGCATTCATCAATCTGACCTACGCGGCGAGCCCGCAGGTGACGCTCCGCGGCGGCCTGCGCTACACCAGGGACAAGGTCACCATCGAGAACTTCTATGCGCTCGAGGGCGGCCTCGGCAGCGCACCGGTCGGCAACGACCCCAATGTCGACGCGGGCACCTGGTGGACTCAGACCATCGGCAACCCGGCGACATACCCGGCCCCGCCTCCCGGCACTCCGCCCACTGCACCGCGCAGCTTCTTCCAGCAGGGGCTCTCACCCCAGGCATTCGGCGTCGTTCCGACTTTTGGCGACGACACGAACAACGTCAGCGGCAAGGTCGGTGCCGACTGGCACGTGAACGACCAGGTGCTCGCCTACCTCAGCATCAGCCAGGGATACCGCGGCGTCGCCTTCAACGGCCAGGCCTACAACGACAACACCGAGCTGAGCTTCGCGGCGCCCGAAAAACTGACCTCCTACGAGCTCGGCGCCAAGACGGAGTTCTGGAATCGCCGCGGCATCTTCAACGCCACGGTGTTCCACTACGACTACACGAACCAGCAGTTCCTCGATGAGTTCACTCTGCCGGGCGGCCTGGGCACCGGCTTTCGCACCACCAATGCGCCGAAGTCGCGGGTCGACGGCGCGGAGTTCGAGTTCCAGCTCAAAGTGACGAGCGATCTGCAGATCATGGCGAATCTCGGGCTGATGGACGCCAAGTACGTCGACCTGACATTGCACGGCGGACAGTTCGTGGACGCCGCGCACACCATTCCGCGGGTCTGCTGCAACGGCAACCACCTGATCCAGGCGCCGGACTACACCGCGATGCTCGGCATCAACTGGCGCTTTGCGCAGCTCGCCGCGGGAGATCTGCGCCTCTACGCCGAGAGCAACTTCTACGGCAAGCAGTATTTCGACGCTTTCAACACCGAGCGGGACGCGCAGGCCGCCTATAGCGTGGCCAACGCCCGCCTGTCGTTCGAAAGCCGCGCGAAGCGCGGCTTCTCGATCGACGCGTGGATCAAGAACATCGCCAACCGCCAGTATCTCGCCTACGCCCTCAATCAGGGCGATGCCGACACCGGCGCGCTTGGCTTCGACTACGCGCTGGTCGGTGAGCCCCGCACCTATGGAGCGGATCTGACTTATCGCTTCTGAGTCACCGCCGCGGGCGAGGCGGCCGCTGGATTAAGTGAAGCGCGGGCGTGTGACTGCCGCAGTGCAGCGACGGCAAATCCTTGCCGCCTGTGACCTGCACCGCGGAATCCGATCCTGCGCAGCCGCACACTTGTTTGCAGTTCGGCTGCTCGCGCCTGTGAGGGCGATACCAGTGATACTCACCCTCTGGGGATACCTCCTGATCTGCCTCTTCGGTGTTGCCATCGGCCTGTTCTGCTGGCTGAGCTACGCCAGCATCACCGCGCGGTTGCGGAAACCGTCCCGCGGCGAGCTGGCACGCAGCGCCGGCAACATAACGGGCTTCATGAGCCACGGCGCGGGCTGAGCCCCGGCGCGGTCCCCGGCCGCGACTGAAGCCGTTTTCGGTTAAATTGGGGCGGTGAGCGCCCCCTCCCGCCGCACCGGCCGACAGCGCGTGCGCGCGACGCACCCGGCGGCCGGGCCCTTCATCACTCGCGCGATTCCCCCTTACGAGATGCTCGCCGAAGAGCAGCTCGTCACCATCGAGCGCCACGCCGACCGTCTGCTCGAGGAGATCGGGCTCGAGATCCGCGGCGATGCGGAAGCGCTCAGCCTGTGGAAGGCGGCCGGAGCCTCGATCGAGGGAGAGTCCCGCGTACGCGTCCCCGCGGGGCTCGCCCGGCAGATCATCGCCCGCTCGGCACCCGCGCAGTTCGTGCAGCACGCCCGCAATCCGGCGCGCTCCGTCACCATCGGCGGACGCGCCACCGTGCTGGCCCCCGCCTACGGTCCGCCCTTCGTCAGCGATCTGGAGCGCGGCCGCCGCTACGGGACGCTCGAGGACTTCAGCAATTTCGTGAAGCTCGCTTACCTCAGCCCCTGGCTGCACCACTCGGGCGGCACCGTCTGCGAGCCGACCGACGTTCCGGTCAACAAGCGGCATCTCGACATGGTGTTCGCGCACATCTCGCTATCCGACAAGCCCTTCATGGGTTCGGTCACCAGCGCCGCACGCGCCGCGGACTCGATCGAGATGTGCCGCATCGTTTTCGGGCAGGAGTTCGTCGATCGCCACTGCGTCATTCTCGGCAACGTCAACGTGAACTCCCCGCTGGTCCTCGACGGCGAGGCGAGCCGCGTCATCCGCACCTATGCCGCGGCCAACCAGGCACCGGTGTGCGTGCCCTTCATCCTGGGCGGCGCCATGGGACCGGTGACCACCGCCGGCGGCCTGGCGCAGTGCTTCGCCGAAGCCATGTTCTGCGTCGCGCTGGGGCAGCTCGAGCGGCCGGGCTCCCCGGCCATCCTCGGCAACTTCCTGTCGTCGATCTCGCTCAAGAGCGGTGCCCCGACCTTCGGCACGCCCGAGCCGTCGCTCGCCTATTTCGCGATCGGCCAGCTGGCGCGGCGGCTCAATGTGCCGTTGCGCTGCGGGGGGAATCTGTGCGCCTCGAAGGTGCCGGATGCGCAGGCCGCCTACGAGAGCGCGAGCTCGCTGTGGCCGGCGTTCCTCGCGGGAGCGAACTTCGTGCTGCACGCGGCCGGATGGCTCGAGGGCGGTCTGGTCATGTCCTACGAGAAATTCCTGATGGACGCCGAGCAGTGTGGCGCCTTTCACGTGCTCGGCCGCGGCATGGCGCTCGATGAGAATGCCCTGGCGCTCGATGCCTTTCGCGAAGTGGGCCCGGGCAGCCACTTCCTCGGCTCGGCGCATACGCTGCGCAACTACGAGACGGCGTTCTTCGACTTCGAGCTCTCGGACAACAGCTCCTTCGAGCAATGGTCCGAGGAAGGCGCGCACGACATCGTGTGGCGCGCCCATCGCAAATGGCAGGCGATGCTCGCGGCGTATCAGCCGCCGCCGCTCGATGCGGCGGTGCGCGAAGGCCTCGAGACCTTCATCGCGCAGCGCAAGGCCTCGATGCCCGACGCCAGCTACTGAGGCGTCAGGCCTTCTTCGACTTCTTCGCGGGCTCCCCGAGCGTCGTCCTGAAGAGCTCGAGCATGCGGCTCCAGGCCTTCTCCGCCTGCTTGTCGTTGTAGACACGCGAGTCCGGCGGACACCAGCCGTGCAGCGCCCCCTCATACACCTCGATCTCGGCCGGCACGCTGGCCCTGGCGAAGGCATCGCGCAGCACCGTCTTCTGCTCGGGCTGGCGCTGGTCGTCGTTCGAGGCGATGGCGATGAGGAAGTGGGCCTTGATCTTCGGCACGAGCAGGTGCGGGCTGTCCGGCTTGTCGGTGACGAGTCCGCCGCCGTGGAAGGATGCTCCGGCGCCTATGCGGTCCGGCAGGGCGGCCGCGCCGCGCAGGGTGAAGGGACCGCTCATGCAGTACCCCATGGTCCCCATGCGGCGCTTGCGGTCGACTGCGGCTTGCGAGTCCAGCCAGCCGACGAGCGCCTTCGCGTCGGTCACCGAGGTGTCCGCCGACAGGCTGCCCATGAGCGCCATGAGAGCGTCGCGCGTGGGCTTGTCGTTGAAGTCGGGGTTGTCGGGCGCGGTGGGCGCGCGCCTGGTGCGGTAGAAGGGGTTGGGAACCACCACCGCGTAGCCAGCCTCGGCCAGCCGCCGTGCCATGTGTCTGAAGGCCGGGCGCAGTCCGAAGATGTCCGGCCACATCAGAACGCCGGGATGCACGCCCTCGCCGGGATGCACGAAATAGGCATCGCAGGTGCCGTCGGGAGTCCTGATGTCGACTTCGGACTCCTCGATCCATGCGGCGCCGGCCGCCTGCGGCAGGAGCGAGACCATGCCGGTGCCCAGCGTCAGCGCGCCGAAGCGACGCCGCGACAGTTGTGTCGACTTCAGCTGATATTCGATCATGTCATCCATCGAGTCGTTGTCGCACATGGAGGGTCTCCGCTCGCCGCACGGGCGCGCAGTATATCGCGCCGCGGCGACCGCTCATGCCCGCCTCTGAAGATCCGTTCCCGGCGCAGCCGGATGTCTCGCGGGCGCTGTTGCCGTGGCTGGTCGCGGTCGCATTCTTCATGCAGGCGCTCGACACCACGATTCTCAACACCGCCGTGCCCGGAATCGCCCACGCGCTGGGCGTCGCGCCCCTCAGCATGAAGGCGGTACTGGCGAGCTACACCCTGAGTCTCGCCGTGTTCATTCCCATCAGCGGCTGGATGGCCAACCGCTACGGCACGCGGCGCGTCTTCAGCGGCGCCATCGGGCTCTTCACCCTCGGATCGCTCCTGTGCGGCATGGCACGCAGCATCCATCTGCTGGTGGCGTTTCGAATTCTGCAGGGCCTGGGCGGCGCCATGATGGTGCCGGTCGGGCGACTCACCCTGGTGCGGACATTCGGCAAATCGGAGCTGGTGCGCGCCATGAGCTTCGTGGCGGTCCCAGGACTGCTCGGGCCGCTGTTCGGGCCGCTGGCCGGGGGCCTGCTCACCGATCTGGCGCACTGGAGCGTCATCTTCTTCATCAACGTGCCCGTCGGCATCGCCGGTCTCTACTTCGTCGGGCGCTACCTGCCGGACTACCGCGAGGCGCACAGCCCGCCGGCGGATGTCGTGGGACTGATCCTCTTCGGCTGCGGCATCGCCCTGCTCTCCTATGTGCTCGAAGTCTTCGGCGAGCACTCCCTGAGCGGCGGGTCGATTCTCGCGCTGCTCGCTCTCGCGGTGGTGCTGCTCGCCGCTTACGGCCTGCACGCGACGCATCGCGCGCAGCCGCTGCTGCGCCTCGCGCTGTTCCGCATCCGCACGTTCCGCGCGGCGGTGAGCGGCGGCTTCTTCACGCGCATCAGCATCAGCGGCATCCCGTTCCTCCTGCCGCTGCTCTTTCAGGTGGGTCTCGGATACACGCCGATCCAGTCGGGGCTGCTCATGATGTCGCAGGCGTGCGCCGCGATCAGCCTCAAGATGATCATGCCGCGGATCCTCGCGCGCTTCGGCTACCGCGCGGTGCTGGTCTCGAACACGCTGATGCTCGGAGTCCTGATCCTGCTGTTCGCCACGATCGGGCCGGCGACGCCGGTGTGGCTCATCGTGCTGCAGGTGTTTGCTTTCGGACTGTTCGCATCGCTCCAGTACACCAGCATGAACACCCTGGTGTATGCCGACGTCAGCACCGCCGCGGCGAGTGATGCCAGCACCATCGCGAGCACCGGCCAGCAGCTCTCGATCAGCTTCGCGGTGGCGGTCGCATCGCTCGTCACGGCGCTCTTCGTTCCGGATCGCTTCCACACCGCGCCGCGTGAGCTGCTGCACGGCATTCACGCGGGGCTCATGGTGCTGGGCGTCTCGACTCTGCTCTCGACCCTGGTGTTTCGTGCCCTCAGGCGCGAGGACGGCAGCGCCGTGAGCCGCCATCGTGCCGACGGCGAAGGCCGCGCTGAGGTTTTTAGGCCGTAGGGTCTATTCCGCTCGCCCCACGTCGTCCCTACCCTGCACGTCCGTCGAGATTCCCCTACACACTCACTGAATTCGCTTGTCGTCACCCGGCGACGTGAGGGAGGCGCTCGACCAGGAGGTTTACATGCGAGCAGGGCTGGCCGGCGCTCTTGTATGGGTGATAGCGGCGATGCTGCAGGGTTGTGGGGGCGCGGGGGCACCGGGCGGCACCGCCGGCGCGGGCGCGGTGGCCCCGGGCACATCGCCCCCGACCACCCCGGGCACATCGGCCTCGACCGCACCTGGGCCCGGCATCTCGCCCAACGCGCTCTGGTCGTGCGACTTCCCGCAGGCGCCGACCGACTGCGGCCTCAATGAGCAGACGGCCGAGCCCGACCGCGCGACGATCGTCTCTCCCGGGCGCGACGGCCCCCACGCAGTGCAGCTGACGACTCAGCCCGGCGATTCCAACATCGACGGCAGTGGCGTCTACGAGCGCGCCGACCTCCACCTGTCCCAGTCCTCGGACTACTGCAACCAGGGACAGGAGGAGTGGTGGGCGCACTCACTGATGTTTCCGAGCAGCTACGTGGTCCCGCCTTCCGGCGCTACGTGGAACTGGGGCATCGTTTTCGATTTTCATAACTCGGGGCCCACCGGGCAGGCGAACTTCGAGATCGTCTCAACGCCGACCGGCCTGCAGCTGTGGGTCAACGGCGGCCCGACGGTGGTCACCGCACCGACCGATCCGGGCGCCTTCAGCGTCCCGATCGGGCCGGTCAGAGAGAACGTCTGGTACGACTTCGTGTATCACGTGAAATGGTCGTCCGGGAGCGACGGCTACTTCCAGGCGTGGCTCAACGGGCAGCAGGTGATGAATTTCAGCGGCGCGACGCTCTACAGCGGTCAGAGCTGCTACCTGAAGCTCGCCGACTACCACACCGCGCTCGGCGTGCCGGTAGCGGTGATTCACTCGCGTATCGTCCGCGGCGCCAGTCGGGCCGATGTGGCCATGTGACGCTTTCACCTGATCCTCGCCAAGGCGAGCTTGCCACAAAAAACAACGCCGCCCGGGGGCGGCGCTCGCTCCTGCCCGGCTGAACCTGAGCTCAGGCGGATGAACGGCCGAGGCGTTCCTTCACCACCGTCACGAAGTGACCGAGCAGCAGTACGAACGTCAGGGCGATCTCGATCGCAACAACAACTTCCATGTCAGTCTCCTCAAGTCTGTCAGCGGCGCGCAGTCTAGTGGGAAGCCGCCGCCGGCGCAGTCCGTCTTTCGGGAGAGTGCACAGCGCACAGTCGGCGGATTGCGACGCCGGTAGCCCGCACAGGCTGTGACCTGGAGCACTGAAAGGGCACGGCTGCACGGCGCGCGCCCGGCGGACAGGAAGCAGGTAAAGTGACGTACCGCTCAGGGGGTGCAGGGGCTGCAATGAAAATCGCCATCGAGGTGGTCGGCTGGATCGGTGCGGTCCTCATCGTCCTGGCCTATGCGCTGCTCTCGGCGGGCAGGGTCGCGTCCGACTCGAGGCTCTACCAGTACATGAACATCGTAGGCGCGCTCGGTTTCGTGCTGAACAGCGGCTGGAACGGCGCCTACCCTTCGGCGGCTCTCAACGTCGTGTGGATCGGCATCGGGAGCTATGGACTGCTGCAGCGTCGGCGCACGCAGATCAAGGGCGGTGCGCCCATTCACTGCGACTGACAGGAGTGCAGGACTGATGACACTTAAGCGTTTGGGTCTGGCATCAATGGCGCTGCTCACGGCCATCGTCGCCGCGGCGTCTCCACCTCGCGGGCCAGTGGCGTCGCAGCTCGCACTTGCCACCGGCAGCTCGCCCCTCATGGCATTCGGCGGCCGCAGCCCCGCGCAGCTGCGCAGCGGCTTCGGTGGAAAGCTCGATGCGACGCTCGCGGATCTGGCGAGCCACGCCGCCGCCGTGCGGCCCGGACATGAGCTGGAGGACCTGCATTCGCTGAGCCCCGCGGCGCACTTCGTCCGCAGCGCCGCAGGCACCGGGCCGCTGGTGTCGGTCGATGCGGTCACGCGGGGCGATCCCAGGCGCCTGGAGGAAGCCCTGATCGGTCTCGGGCTCCAGCATCCCGCGATCTATCGCAATGACGTCGGAGGCTGGCTGCCGGTGAGTGCGATCGAGGCTGCGGCGGCGCGCGGCGAAGTTGCCTCGCTGCGGGCGGCACTGTGGCACACGCGGGCCGTGGTGGCGACGCAGGGCGACTTCGCGCAGGGCACTGCCACGCTCCGCAGGCAGCACCCGACGCTCACGGGTTCCGGGGTCACGGTCGGCATTCTCTCCGACAGCTACGACTGCTACGCCTACTACGCCGCGCATCAGGGTCAGCCCGGAATCCCGACGCCTTCAGGCCCGGCGGGCTACGCCCCGTTCGGCTTTACCGCCGATGCCGCAGCCGATGTGGCGTCGGGGGCGCTGCCGGCCGGCGTCGATGTGCTGCAGGAAGCCAATTTCAACAACCAGGGCTGTGTCGACTTCGGCTTTCCGATCTTCCTCCCCTTTGCCGACGAGGGGCGCGCCATGCTGCAGATCGTGCACGCCGTGGCCCCCGGCGCGAAGCTCGCCTTCTACACCGCCTCCAACAGCGAGGCGGATTTCGCCAATGGCATCCACGCGCTCGCCAATGCCGGCGCCAGGGTCATCGCGGATGACGTCGGATATTTCGACGAGCCGTTCTTCCAGGACGGCCTGGTGGCGCAGGCAATCGATGCCGTGCAGGCGGCCGGGGTGACCTACTTCTCCGCGGCGGGCAACAACGGCAACCTCGCCTATGACGATGCGAGCGCAGCGACGCATTTCACCATCGCGGGAAGCGGCGCGCAGGCGGGTGAGCAGCTGCTCGACTTCGGCGCCGGCACCTCGGCGCTCACCATCAACGTGCCAAGGCTCGCACAGGGCGATTTCATCGCGCTGGTCGTCGAGTGGGATCAGCCGTACCTGACCGGAGCCTATCCGGGCAACCCCGGCAGCACACCCGGAGCGAGCAGCCAGATCGACCTCTGCGTTTCCTCGACCGTGACCTACTCGATCTTCAATCTCGCCGGCACGGCGGCCACGTGCACCGGCGCCAATGCGCTCGGAACGGACCCGGTCCAGGTTCTCGTCGTCGGCAACCCTGCCAACGCTGCGGGGTTGACGGCCGCGGGAACCGTCAGCGTCTCGGTGGGCCTGGCAAATGGCACGGCGCCCCCGGGACGGATCAAGGTGGCCTGGGAAGACAACGGTGCGGGCAGCACTTTCGCAAATTCTGCTCAGGCGAACGGTGCAACGATCCAGGGGCACCCTTCGGCAAAGGGCTCCGCTGCGGTAGGTGCGGCCTTCTTCGTGGACACCCCACTCTGCGGACTCGTGGCCAGCGCGACGCTCGAATACTTCTCCTCCTTCGGCGGGACCTCGGCCGGGGGGCTGCCCGTCCTGTTCGACGTCAACGGCAGCCGCCTGGCGCAGCCCGACAATCGGCAGAAACCGGATTTCGTCGGCCCCGACGGAACCAACACGACGTTCTTCGGTTTCCCGATCGCGGACACCAACGGCTTCTATACCGACAATTCGACGGTGGCCGGGTGCGCCAACAACGCGAGCTTCCCGAATTACTTCGGCACCTCCGCCGCGACCCCGCACGCGGCCGGGGCCGCGGCCCTGATGTTGCAGGCCAACCCCGGCCTCACGCCGACCCAGATCGTCGGCGCCATGCAGAGCACCGCGGCGCCGATGGACAACCCCTCGCCCGATTCCAAGACCGGTTACGGTTTCCTCCAGGTGGGGACGGCGCTGGACGCATTGCCGGCGGGACCGCCGATGATCAGCGTTTCGCCGACATCGATCACGTTGGGACAATCGGCCAACCTCACCTGGGACGGCATCAACGCCACGAGCTGCACCGGCTCGGGAGCGCTGAGCACCGCGGCAACGAGCGGCAGCACGACCGTCACTCCGACCACCACGGGAACTCAGACTTACACGCTGACCTGCAGCAATGCGCAGAACACCCAGGCAGTCTCGAATTCGGCGGTGCTGACGGTATCGGCCGCACCGCCGGGCGGCGGTGGCGGCCACGGTGGCGGCGCGCTCGGCGGAGTCACGTTGCTGGTGCTCGCGAGCCTGCTGCTGGCGCGATTGGTGCTCTACCCCCCGTCGGTGAGCACGTCCGCGAACACGAAGCCCTCGCGCTCGACGACTTCCCCGACCCGCACCGCGATGGGTGCCGGGAACATCGGACCCGCCGACACCACGGTGTGAAACTCGCCGTTCTCGCCGCACGGATCCACATCCGGCGGCAGAGCGGCGAGCAGCGCGGCATCGAAGCGGCGGCCGGCAAAGCTGCGGTCGAGGCGGCGCGGATCGACGCACACGAGGTGCGCCTCGAGGCCGCGCGCGATCATCTCGCGGGCCAGGGTCGCCGTATCGCGCCGCCATAGCGGAAAGATCGCGCTCATTCCGAGTGCGGCGAGCTGCCGCTCGCGGTAAGCGCGGATGTCCTCGAGGTAGAGATCGCCGAACACGATGTGCCGAACGCCCTCGCCCTTGAGCTGGGCGCAGGCGCTCGCCAGGCGGGCCTCGTAGACCTCGTTCGGGCAGGGGCTCGGCAGCATCACTTTCAGCGAGGGCAGACCCAGCGCACTGATCTGCCGCTCGAGGAGGCTCGCACGCACCCCGTGCATTGCGACACGGTCGTAGGCCTCACTCAGCGTCGTGAGCACGCCGGCCACGTCCGCGAGTCCCAGGCGGCGCGCCTCGCAGAGTGCGTAGGCGCTGTCCTTCCCCGAGCTCCAGGAGAGGAACGCTTTAGGCGGCGTCGACACGCGGGCATTATCGACTAGAATCAATCTGTTATGGGACGTTCCCGGGTGCGGTGGGGCGGTCAACCGAACACCGGCCCCAACGTTGGGGAATTGCAGGCCGGTCGGCGCCGCATGTGGTCTCAGAGGTGAAGGAATTATGAAGACCCGGCTCGTTGCTGTTGCCCTGGCCGCAGTGCTCACCTGGGCTCTCGCAGGCTGCGCACTGCAGGTCCGGTCGGACGTTAACCGGGCTGCGTTTCATCCGGGCCAGTGCAAGAGCTTTGCGTGGGCGGGCGCCTTCCGCACCGACAACCCGATGCGAGGCACCATCGCCAATCCCGTGAATGAAAGCCGCCTGCGCGCCGCCATCACGACCCATATGCAGGCCGCCGGTATCCCGCTCGTCGCGGCCAACTCCGATTGTCTGGTCGGTTACGGCATCGGCTCGAGCACGGCGGTCGACTGGTACCCGGGCGGTGGGCCCTATGGCCCGTTCGGATACGGCTATTGGGGCTGGGGCGGTCCGTGGGGACCCTACGGCGCCTGGGGCTGGGATATGCCGTACGTATACCGTCAGGGAACCATCGACATCGATCTCTACGATGCGAAGACCAGGGAGCCCCTCTGGCATGCCTCGGTCGATCAGGACCTGTACCGGGCGACCGGCCCTGAAGCGGAGAGACGGATCGACGTCGCAGTCGATGCCCTGTTCACCAAATTCCCGGGCTGAAGCTCGGGCCGCAGCGCTCTGAGCCATTAGGGGTAGCGCGCGGTCCTCCGCCCGTTTCTTGTCGCTCGACCGGCTCGCGGCGCAAGATCGGCAGGTGCGCGCGCCCTTCGGTCTCGGCCTGGTATTCCTCAACGTCCTGCTCGAGCAGCTCGGTCTGCCGATACCGGCCGTACCGACGCTGGTGATCGCCGGGGCCATGGCCGCCAACGGACGGCTGCCGGGTGCCGAGCTCTACGCCCTCGCAGTCATCGCCTGCATGATCGCGGACGGCACCTGGTACGGCGCCGGCCGGCTCTACGGAGGCCGGGTGATGCGCCTGCTGTGCCGCATCTCGCTATCCCCGGATTCATGCGTGAGCGAGACACAGAGCGCCTTCGAACGCTGGGGTGCACGGGCGCTGGTGTTCGCCAAGTTCGTTCCCGGGCTGGCGCTGATCGCCCCGCCCCTCGCCGGTGCGACCCGCATGGGCGCGGTGCGCTTCATCTGCTTCAGCGCGCTTGGCTCGGTACTGTGGGTCGGTACCGCGCTGCTGCTCGGTGTGCTGCTGCGCTCGCAGATCGGGCAGCTGCTGCCGCAGGCGGCCCAGGTGGGCGGCGCCCTGGCGGTGGTGCTGCTGGTGCTGCTCGCCTCCTATATCGCCTACCGCTGGTGGGAACGGCGCCGCTTCTACGCGGCGCTCGACATGGCGCGCATCGGGGTCGAGGAGCTGCGGCGGCGCATGGAGGAAGAGCAGGCTCCCGTGATCGTCGATGTGCGCTCGACGACCGCGCAGACCATCGAGCTGCGGCGCATTCCCGGGGCACTGCATCTGCCGGTGCAGGAGGTCGCCCGTCATCTCGGCGAGCTGCCGCGCGACCGGGAAATCGTCCTCTATTGCACCTGCCCCAACGAGGCCTCCGCCGCCAAGGCGGCGCGGCTGCTGATGAATAACGGCTTTCTGCGGGTGCGCCCGCTCAGGGGCGGACTCGAAGCCTGGATCGAAGCCGGCTACACGGTGGAGGCGGTGGTGCTCGCCGATCTGCACGCGGCGGCACCCGCGGCGGCGCCTCAGCCGACGTCCTGACCCCTTCAGGCAATCGAGCCCGGCTTGCGCAGCATCTTGCCGATGTCGGCGACGTGCGCCTCCTCGGCAGCGATATGCGTGCGCGCATACTCCTCGAGCATGATGTTGCGCCCGGCGGTCTGGACGAGGAGCTTGCGGTACTCGGCCAGCCCTTCCTGCTCGTGCTCGAGCGCCTCGCGCAGAATCTCGTCCACGTTGTGCTTGTGAGTCTCGAGCAGCGCCCCGATGCGCAGCGACGGATGGCCGCCTAAATTGGTGATGTGCTCGCCCGCCTGTACGGCGTGCGCCTGCGCCTCGTCAGCCTGCCCTCGCAGCCAGCCGACGATCGGGATGCGGTTGTGACCGAAGATCATGAAGCTGTAGTGCAGGTACCGCACCAGCCCCGCGAGCTCGAGCTCGAGGATCTTGTTGAGCGTCTCGACGACCTTGCCGGTCTCTGCTGTGCTGAGCTCGGATGCCATGACAGTCTCCGCTTGCCGCGCCGCCGGCGATGTTAAGCCGATGGTGGTGTATCGTACATGCGAAGCCGGACCCGGGAGTGGAGTCATGAGCGGTTTCTACGACATCGCGGTCAGCAGGATCGACGGCACCGGGGACCTCCTCGGCGCGCTGCGCGGCAAGGTGGCGCTGGCCGTTAACGTGGCCAGCCGCTGCGGCCTCACCCCGCAATACACCGCCCTCGAGGCGCTGCATCGCGAGCTCGCGCCCGAGGGCTTCACGGTCGTCGGCTTCCCCTGCAACCAGTTTGGCAGCCAGGAGCCGGGGAGCGAAGCCGAGATCGCCGCCTTCTGCAAGACGACTTACGAGGTGACCTTCCCATTGAGCGCCAAGCTCGATGTCAACGGTGCGAACCGCCATCCTCTCTATGTTTTTCTCACCGCGCCCGAGTCCGGCACCCCCGGTGACATCAGCTGGAATTTCGAGAAGTTCCTGATCGGCCGCGACGGCCGGGTGCTGAAGCGCTATCCGCCCGAGACCAAGCCGCAGGACCGCGGCCTGATGCAGGACATCGCCGAAGCGCTCTGACATGAAGCTCGCATCGGACCTGCTGCCGCAGTGAGCGAGTTCGAGTTCGACTTTGCGATCCTCGGAGCCGGCGCCATGGGCTCGATCGTGGGCGCGCACCTCGCGCGCGCCGGCCATCGGGTGGCCATGCTGGCACGCGGAGCGCGGGCGGAGGAGCTCGAGCGGCGCGGCCTGCGCATCCGCGGACTGGCGGATTTTTCGACCGCCGTGCACACGCTGCGTGAGCCTGCGCGCCTCGAGGGCGCGGGAGCGCTCATCGTCGCGACCAAGACTCCCGGCACCGGCGCGGCGCTCGCGGGCCTGAGGACTGCCCGCTTCGGCGTCACCCTCTCGATTCAGAACGGGCCGTTGAAGAACGAGCTGCTGACAGCGGCCTTCGGGGCGCAGCGGGTGCTCGGAGCCCTCGCCGACACGAGCGGGGAGCTGCTGCCGGACGGGGAAGTCCTCTTCACGCGCAACGTGAACATCCTGATCGGGGAGCTCGACGGCAGCGACTCGGCTCGTGCGCGCGAGCTCGCAGGCGCCATCGACGCCTCCGGCGTGCGCGCCGCCGCCACCCGCGAGATCGTCACGCTCGAATGGTCGAAGTTCTGCGTCTGGGTGGGACTCATGGCACTGTCGGTCGCGACACGCGCCGAGACCTGGAAGTACCTGTCGGATCCGGACGCGGCGCTGCTGCTGGTGCGGCTGGTGCGCGAGATGGGAACGCTGGCGCGCGCGCTCGGCATCGGCTTGAGCGATCAGGCGGTGCTGCCGGCCGCGCAGCTGTGTGCGCTCCCCGAAGGCGCGGCGGTGAGTCTCATTCTCCGCGCCGGAAGCGAGTATCGCGCCAACGTGCCGCAGCACCGGATGTCCTCCCTGCAGGATCTCCTGGCTGGACGTCCGCTCGAGGTCCACGAGACCTTGGGCTTCGCACACGAGCGCGCCGTCGCCCTGGGCCTGAAGCTGCCGCTGCTGGCAGCCTTGCGCGCGCTGGTCGCGGCCATCGACCGCACGCGGCGCGCTGCTCCCCTCCCCGAGCCGCCGCCTGCCCCGTCAGCCTAGCTCGCAGGACAGGCGTCTGCCCTTCAGCCAGACACCGGCCGCGACCAGCACCACGACCAGCGGCACGGCAATGCCGAACTCGTCGATCACGTACGGCGTGATGCTGCTCGTCGGCTTCGTCAATGGAGTGAAAAAGCCCTGAATGAACGCATTGTGGCTCGCGTGAAGTATCGCGCAGGGCCAGATGCTGGCTGAAACCAGCCTGAGCCAGGACATGATGATGCTGATGCCAACCGTGAGGGCGCAGAAGCACGGTATTGAGAACCACCAGGGGGTGCCGGTGTTGTAATCCGCAAACAGCAATAGCGGCATGTGCCATGCCGCCCAGATGAGTCCGACACTGAGACTGCCCCGCGTAAAGCCGAAGCGCTGCACCATCAGGGGAGTGAGCAAGCCACGCCAGCCGATCTCCTCCCCCAGTGCGGTCGTCAAAGCCGCCGGCACGGAAAAGGCGCCGATACGCAGCAGATACAACAGCAGGAACGCCGCCGGGCTGGTCGACGTCCAGCCGAGGCTCTTCGCGGTCCCGGCGACCGCCTCGGGATCCGGAAACAAGCCAAGACCGAGGAGCCAGATCAGGCTGTAGCCGATAGTTGCATAGGCGAGCGGCATGACGTAGCCGAGCAGCGCATAGCGCGTGCCGCCCCATCGCAGCCCGAGCGAGCGCAGCTCCAGACGCTTGAAGCGCCAGACCGCGAGTGCCGCGAGCCCCGGGCACCACATCAGGCACGGCGTATAGAGTCCGCCCTGAAAGTGCCCGCGAGCGATGATGAGGGCCCAAAAGACGCTGCTGAAAGCGGCGGTCAGCCCCAGGTACCAGAGAATCGTCGAGCGTTGCCCGTGCGCCTGCATGAGTCCCCCGTCGTGGCCGGCGCCTGACCGCCGTGTTTTGGACTCTTGCACGAGGCGGCCAGCCCGGTCCTCGCCGTGCGGATGGCAGTTTTCTGGCAGATTCGTCCTGGCCGAGGCCCTCAGCCTCCGCCCGCGAGCCCCCGGTACTCGAGCAGCGGCCCGATGTCGGGGGCGCGCCCGTAGAAATTCCGGAACAGCACCTGCGGATCCTGGGTGCGCCCGCGCGACAGCACCATGCGGCGAAGCGTCTGCCCGTTCTCGGGCGTCATGCCCCCGTGGCTGTGGAACCACTGGCCGGTGTCGCGCGCCAGCACCTCGCTCCAGAGGTACGCGTAGTAGCCGGACGAATAGCCACCCGCAAAGATGTGCGAGAAGTAATCCGAGTGATAGCGCGGCGGTACCGGCGCGTACTCGAGGCCGGCCTGCTTCAGCGCAGCGGTCTCGAAGCTCTGCACATCCGCCGGTTGCGGCGCCCGCGCAGCATCGATCAGATGCCAGGCGAGATCGACCTGGGCGGCCTCGATGTACTCCAGCGTGGCGTACCCCTGGTTGAACTTGGTCGCCGCCAGCACCTTGGCCAGCAGCTCCGGGGGCATCGGCGCGCCGGTGCGGTAGTCGTGCGCATAGTGTTCGACCACCTTCGGCTCGCGCGCCCACATCTCGTTGTACTGAGAGGGGTACTCGACGAAGTCGCGCGGCACGGCGGTACCGGACAGCGTCGGGTAATGCACGTCCGACAACATGCCGTGCAGGGCGTGGCCGAACTCGTGAAACATCCCCGTCACCTCATCGAAGGTGAGCAGCACCGGCTGTCCGGCCTGGGGCTTGGGGATGTTCAGGTGATTGGCGACCACCGGGCGCCGCCCCAGCAGCTTCGACTGGTCCACGTAGCTGTTCATCCACGCGCCGCCCTCCTTGTTGTCGCGTGCAAAATAGTCCGCGATGAACAGCGCCAGCGGCTGGCCGCCGGCGTCCGAGACTTCGAACACGCGCACGTCGGACTGATACACCGGCAGGTCCTTGCGCTCCTTGAAAGAGAGGCCGTAGAGCTCGTGCGCGGCGTAGAACACGCCGTCGCGCAGCACGCGCTCGAGCTCGAAATAGGGCGCCACCTGCGCCTGATCGAAGGCGTAGTGCTGCTTGCGCACCTGCTCGGCGTAGAAGGTCCAGTCCCAGGGCTGCAGCGGGAACGAAGACACGCCGCGCGCCGCCGCCTGTGCATCGATCAGCTTCTGAATGTCGGCGGCTTCCTCGCGTGCGCGTTTGAGCGCCGCCGGGGCCACCTGCCTGATCATGTCGGCGACCGCCTGCGGGTTGCCCGCCGACTCGTCCTCGAGCACATAGGCGGCGTGATCCGGATAGCCGAGGAGAGCGGCGCGCTCGGCCCGCAGCCGCACGATCTGCGTGATGACCCCGCGGTTGTCGGTGGCACCGTCGAGGCCACGGCTGACGGAAGCGCGGTAGATGCGCTCGCGCAGGCTGCGGTTCGTGAGGTTGGCGAGCAGCGGCTGCTGGGTGGTGTTCTGCAGCGCGATCACCCACTTGTCCTTCAGGCCCCGATCGGCCGCCGCCTGTGCTGCGGCTCCGATCTGCACCGGCGTCAGGCCGTCGAGATCGGCCACGCGGTCGACCACCACGGCGCCGTCGGCGGTGGCTTTGAGCACGTTCTGGCGGAAGCGCGTGGTGAGGGAGGACAGCTGCGTATTGAGGGCGCGCAGCCGCTCCTTGTCCTGCGGCGCGAGCTGCGCCCCGGCGCGCACGAAGCGGGTGTGGTAGCGGGTCAGGAGCTGCAGCGACTCCGGATCGAGCCCGAGGGTGGCGCGCTTCTGATAGAGGGCATCGACCCGCGCCCACAGCGCCGGATCGAGATAGATCGCATCCTGGTGCGCCGTGAGCTTCGGCGCCATCTGCGTCTCCACCTGCTGCATCTGCGGGTCGGTATTGCAGGAGTTGAGATTGAAGAACGCGGTGGCCACCCGGTC
Organism: Steroidobacteraceae bacterium; assembly: GCA_035632655.1. Classification (GTDB taxonomy): domain Bacteria; phylum Pseudomonadota; class Gammaproteobacteria; order Steroidobacterales; family Steroidobacteraceae; genus 13-2-20CM-66-19. The sequence goes on along the minus strand of DASQGK010000001.1, from coordinate 13,649 downwards.
GAGCAACTGGCCGGAGCGCTCGAGCGCGACGATGGTGTTGTCGAAGGTGGCAGGGTGCGGGTTGTGCGCGATCGCTTTCACTTCCCCTAAGTGCTCGCGCATCCCCGCCTCGAAGGCCGGCTGGTAGTCGCTGTCGTGGATCTTGTCGAAGGGCGGCAGCTGGAAAGGCAGCGTGCTCGGACGGGCGAAGGGGTTGTCGGCCATGGGGGACTTTCCTGCATCCTTGGGTGTCGCGACCGCGCCGAGCGCGATCATTGACGCGGCGGCGCCGAGTAACACCGTTCCAACCAATCTCATAGGGCCTTCCTGAGCGGCACCCGCGCCGCCGAACTCAAAAAAACGGGTGCTAATGGTATTCTTCGCGGCCCTGCACTGTGCAGCATTTCGTCGCGGATGCCAGTATGCCCATCGCACAGAACGACGTCGTCACAATCCATTACACGCTCACGGACGAGACGGAAAAGGTACTGGACAGCTCCTCCGGCCGCGAGCCGCTCGCTTACCTGCATGGCCACGGGAACATAATCCCCGGCCTCGAGCGTGCGCTGACCGGCCGTGATGCCGGCGAGCGCCTGACGGTACGGGTTCCCGCCGCGGATGGATATGGCGAATACGACCGCGCCCTCGTGCAGAAGGTACCGCGGCGAGCGCTCAAGGGCATCGCCGACCTGCGCGTCGGCATGCGACTGCAGGCAGGCACCGAGCAGGGCTACCGTGCCGTCACGGTCACGCACATTGCCGGCGACATGGTGACCCTCGACGGCAATCATCCGCTCGCCGGGCAGAACCTGAAGTTCGAGGTCGAGATCACCGCCGTGCGGACCGCGAGCGAAGAGGAGCTCGCCCACGGGCACGTGCACGGGGCCGGCGGCCACCATCACTGAGACGCGGCCTCCTGCGCGGCGAGGCGCACGAACACCAGGTACATGGCATCGAGCCGCTGCAGGTACGTGCGGGGGTCGTGGTCTCCACAACGCTCCCCTTCGGTAAAGCGCAGGCCGCGCCGCACGTAGGATTCCGCCGCGCCCGCTCCGCACAGGTGCACGACGGCCGCGACATGGCGGATATCGGCGGAGTGTGCCGCGCTGCGGCGCGGGCCGAGGATATTCGCGAGCTCGAGATCGAGGTAGGCGGCGGTGAGCTCCACCGCATCGCCCGGCAGCACCCGCAGATAGAGACGGTTGAACCAGCAGGAGCCGAGATCGTTCCAGGGACCTTCGCGCGTCAGCACGTGATGGTGAATGCAGTAGTGCCGCGCCTGATCGAAGGTGCCGTCGGTCATCTGGTACATGCCGACTGCGCTCGAGGCCGGGCGGTACACATCGAACGGCCGCGACGCCCAGGTCCAGCGCCAGTAGGTACGCACCAGCGGATTGCCGGAGCCCTCCACCTGCGCAAGGGCGGCGAGGAGCTCCGGAGCGATCGTGGCAGTCGAATAGCGGCGAAAGAGCGTCGCGTAGTCGCGCCAGGTCTCCGCCGGCGTCTTGTAGAGCGCGCCGCTCACCGGAAAGAACAGCTCGGTGGGCTTGCGCGCCATCTGATAGAGGCCGTTGACCGCGAGCGCCAGCAGCGCGATCGCCGCGCACACGATCATGAGCTGCAGCGACGGCGGCGCGCGGCGCAGGGTCCGCGTCCAGCGCTTCCAGGTGCCTGCTTTCGGCCAGAGGCGCCCGCGCGGGCGGCGCCGCCGGCGACGCGCACTCATGGCGCGCCGTCTCCGGCAGGCGGTACCGCCCGCAGCGTGCCTGCTCTAGTATGACGCTCGCATACAGAGTCAGGAGCCATCGGTGTCACGGGAAGCGGTCGAGATCGAAACGGGTCCCAATCCGTCGGGGTCGGTGATCTGGCTGCATGGGCTCGGCGCGGACGGTCATGATTTCGAGCCCATCGTGCCCGAGTTGGTCCGCCCCGGCGAGCGCGCTCTGCGCTTCGTGTTTCCGCACGCGCCGATCCGCCCCGTGACGCTCAACGGCGGCTACGCGATGCGTGCCTGGTACGACATCGTGAGTCTCGAGCGCCGCGGCCCCGAGGACGAGACCGGCATCCGCGCCTCACAGGCAACGATCGAAGGACTGATCCGCCGCGAGAACGAGCGCGGCGTGCCGAGCGAGAGGATCGTGCTGGCGGGATTTTCCCAGGGCGGCGCCCTCGCCCTCGTGGCCGGCATCCGCTATCCGCAGAAACTCGCGGGGATCATGGGCCTCTCGTGCTATCTGCTGCTCGCGGATCGCTTCAAGGCGGAGCGCAATCCGGCGAATCAGGCCACGCCGATTTTCCTCGCGCATGGCCTGCAGGACCCGATCGTCGCCGCGGCGCTCGGCGAGCAGGCGCGCGCTTCGCTCGAGGCCGCCGGCTATGCCGTCGAATGGCATGCCTATCCCATGCCCCACAGCGTCTCCCCTCAGGAAGTCGCCGATATCGCCGCCTGGCTGCGCCGGGTGTTGTAGCTGCGGAAGTCTCGCGATACGCAGATCAGCCGCCGTGTTGACGCTCGGCGCGCGGCTCGTTGCGCACCTGGCGCTGCTCCTGGCGCTCTGCCCGAGCCGGCGCCCGCTCCTGCGGCTGCGGGCGGGCTGTGACCTCGGGGCGCGCGTAACGCGCGTACTGTTGCGGCCGACGCGCCTCGAACTGCATGCGCTGTGGCTGCAGCAGGCGCGCCTGCGTGTGCGGCTCATCCGGGCGTCGCTCCTCGCGCTGCTGCGGACGCTGCTCGCGCTGCTGAGGACGTTCCTGCTGTTGAGGACGTTCCTGCTGCGGGCGGCGCTCCTGCTGTTGAGGACGTTCCTGCTGCGGGCGGCGTTCCTGCGCCTGCGGACGCTCCACCGGCCACGACGAGCGGCCCTGCGGCGCCAGGCGCTCCTGCGGACGCGTTTCCTGCGGGCGCAGCGGCCCACGCTCCTCGCGCTGCGGCTGTCCTAAGGCGCCGCGCGACGGCTCGCGCTGCGGCTGCCCGAACGCGCCGCGCGACGGCTCGCGCTGCGGCTCCGCGGACCCGCGCGGCGGCGCAAACGAGTTGCCTCTGGCCTGTGTGCCGTTGCCCCGCGGCCCCTCGTTGGATCGTTCGGCCGTGCGGAAGCCACCGCCGCGCGCGCTGTCACGCGCCGCGACGATGCCCGCCCCCGAGAACACGCCCGGTCGCGGCGTTGCCGCGATGGGCGGTCGCCCGCCATTCACCGAAGCGCGCAGCTCGCGGTTCCGGGAGGCCATCTGCCGCTGCTGGCGTTGCACGCCGATGGGCGCCTGGTGAGGCTCGCGGGCCACCATCATCTCGCGGCTCGTCGGACGGGCGGCGATGCCGCCCCGGCCGCCGTTATAGCTCACGCGGTTGATGGTGACGGTGTTGATGACCGTTCGATTCTCTACGAACTCGCGGCCACGCCACTCGCCTCCCCGGTAACCCTCGCCCGGGTAGCCAAAGCCGTAGTCGACGCCGCCGTAGAAGCCGACCTGCGGACCCCAGTAGCCTTCGTTCCATACGAAGAGGCCGCCATTCCAACCCCAGTAGCCGGGCGTCCAGAGCAAGCCCACCGGGGCCAGCACCCAGGTGCCCGGGACCCAGTAGTACTCAGCGCCATCCCACGCCCAATAGCCGGGGGTCCAGACAAACCCGGGACCCGGCTCCGGCGGAAGCTCGTACACAGGCAGCGCCGGTGGCGCGATGCTGACCGAGACGAACACCGCGGCATGCGACATCGCGGGCAGCGCGGCGAGAAGCAGCGTACAGGCCAGGGCGCGGACGAGATTACGCATGGGATGTCCTCCTTAACACGCCTCCAAGCTGACGGACCCGCACTGAACGCCGGCTGAATTGCTCCTATATTGAGGGCCCGCAGCGGCGCCTCGGGTAGTCCGGCGCGCCCAGGCGCGTCGGCGCGGCAGCTAGAACCAGCTGTAATTGAAGCTCACGCTGACCCGCTCGGCGGCCGCGGGGTTCGCAGCGACCTCGTGCCGCAGCCAGCTCTCGAACAGCACCAGCTGCCCGGCGCGGACGCCGAGCGTGACCCAGGCACGGTGCTTACGCGCGCCGGCGCGCCGCGGCGGAGCCGCCATGTAACGCTCGAGCCGCGGATCCTCGAGCTTGAGCCCGGCGGAGTGCGGCGGCGCTGCAACGTAGTAGGTGCCGCTGATGGTGGACAAAGGATGCAGGTGCAGCCCGTGGGTTGCGCCACGGCCCATGATGTTGACCCAGCAGTCGGTCATGGTGAGTGCGCGGCCGGCGAGATCGAACTCCAGCGTGCGCGCAAAGCGCGCGACATGCTTATCGATAGCGCGACTGAGCGCAGCGAAGGTCGGCGACAGCGTGTGCATGCGGCTCGCCGAGCCGTAGGAGGTGTAGCCGCCGGGATAGTTGCGGGCGGACCAGCGACGCCCCGCCGCATCGTCGGTGCGCAGCTGCCGGCATTCGCGCAGCAGCCGCGCATTGAGCGCCGGCGCGCGCAGCCTTGCTGAGTACACCAGTGTCGGAAAGAGGGCTTGCACCGTCATCGCGGCGCAGTATGCGGGCGGCCCCCGGCGTGGTCTATGATCGCCCGCATGGCCATCTCCACCATTGCTTCCCGAACACCCGGCGAATCCGCGCAGACCCTCGAGACCGTGCCGCACTGGATCGGCGGGCGGGCGCAGCGCGGCAGCGGCACGCTCCTCGATATCTTCAATCCCGCGACCGGCAGGGTCGCGCGGCGCGTGGCGCTCGCCACGGACGAGGAAGTGAGGGCCGCGGTAGCGAGTGCGCGCGGCGCATGGCCGGCATGGGCCGATACTCCGCCGGTACGTCGTGCCCGGGTGCTTGCGGGCTTCCTCAATCTCCTCAACCGCGAGCGCGATGCGCTCGCGCGGCTGATCACCGCCGAGCACGGCAAGGTGTTCGCGGATGCGCAGGGCGAAGTCACCCGCGGCATCGAGATCGTCGAGTTCGCCTGCGGCATCCCGCAGCTCCTCAAAGGCGACTTCACCGACCAGGTGTCGACCGGCATCGACAACTGGACGCTGCGCCAGCCGCTGGGCGTGGTCGCGGGCGTCACACCGTTCAACTTCCCCTGCATGGTGCCCTGCTGGATGTTTCCGCTCGCCATCGCCTGCGGTAACAGCTTCGTGCTGAAGCCGAGCGAACGCGACCCGTCCGCAGCGGTGCTGATGGGACAGCTGCTCGCCGAGGCGGGCCTGCCGGCCGGAGTCTTCAACGTCGTGCAGGGCGATGGCCGGGCGGTGGAGGCGCTGCTCAGGGATGCGGACGTCAAGGCGCTGAGCTTCGTCGGCTCGACGCCGATCGCGCACTCGATCTACCAGCGTGGTGCGCAGCACGGCAAGCGCGTGCAGGCGCTCGGCGGGGCCAAGAATCACATGGTCGTCATGCCCGACGCCGATCTCGAGCAGGCGGCCGACGCCCTCATCGGCGCCGCCTACGGCTCGGCCGGCGAGCGCTGCATGGCCATCTCGGTGGCGGTGCTGGTCGGCGGGGTCGGTGACGGCCTCGTGCGCGAGCTCGCCGCACGCGCGCGACAGCTCAAGGTGGCCGACGGCATGAAGCCGGAAGCCGAGATGGGGCCCGTGATCAACGCGGCCGCGCTCGAGCGCATCCGCGGCTACATTGCCGATGGCCAGGCTGCGGGCGCTGAGCTGGTGGTCGACGGCAGAGTGGACGCCGCCGGGCGGCCCTTCACCATCGCAGGCCAGGAGCGGGGCTTCTGGCTGGCCCCCACTCTCTTCGATCGCGTGACGCCCGCGATGCGCATCTATCAGGAGGAGATTTTTGGCCCGGTGCTGTGCTGCGTGCGGGTGCCGGACTTCGCCGCCGCCGTCGAGCTCGTCAACTCTCATCCGCTCGCCAACGGCGTCGCCTGCTACACCCGCGACGGGCACGTGGCACGGGAGTTCGGACGCCGCATCCAGGTCGGAATGGTGGGCATCAACGTACCGATCCCGGTGCCCATGGCCTGGCATGGGTTCGGCGGCTGGAAGGGCAGCCTCTTCGGCGATACCCATGCCTACGGTGAGGAAGGGGTGCGCTTCTACACGCGCCAGAAATCCATCATGGAGCGCTGGCCCCAGGCGACGCCCAAGGGGCCGGAATTCATCATGCCGACGGCCAAGTAGGCCGTTGCGAGGCCGGCCGATCGCCGCGGCGACCGGCCGGGCCTCGTGCTCTCATGGAACGTTGACCTTGATCCTGCGCGTGCGGAACTCGACGCGCTTCGGGATCCGAACCGTCAGCACCCCGTCCTTGAGGCTTGCCTCGATCCGTTCGGTCTCGAGCTCGCCGCTCAGAACGAAGCTGCGCCGGTAACGGGTCGTCTGCAGGTCCGCATGCAGTGCCGTCATCCCCGCCGGCATGTCGATTTCCATGTCTCCCTCGAGCAGCAGCCCGTTACGGTCGGCCTGGACATTGAGCTTGTCTCTGGACACGCCGGGCATCTCCGCCTGCACCGTGATCTGGTGGGCATCCTCGAAGATGTCGACCATCGGGATGATCACGCTCTCCCTCTGCCGCTCCCTCGCCTTCGTCCCGGTGGCGGCAGATTCCTGGTTTGCAACATCCTGGTCAGTCATGTGTGTCTCCTCTTGCGCTCAGTTCACGGCGATCTGCCGTGGCCGCGCGGCCTCGCGGCGCTGAACGGTGATCTGTAACACCCCGTTGCGGTACCTGGCCTCCACCCGCTCCGGGTCCACGTCGTCGGGCAGTGTGATGACGCGCCTGAAGTCCCCGTCGTAGCGCTCGCGCCGGTAATACTCCGCCTTCTGGTTGGGCTCGACTCTGCGGCTGCCGGAGAGAGACAGCAGATTGTGCTGGATCGACACCTCGAGCTTGCTCGCATCCAGCCCCGCCGCGAACAGATACACATCGACGCGCTCAGGAGTAGCACCGACGTTGATGGGAGGAAACGAGCCGCGCTGCGCGGCGCGGATACCGGCTGGCCAGGAGACTTGCCCCAGCCGCTGGCTCATCTCGCTCTCCAGGCGTCTGAAGTGATCGAACAGATCGGTGTCGAACTCACCGAACAGATTCTCGAACATGGCAAACACCTCCTATGCGTTGGCTTGAGCGGCCAAAAAAATAGGTACGGTGCCGCCGGTTTCAAGTGACCCGCGCGCAGGCGTGCGACCTCGCCGGAGGGCGGCTCGCGGTGCGAGCCAGGCGAGTCTTAAGCTACTGAAATATCAATGTTTTTTAAGATATGAACTGCCGGGCGCCAAAGGCGCGGCTTTGGCGCCCTGCTCATCGGCAACGGCGGCGGCTTAAGGCCCTACCCGGCTTTTCCGAGCCGCGGCGGCTTCTTCGCCCCGGCAAACTGCTGCTCCTCGGTGCTGCCCGTCAGGGCCGTGATCGAGGAGTTGCCGCCGCTCACTACCTGCGTTACCGCATCGAAGTAGCCGGCACCCACCTCGCGCTGGTGCTTGGTGGCGGTGTAGCCGGCGCTCTCGGCGGCGAACTCCGCCTGCTGCAGCGCCACGTAGGCGGTCATCTGCTGAGCCTTGTAGGCACGCGCCAGGTCGAACATCGAGTAGTTGAGCGCATGGAAGCCGGCGAGGGTGATGAACTGGAAGCGGTAGCCCATGGCGCCGAGCTCGCGCTGGAAACGCGCGATCTGAGCGTCGTCGAGCTTTCGCTTCCAGTTGAAGGACGGCGAGCAGTTGTAGGCCAGCATCTTCCCGGGATAGCGCGCGTGGACGCCCTCGGCGAATTCGCGGGCCTCTTCCAGGTCCGGCTTGGCGGTCTCGCACCACACCAGGTCCGCGTAAGGCGCATAGGCGCAGCCGCGTGCGATCGCGGCGGCGAGTCCCGCCTTCACCGGGAAGAATCCCTCCGCGGTGCGGCCCCTGGAGGCGTCGATGAACGGCCGGTCACGCTCGTCGACGTCCGAAGTCAGCAGCGTCGCCCCTTCGGCGTCGGTGCGCGCGATGAGCACCGTCGGCACGTTGCAGACATCCGCTGCCAGCCGCGCGGCGACGAGCTTGGCAATGGCCTCCTGGGTCGGCACCAGTACCTTGCCGCCCATGTGGCCGCACTTCTTGGCCGATGACAGCTGGTCCTCGAAGTGCACGCCGGCGGCGCCCGCATCGATCATCTGCTTCATCAGCTCGAAGGCGTTGAGCACGCCGCCGAAGCCGGCCTCGGCGTCGGCGACGATCGGCTTCAGCCAGTCGATGGAGTCATCGCCCTCGGCGTGGTGAATCTCATCGGCGCGGCGCAGCGTGTTGTTGATGCGCCGTACCACGGCAGGCACGGAATCCGCGGGATACAGCGACTGATCCGGATACATCTCGCCGGCGAGGTTGGCATCGCCCGCGACCTGCCAGCCGGAGAGATAAATCGCATCGAGCCCCGCTTTCACCTGCTGCATCGCCTGGTTGCCGGTGAGGGCGCCGAGGGCGTTGACGAACGGCCGGTCGGCGAAATACCGCCAGAGTTTCTCGGCGGTGAGCTTCGCCACCGAATGCTCGACCGGGATCGTGCCGCGCAGCCGCACCACATCGCCGGCGTCGTAGCCGCGCTCGATGCCGCGCCAGCGCGGACTCTCGCGCCACGCCCGGCGCAGCTCCTCGGCGGAGGGCAGGGACCGGGACAGGGTCGTGATGGTGCTGTCGCTCATGTTGCGGGTGTCTCCGTGTCGTGTTTCGCTCATTCGAGCAGCTCATACGCGGGCAGCGTCAGGAACTCATCGAAGGTCTGCGCCTTGATCATCTGCTCGAAGAGCCGCGCCGCCGTCGGGAACAGGCCCTGGCTGAGGCGCGCCGCGCCCACCTCGCCGTGGATGCGGTCGAGCTCCGCACCTAGCAGGCGGCTGAGGCGCGCCTCCGTGACGGCGGCGCCATCGCTGGTGCGGGCACCGTGGCGCAACCACTGCCACAGCTGCGCGCGGCAGATCTCGGCTGTGGCGGCGTCCTCCATGAGGTTATAGAGCGGCACGCAGCCGTTGCCGCGCAGCCAGGCCTCCAGATACTGCACGCCGACGCGCAGGTTGCCGCGCAGCCCTTCCTCGGTGATCGCGCCGTCGGGGACCGTCAGCAGGTCGCGCGCCGTCACCGCGACTTCCGTGCGCAGCACCCCGAGCTGGTTCGGTCCCGACATCACCGCATCGAAGGGCTCACGCGCCACGGTCGCGAGCCCGGGATGCGCGATCCAGGTGCCGTCGTGCCCGGCGCGTGCCTCGCGCAGCTTGTCGGCGCGCACCCGCGCCATGGCCGCCTCGTTGGCCGCCGGGTCGTCGCGGATCGGAATCTGCGCGGCCATGCCGCCCATGGCGTGCGCGCCGCGCCGGTGACAGGTCTTGATCAGCAGATCGACGTATGACTTGAGGAAGTGCCGCTCCATGGTGACGCTGGCGCGGTCCGGGAGCAGGAAGTCGGCGCGGCTGCGGAATTTCTTGATGAAGCTGAAGATGTAGTCCCAGCGGCCGCAATTGAGCCCGGCGGAGTGCTCGCGCAGCTCATGGAGAATCTCATCCATCTCGAAGGCCGCCGGCAGCGTCTCGATGAGCACCGTGGCCTTGATGGTCCCGCGCGGCATTCCCAGGGCATCCTGCGCGGCGAGAAACACATCGTTCCACAGCCGCGCCTCGAGGTGGCTCTCGAGCTTCGGCAGGTAGAAATAAGGACCGGTGCCCCGGCGCTTGAGCTCGGCGTGGTTGTTGGCGAGGTAGAGCGCGAAGTCGAACAGCGCGCCCGACACCGCCTCGCCGCCGCCGTTCACACGCACGTGCTTCTCGGGCAGATGCCAGCCGCGCGGCCGCACGATGAGGGTGGCGGTGCGCTCGGCCAGCCGATAAGTCCTGCCGGTGGCGGCGTCCTGGAAGGTGATCGTGCGCCGCACCGCATCCGCGAGGTTCACCTGGCCGGCGATCAGGTTCTGCCAGGTCGGAGAGCAGGCGTCCTCGAAGTCCGCCATGAAGGTGCGCACCGGCGCATTCAGCGCATTGATGATCATCTTGCGCTCGACGGGACCGGTGATCTCGACGCGCCGGTCGGCGAGATCCGCCGGGACCGGCGCCACACGCCACTCGGCCGCCCGCACCGCGGCGGTGCTCGCGAGGAAGTCCGGCAGCGCGCCGGCGTCGAACTCCGCCTGGCGCCGGACGCGCTCGGCAAGCAGCTCGAGCCGCCGTGCGTTGAAGCGGCGGTGCAGGCTCGCGAGCAGCTGCAGCGCCAGCGGCGTCAACACCTCCCCGGAGCGCTCGACCGGGGAGCCGAGGATCTCGACCTTGGGTCCCCCCGGCTCGCGCGAATAGGCCCGCTGTTCTGCGCCCTCGTTCATGTCCACAGCATACCCTCAGGCGATGGGAATTTGACTATGAAAACTTCACACTGTTAATTTCACAGGACGGTAGTCCGATCGACCCAGACACGTGACATATGGCCCGGCTCGTACGACGCGGACATTTCCTCGGCACCAAGCTGCGCGCCCTGCGCAAACGCAACGGGCTCACGCTCGAGGAGCTCTCGGTGCGCTGCATCCAGAGGAGCGCGGATCTCGCCCCCTCGGTGTCCTATCTGAGCATGATCGAGAGCGGCAAGCGGCGCCCCGCGCCCGCGCTGCTCGAGCTTCTCGCCACGGTCTTTCAGCGTACCCCCGAGTGGTTCCTCGACGAGAGCACCGGAGCCGAGCCTGCGGCGGCCGAAGCGCCGGCCGGCGCGGCGCGCATGCCTTTCGAACCCGCCTTTCTCTTCTCCCGGAACCTCCTGCAGGCGGCGATCCCCGAGCTCCTGGCGCAGACCGGCACCAGCGGGCGGCAGTTCGCGCACCTCCTCATCCGCTCGCACCAGGAGATGTCACATAACGACTTCCCGGATCTGGAGCGGGCGGCCGAGTCGGTCGGCGAGCGGCGCTTCCCCCTCGGGGTGGAGGATCTGACCCGCCTGGCCAGGCGCCACGGGCTCGAGATCCGCTGGTTCGAGAGAAAACCGCTGCTGGCGCGCGACAAGGACCGCGAGGTGCGCAGCATGGTGCGCTCGTTCTACGAGGCCCCCAACGTCATTTACGCGAACCGCGCGCTGCAGTCGGACCCGGCACGCCTCAAGTTCGACCTGGCCGCGCACATCGCCCACAAGGTGCTGCACGGCGGGGACGGACTCAAATCCCCGCACGCGACCGGTGGAGAGATGGGCGGCAGCCCCGAGGGCGGCTCGGGCGCGGCGGGGCTCGAGCCGCAGGATGTGCTGCACGCCTGGCGGGACTTCGAGTGCAGCTTCTTCGCCGGCGCGCTGCTCGCTCCACGCTTGCCGTTCCGCCGCTTCCTGGCGCGCGAGCGTCACCGGGTGGAAGCCGCAGTGAAGCTCGAGCTGACCCCGGCGGTGGTGATGCGGCGCATGACCAAGGTGTCGCCCTACCCCTACTGGCATTTCTTCGATGCCTATCCGCCGGGGTACCTGCGCGCGGTCTATCGCGGCAACGGCATTCCGCTGCCCTGGGGCAACCTCGCTCAGGTGAGCGATCCGTGTCCCAACTGGGCGGTGTTCCGCATGATCGACGGCGGGCACGGGGAGTCCGGCTCGCAGGTCTCGGTGCTGCGCGATGGCGAGCGCTCACTGCTTTATTGCTGCCACTCGCTGCGCGTGCGCGACATGGCCGGCAACCACCACGTGCTGTCGGTCGGAGTCGACCTCGTGCCCGCACTCGATGCCAACGGGGTCGACAGCGCGGCCGCGGTCGATGCGATCCTGCGCGAGTGCCTGCATCGGCGGGGGGAAGCCCGTATTCCCAAAGACGCGGCGCATTCCCTCGGTGCACTCGCCAACGTGCTCAACATCGCCTGGATCGACGATGCCCTGAGCTCACCGGCCCGCGTCATCTGTCCGCGCAGTGCCCGCTGCCCCCGGCCGGAGCGCTGCGAGGGAGCGAGGCCCTCGCGTGCCCGTGAGATCGCCGACGTCCGCGAGGAGATCCTCGGACGCGAGCCGTGATGGCATCATTGCATCACCGGCCCTCAGGGAACCGCCGCATGTCCCGCCGCCTCGCGACCCGCCGTCACCGGGACGGGCTCTCGCTGCTGCTCCTCGCCCTGGCGGCGAGCCTGGCGCCGGCGGCGGCCCTGGGCGCGAGCGCCGCTGCGGCCGCGCTCGAGTCCGAGCGGGCTGCGATCGAGCAGTGGCGTGCACAGCGGCGAGCCGGCCTCACCGGTGATGAGGGCTGGCTGACGCTCACGGGACTCTTCTGGCTGCGCCAGGGCGACAACAGCTTCGGCCGCGCCGCTTCCAACTCGCTGGTCCTCGACAACCCCGCGCTCGCCCCGCACGCCGGCACCTTCGCGCTGAGCGGACGGCAGGTGCGCTTCAGCGCCGCGCCCGAGAGCGGCGTCACGCACGCGGGAACGCCGGTGAGCGCGCTCGACCTGGCTCCCGACACGAGCGGCCGGCCGACGGTGCTCGAGAGCGGCACACTGCGCTTTCAGGTCATCGAGCGCGCCGGCAGGCTGGGCGTGCGGGTCCGCGACCTTGCCAACCCGCAGCGCCGGAGTTTCCGCGGCCTCGAGTATTTTCCGGTGAGCACCGCGTGGGTGGTGAGCGCGCGCTTCGAGCGCTACCAGCCGGTGCATCATGTACCGATCGTGAACGTACTCGGCATGGCGCTCGAGATGGAGTCCCCGGGGGCGCTGGTGTTCAACAAGGACGGACGCGAGTGGCGGCTCGATGCGGTGCTGGAACCGGGCGATACCGAGCTGTTCGTCATGTTCGCCGACGGCACCAGCGGACATGAGACCTACGGCGGTGGGCGCTTCCTCGATGTGCCGCTCCCGCAGGGCTCCTCCGTCGCGGTGGACTTCAACAAGGCCTACAACCCGCCCTGCGCCCTCAACGAATTCGCGACCTGTCCGCTGCCCCCGCAGCAGAACCGCATGACGCTGCGTGTCACGGCGGGCGAGAAGAAGTACGCGGGCGGCAGCGAGCATCCCCTCTAGCGCGCAGCGCCCGCGCCCGCGGCGGGACTGACCGGCGCGGCGCGGGATTCAACCGTCGATGAAAATCGTCGCGGGGTGCTCGAGGCACTCTTTCAGCGCCTGGATCATGGCCGCGGCGTCGTAGCCGTCGACGAAGCGGTGATCGAAGGATGAGGAGAGGTTCATGGTCAGGCGGATCGCGATCGCGCCATCGCGCACCACCGGCCGCTCGACGGCCCGATTGACGCCGATGATCGCCACCTCCGGCGCGTTGATGATGGGCGTGCTGGCGATACCGCCGAGCCGGCCGAGACTGGTGACGGTGATGGTCGAGCCCGCGAGCTCCTCGCGCGTCGCCTTGTTGGTGCGCGCCGCCTCGCTCACGCGGCGAATCTCGCCCGCCAGCTCCCACAGCGTCAGCCGGTCGGCATCGCGTACCACCGGCACCTTGAGCCCGTCGGGGGTCTGGGTCGCGACACCGAGGTGCACCGCCGCGTGGCGGATGATGACGCCGCGCTCGGCGTCGTAGTGCGCGTTGCATTGTGGGAAGTCCTTGAGCACGCGCACCAGCGCCAGCCCGAGGAACGGCAGGTAGGTGAGCGCGGGAGCGCCACGCTCGAGCTTCGAGTTGAGGTGACGGCGCAGCGCCTCGAGCTCGGTGACATCGAGCTCCTCGACGTAGGCGAAGTGCGGGATGTTGCGCTTGGCCTCGCTCAGGCGCTGCGCGATGAGCCGCCGCAGGCCGATCACCTTGATCTCCTCGGTCGGCCTGGCGGCCGG